>CAZPQQ010000026.1:0-38325 GCA_964588665.1 uncultured Dehalococcoidia bacterium | reverse complement strand
ACACGATGGCCGAGAAGCAGAGCGGTCACCAAGTTACCGCGACGGGTTCGCCTCCCACAACGTCGTTGACAATCTCGTGAGAGCTGAGCATCGGGATCGGATACGCGCGCGAGTCGCCGTTGATCGACAGGCCCAGCACGAGTTCAGTCGGCTTCATGTCACGGTCGGCCGCGACAGCGTCAACGAATATCGGGTCCAAGATGGCCGGAATGGCGTCGAACCCAAGCAACGTGATGATTTCGAGCTCTTGGGGCGCCTCGCCCGATGAGGGACCGGACTCGCCGTCGTGGTTCATCGACAACGTGATCGTCTCCGAGCCGCTGGTCAGCCCGGTGAACTGTCGCTGGAGTTCGTGGCGGAAACCGGGGACGAACACCACCAGCAGAAACAACCCCGCGGACGCCAACAAGATAATTCTCGAGACCGATATCTCCACATCCTCCTCCAACGCCGGTGCGCGTATGTTGGTTTAGATGAGAATGGGCCTCGCGGGGTTCGAGCTAGAACAGTTTTCGGTTGGCCTCGCCCCAGCGATGCCGGTGTTCGCCAACCAGCCGTGTGAAGCGCTCCCCAAACGGGTCGGACTGAACCGGGTCCGTCGTCATGATGAACGCGTCCTCGCGGTTGTCGGTGTAGTAGCCTTTTCGGACCCCGCGTTCGGTGAATCCAAATTTCTTGTAGAGGTTCTGAGCGACAAGGTTGGAGACCCGGACTTCCAGGGTCACAACCCGAGCGTCCATCTCAAGCGCCTGCTCGATGGACGCGATCAACATCAGCTCTCCTACGCCCAGGCCTCGGTATGCGGACCGGACGCCGATGGCTACGATGTGGGCTTCGTCAACCATGTACCAGATGCCCACGAAACCAGTGATGAAGTTCTGGCCTGGCGCCCAACTCGATCCTCGCCTGCGCCAGATCTGTCGAACGAGCCGGCCGATGAGCGGATCTTGGCGTGACGGGGGTGTATGTGGCGGAGGCGCAACGCCGTTGCCGTCCAAGCGTTGGGCGACGAGATATCGCGCCCGCTTGTTGCTGAGTTCACGTCGAAATGACGTCGGCGGGAAGAGCGTGGGAAACGCGTCCCGTTCGACCTCCGCTGATTGCGCGATGTCCTCCGCCGCCATGGGGCGTACGGTAAATGGCATCGTCTGGGGTGTGGGTTCTTCGTTGGCCATCCTCATCGTAGTCCCGATGTTACATCAATTGCCCGGCCTTCACGACCCGGCCTAGTCAGGCGCCCAGATCGCCGGATCATCCGGAGATTAACCCTCGACGGTCAAACGAGCGGCCTTTAGCGTGTTGCGCAACAACATCGCGATCGTCATCGGTCCGACGCCGCCCGGGACCGGGGTGATCGCGGCGGCTTTTTGCGACACCGACTCGTATTCCACGTCGCCGACCAGTCTGGAGCCTCGCTTCCTCTCGGGAGCGGGTATTCGGTTGATGCCCACGTCGATGACGGCCACGCCGTCTTTGACCATGTCGGCGGTGATGAACCGCGGCTGCTTCACGGCGACAATCAGGATGTCTGCTTGCCTCGTGATTTCCGCCAGGTTTGTCGTGCCTGTGTGGCAGATGGTGACGGTAGCGTTGGCGCCGGGCGCCTTCTGCATGAGCAGGTTCGCGACAGGTTTGCCGACGATGTCGCTTCGTCCGCAAACGACAACGTGCTTGCCCTCCGGGTCGAACCCCGAGTTGACCAACATATACTGAATCCCGGCGGGGGTCGCGGGCACGAACCGAGGCGTTCCGGCCAAGAGTAAACCCTTGTTATAGGGATGGAGCCCGTCCACGTCTTTTTCAGGGAGGACCGCTTCGGTCGCTGCCCTGGCGTCGATATGGCCCGGCAACGGGAGTTGCACCAGGATGCCGTGGATGCCGGAATCGCAATTGAGGCGATCGACCTCGGCTATGACGTCGGCCTCGGTGGCGTCCGCCGTCAGTGTGACTATCTGAGAGATCATGCGGGCCTCGATGGCGGCGCGTTCCTTGTGGCGAACATACACCATCGACGCCGGGTCGTCACCAGCCAACACGACCGCAAGGCCAGGTGTGAATCCGTGACGATCTTTTAACTCGGCGACTCCGTCCGCGACCTCGGCTCTGACCGAGTTTGCCATTTCCGTGCCATTAATCACTTTCGCCGTCACGGCGTCACCTCTTGCTGTTCAACGATGAGTCACAGACAGTCTCATTATACATAGGGGATTTAGGCAGGACGCTTCCAATGAGACTCGAAGCGGTAATATAATTAACCCGGCTCGCATGACGAAGCGGCGCTCCGTTGAGATGGATCTTCAGGGGACTGGTCGGGCGGTTGATCCGGCCACATCTTGGCGTGCGCTGCACCTCGATGCCGAGCGCCGTTTCATGACTGTTGGGGACAGAAGACACCACAACTACCGATTCAGAGGCTACGATGTTGATCGCTGGCGTGGACATAATCGAGATCGAACGCGTGGAGCGCGTGGCGAAGCGATACGGCGAGCGGTTCTTCCGGCGGATCTACACTGAGGGCGAAATCGCCTATTGCCGAGGACGCGCGCCGCAACTCGCCAGCCGGTTCGCAGCCAAAGAGGCGGTGATGAAAGCATTGGGCACCGGGGTCCGCGGGGTGCGATGGCGGGACATCGAGGTGACGCGCGGCAGGGGACAGGCGCCCCAGATCGTGCTGCACGGCACCGCGTTGGCGCGATCGGAGCGGCTCGGAGTGTCGTCCTTGGGCCTTTCTCTGTCGCATTCGAAGGAGTACGCGGTGGCGTCGGTCGTGGGCGAGAGCCTGCACGGCAACATCCTGCCCCGTGCGCGCAAACCGGCGTGAGGCGAAGAGGTTTGTCACTGATTGGAATCGGGAGAGTTCCACAGGGAGATAGGTATCGTGTTGGGCTAGATTCTGCCCTCGAAGTTCGCTGAACACCGGGAGTAACTCAGCAGCCCTTCGAAAGGCTCCCCGATAATGGACATTAACAAATTGATGGGCTGTTTTGGCTTGGCCCTGAAGGGCCAGAGCAATCCGCGATAACAGGTGCGCTGGGCCTTCAGGCCCACGCCTGATGATGTAAGTAAACATCACCTTTAGTAGTTAAAGTCTATGATCAGGGCGAACGGGGCGGTGTGTTTTTCCGTTCGTGGTGAGCCTGTCGAACCACCAACCCGTCGCATGCTGCGACGCGAATTTTGCAATGAACTTGCGAATCAGAACATTAGCAAACGGAGGACGATATTGCTTTTCGTATCTATTCTCACATCCGACCGCTCGCATGACCCGGAACTCTGGGCCACAATATGGCAGGGGGAACCGCCGCCTTCACTTGAGCTGATCAGCGCTTACAACCTCGGCAATGACAAGCGTGTGTTCATCTGGAACGGCGAGTCGCTCGCCGACACCTAGTTCATGGATCGATTCAACGAGGTTGGAGTGATCGAGACCAGTCCGGCCTTCGACCGGACCAACGGCTGGCGGGCGGCCTTCGGCAAAGACATCGATGCGTTCCGGGGCCAGGTCCAGCGCCCGGGCCGCAGTCCGGCGGACGTCGAGTCCGCCGTCGACCTACGCACACGCGGCATGGACGCCGCCAACCGACACGCGGCGAGAGCCGCGGCACGACAGTGGACGCGCGACCAAGAGGGTGCCTGACACAACGACGACCGAAGCGGAGAGGCACATGCGGATAGGCACGATGACCAGCACGATGGCGCCGGATGCCACATTGGACGCACAGATACAACAGGTGGTCGACGCGGAAAACGACGGCTTCGACAGCTACTGGATGGCTCAGATATCGAGCCTGGACGCGCTGACCTTCCTGGCGCTGGCGGGACAACGCACCAATCGAATCGAGTTGGGCACGGCCGTCGTTCCGACCTACCCCCGCCACCCGACCATGCTGGCGCTCCAGGCCGTCACCGCGCAGGCCGCCACGAACGGCAGGCTGGTCTTGGGCATTGGCGTGTCGCATAAGCCGGTCGTCGAGGGCCGGTGGGGCCTCGACTTCAAAGCCCCGGTTCGTCATATGGAGCAGTACCTGACCGTCTTGCGGTCTCTCCTCGACACAGGAACGGTTGACTACGACGGCGACATGTTTCGCGTGTCGGGCGAGATCCAACGCGTGACCACCGACCCGGTGTCGGTTTGCATCGCGGCGCTGGCCCCGCGAATGCTGCGTCTTGCCGGCGAGAAGGCCGACGGAACCGTAACGTGGATGGTCGGTCCGAAGACTCTCGAGACACATATAGTCCCGCGAATCACAGAGGCGGCGCGGGAGGCCGGTCGAGCGGCCCCGAGGGTTTGCGTTGCCGTGCCCATCTGCGTCACCGACGACAGGCGGGCCGCAATGGAGACGGCGGCGGCGACGTTCCGCAACTACAGGACGCTGCCCAGCTACAGAAGAATGCTCGACATCGAGGGCGTGGAAAGCCCGGCGGAGGTTGCGATCATAGGCGCCGAGGCCGAGGTGGAAGGCCAGCTCCGGGCCCTGGCTGACGCAGGGGCGACGGACTTCCTGGCGCACAGCTTCGACGCGGGAGACGGCTCGACCGGACGGACCAGGGACTTGCTCAAAGGGCTCGTCGGAAGAATCTAGCAATATGAAAATCGTCACAATCGAGCAGATGCGCACGATAGAAACCCGATCGGAGCGCGCCGGGGTCTCGACCGAGACGTTGATGGACAACGCAGGGCTTGCCGTCGCCGAGCGCGTTCGGCATCACGTTGGCGCGTTGGACGGCGCACCCATCGTGGTGCTGGCCGGGCCCGGGAACAACGGCGGCGACGGTCTGGTGGCCGCCGCCCACCTGCGAGACTGGGGCGCCAAAGTCACGGTGTTCATGTGCCTGGAGCGAAGCCAGGCCAACCCCAAGCTGGAGGCGCTCGAAACCAAGATCGGCGACGCGATTTTGGTCCGGAGAGGCGACGGCTTCCGGACGCTGGAGAACGCCCTGCCCGGAGCGCGCCTGATCCTGGACGCCATCCTGGGCACGGGACGCGCCCGACCCATCGAAGGCACGATCAAGCGAGTGCTCGACCTGCTACACGTGACGACCGCGATGCCATCGGGGCCGACATTGGTGGCGCTGGACACGCCCACCGGCCTCGACGCCGACTCGGGCGCCGTCGACCCTTCGGCAGTGCCCGCGGACGTCACGGTGTCGCTCGGCTACGCCAAACGAGGACACTACGCACATCCTGGCGCCGACCACGCGGGCCGCCTGGAGGTCGTGGACATCGGAATCCCGCCGGACCTGGACGAGGACGTCGACCTTACGCTCCTCACGTCCGACTGGTCCCGCGTCGCCCTGCCCAGACGCCCGTCCGATTCCCACAAGGGCACGTTCGGCAAGACCATGATCGTGGCCGGCTCCAGGGACTACATCGGCGCTGCATACCTGGCCGCAACGGCGGCGACCCGTGTCGGCGCCGGGCTGGTGACGGTGGCGATTCCCGAAAGCCTGGTGAACGCCGTGGCGTCCAAGGCAGTGGAGCCGACCTACTTGCCGCTCCCAGAGTCGTCGCCAGGCGTCGTTTCGTCTGAGGCCGCAGACGTCGTGTTGCGTAATCTGTCGGGGTACGCCTCACTTCTCGTCGGATGCGGGCTCGGGCAGGCTCGGCCTACGCAGGAGCTTGTCGAGCAACTGCTGTTGGCCGGCGCCGATCTGCCCCCCACGGTCGTCGACGCCGACGGGCTGAACACACTGTCTCGCATCGCCGACTGGCACAGGCGCTTGACGTCGGACGCGATTCTCACGCCTCACCCAGGCGAGATGACCCGCCTGACAGGCGACCGTACGCCGGATGACCGGGTGCGCACCGCCACGCTGTTCGCATCGGGTTGGCGCTCTGTCGTGGTCCTGAAGGGCGCCCATACGGTGATCGCGCATCCCGACGGCGACGCGGTGCTGAGTCCGTTCGCGAACCCGGGGCTCGCGACGGCGGGGACCGGCGACGTTCTGGCGGGCGCCATCGCCGGATTGCTCTCGCAGGGCCTGTCACGGGGGGATGCCGCGAAGCTGGGCGTGTACATACACGGCCTAGCCGGAGAACGCATCCGAGACGACATGGGGGACACCGGCATGATCGCGAGCGACCTGCTGCCCGTGCTTCCCAGGGTGATCCGGGACTTGCGATTAGGTTTGGTCGAATCGGACGAAGGCTTGGGTTCTTCATCGCGATGACGCTCGGGAACGCAACGGACCGTATCGCCGGTGCAACCCGTCAGGCGAGGACAACGTTTTGGCGCAGCTAAGCGGTCCCGAACGCGCTCGCTACGTCACCCGCATGTTTGCCCGAATCTCGCGACGTTACGACCTGGTTAACACGGTGATGTCCGGCGGCCGCCATTATGCATGGCGCCGGATGGCGGTGCGCATGGCTATGGAAGGCTTGTCCGGCCCGGCTCTCGACGTGGCCGCCGGCACCGGCGACTTCGCGTTCGAGCTGGCGAGATCCCCTGACGTCTCCAGCGTCGTCGGCCTGGACTTTACACGGCCGATGCTGGAGATAGCCAGGCGCAAGGGCGAACAAAAAGGGGTGTCCGACCGCGTATCGTTTTCGGTGGGAGACGCTCACTCACTCCCATTTCCTGACGACAGCTTCGCATGCGTTTCGGTCGGGTTCGGGATCCGCAACTTCATCGACCTCCCCGCCTCTTTGCATGAAATGACGAGGGTGATCCGACCTGGCGGACGGGTCGTTTCACTGGAGATATTTCGGCATGACGGCCGCGGGCCGCTCGGCAAGCTGGTCCCGCTGCACTTCCGATACGTCACCCCTTGGCTCGGATCGATCCTTGCCGGTGACCGCGAAGCGTACACGTACCTGCCGGAGTCCGTCGACGAATTCCTGGCACCCGACGCGCTGACCACTGCCATGGAGGACGCGGGCCTCACGGCGGTCCGATACAAGTCACTGGCCATGGGCGCCGTGGCGATCCACGTTGGAGTGAAGCGGTAGTCCGGGAAATCGGGGCCGGCAGCAACGACGACGACGCCAACAGCAACCGGTTGAGGGGGAGTGATGGCTGTTCGATCCGCCTTGGACGTGGTTTCAGCCTACGCGGCGGCGATGACCAACAACGACGTCGCTTCGATGGAGTCCTTGCGCGCGGAGAGTTTCGTGCTGGACTTCGTTCACTATGACGCGTCGGCGGACCCTCCGCTCTCGGCGGAGATCACTCGTAACTTCTGGCCCGCCTGGTTCGCCGCGTTCCCGGAAAGCGACTACGAGATCACTCGAACCATCGCGACGCCGGACGTGGTCGTCACACAGTGGGTCTTTATCGGCACGCATGAGCAACCGCTAGGTCCCCCGGTGTTCGACGAGCCTGTCTCCCCGACGGGCCGGACCATCCGATTCCGAGGCGTTTCCGTCTACGACGTTGAAGGCGGTCTGATCCAGCGCGAGACGCTGTACCTCGACCTGGCGACCGTGATGGTGGAGCTCGGCGTGGAGCCATGAGTTCGGATTCACCTAAGCCGCGCTTGGGGCTGGTCGTCGAGGCGACGGACGTCACGGTTTCGGGTCTGAGCCCGCGCCGGAGCCACGCCATCGTTCTGCTGCTGGCCGCCAGCGTCGCCCTCCAGATGACCGGCTTCGGGATCATCTTCCCGATTTTCGCCAAGAGGCTGGGCGAGTTCGGATCCGGCGTCGGGGCGTTGGGCATCATGACCATGTCGTTCGCGCTGGCCCAGCTCCTCGTGGCGCCGCTGATGGGAACGGCCGCAGACAGATTCGGCCGCAAGCCTGTCGTTTTGGTGGCCCTGTTCGGCTTCGCGCTCACCAACGTCGGCTTTCTTTTCGCTACGTCGACGTGGGCCTTCATCGCGGTGCGGGCGGTTGAAGGGGGCGTCACAGCCGGGCTGATGCCGGCCACGATGGGAGTGGTCGCTGACATCATCCCCGAGAACCGACGCGCCCAATGGGTCGGAACGGTCATGGCGAGCCTGGGAGTTGGGTTCATCTTCGGACCGGTGCTCGGCGGCGTGCTGTATGACTTATGGGGATACGAGGCGCCGTTCATCGTATCCGCGGCATTGGGCGTCGTGGCGTTTACTGCCGCCGTTCTGCTGGTTCCCGAGACACGCACCCGTGTTGTCCGACGAAGAGAGGCGCTTCATCAACGGCGCGCCGCTCAGACAGCCATCGCGGGCAGACCGTCGATATGGGAGTCCATCCCCAAACCCGTGTACATCTTCGGAATGCTGTTGGTCCTCGACTTCACACTGTCGTTCGCGTTCACCTTTATCGAACCCCAGATGGTCTTCTATTTCTACGACGACCTTGGGTGGAGCCCGACCCGTTTCGGGCTGATCGCCGGAGCTTACGGATTGACGATGGTGCTCGGGCAGACAGTGACAGGCAGGGCCAGCGACAGATTCGGCCGTACGCCGATGATACTCATCGGATTCGTCTTGTTCGCGGCATTCTTCGTGGGCATTGCGTTCGTCAGGTCGTTCTCAATGATGATCCTTGCCGCGGTCAGCGCCGGCCTCGGGGAGGCGATGATAATGCCCGCGTTGAGCGCCTTCTACTTGGACATCACGTCCGCGCGACACAGGTCGAGGGTGATGGGGATCAAGAGCTCCGCCGCCTCGATGGGGGGCGTCGCCGGGCCGTTGATCCTCGCCGCCGTCAGCGGATTCATTACGCCCCGGGGAATCTTCCTCATCGCCGCTGTCGTCGCCATAGCAGCCACGGTCGTGGCCGCATTCGTTCTCAGAGAGCCACAGCGCGCAGTCGCCGCCGCCGGGGACGTCGACTGGGAGTCTTCGGAACGACGCTCGCTCGCAGCCCATGCGACGCTCCGCGGCATCGTCCTGAACGCGAAGAGCGCGCGAAGCGCACAGGGCGAAACTCGATAGGCTGTCTCGACCCACCGTAACCGCATATCGTCGGGTCCACACATCCGTACGCCTTCGCGTTCAGAAACGCCTCTGCGATCGCTTCTATGTGTCCGTGCCCCTTGCTAGCCGACTTGAAACAAAGTAAGTTCTACAATGCGCCAACCAACCCTGGCTTCGTGCACTTGACCCGACGCGCTTGGCTGGACCAGAGCGACACAATTCCTGATGTCAGACAGATCTTCCACGCCGAGACGCAAACTGAAGCGGACACTCCCCGCGGTTCTCGCCGCACTAACAGTCGGCTTGTCTGCTCATCGCGTCGCCGAGGCCAACGGCGGTGGCGTGCACATTGGCAGCCTGTCCGATACTGCGTCGTATGCCGTTATCGGCGCGTTCGTCGCCGTGGTCGGGCTTTTCGTCTTGATGTTTGTTCTGCGATGGAGCGCGTCAATTCAATCCGAACAATTGGGCCACGAAGACGCCTTGGATATCGAGAGTGAAGACGAGGTGTAGCTATGTCGAACGCGCCAATCGATCGACCTCCGGCAGACCAGCAAGAATCACCCGTCCCTGAAGGCGGAATCGCCGGGTATCTGGCGACGGCCAAGCGGTTCACGGTAAACGCCAAACTCTTCCTCGGCTACTCGTTGCTGTCGCAACTCGGGGCGGGCATCTGGACCGTGATGTTCAACCTCTACCTGCTGCGGCTGGGGTTCGGGACCAGCTTCGTCGGCCTGTTCATCATGGTGGACATGCTTTTCCACGGACTCGTCGCCTTTCCCGCCGGACTCCTAGCGGACAAAATCGGACGCCGAAAGGCATTCTTCATCGCAACCTGCATCAGCCTGGGCGCCAGGGGTGCGCTCCTGTTTGTGACCGACAGCAAGGAGATGCTCCTGGTTCTGGCTGCCATCTCAGGCGTCGGCGAGGCGTTCCACGGCGTCGCGGGGCCGCCTTTCATCATGGAGAACAGCGAACCAGAGGAGAGGCCATTGCTGTTCAGCCTGAACGCCATGTTCCTCATGGTGTCTCGTGGTGTGGGGAGCGCGTTGCCTCTGGTCTGGGCCATATCCATCGGAGTCCCTGACCTGGACGTCGATTCGGCGCGATGGGTGCTCGTGGCGTCTCTGCCCCTCACGCTGGCCGGACTCGCCCCACTGGCGTTCATGACGGAGAAGCGGGTCGAGCTGGTGGAATCCTTCCTCGACCTGTTCGCTCTCAAGAACGTGGTCAACTTCAGCAACATAGCAAAACTGACGGTAGCCAGCCTGGTTGTCGGTACCGGCTTCGGGTTGGCAACGCGGTTCTTCAACATCTTCTTCGACTTGGGCCTCGGCGCAACCGACCGACAGATCTCCGCAATCTTCGCCGTCGGCGCGGTGGGCGGGGCTGGGGCGATAGTGTTCTCCGGCATGCTGGTCCAGAAATGGGGGAAGGTCCGGAGCATCGCGGTCACGCAGATCGCGTCTGTTCCCTTCCTCGTTTTGATGGTAGCCGTGCCAATGGCCGTGGCTGGGCTGCCGCTTGTGGTGGCGTTCTTCTTGCTGCGTGACGCGTTCTACAGCCTCTCGATGCCGATCCGCAACCAGATATCGATGGAGCTCACTGTCGCCAAGGAGCGTGGCACGACCGCGGGGATGACTCACATGGCCTTCGACCTGGGCGGCGCGTTCGGAGCAGGCATCGCGGGCATTCTGATCGGCGTTGAAGCGGCGAACGTCGATATCGGAGTCGACGTCGCCGAGTTCTTGCCAGCCTTCGTGGTGGCGGCGGCGCTGGTGGTCATCGCGGCCGCCATGTACCATGTTTTCTTCCAGGGATGGGAGTCAAGGCTCAGACGCGCCCCGGCCACGCCCGAGGCGGCAGACTAGCCCAACCAAGCGAGAAGCGTCCGACGACGCGCCATACACCGAGCAAAGGAGAACCATTGGCTGAACCCGATATCGTGACACCACTCGACGCCGCCGCCGTCGTCCCAAGCGTTGCACCGAGGAGCGAAGCATGATCCGGCAGACACACTCGCTCAGCATCGACATCGGCGGCACGTTCACCGACTTCACCCTGCTCGACCTCGATTCCGGCGAACTTCGCGTCCACAAGGTCCTCACCGACGCGGAAGACCCGGCGCAGGGTCTCCTCGACGGCGTGGCCGAGTTGCTCGACGCGGTGGGCGCAAACGTATCCGACCTACAGGTGATCGTTCACAGCACCACCTTGGCCACCAACTCCATCATCGAGCGGAAGGGTGCCAACATCGCCCTCCTGACCACCGAAGGGTTCCGCGACATCCTCGAGATGGGTCGTGAGCAGATCTACGACATGCACGATCTGCACGCGCGGTTCCCCGATCCCATCGTCCCTCGACGGCTGCGTATGGAGATTTCCGAGCGCACGAGCCGCGACGGGGACGTATTCGTGGCGCCTGATGCCGATCAGACCGCAGCCATCATCGACTCGCTCGTGGACGACGGGATCGACGCCGTGGCAATATCGTTGCTCCATTCCTACAAAAACCCCGCGAACGAGCAAGAGCTGAAGCGACAGATCGCCGAACGACATCCCGACCTGCCGGTGTCCATGTCGTCCGAGGTGGCGCCTGTAATCAACGAATACGAGCGCACCTCCACCACCGTGGCCGACGGCTACATCAAGCCGTCGGTGTCGCGATACGTTCGCCGCGTCGAACAGGAGCTGGAGCGCCAGGGCTATCCCGGGCGGCTCCTGGTCATGCACTCGGCAGGCGGTGTGATGGACGCGGACGCGGCCCGCCAACGCCCCGTACGGCTGCTGGAATCAGGTCCAGCCGCGGGAGCGCTGGCGGCAAGCTTCTACAGCCGTCTTCTGGGCGAACCCGACCTGATCTCGTTGGACATGGGCGGCACGACCGCGAAAACCTGCGTCATCGAGGACGGAAGCCCGACTCAGTCGAACAGCATCGAGGTAGCTCGAGTCCACCGCTTCAAAAAGGGCAGTGGCCTTCCTATCCTAATTCCGGTGCTGGACCTGATCGAAATCGGCTCCGGCGGCGGCAGCATCGCTTGGCTGGACAATCTGGGCCTGCTCAGGGTAGGGCCGCAGAGTTCCGGCGCCAGTCCGGGACCCGCATGCTACGGACTCGGCGGCGTCGACCCGACGGTAACCGACGCAAACCTGTTGCTCGGCTACCTGAACCCTGAGTACTTCCTCGGCGGCAGAATGAAATTGGACGCCGAGTCGGCGCGGAAGGCGATTACGGAGCTCGGCGATAGCATGGGCATGAGCGGGGTCGAAGCCGCCTGGGGCATCTACAGCGTCGTCACCGAGAGCATGGCCGCCGCGGCCCGCATCCACATCATCGAGCGAAACCGCGACCCGCGCAACTACGCCCTGGTCGCGTTCGGCGGCGCCGGGCCCGCGCACGCCAGTGAGGTCGCTCGGATCCTCGGAGCGAAACGGGTCATCGTTCCGCTGGGCGCGGGCGTCACGTCCGCTTTGGGTTGTCTGGCGGCGCCGTTGTCGTTCGAGAGCGTGCGTTCGATGCCGGGGCTGTTGGACCGCACGGACTGGTCGGCGGCGGGCCGAGTGTTCGACGAGATGGAGGTGTGGGGTCGCGAGATGCTGGTCAACGCCGGCGTCCCCGCCGACGAAGTCACGCTGTCGAGAACGGCGGACATGCGGCTGGTCGGACAGATTCACGAGATCAACGTCCCGATTCCGGACGGCGCGCTGGACGGCGCCCAGTCTGAGGGCATTGAAGAGGAGTTCCACCGGATATACCAGGAACTGTACAGCCGCAAGAATCTCAGCATCCCGATCGAGGTGCAGAACTGGCGATCGCTGGTCAGCGGACCGCAGCCGTACCTGCATCTTCGTGAGCAGGCCGTCGAATCTGACGCCGATCCGAGCGTCGCTGTCAAAAGAACACGGTCCGCGTACTTCCCAGACGCCGACGGCTTCGTCGACTGCCCCGTCTACGACCGCTACCGTCTTCCCGCAGGCAGTCGCATTACGGGTCCAGCCATCGTCGAAGAGGAGGAGTCGACCACCGTGATCCGCCCCGCAGACAGCGCTACGATCGACCAGTGGCTCAACCTCGTGATCGAGATCGGCGCGTGAACGGGTACAATGGAATCTGTCAGTAGTGAGCCAGTTCGTGCAACACGCCCGTCATGAGGTGAACCGGTGGCCATAATCGAACAACTCAAACAAGATTACGACGGCGAATGGCTGGCGATAATGGTCACGAAGAAGGAGATTGAAGGACCAACCGAGGGTGATCTTTTGCATCATTCCACTGATTGGAAGGCCGTGCGTAAGGCTATCAAGGGTGACGCGAGGGAGATTTACGTAACATATCCTGGCCCGCTGGTTGAAGATGGACACGCAGTGGCGTTTTCCCCCATCATTGTGCATGAGGAACGATCAACATGAGCGACATAGATCAGTTGAAGCGAGAACACGAGGGAGAATGGCTTGCCATCGCGTATGAGAACTATGGAGTCGCGGGACCGACGAAAGGCGAGTTGATCGCGCACTCATCAGACAAAGCCAATGTCTGGAAAGCCATTCGAGGCAGTCGTAGGAAAATATACGTGACTTATTCAGGACCGCCGATCAAAGACGGTACGGCTATTGCCCTGTGATGCGTCTCGATCCGAAAGCGGAGGCGATCATCGTTCCTGGGGAGATTGATGGACCTGAAACGAGCGCTGCACTCGACATGCTCCTGGACACCGGCGCCACGTATCTCACGGTGACTTTCGAGTTCGCGGAATTGTTGGGATACAAGCCTGGGCTATCTGCGAAAACGGTGCGATTGATGACCGCCAATGGAGATGTGTTGGCTCCGTTGATCCGAATTCAGAGAATCCGCGTTCTCGGAATGGAAGCTTCCGCAGTCGATGCCTTGTGTATCGAATTGCCCGGCGACAGCAATTTCGATGGGCTGCTCGGTCTATCATTCTTGAGATTATTCGATGTCGATGTTCACTTCCGACAGGGCGTCCTCAACATCAGGTAAACCAAAGGAACACTCATGACCGACAATAACCAGTTCGACCCCGTCTCCCTCGAGATCATGTGGAGCAGGATGCGCAACGTGGCAGAGGAGATGTGGACCACGATCCTGCGGACGGCCGTGTCGACGATCATCGCGTCGGCCAACGACTTCGGCTGCGAGGTGCTCGACGCCAAGGGCCGCTCACTGGCGCACGCGTACCGCTCCATGCCGGTCTTCAACATGACGATGCCCAACGTCACCAAAGGCATCCTCGAGAAGTACCCGCTGGAGTCCATGCAACCCGGCGACGTCTTCATGACGAACGACCCGTGGATGTGCGCAGGCCACTTGCCTGACATCGCCATCGTATCGCCGGTGTTCCACCAGGGCCGGTTCGTCGGGTTCGTCGGCAACATCGCCAACACCTCGGACATCGGCGGCTCGCTGGACGCGAAGAACGTGCGCGACTCGTACGAGGAGGGCATCTTCTTCCCCTTATGCAAGCTATACGACGCGGGTGAGCCGGTCGAGATCGTGTTCGACATGTTCCGCTGGAACGTGCGGGCGCCCGAGATGGTTCTCACCGACATTGAAGCGCAGGTCGCCGCCAACGAGGTCGGCGTCCGGCGGGTCCAGGACTTTTTGGTCGAGTACCAACTCGAAGACCTTGCCGCGCTGTCCGAGGCGATCCGCGGACGCTCCGAGACGGCGATGCGTTGGGCCATTAGCAAGCTTCCCGACGGCGAGTACTCCAACGAGGTCTACTCTGACGGCACCGGCGACCCACTCCGCATCGCGGTGAAGATCGACATTCGCGGCGACGAGATGGCGGTGGACTTCGCAGGCTCGGCCCCTCAGGTCGACTGGGGCGGCCTGAACTGCACGATGATCTACAGCCAGGGGCACACGTTCTACCCGCTGGCCTGCCTCTTGATCCCGGACGTGCCGGTCAACGAGGGGTGCTTCGAGCCGATTACCGTCACGGCGCCCGAGGGCACGATCATCAACTGCACGTTCCCGATCTCGGTTGGCTCGCGAGTCAACACGGGATGGTACATCCACGGCGCGATTTTCGGCGCGCTAGCCGGCGCCGTCCCGGATCGCATCCAGTCTGGCAACGGCCTGATGTCGTCGATACGCACCTACGGCGCCGAGGCCGACGGGCGCGTTTTCAACGCCCACCTGTTCTGCGGCGGCGGTCGAGGAGCGACGAACCAAAGCGACGGCATGGGTCTCAACATGTTCCCTTCGAGTGCGTCCAACGTTCCCGTCGAGGTGTTCGAGCTCAACAGCCCGACGCTGATCGTCGCCAAGGAGTTCATCGCCGACTCCGCGGGCGCTGGCCGGCACAGAGGCGCTCCGGGACAACGGCTGACCGTCGCCAAGCTGCCGTCGCACGAGTCCCCGCTGAGCATGTATTTCCACCCCAACAGGCTGTCGTTCGCGCCGGACGGCATCTTCGGCGGCTTAGCGGGCACGAAAACCGCGGTCATCGTGAACGGCGACGCCCTGAGCGACGATCCCGCCTCCATGGTCAACGGCTACGTGACCCTGAACGGCGACGACGACCGCCTCACGCTGGAGTTCTCAAGCGGCGCAGGAGCGGGCGACCCAACCGAACGACCTGAGGAGCTCGTCCGCGGCGATGTCGAAAACGGCTTCGTCTCCGAAGACAGCGCTCGCAACGAGTACGGCCGGTAGGCCTGCGCTCGATGCTTGCTGGATGTGAGACAATATAATCAACACGCACTTGGAGTTTCTGACAACATGGCTATCAGCAACATCGACCCGGGCCTCCAGACGGTCCTCACCAACGTCAACACTGTCGTCGCGTCCGAAGGCGGGACGCTGGAGTTCGTCGGCCTAGACGACGGCAAGCTCACCGTCAAGTACACCCCCGGCGTGAACGAGGAGTGCCCCGAGTGCGTCCCCGATCACGACCTTGTGCGCATGATGATGCAGACCTCCATCAGCATCTACGCCCCTGAGGTCTCGGAGATCGAGGTCGAGTAGGCATCGTGCGGTCATCGTGACGGCTCGCCAACCTTAGGCGTCGCTGTTCCCAACCAGGCGCGTGCTCGATTTCACGGGCGGCCTAGGAGCGGATGAGGGCGCCGCCTCCGCTCGACCGAAATTGCCGAATTGTCCCTGGAAACCCTACTGACCCAAGCGAGCGCGCAGGCTGATCTTCCCATCATGCGCCGCCGTTGTCCCGTTCCTGAGTAACATCCCACCGCCGTCGCCCGGTTCAGGCAGGTGGGCCGCCGCTTTCTGAATCGTGTCACGGAATGTCTGAGGCCCGGAGCGTCTACGTTCGCTCCCCATTCTGGATCAGATGCGCCTGTATTTGGGCAGATAAACGCTGCTCCGGCGCGCGTCGTGCGCGATTGTCGTGAACGACGCTCAAGCCGATGACGAGTCGTGGAGGATGCCGGGGCCTTCATCGAATTCCACCGCTCGACGAAATTGCGGTGCGGGCCAAGCATCGGTATACTTCGCGGGTTTCGATCTCATACGAAATCGCCGAGTACGCATCGGCGCCGACCGGAAAGCGCGTAACGCATGGAGGCGCCAGCAATGGCTACGACGTTCGTCGGTTTCTACCGACAGCTTGGACCCATCGAGACTGAAATCGAAGCAGTCCGTAAAACGGGAGCTATCCACGAAGAGTTTACGGCCAAGATACGCGAGTTGCCGTCAAAACTTCCGCCCACGTGCAAGCTCATCGGATCCTGGAACATCTCGGGTGGACAGGTCCCAGGGGTGATGGTCGTCGAGGCCGAGAGCTACGCCGACCTTCAGTTCATCAACTCTCACTACTTCGGGTGGCTCGTTATCGACTGGCACCCTGTGCCCACAGGAGGCGTCGAACGCAATTAGGCGAGGAGCGGAGCATTAGCTGTCCTCAGCCCAACAGGTTTTCGGCTAGCGCGAACGTGACGCATCAGATGGTGCTCACTGGCGTTCGCGTGGACAAAGCAACGGATGCTCAGCCTCCAATGCTCCAGCTCGATGACTCAGGCGCCCGGCAACTTCTGCGTCTCCCGCAACTCCGCCAGCAGCGCGTCGTACTCGTCGCGATCGACCGGCAGCCAGACAGCGTGATCGCAGCGACGAGCTCCTGGCTACGCGCGCCCTCTTCGCCGGTTACCAGCGGCTCTCCGCCGTCCAACAGGGCACGGCAGAAGTCGTCGAAGCACGGAGTGTGGGTGTTGCCGGCCGGTTCGAACTCGAACGTTTCGCTTGTCGAGTCCTTCGCCAGCCTGTCTAGTGTAGCTCCAAGCGCGGCCGTGTTGCAGACTGCCTGGCTTTTTCCCCTCAACGGGATTGGGCGATATCTTCATCCGGACCATCGACGATCAGGGGACTCAACCTCTTCACATTGATCAAGAACATACCATCTCGACAAACAACCGCTACCGGGTCTCCTTGCGCCACCGAGAAGTGGCGGTCGCGTGATTCATAGACATGGGACCCTCGGTCTGAATCCATTCTTTGCGCAATCCGGATTCTTTGATCGCGGAACTCGGCATCGCCGTGGGTATAGTTGGTCACTAACGACACTTCCCGCACGTAGCCGACATTCAATGCCATCTTATGCATGGCGTGGTAGTTGCCTGCCCGCGTCAATGCCAACATCAGTCCGGTTATCAACGCGGCGAACCCCAACACCCACACCCAAAAACCTAACTGCCACGCGGCAACTCCCAGAACGGAAATGGCGAAACCGCCCGCTGCCGAGAAGCAAGCGGCATAGGTTGTATGGTATTGAAGTTGCTCGTCGCCAAACACGCGTCTGACCAATCTGCTCAAGGAGACACGCCTCCATTCGACACTTGGATGTGTCAACTCCACTCGATCTTGGCTACGCTAAGAATGTCGCCGATTGCGGTCGATCGTTCAGGCCCTCGCTGATTCGCACGGCTCGTCCCAGGGTCCAAACTCAGGGGCACGTACGCGAACACGACTGAGTCGCCCTTGCGTAATTGACCAGTCATGGATTCTTGGGCGGTGAACTGCTGTATGTCCGGTTCCGTACGCACTCCGAATGCGTTCATGCCCGTCGAGGACTGTTGAATGTCTTCAACGATCCCGTTGCCCAGTTCGACATATTTCGTGTTGTGCATCTTGTCGCCAGCCGCGACGAGTGCCAAGATCAATGAATACGCCCATACCGATGACGCGATCACGAGGGCGAGCCACGCAGGAAGATCCCACTGATACCAGGCCCAAAGTGGCAGCGCTATCCCGACCGGCGGAATCATAGCCAGGACGATGTTGGCAAGGACCCTTACACTGCTTCCGACTATGTTGCCCCCAAACAGCGGCGGCGACCCCTCAAATGTGACATCCTTTCTTAACTGCTCGTTTATGGCAAGACGAGGTGGGCGGTTCTCTCTCGTTGCCGCTTGGTCTTGGTCATCTCTTTCGACTTTCTGCGCTTCGATTCCGCTCCCGGGTTTCAGCAGCCGTTGGGCATTTGTCCGAGTGAGGTGTGCACCGCGAAGACTCGAGTCCAAAGCGAGGGCCTCGTTGCAAGCCGCAATGGCTCCTTTGTAGTCGCCCGCGGCAAGTAGCCGCCGCCCTTCCATGGCCCGATCGAGCGCGGTTCGCAGGTTTCCGGGATGTTCCATGTTCGACATCGCTCATCCATCCAGAATGACGCCAATCAACCGGCCGGATTGCGTCAGTGAACGGCATCTTGGCAGTCACGCCGTTGCGGGACGACTACAGCGTCGACATCCGAGCGAATCATACAATTCTCAGAATCGAAGCGTCAATAATCACCGAAGAAGGCCGAGATCGCGATCGATCTGCGGGCCGGAATGGTTTTCGCGCGATCTATCGAATACGTGACCTTACGCCACAGGCAACCGCCGCGTCTCCCGCAGTTCGGCCAGCAAGGCATCGTACTCGTCGCGATCGACAGGCAGGGAGACTTTCTTCGACCGGCAGCCGGACAGCGTGATCGCGGCGACGAGTTCCTGGCTGCGCGCACCCTCTTCGCCGGTGACCAGCGGCTCTCCGCCGTCCAGCAGGGCACGGCAGAAGTCGTCGAAGCACGGAGCGTGGGTGTTGCCGGCCGGTTCGAACTCGGACGTTTCACTCTTCGAGTCCGGCGAGACGAAGGCTATCGTCTTGTCGTTGTCCATGAACTCCTGAACAGGGGTCTCGAGCCGGTGGAGGGTTAGACTGCCGCCGTCCATCACCAGCGCGCCGTCGTCGCCGTAGACCTCGATGCGCTGCTGGCCTGGGGCCTGAACGGTGTCGCAGTGGAGCGTTCCCAGGGCGCCGTTTTCGTACTCGAGCATTGCGCCGGCATAGTCCTCGACTTCGACTTTGTGTTTCAACGACCGGAGAGCGCCGAACACAGCGACGGGCATTCCCGCGACCCACTGGAACAGGTCGATGGCGTGTATGCCCTGGTTGAGCAGCGCTCCGCCGCCCTCGTCGTTCCACGTGCCGCGCCATGCCAGTCGGTCATAGTAGTCCTGTGACCTGAAGTTGGCGGTGATCATCGAGGTTCGGTAGATCTCGCCGATCGCGCCTTCGTCGATCAATGCGCGCATCTTCAAAGCCTGGGGCCGAAACCTCTGGTTAAACGTTACGCCGATCTTCAGACCGGCGCTCCGGGCGGCGGCGACCATGCGGTCGCTTTCGCCGGGAGTCACGGCCAGCGGCTTTTCGATCAGCAGATGCTTGCCAGCCGCGATCGACGCGAGAGCGATCTCCTCATGCGACGGATGAGGCGTCGCAATGACGACGGCATCAACCTCTGAGTCCGCCAGGACGCCGTCGAGCGTAGAGTACTGTTTGACCCCGAGCTCGGTCGCCTGCGCGCGCAATGGCTCCTGCGTCCTGGCGTTCACGCCCACCAGCCTGCACGAATCGATCTGGTTGATGGCGTCGATGTGCACTTTGCCGATGACGCCCGTTGACCCGACGAGGGCTAGACCTATTTGTTTCACGGTTGAACTCCTGTTTCGTCGAATGTTGGATTCGCTACGCGCCTCAACATCGACGCCTAGCCGGGTGAAAACCGGGGCGCCGAATATTGTCAGAAGCGAACAATTGCCGCTGGTAAATCGCCTTCCTAGAGCACTTCGAGATACTTGAGGCCCGAGCCGGTGTTGAGCAGCAGGATGTTGTCGTCAGCGGACAACCGGCCGTCGGCCAGGAGCTTGCTCAGCGCGGCAGCCGTCGCGGCGCCCTCCGGACAGATGAACATCCCTTCCAGCGACGCCACCTTGCGCATGTAGTGAAGGATCTCGTCGTCGGTGACTGTTAACGCGCCGCCTCCGCTCTCTCGGATGGCGCCGAGGATCAGGTAGTCGCCGATGGCCGCCGGGACACGAATTCCCGCCGCCATCGTCGCGGCGTTCTGCCAAGGCTCGGCGAACTCGTCGCCGCTGTCGAACGCCCTCACTATGGGCGCGCAACCGTCGGATTGGACGGCGAACATCTTGGGCCGTTCGGCGCCGATCCAGCCCATCTCTTCCATCTCGGCGAAGGCCTTCCACATGCCGACGATTCCCGTGCCGCCGCCGGTCGGGTAGATGATCGCATCGGGCAGCGTCCAGCCCATCTGCTCGGCAATCTCGTAACCCATGGTCTTCTTGCCCTCGACGCGGTAAGGCTCCTGGAGCGTCGACACGTCGAACAGGTCTTCTTCAGCAGCGCGAGCCTTGGATGCCCGGCCTGCGTCGCTGATGAGGCCGTCCACCAAGGTCAGGTTGCCGCCGGTGATGAGCACTTCATGCCGGTTCGCTACCGGCACGTCCTTGGGCATGAATACGTAGGCCTCCATGCCGCCCTTGGCCGCGTACGAGGTCATGGCGCCCGCGGCGTTGCCCGCCGACGGCATGGTGAGTTTCGTGATGCCGAGTTCCTTGGCTTTCGAGACCGCGGCGGACAAGCCGCGAGCCTTGAACGAAGCCGTCGGGTTGAGCCCCTCGTCTTTGATGTGAAGCGAGCTCGCGCCCATGTCTTCGCCGAGTCGCACCGCCTGGAAGATGGGAGTGTAGCCCTCGCCCAGCGTGATGACATTGGCTTCGTCGAGAATGGGCATGACTTCGAAGTACCGCCACATATTGGCGGCCCGGTCTTTCAACACGCTTCGATCCAGCGCTTGTTTGGCCTGTGCCAGGTCGTATCTCGGATACAGCACCTTGCCGCATTCGGGGCATACGCGATGAGGCACGTCGGTCGATTGCGTGACGTTGCAATACGTGCATTCGAGGTGGGTCAGGTAGCTTTTCATCGTTCCTCCAGTCAGGCAGTGCCATGTTAGCATGCCCGAAGCGGAGAGTGAGCAAGTTCACACCGGCCAGTGGTCTTCGACTCGATACGCCTCGTCGGCGCCGGGCCACGGTGGCATTGTCGTGATGACGAAGCAGAGGTCCTCGTTGCCGATGTTGCGGAACTGGAATCGAACGCCGGTTTCGATCGACAGGCTGACGCCCGCTCCGGCCTCCACAACGTCATCGTCGTCTTCCGATTGACGCCACACCTGGCCTCGCCCCGAGATGACATGCCACAATTCTTCCACCGTTCGGTGTGCCACCGCTAGCGACGTCGCGCCCGGCGGGAGCGTGCAGTGGACGATGCTTCCCCTGGCCGTCGCGACCAGCTCGCGTATGATCGATCCGTCCGGGGCGCTGACGATATGGGCGTCGGTCAATCGAGTTGTTTGCATTTTCGTTTCCTGGGAACCTCAGCCAGTGATGTCAGCACTTCCGGACTTGGTCTGGTTTGTCATTCTATGCTGGATTGCCGCCACCAATTCCTCGGCGCGATCGGAGCCGAGGAGCGCGCGCTTGCCGCCGGAAAGCTCGAGCTGCACACCGCGGCTCCCGCTCACGTTGTACGCCCAACCTTTGCGCGGATGCCATCGGATGCCCCAGCCGCCGTACTCTGCGATCGAACTGTACGACCGGACCTCGCACCGCTCGATCTGATCGTAAGGAATTCTCCGATGAAAGAAGGGACTGAACCGAATGTGCAACGCATCTTCTGGCGCCTCGAAGATGAGCCTTGATGCGAAGAGGATGTACATGACGGCGCCCATGATGGCGAACACCGCGCCGCTCGTCACGATGAGGACGACATCGGACATTGGCTTGCTGCCAAACTGGTTCCCCAGCGCCAGCTGCCAGATCAACCCAAAACCGAAGACGCCGACCATCAACAAGAAAAAGGGAAGAATCAGCACCCATAGCCATAGCTGCCGGAACTGCTGCACTTCACGGAAGCTGACATCGTCTGTCGGTCGTTGCACCCCGGTCATGGATACTTTTCAAGCCACCAGCGCGCGACGTCGACCCTGCGCGTGAACCAGACTCCGGGCAAGCTCGTCGCGTAGTCGAGGAATTGCTTCAGCGCCGCGGCTCGCGACGGTCGCCCGATGATGCGGCAATGTAAGCCCACCGACATCATCTTCGGGTGAGTCGCCCCTTCGGCGTACAGCACGTCCAGGGTGTTGCGCGCCGTCTCGAAGAAGTCGTTCGGGGTGACCATGCCTCCGCGCCAGAATTTCGTGTCGTTGACCTCCAGCGAGTACGGCACGACCAGCCACTTCTTGCCGTTGACCTTGGTGTAGTAGGGCAGGTCGTCGGAATAGGAGTTGGAGTCGTAGAGGAACCCGCCCTCTTCGACGACGAGTTCGCGCGTGTTGACGCTTGGCCCGTACCTCGTGTACCAACCGAGCGGACGCTGACCGGTCGTGCGCTTGAGGGACTCGATGGTCTTTGCGATAGCCTCGCGTTCGGCGTCGCGATCCATCTTGAAGTACTCCTCCCAGCGATATCCGTGGCCGAACACCTCGTGTCCGCGACGAACGATCTCGGGCCCCACCTCGGGATTCCGCTCCAAGGCCAATGCGCAGCAAAAGAACGTTGCAGACACGTTGTAGTCGCCCAGGATGTTCATGATGCGCCAGACTCCGACGCGGCTCCCGTATTCGAAGAACGACTCGTTCGCGAGGTCCCGCTCGTCCAGCGCCAGGGGCGACGGCACCTCGTTGTTGGTCTCGCGGTGCGGGTCTCCGTCCAGAAGCGAGTACTCTGAGCCCTCCTCGTAGTTTACGACCACCGAGAGCGCGACGCGCGCGCCGTCGGGCCATTCGATCTTAGGCGGATTGGGTCCATAGCCGATGAAATCGCGTTCGTTCATGATCGATCCCTTCCGGGTTTTGTCGCGGTCAGCGCCACGAAGTCTTGGGTGTCTGGCTCGGCCTGAAGACCGAGGCCACCCGAGTCTTCAATTTGGTGCTCTGGCCCTTCAGGGCCAAGCCCGCCAACATCCGGACCTTCGTCATCCTCTCCCATCGAGGCATGGAACACAATGTCGATGAAACCCGCGCCCTCAAGCATGGTGACGTACTCGTCGTCCGTGTACGCGGGGATGTTCTGGGCGTGCTGAGTCACGTTCCCGCTGGTTGCGTCGATGACGAAGAAGCGTTGGGTTGCGACGCGGTTGTCGTCGTCCCAGTTCTGTTCCATCAAGCAGATAAAGCCGGAATCGGAGAACAGCCCTTGCTCGGACGCGTACCAGCTAGGCTCCTTCTCGCCCATCCTGCGGACCGCGTCAAAGGTGTGAACCTCCAGAAGAATCGTCCCGTCGGGCGCCAGTGCACGGTAGGCTTTGTTCACGATGTCGGCGGCAGACGAACGCGAGAAGGCGTTCAGTTCGCCAAACAGCAGCATGCTGAGGTTGAAGCCGGCGCCAAATTCCGTGGTCAGAATGTCTGCGAGCGTATATCCGCGCGCCAGGTCGGCGGTCGAGGCGTGCTCCCTGGCGTACTCGATGGATGCAGGCGAAAAGTCGATTCCGATGCATCGGTGACCCAGGTGGGTAAGCCTGTCGGAGTACAGCCCCGGGCCGCAACCCAGATCCAGCACGCGGCCCGGCTGTCCGTCGAGCAGGGTCTCGTGGATCCACTTCACGTGCCGGTCGATGCGTTCGGAGCGACGGCTCGCCGCGTCATGCTCCTGTGTTAGGTGCTCTCTCAGCATTCTGCAGCTGAAATCCGGGTCGTCCCATGGTATCTTCGAACCTTCGGGCACTGAGGACGACGCCGGACCGCGGCGCACGATATCGAATAGGTCCATGGGCATGCCTCGCAGCGTTCGGGTATGTTCGGATTCGGCGCCCGGTGCGTCAGGCTGTTCGTGACGAGGAGGCGAAACGAACGGCGGCGGCGGTGCGTCAGGAAGAAAGTCTACTCGATGGGCGACAACTCGTCCTGACAGAAACAAAGGTTCAGCATTGAGTCAAACGACCGGCTGGATTGCGCTCAGCGGCTACTCCGGTGGCGTTACTCTTCGTCGTCCGCGGGGTCCTCTATTTCGTCGCCTTCGCTGCCTTCCAGCCGCTGCCCCATCTCGCTGAGGAAGCGCTCGACATCCGGCGCGAACTGAGAACCTGACTCCTCGAACTCGTCAGATTCCTCGGACTCTTCGGATTCGGACAAGACGCGGTCGTAGTAGGCTTCGAGCTGGCTGATCAGGCCGCTGACTTCCGAGTTGTCCTCGACGGCCTTGCTGATGTCGCGGTACTGCTGCTGCCCTCTGGTCGGATCGGCCAGCGAGGACGGGAGACCGTACATCGCGCACAAGATCTCCATGATCCGAGCCGCGCCCATGTGGTCCTCGTCCAGTTGGACGTACTGGGGTAGGTGAGCCATAAGACTCGTGGTCGAGACCTCGTTCTGCATCATCGTTTCGGAAACAAGGTTCACGATGCTAGTCGGACCTTGATACGTACTGCGTCTGGGGGAAACGAGGTGCTTGGCCTTTTCGTTCTGCTCGTCGGTCAGACTTCCCGTCACCAACAGAGGACGGGTGTGGGGCACGGAATCGTACATTCCGCCGATCCGGCAGTACTCGGTCACCGAAAGCTTGGTGAGGAGTTGAGAGATGGACTCGCAATATCTCTCGCCCATGGAATGAGGTTCCCTGATATGGAGGAACAGGTAGTCGGTGTCGGTCCCGTCGTCATGTGCGTGATGGACGATGCTGTTGGGCGTCGTGAAGACACGCTCGCCGTTGACCATGCGCATCCTGGGACGATAGCGGGTGAAATCGAAGAAGTTCCCCGGTTCCGCCAATCTACCGAGTTCTTTGGCCTCAAGGTGGCGCTCCAACTTGGTCAGCGTCAACGTGCCAACTCTGCCAACGTCGATCCACGGCCGCAGCATGGCTACGGCTACTGGATTGTGCAGTTCCGGCACCGGATCGATTAGCTCGAAATCACCGACTCTCATTAAGCCATCGTGTCAAACCGGCGGGGAATGTGCAACCCCTGGGCACGCTAAGCGCCTCTCCGTGTGTTGACGAAGAGGCGTCACGGATATACGATTCTCTCGCCAAATTCCAACGGACCGTTAGGAAGAGAGTGACTATGAGACGACATGCACTTGAAGGGGTCAGAGTGGTCGATTTTTCGTGGATCGTGGCTGGGCCGACCTGCACCCGCATTCTCGCGGACTTCGGGGCCGAAGTCATCCGCATCGAGTTCGACCAAACACTGGACTACATCCGCAACGTCGCTCCGGCCAGTGCGGCTGGCAGCCCCAACATGAGCGGATTCTTCAACAACCTCAATCGCAACAAACTCGGCGTCACTTTGAACGTGATGCATCCTGATGGGATGGAACTCCTGCACGACCTCATCGCCGTGTCGGACATCGTAGTCGAGAACTACAGCTCCACCGTGCTGGAGCGATGGGGATTGGACTACGAGAGCCAGCGCCAAATCCGCCCTGACATCGTCTACCTAAGCCTGTCTGGGTTCGGCCACAACGGACCCGACCACCACTACACGACCTGGGGACCGACCGCGCAAGCATTGTCCGGCCTCACAACGATGTCGGGGTTGCCTGGCCACGAACCAGCCGGCTGGGGCTTTTCGTATATGGACCACACGGCGGGCTATTACGGAGCGATGTCCTGCGTCATGGCGATGCATCATCGCAACGTCACGGGCGAGGGCCAATGGATCGACATGTCACAAGTCGAATCCGGGATCGTACTCACGGCCCCGACAATCCTGGACAAGACGGTCAACGGCCGTGCATATCGTAGCGACGGCAATCCTCCCGGCAACCGGTCGCCGCACCCGGCGGTGGCGCCGCACAACACCTATCGATGCGAAGGCGACGACCGCTGGTGCGTCATCTCGGTCTTCGACGATGCTCAGTGGACCGCGTTGGTCTCGGCCATCGGAACCCCTGACTGGACCCAAGACAAGCGATTCGCGACCAACGAGGCCCGCGTGACAAACCAGGACGACCTGGACAGAAACATCGAGGAGTGGACGATCCAGCGCACGCCGCATGACGTGATGGACACGCTGCAGGCGGCGGGGGTAATCGCGGGGGCCGTGCAGACAGCCCAGGAAAAAGTTGATCAAGACCCGCAGCTCACTGCTCGGAATTTCCTGCCCGAAGCCGATCACGCCGAGCTCGGGATGAGCAAGGTCGAGGGTGAGCCGATCAAGCTGTCTCGCTCGCCCTGGGAGCTGCGGCGCTCCTCGCCGTTGCTCGGCGAGCACATGGACTTCGTGTATCGCGAACTTCTCGGCGTGGACGACGCCAAGCTGGCGCAGTTGGTGGAAGAGGCCGCAATCTGAGTTGCCGCGTTGTGAGGCGGAAGATTGAATGCCACGTCGCCTGAACCGCGAACGTGAGGTGTGAACAGTGCCCAAAGTGAACTACCAAGGCAAAGAGGTCGAGGGGATCGACGTCGGATTCAAGGTGAACCGCGAGGAGTGGAACGAGTACCAACTCGCCGACGGCACCGAGCTCCGCATGCGGCTCATCGTCACCGAGATCGTGACGGTTCCGGGGGAGTTCGACGCGGAGGGCAACCCAGTCTACATCGCGAAATCCCAGAACATGATGGTCGCCCGATGCCCCGACCACCTGAAGCGTCCAGCGCCTGAGCCAGAGGCGTGAGGAATTCGACGCAGTCCCTCGCCATGGTGTCGGTGCGAGTGGACTCCAGACAGAAGCTTCTCGTGGCGGGCTTCACACAACACGACCAGCCGGTGCGCGGTCTGGCGTCCTCACCTCCGTAATTAAGGGTCACCTACACTACGTGTGGT
Source organism: uncultured Dehalococcoidia bacterium (assembly GCA_964588665.1). Taxonomy (GTDB): domain Bacteria; phylum Chloroflexota; class Dehalococcoidia; order Lucifugimonadales; family UBA1123; genus UBA2160. Next base: position 11,405 of record CAZPQQ010000026.1, on the reverse strand, counting down.
ATAGTATCTCTAATTAAAAGAATCGAGGCGATACTTTAATTACAGCTAATGGTTCTCTTTCCCCACGCACAAATTTCACCCCAAAACACCCGATCCGTTCACATTTGCCAATGACAATTGAGCACACGACCCGGGCAGGCCGCTACGAGGTACAAATCGGTGGGTATCGCGCATTCCTGCCCACTCCATTGCCTCCCGATCCCCCGCTGACGATAAGCAAACAGCTCTGGAGCACCTTGTCAGACGCGGATCAAGCCGTGGGAAGGCTCGACGCGAGTGCGGCAATGCTCCCGAATCCTGATCTGTTCATCGGCATGTACGTAAGGAAAGAAGCTGTCTTGAGTTCTCAGATAGAGGGCACTCAGGCGTCGTTGGATGACATCCTGGAATATGAGGTTGCCCGTACCAGCGGCGATCTCGAGTTGGATATTGGAGAAGTGTTCAACTATGTGCGTGCGTTGAACCTCGGGTTGGAACAATTGGACAGTTTGCCCCTTTCCAACCGATTGCTGAGAAACATTCACCGCGAATTGCTTTCTGGAGTGAGGGGCGCCGATAGGTCGCCCGGTGAGTTCCGTAGGAGTCAGAATTGGATTGGCCCATCGGCACTGTCACTCGCGGACGCGGTTCACGTGTCTCCTCCGCCTCACGAATTGCAATCTATTATGGGGCGCCTGGAACAATACATGAACGCTCCCAGTCAATTTCCGGCGATCATAAACGCGGGCCTCATTCACGCACAGTTCGAGACAATTCACCCATTCTTGGACGGCAACGGACGCATGGGCCGGTTGCTGATCACGTTCTATTTGTGCGCACAAGGCGTGTTGGAGCGCCCCCTCCTGTACCTTAGCGCGTACTTCAAACGATATAGGGAAGAGTACTACAGCAGACTTCAATCCGTGCGCGCGAATGGAGATTGGGAAGGATGGCTGCAATTCTTCACAACGGCCGTGCTAGAAGTGGCTCGTGAGGCGGCGACAACCGCCCGAGACATCATTGACCTCCGCGAACAGCACCGCCAACTGATACAAGATCGGATGGGCAACTTGATGGTGGGATTGCAACTCCTGGACTTGTTCTACGAAGAGACTCATCTCACTGTGAGAATCGCCTCGGACAGGTTGAATGTGTCTTACCCAACGGCCAACGGCTTGATGACTGGACTTGAAGAACTTGGCATTACCGAGGAAACCACCGGCCAAGCGAGATACCGCGTGTATCGATACTCCGACTACCTCGAATTGCTTCGCCGCGAGGTTTGATCCCAGCGCGGCGTCAGCATGGGTGAGGCAGACCTGATGAGGTTTGAGTTGAATCCGATGGAACGATGGAACGATGGACTGACGACTGGAGGACCAACAAATGACTGAAAACCGCGGGGCCCTTTCCGGGGTCACGATCCTTGATCTGTGCGACGAAAAAGGCCAGCTCATGGGCAAACTGTTGGGCGAGATGGGCGCACGCGTCATCAAGATCGAGCCGCCCGGGGGCGACAACGCGAGAAATGTCGGCCCCTTCCGCGACGACAACCCGGACCCGGAGCAGAGCCTGTACTTCTGGGCGTACAACACCGCCAAGGAAGGCATAACTCTGGACATCGAAACAGAGTCCGGCCAGCGCGTCTTGAAACAATTGGCTGCGAAGGCCGATGTCCTCATGGAGAGCTTCGACGCCGGCTACATGGATTCGTTGGGACTGGGTTATGGCGACCTGAGCGCCCTCAACCCGAGCCTGATCGTGACGTCGCTCACCGGGTTCGGGCAGGACGGGCCGTATCGAGACTACAAGACATCTGACATCGTGGCCCTGGCTGTCGGCGGAGTGATGAACTCCTGCGGATATGACGACGTGCCCGGGTCGCCGCCGATCCGTCCCAGCGGCGGCCACGGCTACATGATCGGCGCGCACTACGGCGCCATCGGGACGCTGCTGGCGATCAACTGGCGCGACATGACCGGCGAAGGGCAGCACGTTGACGCATCCATACACGAGGCCTGCTCCGGCACCACGGAGGCCGCCATGCCGCAGTACATGTACATGCAGCAGCAGGTCCGTCGACAGACGGGCCGCCATCACGGCGCCAGTCCAACGCCGAAGACCCTCTGCCCCACCATCGACGGCCGGTTCATCAACGTGTTCGCCATGTTCACAAACGTCAATTCATGGCGCTCGCTCGTAGGCTGGATGGACTCGGAAGGCATGGCCGAAGACTTGACCAGCGAGAAGTATCGCGACATCGCGGCGATGCGCATGCGCTCGGGTCCGGAGGTGGATCACGCGTTCGACGTGCTCCGAAGCTTCATCCAGGCGCACACCGCGGAAGAGATATACCGTGGATCGCAGGAGCGAAAATTCCCTTGGGGCATCGTGCGAACTCCCGACGAGAACCTCGGCGACGCTCATCTGGGGGCCCGCGGCTTCTTTGAGGAAGTCGAGCACCCAGAACTGAACCAGAGCTTCGTCTACCCAGGGCGACCGTACGTGTTCAGCAAGACTCCTTGGGCCACTCACAGGGCTCCACTGCTGGGCGAGCACAACGACAAGGTCTACCGCGACGACCTGAACATGAGCCAAGACGAGTTAGCGGCGCTGAAAGCAGACGGGACGATCTAGGGGTTTCGGAGCTCCGATGGCCTCCTTTGATTGGCGGATCCCGTCTTCTCCCCAATGAGGCGCAAGCCGTTTGCGATTATCGTACGGCGTCGTGGCGCGGGCCTGTGGTTCGACAAGCTCACCACGAACGGAAAGACTAACCTCCCCGTTCGCCCCTTCGGAAATCTCAGGGCAGGCTCTGAGCCTGTCGAAGGGCCGCCGAGCGAACAACCGAGACAGGACATGAGACTAAAGACGCCGTCAACAATCAGCCAGCGACCTGTACCCGTAGTGATCCCGTCGGACCACAAGCCCGTAGCGGCCACAGCGCGGATCGGCGCCTCCCGTAGCGAGTCAGTACGCCAGCGCTGGGCTCATCTCAGCCTGGTGGAGGATGCTTCGCGTCTGCCCGATCATGTCGGGGCTGACGGATACTGACGTGACTCCCCACTCGACGAGGTTGCGGGTTAGGTCTGGATACACCGACGGCGCTTGCCCACAGATGGACACCGACACTCCCCGCGACTTGCACGTTCGGACAATCTTCTCGATTGCCTTGAGAACCGCGGGATCGCGCTCGTCGAACAGCGACGCGAGCTGCTCGTTGTCTCGGTCGACGCCAAGTATGAGTTGCGTGAGGTCGTTGCTGCCGATCGAAACACCGTCGATGCCGGCGTCGAGGAACTCGTCCAGCAACAGCACGTTCGTCGGCAGTTCCACCATCATCCACAGCTTGAACTCGGGACCTTGTTCGAGACCCATGCTCCGCAGCAACGCGATGACGTTCTCCAACTCCAGGACCGAGCGTACGAATGGAAGCATGCCCCACACGTTGGGGTGATGCCGCCTGACCTGCTTGAGCGCCTCGACCTCCAGTGCGAAGACATCCGGCTCGGCGAGGTAGCGAGCGCAGCCCCGGTAGCCGATCATCGGGTTTTCTTCGAAGGGTTCGTAATCCTCGCCGCCTTTGAGGTTGCGGTACTCGTTGGTCTTGAAATCCGAGAAGCGATACACGATTGGCCGGGGATGAAATGCAGACGCGAATCGCTCCAAGCCCTGGGCCAGGTGTTGCGTGAATACGGCGCCGCGTCCGGATTCGAGCGTCGCACGGGGGTGCTCTCCCAGGTGTGCGATCATGAATTCGGCGCGCAACAGACCGACTCCGTCAACGTCGAGGGCGGCGACGCGTTCCGCCGCGTCCGGGTCTGCCAGGTTCACGTACAGATTCGTCCGTGTCTCCAAAGGGACATCGGGCGAGGACTCGACTTCGGCTGGCGTCAACGACTCTGAAACGTCGCCTTCGTACACTGAGCCGCTAGACCCGTCGACCGTCGCAAACAGGATGTGGGAGAGCACCTTAGTCGCATCGCCGGCGCCCACAATGCACGGCAGGCCCATCTCTCGACTCACGATGGCGGCGTGGCAGGTCCTGCCGCCGCGATCGGTCACAATGGCCGCCGCCCGCTTCATGGCGGGCACAAAATCAGGCGTCGTCATCTCCGTCACCAGGATGTCGCCGTCTTGGACACGGTCGATCTCCGACGCGCTGGCGATTACTCGGACCATTCCGAACGCGACTCCGGGGCTGGCGCCCGCTCCCGATGCCACCGGGGTGAGTTCAAGGTGGCGAACACTGTTCGCGGCCTGTCCTGAAGCGGACACCGTAATAGGCCGAGACTGGAGAACATACACGGCTTCGTCGACGAATGCCCACTCAACATCTTGCGGCTGACCGAAGTGCTTTTCGAGCTGGAGTCCCTGGTTCGCGAGCTCGACAATCTGCCTGTCCCCCAGCTTCTGCCAGCTCCGGACCGCAGGCGGAACCGGCGCCTCGTCCGATCCGCCTTCGAGAGCGCTTTCCCGCTTGAGCATCCAAGGCTGAGTCGTGACGGCTCGGTCAACGACGCTCAGGGTCTCTCGACTCACGGTGTAGGCGTCGGGGGACAGCTGTCCTGAGACCAAAGGCTCGCCCAATCCGAATATCGCTTCGATCAGAAGTTCGCCGGAATCGTTCGCCGACGGATCAACGGTGAACATGACGCCGGAGACATCTGAGGGAACCATGCGTTGGACGGCAACGGCCATCGAGACCTGGGAGTGTTCGATGCCGTTTTCTTCGCGATAATACGTCGCTCTGGCCTCAAACAGCGAAGCCCAGCACGACCGGACGGCGCGTATGAGATCAACGGCGCCCACAACGTTCAAATAAGTGTCCTGCTGCCCGGCAAAGGATGCATGCTCTAGGTCCTCGGCGGTGGCTGAGGAGCGAACCGCGACGGGCCCTCCACCCAAAGCTTTGTACGCGTCGACGATCTCCGACTCGATCGTCGACGAAAGCCGGCCGGCCAACATCTTATCTTGGATCTTCGTCGACGCCTTGCTCAGTGCACCGTTTGTGGTCGAGCCGATCTTTCCTAACTGCTCGGCCACCAGGGGATCTATCTCGTGTTCCTTCATATAAGCGCGATACGCCGTGGTGGTGATGACGAAGCCCGGGGGCACTGGAATGCCCGCTCGCACCATCTCACCCAGGTTGGCGGCTTTGCCGCCGGCCCAAGCAACGTCCTTTCTGGTTATGGCGGAGAAAGGCACACAGACGCCAGTTGCTTGGGCGCCCACAACGGTTGGTGTCATATTGCTGCTCCTCTTCGCTTCTGTAGACCGGCTATTCGCGTCGGCATCCCGGAACTCAAGATTGTGAAAACATTAACACTGAGGGTGGCCCTGTACGAGGCGAGCTTGACAAACCCGCTTACCGTATGCCAAAGTTCTGCATATTCGCGGCGAGGTGCACAATCAGGCGCCTCAAGGAGACTTCGGCACATGCAAGGCCCAAGAAACCGTGCGCAGAGATCCAGAGGCGACGTGGTGGACGTGGCCATTCGCCACTACGAGTTGGGCGAGCCCATCGAGGACCTCGCGGTGGATCGCGGCGTGGACCAGTCGACGATCAGACGCTGGTTGAGTCGAGCGAGGCGAGAGGGAATCATCCGGACGCTCGTCGTCCCGCCGCTCAGCGATGAAGACCGGACTACGCTGAGGCATGAAGTCCGATACAGGTTCGAGCTCGAAGACGTCGTTATCGTGCCGGGGCGAGTCGACGTCATGGACACGGCCGATGAATCGTCCAAGAAAGAAGCCCTAGTAATCGCGATCGCCCAAGCCGCCGCCCGGTACCTGGAGAACTACCTGACCAACCGCGACGTGCTGCTTGTCCCCTGGGGACGCATGGCCAACTACATCGCAAGGCAGATCAAAGCGCCCAGCCCGTTGCCCGAGCTGATGGTCGTCCCGATGGAGGGCGTCATCGGCATCGAATACGACCCGTTCGAGGCGAGCATACTGGCGTCGTCCATCGCGTCGAAGTTCGGAGGCCGCTCCTTGTTGTTGCCGGCGCCCGCGGTGATCGACAGCGACATCCGCAACGTGATCGAATCGCTCCCTCTCGTCAAGCGCGTCTCACAGCAGTATGCGGACGCCACGGTCGCCATCGTTCCGATCGCGCCCCCGGACCCCAAGAATTCGACGGTTGTTCGCACGGGGTTGACGCACCCTGAAACGGTCGAGGACCTGATCAAGCGCGGAGCGGTGGGCGAAATCGCCTCTCATTGGTGGTTCGACTCAAATGGGGGAGTGGTCAATCAAGGTGAGGTCCACGCTGTCGGACTTGGCCTGGACGGACTGAAGAACATGGTCAAGAGGCGGGCCAAGGCCATCGCCGTCGTGGGCGCAAGCAGGGAGCGAATCGAGCCTCTGCGAGTCGCGCTGGAGCACAAACTCGTAAACGTGCTAATCACCGACCACGTCACTGCGGAGATCCTGGCTTCCGGCGAGTAGCGCCCGTCGCGGCCGCCCGGACCGACCCAACGCCCTGTCGAGCAGAATGGGCGCAGCTCGACGCATGTGTCATGAAGGCGGCGCGCACCCCCGTTGTGTGAGATACTACGGCGCGTAACATACCGCCGCGCCTGACCCCCTGATCGGGCGCTCGAAGAGACCTCAGCTTTCCACATTATCAGAGGTGACACATGGCCGCGCTCGACGTGAACACTATCCTCGATAAGCACGCCGCGTTTTGGAACCGAGAGCCAGTTGAGCGGCCTCTGCTGAACGTATCAACCCTCGAAAACGACACGCGCTACGACCTACAGGGCATCTCGATCACTTTGGCTGACGGCAGCGAGCTGTTCGATCAGGACGACCCGCTCACCCCGGATCAGATCGATCCCAGCACCATACTCCACGAGGGAGAATTCCCGCTCAGAACTCAGCCCAAGTCAGACAACGGTCCGCTCATCGTCGACGACCTGTTGGTCACACGAGCGCCGCTTGGGAGGATGGCCTGGATCGAGGCGATCTTGGGGTGCCCCATCGTGCCGAAGCTGGACACGGGATCGATCTACTCGGCGCCGTACCTTACCGGCGCGGACCAAGTGTCGAGGATTCCGTCGCTGAACGGGAACGCGTGGTACGATTTGCTCCTCGAGTTCACTCGCCAGCTCGCCGAGGACGCCGCGGGTTCATACCAGGTTGTTCAGTGCCTGCAGAGAGGACCCATCGACCTGATGTCGGCGCTGCTCGGCCACTCGCGAATGTGCTATGCGATCTACGACGAGCCCGAGCACATCAAGGCGTTGAACGAAAAGTGCACGGAAGTGTTCATCGAGGTCGCCAAGGGTCAGGAGGCGTTGATACCCAAACTCAACGGCGGGCTTTGCACACCTTTCGCGGTCTGGGCGCCTGGCACCGTGGTGCGCACCCAATGCGACGTCACCTCATCGGTCTCGGCGAAGATGTACGAGGACGTGTTCTTCCCGTACGACGTGGAGATCTGCAAGCAGTTCGACTACTCGATCGTCCACCTCCACTCGGGCTACCTCCACACGGTGGACGTGCTCCTCGAACAGAAGTATCCGACGGCCATACAGGTGTCGCTGGACACTGGCTCGACCCCACTGAACGTGCACGACTTGATCCCCGTGTTCTTGAGGGTGCTCGAAGAAAAGCCGCTGTTCATACAGGGCAAGATGACGCAATCCGAGCTCGACGAACTCCTCGAGACGCTCCCTCCGCGAGGGCTGTACATCTCGACGTCAACGATGAACGAGGAGTAGGCAGCGGAGAGCGGCGATCACGGCCGAGCCCACCGAGGTGCCCGCAACGTTGAGGCTCTCTAGCCTCCCCCATCGCGGCGGAGGTCCATCAGGCGCTCCCATTCCTCGTCGTTCAGTTCTGGGAACCCGTCGCCCTTCTGGCGGACGCCGCCGGTGAACTGCGGGGCGCGCTTTTCGAGGAATGCCGCTCGTCCTTCGTCGCCGTCTGTGCTGAGCTGGGTCAGGAGCGTGTTCATCAGGGTCTGGACTCGCCACGCCTCGGTGACCGGCGTCTCGCGGAACCTGATCACGAACTCCTTCATCATGCGCACGGCCATCGGAGGCATGCCTGCGATATGCGTGGCGATCTCCTCGGACCGGGTCATGAGATTGTCGTGGGGCACCGTCTCGTTGATGAGGTTGATCCGCAGGGCCTCCGCGGCGTCGAATGGCTCGTCGGTGAGCAGGATGCGCATGGCATCGGCGTAGGATATCTGTCGCGGCAGGTAGGTCGCGCCTGGTCCGCCGCCGACCCATCCCTGGCTCAGCAGTGCGAACTTGAACCTGGCGTGCTCTTCGCAGGCGATCCTGATATCCATCGACGTCAGCATGATGTAGAATCCAGCGCCGGCGGCCCAGCCGTTGATCGCGCCGATGACGGGCTTCATGATCTGCGGATAGTGGTCACCCAGCCGGCCGTCCGCTCCGATGCGCGCCCCGTTCACCGTTCCCGCCAGAGGCCAGAACAGGCTTTCGGCCCGCATTCGATCACGGTCTTCCTGCGTTACTCCGGGTCTCGGCGCAAGGTTGTGGCCCGCACAGAAGTGGCGATCGCCCGTGCCGGTCAAGATGGTCACGCGCATGTCTCGGTCTTCCCAGATCTCCTTCCAAGCCTCGGTGATCTCGTTGGAAGTGTCTCTATCCAGGATGTTCGCCTTTTCCGGATTGTTGAGCGTGATGTACGCGATGTGGTTTTTCTTTTCGAACAGGATTCCCATGTGGCGCCTCCCCAATCGGGATTATTATGATGACTCACGGTCATCATTGCGACGCGATAGCCGGGCCACAGGCGTGCGGCGAGCCGACACGTGACCGAGGCTCTGGACGCGTAATCTTCCATACCTTCCCTCCTGATTGTCCTCAAAACCGTTTACCAGTGCCGACCGTATGCCACAGTCGTCAAACCGTCAGTGAATAATCTGTTGCTCTTCCAATGCCGCCAGCTCCGCTTGTGAAATGCCAAGCAACTCACCGTAAACGTACTCGTTGTGTTGCCCCAACACCGGGGCAGCCGTTATGTATGGCTCCGGTTGCCCTTCAAACCGCCAGGGAACCCCCGGGAGATCTCTCATCTCTCCGTCGCTGGTTCGATGTGCCGAGAAGTAACCTCCCTCGCGAAGTTGAGGGTCGTTGAACACACGCGAGACATCCAGGGAAGGTCCGGCAGTCACTCCAGCTTCTTGAAGGATTCGCGCCGCCTCGTGATCTTCGTGCGCCGATGTCCACTCGTCTATTGCCGCGTCGATCTCATCGTGGTTGTTGAGCCGGCCGGCGGCGTCCGCGAGCCTTGGGTCTTCCGCCATTTTAGGCTTTCCGATCACTGCGCACAACGATTTCCACTCGATGTCGTCGGTCACCCCAATAGCCACCCACTTGTCGTCACCGGCGCAGTGGTAGGCGCCGAACGGCGCATCGCGATCGTCTCGGTTGCCCAAAGGCTCCTTCAGTTTGTCATTCATCTGGTAGTGGATAAGCGCCTCAGGAATGCTGGCGCTCAGGGCCTCTGCCATGGAGAAATCGACGTACTGTCCCTGTCCGGTTGCCGCTCGGTGGTTAAGTGCCGCGACCGCCGTCATGGCCAGCTCCATCCCCACCCAAGGGTCGGCCCACAGACCTCCTCGGATCGGTTCGCGCTCCGGGTATCCTGAAACCGTGTTCCAACCCGTGTAGTGCTGCAACAGGCTCCCATAGGCGACGTAGTCTTTGTCCGGGCCGGAGTGACCGGTGCCTGACGACGAGATCATGATGATGTCGGGGTTAACCTCGCTCATCGCATCGTAGCCCAAGCCCAGTCGCTCGATCACGCCCGCGGCGAAGTTCTCGATCGCAAGGTCCGATACAGCCACCAACGCTTTCGCCAACTCCAGGCCCTCCGGTTTGGTGACGTTGACCGACGCGTAAAGCTTGGACTGGTTGTAAGCCTGAAATGCGGCGCCGCGCGTGGAGGGATCGGGGCGGCGTCCGCTGCCCACCTTGATTACCTCGGCGCCTATCATCGCAAGGAATCGTGTAGCCGTGGGACCGGCGATGATCCAACTGAGATCGAGAACCCTTATCCCTTCGAGAGGCAAGCCGTTCATGATTGCTCCAGCGCGTCGATGATCTGATCGTTGTGCTCGCCCAACAAGGGCGCCGGGCGCGAACCCAGAGGCAGCGGCGAGTTGGAAAAACGATATGCCACGCCTGGGTATCTCAACGGTCCGGCTGCAGGGTGGTCGAGTTCGACGAAAAACTCGCGTTCCGCCAGATGCCCGTCCTCCAACAGGTCCGCGACCGTGTTGACCGGGAAGCAAGGGATACGCTTCTCCTGGCCCATTCGGGCGACTTCGTGTTTCGAGTACTGGCTGGTCCACTCGCTCAGCAATTGCCAAAGCTCCTGCGAGTGGCCTTGTCTGGCTTCCCTCGTCACAAACCGTTCGTCAGTCGCCCAAGAAGGGTTGCCCATGACTTCCAGCCATCGAGCCCACTGAGCGTCTTCCCTGGGAGAGATCGCTACGTATCCGTCGGTGCATGGCAGCACACCGCCGATCGCTCCCACCATGCCTCCAACGGAGGCTTCGCGCACCTGGCGAAGATCTCGAGGGGCGGCCGGTCTACCATATGCGGAGTTGGCGAGACCGCTGATGATCTGCGTAACCATCGCCTCGTAGGCTGAAAGCTCCACATGGCTCCCCTCGCCCGTCATTCGCTTCCGGAACAGGGCCATCAACGTCGCGGTGGTGGCCGCCACCCCTGCGACGAACTCTGACTGGTGTCCGCCCGCACGAATGGGTGGGTCGTTGTAGGGGTCTTCAACCGCACCCAGAAGGCCATGCGCGTTGCCGCTCATCTGGTAGATCGTGAGGTCGTTCGCCTTCCAGTCCTTGTTGGGTCCCCAGCTCCCGAACGGGGTGATGGACGTGTGGATGATGCAAGGATTGATTTTACGGAGCGTCTCGAAACCGAGTCCGAGACCGTCCAGGTAGCCTAGAGGGAAGTTCTCGACGATTATGTCAGTAGTCTTGACGAGGGTCCGAAGTGTTTGAGCCCCTTCGTCTGTAGTCAGGTCCAACGTTATCCCAAGTTTATTGACGTTGAGGGCAAGAAAGACTCCGCTCTGTTCGGGATCGGCGGAATCGTCCGGAAACGGCCCCATGCGTCGGGCTTCATCGCCGTCCGGAGACTCCACTTTGACTACTTCGGCGCCCATGTTCGCGAGCGTCCGCGCACAGTACGGCGCCGAGATTCGTTGTCCGAGATCGAGAACTCTCACCCCATCCAGCAATCCTGGCATGCCACAGATCCTCAAAGGTATATGCTGGGAACCCGGTTCTCGAAGCGAACCGTCGATTGGATAAATCTCATTTTGCACCTGACTCATCTGGATGTCAATGTATTCGATAGATTCGATGGATCCTCAATTAAGAGTGTAGACCGTCAGCGAAAGTGGGACACATT
>CAZPQQ010000025.1:0-39711 GCA_964588665.1 uncultured Dehalococcoidia bacterium | reverse complement strand
GATTGAGGGTCCTGCTCGTCGTGCAGTGTGCACGACGGAATCACCTTCGAGCGCAAAGGCCTGCCGACCGCGGTCATTTGCACCGAGCCGTTCATCAACAGCGCGGAAGCCATGGCGAAATTGGGCGGGATCCCCGACTACCCGTACGTGGTGCTTCCCCACCCGCTTGGCAGCCTGGATGAATCCGGCCTTCGAGAGCGGGCAATGCAAGCGGCGCCGGACGTCCTGGGGATACTTCTGACCAAGAGCTAACCGGAACTCCATCCGGTAGCCCAAACAGGATCAAATCCGAGACACAAAGAGGCGGCCATCGCGCCGCCTCTTTTCTTTGGTTGATTCTTGCTCATCCGCGTTCGACCGCTATTCGGCGAAATTTAACCGGAAACGCGCCGTGCCGGGTGAATCCGGCTAAGCTTCCGTCCCCGCCTTGTCGTTGCGCATCTGTCGGCGGGCGCGGCAGGTCGGGCATCCGCAATGCTGGCGATCACGGAATATCTTGCCGAAGATGAGCTTGACGAGGTCCTTTTCGGTAAACCCATACTGATCGGTGAGCTCGCGCAAAGCCAGCAGTCGGATTTCCTTGTCCGTGACCTCATCCGGGGAAAGCTCCTCGCCCTGCACGAGGACCCGTTCGGCGTAGGATTTGAGCCTGGCAAAATGTTCACTGGCCGGATCAATCGGCACGGTTTCTGAATAATAGGTCATCCTGCCATCTCCTGGCCGAGCCGGTTAGCCCGGGATATTCAAGTCGCATCTTCATTCAATGCGACGCCGTCTCTAACTAATAGTTAAACGACGGCGGCCTGCAAAAAGGTGGGTTAGCTGCCGACCTCACGGCAGTATCCTGCCGTTCCGTGGCGAGGCGCCGTCCCGTCGACGCCAACATGGATCACAGGGGAAGTTACGATGTCGTCAGAATTCACGGGCGACGTCGTTCGGCGAACGAGGGCGTAAATGGTGATCTAGGGGGGATGAGACGACGCCTTCCAGCCCGTTCACGGACGAACGGCTGGCGGGAGCGAGAGGGAGTCGAACCCACCGCGCCAACCGCAGGGTTGCCGCCAACGGTGTTGAAGACCGCAGGAGCCACCAGGCCCCATCCGCTCCCGTTTAATCCTCGAAAGTAAGCCGTGTGACGAGCGCCAAACCGTACGCCGGTCGGCATGATTTACGCCGCCTAGCCGAGGACAAATATCGACCCTTCGGGTCAAGATTAATGGCCTGGCGCCTTGAGCGCCAGGCCAATCAGGTCAAGTTTACGAAGATTGGCAATGGTATGAAGCGGGAGATCGAAGGCCGCGCGCAAACTGCCAGCCTACGAGATGGCCGCGTCGACTCGCTGCTTCAGCACGGACTTGGGAACCGCGCCTACCACCGTGTCGACAGGCTTGCCGTCGTTGAATATGAGCAACGCCGGTATGCCGCGAATGCCGAAGGTCATGGCGGTGCGAGGGTTTGAGTCGACATCCAGCTTCGCGAATTTTACTTTTCCATCGTACTCTTCAGCGAGCTGTTCGACGATGGGCGCGATCATCTTGCAAGGGCCGCACCATTCGGCCCAAAAGTCTACAACGACGGGGGTGTCAGCCCCAACGACTTCCTCGTCAAATGTCGCATCGGTAATTTCTATAGGGTGAGCCATCAATTCCTCCAGCGGTCTTCTCATGGGTCCGCATATGTTGGACCTCATTATATCGGATGCGGCGTATTCAGAACAGATTCGCCGGTCCGCTTTATCGGTGAACATTCACGTCACCGCGAATCCCAGCTTCGAGAAGCAACGGTCCCTGGTCGGCCGATGTCACTCCCCTGAAGCATGGAGTTGCGCCGTCGCTATTCAGCGAACTGAGTCACCCTCTGTAATAGTCGATGAAGTCGACCACAACTTCGTCGACCTCGTCCCAGAACATGGACCCTAAAGTCAGTCCCTTGGGCACGTCGAAGATCACCCAACCCTGGACCTGCATCTGGCGCTCAAGAGAAATCACGCCCCATAAAAAGGGTGTGAACTTGTCCTCGTCGACGTCGGTCCCGCCGCTGGCAGCGGACGATACGAACGGGTCGACGGCTCGGATGCGCTCCCCTCGGCGGTCGCCAAGTCGAGCGGCGTCAGGGTCGACCAATAGTGGCATCACGGTGCTCGTCCGGTTGACGATCGTTACGTTTACGAGTGCAAGCTGGCGGTTGGAAGCGCTCGGCCGGACAACCCAATGTTCGCCCTGGCCGTCCGCGTAGGTAAGTTTATTGGCCGTGACCGGATTCGTGGCGTGGATCTCGATGCTTCTTCCCTTGGCGTATTGTATGTCCGAGTCGCCGCCGCACCCAGCGAGGGTCAGCACGATCAACGCGGCGAACACCGTAGCTAAAGAAACTTTGCCCCGCATTGAGGTCAGCCGGTCTTGCGCCGTCCGCCTCGTTCGGTCTGTAAGGATTTTCATATGTGTGGTTTCCTGTCCGACGACTTATTTCACTTCCGACAATGACGGCATCTGGCGCAGTCGCACGACGAGATCCGGCAACACGGACAACAGATAGTCTACGTCCTCGTCCGTGTTGTCGCGACCGAGCGTGACGCGCAGGCTGCTCTGGGCTAGGTTTGCGTCCAATCCGATCGCCAGCAGCACGTGAGAAGGTTCGAGAGACGCTGACGAACAGGCGCTCCCGCTCGAAGCGCATATGCCAGCCAGATCCAAGCCCAGCAGTATCGGCTCGCCCTCGACGCTCTCGAACGAGACGTTCACGTTGTTGGCCAGCCTCTGAGTCGGGTGGCCGTTGAGCCTGACTCGATCCAGACTCGCTCGAAGGCCGTCGATGATTCGATCTCGCATGGGAGTCAATTTCGCGGACAGCGCCTCGCGTTCCTCGGTCGCGAGCCGGAGGGCCTGCGCGAGGCCAACAATTCCTGGGACGTTCTCAGTGCCCGACCGACGCTCTCGCTCCTGTCCGCCGCCCATGATCTGAGGTTCGAAGGGCGTGCCCCTTTTCACGTACAGCAGGCCGACCCCTTTGGGTCCATGGAACTTGTGGGCCGACAGGCTCAACAGGTCGACGCCCAATCGGCCGACGTCAAGGTCAAGGTAACCGGCCGCTTGGACCGCGTCAGTATGCAGCACGATCTTTTTGTTTCGCCGATCGGATTCCTGCTTCACTAACTTCGCGATACAACTCAGGGGCTGAATTGTCCCGATCTCGTTGTTGGCCAGCATGACGCTAACGAGGGTCGTCCGATCCGTGATTGCGTCGGCAACGTCGTCCGGGTCGACCAACCCTTGCGAGTCCACCGGCAAGTAGGTGACCTCGAAACCGAACTGTTCGAGTTGATGGCAAGTGTGCAACACCGCATGGTGCTCGATGGCGGTCGTAATTATGTGGTTGCCAACATTTCGGAGGGCGAGCGCAACGCTCTTGATCGCGGCGTTGTCCGCTTCAGTGCCGCCGCTCGTGAACACAACCTCGCCGATCCGACAGCCGAGGGCGCCGGCGACGATCTCTCGGGCCTCATCAACGGCCTTCCTGGCCTCTTGGGCGACCGCGTGGATGCCGGACGGGTTGCCGAAGCTGACGCCGAAGTGCGGATACATTGCGTCCAACACTTCTTCCCGGACGGCGGTGGTAGCCGCGTTGTCCAGATAGATCAGCTTGTTCGGAGTCGCCATGACTCAATGCCTCTCGATTCTGATGCTCCCTGCAGCCTGCGCTTATACCTGACGTGCGGCCACAGGTCGCAGTAATCTTATCATGGGCTTACGTTTGGTCGAAAGCTAAAGAGTACCCCATGACTTTGTAAACCAACTTGGCCGCCGTGTACGCACACGAAGGAGGTCCGGCCCTTGGGCACAACTCAACGACGTCAAATCCGACGATCCGGCGTTCGCGGCCCAGCATTCTAAGCAAGTAAGTGATTTGGCGCCAGTCCATTCCGTCGGGCTCCGGGGTTCCGACAGCGGCCATTATCGAGGGATCGAGAACGTCCAGATCGATGCTCAGGTACACGTTGGCGGCAAGCGCGTCTACGACAGCCCTCGCGTAGTCGTCGAAGCCGGTGTTCGGCGGCCAGTAGTGGACCGGGAGCGCCTCCTCGTCGATGTACGAGCGCTCCTCCGCTGACACGCTCCGGACGCCGGCGTGCACCACCGGGCAGACGTCGAGCAACCGGCGCGCGACGGACGCATGGCCCCAGCCGGTTCCCATGTAACTGTCCCTGAGGTCTCCGTGGGCGTCCAGGTATAGCACGGACAGGTCGGTGTGGCGGCGCGACAGCGCCTTGACCGCCCCGATAGTCACCGTGTGTTCGCCGCCGAGCAGCGCCGGAATCTTGCCTTCGGCCGCGATCCAGTCGACGACCCGGTCCACCTGCTCGACGATGGCGTGTGGGGTTCGCAAAACCGGCGCCAAAGCCGGCGCCGTATGAATGCCCGCGGTCGAGATGTCGGTGTCGAGCTCAAGGTCGTAGTCTTCGAGTTGCGCGGAAGCTTCGATGATCGCGGATGGGCCGTCTCGAGTCCCGGTCAAAAACGATGTGGTGGCCTCGTAAGGCGCCTGCAGCACGACAAACTTGGCGTTGTCGAATCGATCTTCGTCCGGAGGCGTGTCCAGGAACGTATTCCACCGGAACGTCCCCGGAGGCTGCGATTCCTCCGGCTGGTCACCCATCGCCTTCGCCGGCCTTGGCAACCAGCCCTACGCGCTCTCGCACCATTCCGCCGTAGGCTTGCCGAGCGCTCGTGTACTCTAATCCCCTGTCCAACGTCCATACGTCGGTTCGGGTCAGAGAGAACGTGGCCTTGACGGTGTCCAAAGACTCGGAGACGTCGAATGGCTTGCACGAGAAGATGTCGATGTTGACGTGTCCTCGGTCCGGGAACGTGTGAACGCTTATGTGGCTCTCAGCGATCAATACGAATCCCGAGACGCCCCAATCTTCGGCTTTCTTGCCATGATACGTGTAGACCTGAGGGGGAATGATCTTGGTCATTCCTATCTCATCCGGATACGTTTCCAGAAAACGCAATATGAGGTCTTCGTCCCGGAGAGCATTTGGATCGGCGCCGTAGCCGTCGACTGCGAGGTGCAAAAGAACGGTCCTCATGGATTCTGGATGCGTGATTGGGCTTGCCTGCTGACGATAAAATAGCTTAGCACCGTTCCTGACCACGCACAACCGGAGCGCCGCGAGCGACCTTCGGTTCACAGGACGTGAATCCGCTGTGTGATGCGCGGTGAGGCGCCGTCGAATTCAGCAATGGCTTCGGCCTGTCGCCTGCACAGGTTCGAGGTTCCGGGCGAAACCCCGTAGATGGGGTGCGTACTCAGCCCCGCGAGGGCGCCGCTAGGTTGACCCGCTTTCGTCGCCTCTAGTAGAATGTGGTGAATTTTCTAGGGTGGCGATATTCATATGTTCGTAATTGGCCTCACAGGCGGCATAGGCACTGGCAAGACCCAAGTTTCGGAGATTCTGTCCGAACTCGGTGCAACGATCATCAACGCCGACTTGGTCGGCCACGAAGCATATCTTCCCAAGACTAAGACGTTCAACGATGTAGTCGAAGCGTTCGGGCGCGAGATCGTTTCGGAATCCGGAGAGATCGATCGGCGAAAGCTCGGGCCGATTGTCTTTGCCGATCCAAAGGCGATGGATCAGCTCAACGCCATAATGCACCCCCGCATCTTCGACATGATAAAGGAGCGGATCGGCGTTATGGCCGGCGAAGGCATCGACCGAATCGTCGTCGAGGCGGCGATACTGATCGAGGCCGGCTGGACTCCGCTGGCCGACGAAATTTGGGTGACCACTTCACCGGAGGAAGCCGTAATAGCCCGCCTTCACGAGCGCAACAACATGGACGAAGAGACAGCACGCTCCAGAATCGCGAGCCAGATGTCTCAAGAAGAGCGAGCTTCGCACGCGGACGCAGTAATCGTCAACGACCAAGGACTGGACGAGTTGAAGAAACACGTTGCGGACACCTGGCGCCAGAGGGCCCCGAGCCAGACCTAAGGAGAGCGAACACAACAGATGACTTCACCAACAAGGACGCTTTATCGCAGCTATATCATCGAGGAATACCATATTACCGAAGAGCCGTATTACGTGCCCGTCGGGGACGAAATCGAGCTCTTCGAAGCCGCATACGCGCAGAAGATTCCAGTCATCTTCAAAGGACCTACCGGTTGCGGCAAGACCAAGTTCGTCGAGTACATGTCTTATCGCCTAGCGCAGCCGCTTACGCGCATCCGCCAGAACCCAGATGCGTCGGACGTCGCCGCCGAGCCAACCAATGGCGACGACTCGGAGCCGGACAATCTTCCGTTGATCACCATCGCGTGTCACGAGGACCTCACGGCGAGCGACCTCGTGGGCCGCTATCTTTTGGAAGGCGACCGGACGGTCTGGATCGACGGGCCTCTGAGCAGGGCCGTGAAAGCCGGGGGCATCTGCTACCTGGATGAAATCGTAGAAGCCCGCAAAGACACCACGGTTTTGATCCATCCATTGACCGACCATCGGCGCATCCTGCCCGTGGAGAAGCGGGGCGAGTTGCTCGAGGCCGGCGAGGGCTTCCTGCTCATCTTGTCCTACAACCCCGGATACCAAAGCGCGTTGAAAGACCTCAAGCACAGCACGCGCCAGAGGTTCATCTCCATCGAATTCGACTACCCTCCTCGGGACATAGAAGCGGAGATAGTCGCCCACGAGTCCGGAGTCGACTCCGACACCGCACTCCAGCTCGCGAAGCTCGGAGAGAAGGTCCGCAACCTGAAAGAACATGGTTTGGGCGAAGGCGCCAGCACCCGTTTGCTGATCTACGCCGGGCAGCTCATCAAACAGGGCATCACACCTAGGCGCGCCTGCCAGGTAGCGGTAAACTGGGCTGTGACCGACGACCACACCGTCCAGCGGAGCATCGAGGAGCTGACATCATCCGTCTTCGAGTAGGCTCGAACTTCTTTCCCGTTTGCTCAGACCGGGGGCGCCTCCCGCGCGGAGGCGCTTGTTGACCGCATCGCCCACGGAAGGGATCAGACAAGCCCTCACTGGCAGCGCCAGAGTGACAGTCGAGAACGGCGCTCTTCGGCCTGCCGGGGTCATGCTTGTCGTTTACCCCAAGAACGGGGAGTACTGCGTGTTGCTCAACAAACGCACCGAAATGGTTGAGCACCACAAGGGCGAGATCTCATTCCCTGGCGGCAGCAAGGACCGCGAAGACGAATCGCTTCTCTTCACGGCTCTCAGAGAGACTCACGAAGAGATGGGAATAGTCCCCGGAGACGTGCAAGTCCTCGGCCAGCTCGACGACATGCCCACAATCTCCAACTTCCTCATCAGTGCGTTCGTCGGCACAATCCCGTATCCTTACGACTTCGCACCCAGCAGGTTCGAGGTGGCCGAAGTCATCGAAGCGCCGATCCGGCATCTGCGCTGCCAGAGGAACCGACGGGACGAGATTCGTATCAAAGACGGCAAACTTGAGAACTCCCCTTCGTTCGTCTACGAAGGACACGTGATATTCGGCGCCACCGCACGAGTACTGGCCAATTTCCTGGATGTGCTGGGGGACTGGGCCGCCTAAGGAGACCGCGTGGAAAACACAGGAGCGACAACACTCGAGGAGATGCAGGAACACTTCCGGCGGTTTCCCGCGCCGGTGACCGATGAGTTCGAAAAGGCCCACGCACAGATGCCGGCCAGCCTCGACGACGAGTCGATCGCGCAATGGGCGATGGCCGGGTTGAAGATCGCCGAACAGACCGTACGATCTTGGGAGGCGGCAGCCCAGTACTACCGCGTCAGCCCTCAGGTGATGACGTACATGCCGTTCAACTACTTCATGCGATGGACGGTCTGCGGGACCGAACTCTGCGGAGAGTCCCCTACCCTTGCCACCGCGTACTTCGAGGCCAGCCCGGAGGCGATGAGCCAGCTCCGGTCGAGGCACATCGAAAGCTGGGCGAAGTTGGGGAGCAGCCTATACAAAGGGACGTGGAAATCCAGCACGTTGGCCTGCAAGTTCTTCGCGTACAGCCCCGCGCTGATGGAGAGCCTCTCTTTCCCGGAGTTGGAGCGATTCGCGGGCTTCCTCGACGAGCTGTCGCGTCGGTCATACGATCTCGCGGCGGAGTGCCTGGCGCTCGGTCAGCAGATATTCCCGCTCATCGGCGAGGACAAGACTGCCTTCATCGGCCTTGCCTCCGCCTTGGTGGACTCCGGTTGGCGCGAGGTCAAGAGCTTCTTCGAGTCCGGCGCAAAGGCGCTGCCGAAGATCGGCGAAGACCAGCGCTTTCGATTCTTGAAGATAGCCGAGAGGCAGGTCCAAGCTGGCGGCACGAACATCCCCAACGTCATGCTGGAGACTTCCCAGGCGCTCTCCCAAGTGGCTTCGGAGCACCACGCCAGAATCCTGACCTTGGCTGAAGCCCTGATGGAAGAGTCGCCGATTGCGGTGCCCGAGTTCATCAAAGGCTGTTCGCAGATTATGGACCGACTGTCCATCAGTCAGGTCGAGCGATGGTTCGACGAAGGGGTTAAGCTCCTGAGACAGAACCCGGACGGCGGCCTCGCTTTTTTCAAGATCGAATCGGCCCACTCCGAGGCGACGCTTGCCGCGCTCTCGTCGGGTGTTGAGTTCGACCACATCAAGCCCGTCATGGAGATGTACTGCCGCGCTCTGGCCGGCGCCGAG
Organism: uncultured Dehalococcoidia bacterium; assembly: GCA_964588665.1. GTDB lineage: Bacteria > Chloroflexota > Dehalococcoidia > Lucifugimonadales > UBA1123 > UBA2160. The sequence continues at coordinate 31,030 of CAZPQQ010000025.1, read as the reverse complement.
ATCAAACTCGCCGCCTCCGAGGATCTGGTCGACAAGAACATCGGCTGGGTATCGGCGGAGTCTCCGTCAACCGAAGGATCGACCGTGTTTGTCCCTGGCGTCGTGGACCGGTACCAGAGCAAGCCCGAGAACTTTTCGTGGTTCAAGGTTGTGTCGACCCACCAGGTCGCCCACCTCGAATTCGGCAGTTTCCACTTCGAGTTCGACCGCCCCTCCGGAATCTTCACAGACCGACGGGCCGAGTTGGAGCAGACCCGCACGCAACCGTCGAGCACCGCGGTCCAAGGTGACGTCGAAGACGACGCCGAAGGACAGGGGCTCGAGCGCGCATGGATCACGGACATGCAGCGGTTCTTCAACATGTTCGAGGACCGCAAGTTGGCGCTGGACGTGTTCACGGTTGTCGAAGACGGCCGACTCGATTTTCGAGTCAAGTACGAGTACCCCGGCATCCGCAGCGCCTACGACCGAATCCAACAGGACTCGAACGAGAACCGCCCCGAGATTCAGTCGCTCCCGATTCGGGAAGCGTTGGTTGAGTTTCTCGTTCGCCTCAGTTTGCAGCAGGAAAAGACCATACCTGCTCCGCTGGAATACGTCGATCAGGCGAAGCAGATAACGGCCATCGCTCGACGGGTGCTCAGCGCTGACGCCACGGTCGAAGACACCTCCGAGGCGACGATGCGCATCTACGCGATAATCGGCGCCATCCCAAACGAAGAAGTCCCTCCCGAGGACTGGGAGGACGTGGACGTCAACGAAGACCAAGAAGAAGACGAGCAGTACATGGATCCTGCCGAGATGGAACAGCTTCTCCAACAGATGGCCGAAGGGATGGAGATGGAGATGCGGCCGGACTCGGAACAGGACTACGAGTCCACCGAAGACGTCGATTTCAGAGGCGACTTTAAGCCCGAACTCGTCCAACTGCTCAGCCAACTTAGAATGCAAGACCAGGACTCAGTCGGCGACGCGTCCGGCGACCCGATCACTCAGCAGCAACTCGAAGAGCTGCTGCAAAACAGCGCCGAGCTGGACCTTCAGGCCGTTCAAGGCGATATCCAGAACTCGCAGGGCCTGTTCGCCGACAACCTGCTGAAAGAGGCTGGTTTGAACCTGCCGGACAACCCTGAGTTCGGCCAAGGACCGTTCACCCACGTCGACGAGGATGGCGCTGAACTGGTGGCAGACGAGCCGCAGACCTTCGTCTATGACGAGTGGGACTTCCGCGCTGAGGATTACAAGCCGCGATGGTGCATCGTCCGCCAGAAGACGATGCAGGAAGGCGACTCAGCCTTCTACGGGACGACACTGCACGAATTCGGCGGACTCGTCACCCGGATCAGGCGTCAGTTCGAGATGATGGTGCCCGAGATGTTCCGGAGGGTTCGGAAGCTGGAAGACGGCGAAGAGATCGACATCGACGAAGTCATCGAAGCCATGGTCGACATGAAGACCGGGGTCAGCCCGAGCGACAAGTTCTACTGGCGCAGAAACAAAGTCCAACGCGATGTTGCGGCCGCATTCCTGATCGACACAAGCGCCTCCACCGCGGAGGCCATCGACGAGGGCAAGCGCACGGCCGACGACTGGGATGCGCCGGACGATCCGGTGGAATACATGGTATGGCTCCGAACGCGTCGCGGAGAGGCGGCCAGGCGTTCCTACAAGCGTATAATCGACGTCGAGAAAGAGGCCATCGTCCTCATTGTCAACGCGCTGGAAGCCATCGGGGACATCTATGGCATCTACGGCTTCTCAGGCTACGGTCGCGAGAACGTCGAATTCTATACGATCAAGGAACTGGACGAGGCCTTCTCAGACCGTGTGAAGAAGAGGATCGACCGGGTGGCCCCTCTCCACGCCACCAGGATGGGCCCTGCGATTCGCCACGCCACGACCAAACTGGAGAAACAAGACGCGCGAACCAAGATACTGTTCCTGGTCAGCGACGGCCGGCCCCAGGACCGTGGCTACAGCCGGGAAGGCGTCGAGAAAGAGTACGCCGTCCACGACACCAAGATGGCCCTCGATGAAGCGAAGCGCAAAAACATCAACGCCTTCTGTCTGACGGTGGACAAAAATGGGCACGACTACCTCAAGACCATGTGCGCGGACATGGGTTACGAGGTCCTGGACAGCATCTACGACCTGCCCGAGCGCCTGTTGTACCTGTACAAGCGCCTGACGATGTAAGCGTCGAGGCCGCGCCTGTCTTTCGTAAATCGGTGCAGCCTAACAACCGTTTCATGACGAGAAAACCACCCCGGACGCGGCACGGCGCCGGGGTGGTTTTGCGTTGCGGTCAATCCCAGCCAGTGGATGGGCGAAGCTGCGTGTTGTTGGAGTCGGCGCTCCCTACCCCGTCATCCCCGATGGGTCAAGGATCTCGTCGAGTTGGTCGCTGGTGAGGTCGGTCCTGACCAGCGCCACTTCTTTGACGGTCTGGCCGGTCTCCCCTGCTTCGTGGGCAATGGCGGCTGACGCGTCGTAGCCGATGTGGGGGACAAGCGTCGTCACGATGGCGAGGCCGCGGTCGACCATGTCTGGTCCGGCGCTTGTGGCCTTCAGTCCGTCTATGCACTGATCAGCGAAGTTGGCCGAGGCGGTCGCCATCAGGTCGATGGACTGGAGCAGGTTGTATGCGGCGACCGGCATCATCACGTTGATCTCGAAGTTCCCTGACTGTCCGGCGATGGCGATGGTCGCGTCATTACCGATGACCTGAGCTGCCACCTGGCATACCGATTCGGGTATGACCGGGTTGACCTTTCCCGGCATGATCGAGCTGCCCGGCTGAACTTCGGGAAGCGTAATCTCCCCAAAACCAGCCCTGGTCCCGACCCGAGCCATCGAATGTCGTTGGATATCTTCATAAGGCTGACAGCCACGGTCTTGAGGGCGCCGCTGGCGGCGACGATGTTGTCCAACGTGTTCTGGGCTTGAAAGTGGATGGATGTCTCACGGACCGGCACGCCGAGCATCTGGGTGAGCACTGCGCACACTTTCGGCGCAAACTCGGGATGGCCGTTGACGCCGGCGCCGGCGGCGGCGCCGCCCAACGCGACCTCGCCAAGCTCGGACTCGGCCTCTCGCAGGCGTAAGATCGCTCGGTCCAACTGGCCGACATACCCCACGAACTCTTGCCCCAGCCTGATCGGCGTGGCGTCCTGCAAGTGGGTTCGACCCGTCTTCACGACGTCCATGAACTCGTCGGCTTTTACTTGTAGCGATGCGCTCAGCTTTTCGAGTCCGGGAACCAGCTCGTCGTGGACGGCTTTCAGCGCGGCAATGTGGATCGTGGTCGGAATGACGTCGTTGGAGGACTGCCCCGCGTTCACGTGGTCATTGGGATGCACTGGGGTTCGGGACCCCTTCACGCCGCCGAGGAGCTCGATGGCCCGGATGAAAGACCGAGGGAACCTCAAATCGCTGATCGGAAAGTTGACGACGGCGCGCATCGTGTTGGCGCCATAATACGCGTCCACCGGGACATTGAACTCGCCCATCGAGTCTCTTTTGAGTCGGTACTCGGTCTCTTGCGTCACCACTCCCTCCCCAATTCCAGAGATCCAATGAGCCTACGACAGGAGGTTGGCGATCTCACCGAAGAGCATCGTCTAAGAACTCGGAGACGAGCTTTCCGATTTCGGCTTCCTGGCCACGCATGCTGTGGTCCGCTCCTGGCATTTCCGTGAACCTCAACGGTTGCTTCACCGCATCGAGTTCTCGCTGAATCTCCAGAGACGGCGCCACTTTGTCATTCTGACCGGCCACTACCAGCCTGGCACGGTTGTCGCTGGCGAATTTGGGGTTTCTCAGCGACGCCACGGTTGGCGCCACCAGGGCAAAGGCTCGGGCGCGCTTGAGTCGCGTCAGGTCATCGAGAATGATAGCCGCCCCCAGCGAATATCCGGCGACGGCAACTCGTTTTCCGTCGATGTTCGGCCATTTTCGAAGCACGTCGAGGGCCGCTTTGACGTCGTGGCCCTCCTCGTCGCCGTTAGCGAACTGCCCTTCGCTTTCGCCTACACCGCGGAAGTTGAACCTGAGCGTCGCGATGCCGGCATTGTCAGCAGCCTGGCAGATCGCCATAACCACCGGGTCCGACATGCTGCCGCCCAGCGTCGGGTGGGAATGGCAGACGACCACCGCCGCCCATTCGCCATTCGATTGCTCTGGGGTGGAAGTCACGCCGTCCAGTGTCAGCCGCTTGGATCGAAAAGAGATCGCAGCCTGCCGCAACTCAGTCCGCCTGTTCGCCAGTCAACCATCGTGTGAAGAAACGCGATGTCATCTCGCCAACCGTCGACTCGACCCCGCGAAAAAAGTGATCGGCCCCTTCAACGACCGACACTTCTCGAGGTTGGGTGTATCGTTTGGTCAGAAACCGGAACTGCTCGACCGGAAAGTTGTGGTCGTTGTCGCCCATTACCAACAGCTTCGGCTGGAGGAGCTCGATGGAGCCCAACACCCTGAAGATCGGCGCCGGACACGCGATCGAAACGACTGCCTGGACCAGACTCGACTCGCCCGCGGCTTGAATGGCGATGGACGCGCCGAAGGAGTACCCTGCCACGCCAATTCGACTCGGATCGATTCTCTCGTGCAGTTCCAGCGCATGCAGCGCCGAAAGGGCGTCGTCGGTTTCGCCGTTGCCGCGGTCGAACTCGCCGTCGCTGGCGCCCACTCCGCGGGTGTTGAAACGGAGAGCGGCGATGCCCGACTCGACGAGGATGCGTGCAAGCCCGACCACGACCTCGTTGTGCATGTCTCCGCCATACCGTGGATCGGGATGGCACAGCGCCACGCCCGGAACCTTGTCGTCGGATTCGGGGATGTCGAGCACGGACTCCAAGCTCAAGTGGCCGCTGTTCAATGTGAGAAGCTGTTGTGTCATAGACGCCATTCAGGACGCGATAGGACGGTTCAATCTTAGGTGAGCCGATAGCGTTTGACAAGCGAGCTTTGATAGAATTGGCGCGTGATTGAATTTGGTTTTCCAACATTGGAGGCACTCGAATGCGAGAGGTCGATCTACGTAGCGATACGGTTACCCATCCCACACCCGAGATGCGGCGGGCGATGGCGGAAGCGGAGGTGGGAGACGACGTATTCGGCGACGACCCAACGCTGAACCGGCTCGAGGCGGTCGCGGCCAAACGTATGGGCAAAGAGGCGGCGGTGTTCGTGGCGAGCGGCACAATGGGCAACCTCGTGTCGATGCTCGCGCACGCCGGTCGAGGCGACGAGATCATCCTCGGAAACAAGGCCCACATCTTCAGGAGCGAGGCCGGAGGCGCGTCCGTGCTTGGCGGGATTTCGTTCCACACGATCCCCAACGACTCGCGGGGCATGCTGGACCCCGACGACGTGATCGCGGCGTTCCGCCCCAACGACGTGCATCAGCCCCGGACCGCCGTTGTCGCGCTCGAGAACACCCAGAACGCCTGCGGAGGAGCGGTCCTCACGCCGGAAGACACAAAGACAATCGCAGGCATCGCCCACGACCGCGACACCCCACTCCACATCGACGGCGCACGGATTTTCAACGCGGCGGTCGCGCTCGAAGCCCCTGCCGCCGAGTTGGCCAGGGACGCCGACTCGATTACGTTCTGCCTGTCCAAGGGGCTGAGCTGCCCCATCGGCTCGATAATCTGCGGGAGCGAGAAGTTCATCTCCGAGGCCCGACGATGGCGCAAGATCGTCGGCGGCAGCATGCGACAGGTCGGCATCGTTGCAGCGGCCGGCATCGTCGCGTTGGACTCGATGGTCGACCGGCTGGCGGAGGACCACGCAAACGCTCGGAAGCTGGCCACGGGCCTGAAGGAGATCCCCGGTGTCACAATTGACCCCGAGAGTCTGCCAACGAATCTAGTCTTCTTCGATCTGGATCACCCAGACAGGGCCGGTTTGGCGCGCAAACTCAATGAGCGCGGCATCAAGGGTGGTTCTCCGGCGCGGCGCTGGCGCTACGTGACCCACTACGGCATAACGTCCGACGACATCGACTATGCCCTGGACGTCATCGACTCGACGGTCAGGGAAGAGGCCGTCTGACCGCGACCCGTTTGGGAACGCCCCTCCCCCCGTCCGGAGCTGCCGCGTCGCATCGTCACCCCGACGCGAAAAGTGCGTCTGATTTCGGTATGTGATGCTTTGCAGTTTGGTCCGGGCCAACATATCGGCGGTCTCTGGCGCATTCGTCTTCAATGTCTCGAATCCGGTAGAGGCGCCCCATGCACGTTCATCACCCTTGCATCGGGGTATCGTCAAGCCTGACTGACCGGCCAAGATGAGACCCGTCACAGGCAAACCCTGCTGATCACGCAGTCAGCGGGCGATATCCGGTCGGACGAGGTTTCATCGGGAGCAGAACTCGCGGGAGGGTTTGAAACCCTCCCCTACGGAGGTTGGGGTCCGAGGGGACCGGCCTGTTGGCATCGACTTTGCGAGAGCCCGTCTATGATTGTGAGGTCGAGCGATTTCCGATTGGATTGGGTCTCGACATAACGAAGTGTCGCCCGAACAACTCGATTCGCCTGTCCACGAGGAATAAACAACGTGTGGTCGCTCTTTAGGGATCGCCAGTTCAGGCTGTTTTGGATCGCCAGCGTCTTCAGTGACATGGCGCTCATTACCTATTTCACGGTGCACGGGTGGCTTGCCTTGCAGGTCAGCGATTCGCCGCTTTGGGTCGGGATCACCGCAGGCACGGGCGGTCTGGCCCTGACCTTGTTCGCGGTCGTCGGCGGGGTGCTTTCCGACCGGTTCCCACGCCGTCATTTGGTGCTCGTGACACTGACCGTCAGGTGCCTGACAGGGCTGACCCTAGCGGTTCTCATACTGACCGGCAACATACGGCTCTGGCACATCATCGTCGCCTCGTTTGCGGAGGGCATGGTCGCGTCGGCCCATGTGCCGACCATGATGGCGATGACCATGGACATCGTCGGACGCGAGAGGTTGCTCAGCGCAACCGCGGCTCGATTCGCGGGCATGACAATCGTGGGGATTATCGCGCCGCTGCTGGCCGGAGCGATCGTGAGCCGTTTCGACATAGGCTACGCGTACGTTGTCATTGCGGTGTGTTACGCCATTGCCCCGTTTCTCATCCTCGCGATGCGAAAAGTAGCCCGTGAACCGAGGGAGCGGACGACGCCGTTGGAGGACTTGAAGCAAGGCCTCGCATACGTGATCAGCGAACGTCGTGTCCGCACGCTTATCCTGATGATCTTCGTGGTCGAAGGTTTCGGTTGGGCGCACGAGGCCATGATGCCTGTCATGGCCAGGGACGTTCTACACGCAGGCGCCTCTGGCCTCGGGTATCTTCTGGCGGCGGGTAGCGCCGGCGCGACGGTGTCGTCAATCATCATGTCCAACGTCGGTGAGATCAACCGCAAGTCATTGCTCATGGTGGGAGGCAGTTTGGGCTTCGGTCTGTTCCTGGTCGTGTTTTCTTTCTCTCGCTGGCTGCCTGTTTCGCTTGCGCTCGTCGCCGCGGCCTACGCTTCGGTCGTGGCATACGAAACCACCATAAACACGGTGTTGCAAACCAGCGTGCCCGATGGACTCCGAGGCCGAGTGCTGAGCTTCCAGGCGATGATGTGGGGCGTCAGCGGACTGGCGGGATTCCACACCGGCGCCATCGCAAATTCGGTTGGGGCGCCGGTCGCCATCGCAATCGGAGGCGCCATCGTAGTGGTGAACGCGGCGTGGGTGCTCCGCAAGGTGGCCCGTTTCGACTCGGTGCAACCCGAGCCCGCTGCTGAGGCGTAGCCAATCTGGCGCTGCTTCCCAAGATCGGCGCCCATAGGGACCGAGATTGCCGGATCATGTAACCGGCTACTGCCGAGACTGGCTCCTACGGGGCAACTAGTACTTGATTGCGATAACCGGCGTTAACTATGCCGTTCGTGGTGAGCTTGTCGAACCACCGGCCGCAGGCCCTTCGACAGGCTCAGAGCCTGCCCTGAGATTTCCGAAGGGGCCAACGGATTAAACTGACGGCAATTTCCGAAACTAAGCACTAAATTGTAGCTCGTCGCCCGCAGGACACCTCTCAAGAGCTTTGGGCTGACGTCGATCCCACGAGTAACCGCAGTCCCCGTCCACCATGTCCCCGGTCCATACACGTCCCACGCGACGTGTATGGACCTTGACCAGTCTTCTGTCGGTTATTTAAGATAACAACAATAACAACAGGATTGAGGCAGGAATGATCTTTCAGATAGCCGGCAAACGCTTTGAAATCGACAGAGACAGCATTGTCAACGCTACCGAACGTCTCAACCCGAACCCGACTGACCGGCGGAACAAGCATTATGTCGAACTACATGGCGAACAATTTCCAATCAAACAGCCCATCCATGCCGTAACTTCCCTCCCTTATATCGCCTTCCAGGCCCAACAAGCCCACCGGATTCTCGTCAATCTCGGTTTTGATGTCTACCAGTGGGATCGGCCAACCTCGGCGCGGAGCGCGGAAACACATTCCACGGCAGCAACCACGAGGTTCGCCGTGTTGTTCGAAACGGACGAGGATGGTTATGTCGTGGCCAGTTGTCCAGCCCTCCCGGGCTGCCACTCACAAGGCGTGACACGGCAAGAGGCAACTTCCAACATTAAAGAAGCCATCAGAGGGTACATAGCCAGCATGCGCAAACATGGCGAACCCATGCCCACGACCGACATGCAAGAGATCGAGGTCGCGGTCTAGTGCCACGACTTCCCGTCCTTTCGGGAGACGAGTTCGCAAGACTGATGGAAAGGGCGGGATTCATTCGGGACCGCGTGCAGGGCAGCCACATGATTCTGATTGGCCCTGAAGGACGCAGGCTTTCGGTTCCGCGACATCGCGAACTGGGACGGGGCATCTTGAGATCCCTCATCCGCGACGCGGGACTCACAAGAGTCGACTTTCTGAGGCTTGTCGGGCGATAGCCAAAGCCTCCGGTCAAAGCCGTACTGCGGTCTTCAGAGCAGCGGTCAAACCTGCACCCGACAAGCTGTGGGGTGGCATGGCGCCCAGAGCGGTGGCCTACCGCGTGGACGCCAGCGACAACGCCATCTCGATGGTTCTATCTGTTGTTCCCGGTCTTGCCAACACGTGCAGCTTGGCGGCGCCTCCGCACGTGCTCAAAACCCGGCATCGTGGGACTCCTAGCCATGCTCACACGATATCTTTGACTGTGGGGACCAAGCCTCGTTGCAACGCCTTATTCGGCGCTGATGCCGAGCTCTTTTTGCAGATCGACGATGGTCTCCATGCGACTTCGACTGGGAGTGCGCGTTCGAAGAGCGATCGGCAGGTTCTGAACCTCGGGGTAGACCTTGATCGCGACGAATACGGGGCCGGTCTCTTGCATGATCGATTCGAGGTTGGTCACCAGCTCCTCGAGGTCGTCGAACTCATACGTCAAAGCGTAGCCCGCTTCCCGAGCCATGCCCGCGTAGCTGATTTCCGAAGAGTTGGGAACCGGCTGCCCCCCTGTCGTGGCATAGCACTCGTTGTCCAACAAGAAGTGGAAGAAGTTGGCTGGCTTTTTGCCCGCGACCGTGGCCAGCACGCCGAGGTTCATTAACAGTGAACCCTCGGCGTCGAACAGCACGACCTTCTCGTCAGGCAAGCCCATCGCCAACCCGAAGGCGGCTGGCGCCGTGTGGCCCATGGCGCCGCCGAGGCTGATGTCTCGGCTCACTTTGGTGCTGAAATCTTTCCAGTGGCTGCCGGCGGTTCCTGTAGCCGACACAATGGCATCGCCTCGATGCGGTAGAAAAGCCTCAAATACATCCGTTGCTTCGATCAAGATGACCTCCGATAACTACAATGTGATAGCGAAACAATGCACCCTCGGGCGGGCGGTTTTACCTGTTGAATCCGTGGTACTCGTCGCCGATCAACACGACCACGGGTCGCTTGGTTGACCTGGCCTCTTCGAAGGCCGTCGAAATTCGAGACCCGTCGTCATCGGTCTCGACCAGATAGTAGCTGATGTTAAATGCGTGCAGGAACGGCTCGGTGTACTTGGCGGCCGTGTCGGTGACGACGCCGTGTCGCGTCCACCCCCGGTAGCCGATCACCATCACCAGCGGGAATCCGGCGTCCAGCGCCATCCCGCGTATCGAATCTCCAGCCTCCATCATGCCGGTGTTTTGAATCAGACACACTGGCACTTTGCCCGCGATGTTCAGTCCCAACGCGGTGCTCATGGTCTCTCCTTCGCGAGAGACTGGGATGACGTCCATCGAAGGCTCTTTCACCATCAGCTCGTACAGGTAGTTCGTCTCACTGTCCGGGATCGTGATTATGTGGGTCACACCGTTCTTCTTGAACTCGGATATCATCGTTTCCGGTCTTAATATTTGGGCTTGCTGCTCAACCACAGGCGGACTCTCCTTCTGATCTACGAATCATGGATTCGGCACACTGACGGAATCGACGCCGGTGCGCCATCGGCGGTGATTGGGCGATTATACCAACATGCGGCGAAATGTCGAGTCTCGGAGGATTGGGCCCAGACACGGTCGTTCGCAGCACGAGAGATGAGGCATCGTGTCGGACTTTACCCGCATCGCTAATCCACCGGAGGCACCTCGCGCCATGTGACGACGATGCCGGCTATCCCTCGTCAGGCTCCGGCCGCGATGCTGACGCGCCCCACCAGCGGCTCATGCGCTTAGCGATCTCCGCCTCGTAGCCCTGGTCGGTCGGCTCGTAGTATTTCCGGTCCTTCAGGTTGTCGGGCAGATTGTCGGTGGGCGTGAAGTGGCCTTCGTAGTCGTGGGTGTACTTGTAGTCCTTGCCGTAACCCATGTCCCGCATCATTCCGGTCACAGCGTTCCGAAGGTGCAACGGCACGGGCTCGTTGCGCGTTTCGCGAGCGTCCTCCAGAGCGCCGCCGATGGCCATGTACGCGGCGTTGCTCTTGGGCGCGGTGGCAAGGTAGACGGTCGCCTCGGCCAGAGGAATGCGACCCTCGGGCATCCCGATGAAGTGGACGGCCTGCTGAGCTGCAACGGCCACCGTGATGGCCTGGGGGTCCGCCATGCCGATGTCTTCCGCCGCCAGCACGACTATTCTGCGGGCGACGAAGAGCGGGTCCTCACCTGCCTCGAGCATGCGCGCCAGCCAGTAGACGGCGGCGTTCGGGTCCGACGACCTGACGGATTTGATGAATGCCGATATGGTGTCGTAGTGCTGGTCGCCGGACTTGTCGTATCGGGCGACTCGTTTCTGCATGGCCTCGCGGGCGGTGTCTCGGTCCACGATACGTCCCCCGGCGGCGCTCATCGGCGACGACAGGACAGCCAGCTCCAATCCGTTCAGAGCCGTCCGCGCATCTCCGTTGGACAGGTTGACCAAGATATCGAGGGCGTCTTCGTCCAGCGAAACGTCGAGCGCCCCCATGCCTTTGTCGGCATCGTTGAGCGCGGCTTCGACGACTTGCTTCACCTCGTTGGGTTCCAGAGGGTTAAGCGCGTACACGGTGGACCGCGACAACAGCGGCGACACGACTTCGAAGGACGGGTTCTCCGTCGTCGCCCCGATCAAGACGATCGTGCCGTCCTCGACTTGGGGCAGTATCACGTCTTGTTGCGCCTTGTTGAACCGATGGATCTCGTCAACGAACAGGATCGTCCGCTGGCCGTGCATCCCAAGACGGTCGCCGGCTTCCGACATGACTCGCCTGAGGTCGGCAACCCCGGAGCCCACGGCGCTGATGCGATCGAAGTAGCTGGACGTCATCGACGCCAAGAGTATCGCCAGGGTGGTCTTGCCGGTTCCGGGCGGTCCCCAGAGAATCATCGACGGGACGTGGCCCGCGTTTAGCGCGCGACGCAAAGCCGTGTTTGGTCCGACGATGTGTGACTGGCCGACGTATTCGTCGAACGTGCGCGGCCGCATTCTGGCCGCCAGAGGGGCCAGCTTTTCCTTTTTCTGCGTGGCTTCGTGCTCGAAAAGGGTCATTGTCGTTCCTGATGCCAGCTATGTGTCGGCGTTCCGTCGGCGATCTGTCTTGGTCCGCGCTCGTGATTCGAAGACGAAGGCGATCTATGCCATCTCCGCGATCGTGACGCCGCCGTTGCCCTCGGACGGGCTGGCGGGATATTGTCGGGCCACCAACGGGTGACCAGCCAAGAAATCGGCGACCGCTCTCTTCATCGTCCCAGTGCCTTTTCCATGCACCACTCTGACCCGAGGGAACCCGGCCACTGCCGCATCGTTCAGATACCGGTCGAGCTTGTCGAGGGCGGCCCTCACCTTCATTTGTCGAAGGTGGACCTCGGTTGGCAGGTTTGCTTGCTTCATCAAGCGTGACGTCTGGTCTTGGCGACGATTCGAGGTCATTCGCCGTCCCTTGCACCAACAGCTCGCTTCAGTGCGTCCAACAGCGCGGGCTCGTCCTCGGACAGAACCGTCCGAGGATCGATGAGGACTCGGTCTTCTTCGATGCGAGCGATCACCGGCGGCGTGCTCTGCCGCAGCCTGAGCGCAACGCCCTCGGCGCCATGTTCCGCCTGCTTGGTCGGAAGGCTGACGGCCCAGGTCCGAAGGGTCTCGCCCGGCAGGCTGCCTCCGCCGATGGCCGACGCGGCCTCCACCGCCGCCGCGCCGCCGCCAGCGGCATCTGCCCAGAGAGTAGCTTTTTGCTTGATCGCCTCAGACGGCATCGAGATCATCTTCCAGACGGGAACCGCGGTTTCAGCTTCCCCGCGGATGTAGTGCAGCAGCGTCGCCGCCAACGCGGCCATGTTGATCTTGTCGATGCGCATCGCTCTGGCCAGCGGGTGGCGCGATGCCACGGTGACCGATTCGCGACTCCCTATGACCATGCCGGCCTGCGGCCCGCCGAGAAGCTTGTCGCCGGAAAAGAACCCCAGGTCGACGCCGGCTCGCATGCTGTCCTGCGGCATCGGCTCGGGCGCAAGGCCGTAGCGTGCGGTGGGAAGCAGGCAGCCCGACCCGAGGTCGTGCAACACCGGGACGCCCCGCCGGCGTCCGACCTCAACCAACTCCTCGATGGTCGGCGAGTGAGTGAACCCCACCACCTTGAAATTCGATGCGTGGACGGCCAGTATCGCGCCCGTGCGGTCCGTAATCGCGGCTTCGTAATCCCTGGCGTAGGTGCGGTTTGTCGTCCCAACCTCGACAAGGTCCGCGCCGCTCTGCTTCAGCACGTCGGGAATCCGGAATCCGCCGCCGATCTCAACGGCTTCGCCCCGGGAGATGATGACTTCTCGATCCGTGGCGAGCGCGGCCAAACCGAGCATGACGGCAGACGCGTTGTTGTTGACGACCATGGCCGCTTCCGCTCCGGTCGCCTCGCACACCAGACGCGATATATGCTCCTGGCGAGATCCGCGTTTGCCGGAAGCCAGGTCGTATTCCAGGTCGCCGTAGCTGACTGCCGCCCTCTCCATGGCGCGAACGGCGTCGTCGCTCAACGGAGCGCGTCCCAGATTGGTGTGCAGAATGACCCCAGTCGCATTGATGACGCGCGAAGGCCAAGGTCGCCATCGCTCCTCGCACTCGCGCTCGATGGCGGCGACGATGCTGTCGGCGTCTGGCACCGGCTGGCCTCCCGCGATCGAAGCTCTGACAACGTCCAGGCGCCGCCGAATAAGGTCCACGACCGGACCCCTCGAATGTCGCAAAACGAGCTCCGCAACCCTGTCGTCTGCAAGGAGCTCGTTCACCGGAGGTATGGACCTGAAACCCGTCGTCATCGCTTCTGCCTCATGCCCGACTGCGAAAAACCGGGCTCTGGGGGTCGCCCATATGGCATCAACTGGGGCGCCGGACCCATTATACGCTCATGCATCAATCCGAGCGTTCCCGATAGGATCAAGAGCAGTTCTGCGATTGAAGATTCCCTTTACCCTTGAATGGCTTTGACCGGATGGTTTAGAATCGCTTAAGTTTGCAGGGGGCGTACGTCCCCTGTCGAGCGATCTGCGCTATTGCGCGGTTCGATCGGGACGAGCCAGATTCCGATGTATTCGGATTGGCGCGGCGACGCAGGAAGGCCGCCGGGAAATCCCTACGCTCGGTTTGAACGTACATAGTTGGTAGCCTAAAGAGAAGATCAGGCGCCAGCGCCATCTAATTCGCATTTGGCGGTCGGACAGGAATCGGGATGATCGAAGTCAACAACGTCAGCAAGATGTACGGGAACTACCCGGCGATAACCGACATCAGCTTCCGTGTCGAAGCGGGAGAGGTGCTCGGTTTCCTGGGTCCCAACGGCGCGGGCAAGACGACCACGATGAAGATCATCACGGGATTCACCCCGCCGACGTCCGGCGAGGTGACGATCGCGGGGTACGACATCGTCACCGAGTCGCTGGAAGCTCGCCGTCATATTGGATACCTTCCCGAGACCGTCCCTCTGTACTCGGAGATGAATGTCAAAGAGTACCTCGGCTTCATGGGAAAGTTGAGAGGCATGAAGGCAGGCCGCATCGCCTCTCGCATCGACGATGTCGTGGATGTCTGTCATCTGGAAGACTACTACACCACGATCATTGGCAAGCTGTCGAAAGGGTTCAAACAGCGTGTTGGCATCGCCCAGGCGATTTTGCACGAACCCGACGTGCTGGTCTTGGACGAACCGACTATCGGAATCGACCCGATTCAGGTCGTCGAAACCCGTCAACTCATCAAAGACCTTGGCGGGAACCAAACCCTCATACTGAGCACACACATTCTGCCCGAAGTCAGCCAGATCTGCGAACGCGTGATCATCATTCACGAAGGCCAGATCATTGCGGTCGACAGCCCCGAGAACCTGGCTGAGCGCCTGGTCGGTCGCGAGCGCGTCGACATCGAGGTCAAGGGCCCGCAACAGGACGTCATGAAGGCGCTGGCTGATGTCGAGGGCGTCCAGACAGTCGACCGCATACCTGGTGAAGCCGGCCAGATCCCGACTTACAGGGTCCAGTCCGAGTTAGGCGTCGAGATCAAGGCGGCGTTGGCTTCGACGGTCGTTAACTCCGGTTGGGACCTGCTGGGCTTGGAAGGTGTGATAATGTCGTTGGAAGAGATCTTCCTGCGCCTAACGACCGAGGAAGGCATCGTAGTCGAATGAACACCTTCACGGTCGCTTACAAAGAGGCCAAGATCTACTTCTCCACGCCTGGCGCGTACGTTGTAGGCGCCATGTTCCTGTCTCTGACCGGCATCTTCTTCGTTTTCGACGTCACGGCGCCGTTCGCCGAGGCGAGCGTACGCGGGATTGTTGACTGGGTCAGCGTCTTCATAGTCTTCCTGGCGCCGGTCCTCACCATGCGTTTGTTGGCGGAGGAGCAAAAGCTGGGCACGTTGGAGCTGCTGGTCACCTCCCCGGTCCGCGACTGGGAGATAGTAATTGGCAAGTACATTGCCGCCTATCTGATCTTCTTGATGACTCTCGCGTTGACCCTGTACTACGTGCTGCTTTTGTATGTTTTCGGGCAACCGGACACCGGTCCTCTGATCACCTCGTACATTGGCCTTCTGCTGCACGGGGGGGCGGCGTTGGCAATTGGCCTATTTGGCTCGTCCCTCTCAAGCAACCAGATTGTAGCGGCCGTGGTCGGGTCCGCTATTCTGTTGATCTTGTCTTTCGTGGATCGGATCAGCGAAATCGTCACCGGCACGGCTGCGCTCGTGTTCTCCGGCATGTCGATGGGCGAACATGTGGAGGACTTCGCGAGGGGCGTGATCGATACGGCGGACGTCGTCTATTTTGTTTCGATTACAGCGGTGTTCATATTCTTTACGATCCGGTCCTTGGAGACCCGAAGGTGGCGATGAGTTGACAGGACAACCTTCGAACAGAGACGTAATCCAAGACACCCTGAAGACGTCAGTCGCGTCGGCTGGATTCTGGAGCGCTATAACTGCGGTCGTCGGTTCTGTAGCGAGCCTGGCGGGGATCGTCATGGTTCTCACCATCGACGAGATCCGCAGCATCGCGCTTACGGTGCTGATCATTGGCCTGGTGCTGTTGTTCGTGGCGCTTGTTCTCTCGCCGAGGGCCGTGGCCATTTTCATGGTCGGAAGGCGAGGCCGCTACGGCGTCAACGCAATCGTGATGACCCTCGCATTTTTGGGCATCGCCATGCTGGTGAACTTCCAGTTCTTCCGCGAATCGACCCGAATCGACCTGACGTCCACCAGAATTTTCTCGTTGTCACCGCAAACCGAGCAGATTCTCGACCGGCTGCCCTCCCCCGTCAGGGCCAATGCGTTCTTCGTTCCGAACGATCCGCAGAACGCTTTCGCGCTGCAACAAGCTGAAGACCTGCTTAACGAGTTCCATCGGCGAAATTCAAACTTCACGTATCGGTTCGTCGATCCTCAACTCGAACGAGAGCGGGCGCTGAAATACGGCGTGGTAAATTACCCAACGATTGTTTTCGAAGACCTCGACACTGGCAATCAGCAGGGCGTCTTCAACTACACTGAGCAAGACTTTTTGACCGGCCTGCTTGTCGCGACCGGCATCCAACAAAAGAGAGTGTACTTCCTGACTGGGCATGGAGAGGCGTTTCTGACGCGAGACCCGGCAACCGGCGAAACCGATCCCAACGGGTTCGACTTTGCTCGTGAGGGGTTGTTGCGAGACAACTACCAGGTTTGGCCGCTCAACCTGAGGCAGGATCTGGCGGTCCCGGCCGACGCGGCGGTCCTAGTGATCGCTGGGCCGGACCAGGACCTGTCCATCGCAGAGCTCGATGCCATAATGCAATACATGCTGGACGGCGGCAAACTTGTTGCGCTGCTGGACACCGGGGCGCCCGACACCTACAGGCAATTCCTGATCCGATGGGGCATCCAGATATTCACAGAGAGCGTCGCCGACCTCGTGAGCAATGTCGCCGGAGAACAGTTGACCCCCATGGTCCAGAAGTCGAACCTTCAGTTCACTACGAGCGGCATTTCTGGAATCCCGATCGCCGACCAAGTCAACGTGGCCTTCTTCCCTGGCGTCACCGCCATGACTCTCGCGGTTCCGATCGAGGACCTTCCGACGTCAATTCGCTATGACGGGCTGGCGGCTTCGACCCCGGCCAGTTGGTTGGAGACAGACCCGGACGAGGTCGAATACAACTCAGGCACAGATCTGGGCGGTCCGCTGGATCTGGCTGTGGTTGTGCAGGCCAGCGGCACGCTGGACGGGCAGGTCGTCAGCAACCCTGACTCACTGGCGAAATTAGTGGTGTTCGGCGACTCAGATTTCGCGCGCAACGGTTTCTTCTTCAGCAGCGAGAACGCCGACCTGTTGTTGAACTCGGTCAACTGGTTGGCGGAAGACTTCGACCTCATCGCCGTTAGGCCGAAACTGGTCCCATTCAGGGAACTCGTGGTAAATCAACGCGAACGTAATTTCATCAAATGGTCGAGTTGGTTGGTGCCGCCGACGATAATGCTCATCCTCGGCGTCTTCGCGTGGTGGAGGCGGAGGTAGGCAGGTGTTCGCATGAATTGGAAAGCTACCGTAGTCCTCGTCGTGGGTGTCGTCGTCGTTGGCATTGTCGCTTACGTGAACCCCTTCGAAGACGAAGCGGAATTGGTTGCCAGACCGCCTTGGTTCTACCAGGTGTCCTTTGACGACATAAACTCGATCAAGGTCACGTCCGGCGATAACGTCGTGAGCTTCCAGATGAACGAAGACAGCAACTGGATTTTCGACGATCCCGCGGGCATTCCGCCCGACCACAATCGATGGGGAGGGATAGTCCTGTTGGTGAGCGGACCGAAAACCAAGCGGGACATCTCCGAGGTGCGCACGATTATCGAAGACCCCGCCGAATACGGGCTCGACTTTCCGAAGCTGATTGTCGACGTCGGCCTGACCGCGGGCAGATCAATCGAGTTTCGCTTGGGCGCAGACACTCCGGAAGGCGATTTCAACTACGGCCAGGTGTCCGGTTTCACCCAACTGTTCCTGATCGCCGATTCCTGGGGAGAGGTGCTGTCTCGCTTGGCCAATGAACCTCCCATACCTCCCTGGTTTGTGACACGAGCGCCAGAGTCTATTGACGAGGTAAACCTCTATATGGGCAATCCCGTCGCTGCGGTCAACCAGTATCTGACGCTTCATCAGGAAGACGGCGCGTGGTTCGGTCGCATTAGCCCGGAGGACGTGGCGCCACGCCCGCTCGACCCCGACAAGTTCGCCAAATACTCGCCTCTCATGGTCGGACCTCAGAACATAGTGGTCGAAGCCCCCCGGGTAACGGGCGGTGACTACAGCGAATGGGGCATCGAAGACGAGGGGCAATCCATCGAGATCAGATTCTTGGGCGTAACCGAGCGCGGCACCTCTTTCACCGACGGCATACTTTTCCAACTAGGCGACAAGACTCCGGACGGTGAACACTACTTTGTCGCCCCCGCTTCCGATCAATACACGACGCCGGTGCTCCGCCTGGAAGCGGAGTGGATCGACGCCATGTTCGAGCTGTTCGATGACGTCCCGTTCAGCGACGAAGACGCTTCCGGCGGATCAGGCTGATTTCGTCCGTCCGACCTCGCGTCGAGGATCTCGGCGGGCGACTCGTACAGCTTTGACCGGTTCTTCTCTGCGGTCCTTCGCGACGCTGCGTCTGCTTGCCCGCGCTTCCCCTCGACGGCGGATTCCGTTGCGACCAAGGCAAACCAGAAACAGGATGGCCCAATGCACGCAGAAGTGATTTCCATCGGGACCGAAATTCTGATGGGCGAGATAGTCGACACGAACTCGGGCTATCTGGCGTCTGAACTCGCGAAGATCGGCGTCGAGGTTCGCTGGGTCACCAAGGTAGGCGACGACCCGGAGCGACTGTTTGAAGCGATAGACAGGGCTTGGCGCCGGTCCGATGTAACAATCACGTCCGGCGGCCTGGGGCCAACCTCCGACGACCTTACGCGAGAGTCCATCGCCCGGGTCTTGGGCGAAAAGATAGAGGTCCAGGACGATCTGCTGGCGCACCTCGAGAGCCAATTCGCGGGTCGCGGTTTCCCGATGCCCGCCACCAACGTCAAACAAGCCACGCTCATCGAGTCAGCGGACGCGATCCCGAATCCTCTCGGCACGGCGCCCGGATGGTGGGTGAACAAAGACGACAAAATGATCGCGGCAATGCCTGGCCCGCCGCGCGAGCTGTACGGCATGTGGGCAGATCAGGTTGGTCCCAAGATCAGGTCGATAAACCCCGACGTGGCCATCGTAACCCGCACGTTGAGGACCTTCGGGATAACCGAAGGCGGACTCGACGAAATGCTGTCCCCTTTGTTCGGCAGCGTCAACCCGGCGCTCGGCATCTACTCCAAAGAAGACGGCATTCATCTCCGAGCCATCGCCACCGCTAGCACCGCGGAGGAGGCTCACGATCTGATTCAACCGATGGAAAGCGAGATCCGCCAGATCGTCGGCCAGGCCGTGTGGGGCGTCGACGACGAGACCGCTGCCACCATGGCGGTCGAAGCCCTCAAGGCGTCCGGCAGCACGTTGGGAGTCATCGAAGGGTTCACCGGGGGCCTGTTGCCAGCACGCTTACCGACGCGGCCGGCAGCGCCGAGGTCTTCCGAGGCAGCTTGGTCGCGTCAGACGGGAAGATTCCCGGCTACACGGACATCGATCCGGAAAAGCTAGTCGCCTCGTCCAGTTCCGATCCTGGGACCGCCGCGACGATGGCGGAAGCCGCGAGGGAGCTGTTCAAAGCCGACGTCGGAGTTGGCATCACGAATCTCGTCACTCAGCCCTCCCCTGCCAGCGGCGCCGTGGACTCCGCACACATGGCATTTGCCGTCGGCCGCAACGTCACCACGAGGTCCGGCAGTTACCCTGCTAGGCGAATGCGAATAAAGGCCAGGGCGGTCACCCACGCGTTGCTCGAGCTCCGGCGGGCGCTGAAGGAAGCCTAGTACTTGCTTGCGATAGTCGGCGTCAACCATGCCGTTCGTGGTGAGCCTGCCCTGAGATTTCCGAAGGGGCGAACGGATTGTCCTAACGGCAATATCCGTCGCTAGGTACTAGCCCTCCGCGTCGAAGAACTCCTGGCGGGAGACCGCTCGTCTGACGAGGGCGACCTCTTCTTCCCGCGAGTCCAGCTCCCCGTCGAGGCGCGCGTCCCGCAGCCGGGCCAGCACTTGGCCTACATGCGGGCCTTGAGGCACGCCTATCGCGATGACGTCGTGGCCGTCCAACGATTGCCGAACCCGGCGATAGGTGTCCAGGTACATGCTCAGCCTCGCGCTCAGGTTGACGCCCTCCGCGGCCAGCGCGTGGGCGGCGACGGCGTCGGGGTGATGCCGGTCGAGGGCTTTCACCAGTTCGCTGGGGCGCAGGCCGTCGGCGTCCAGATCGGACAGTTCGGCTTGCATCGCCGTCGCGGATCGAACAACGGCCGCCGTCTCGGCGTCGAGCGCCAATTTTGCTTCGAGGCTCGCGCTGGGCTTGTCGACTTCGGAGATCGCGAGCAATGCGAAAGCCACCCTGTGCCGGCTGTCGGACTCGTCCGGCAAACCCTCCCAAGATTTGGGATCGAACCTCGTCCCCGGCAGATACTCGGCAAGCACACCCCAGGCGTCCAACAGAGCCAAGACCGCTGGCACGTCAGGCTCGTCGAACGCTCGCTGAAGGTCGTTTCGAAACCTGGCCGGAGAGATGGCTCGCAAGTGCGTCAACGCCTCGCGGAGTTGCTCGCGCGACGACTCCTCCAACGTGAACTCGAACCGGGCCGCGTATCGAGCCGCCCGAATCATACGCGTGGCGTCGTCCTCGAAGCTGCGTTCGTGCAAAGTTCGCAGCACGGCGTCCTCGAGGTCGGTTTGCCCGTCATGAGGGTCGATCAGGTCGCCCCAGGTGTCCGGAGAGAGGTCAACCGCCATAGCGTTGATCGAGAAGTCGCGCCGCGCCAGATCGTCCGCCAGTGAGCCCGGTGTGGTGTCCGGTAGAGCGCCCGGGCGGCTATATGTCTCGGAGCGTGCAATGGTCAGGTCGAAGTCGACGCCGTCGAATTCGAGCCGACCCGTGGAGAATTGAGACGCTTTGAGCACGGTCCCGCCGATGGCGTCGGCGATGGCGTTGATCGGGTCGGGAGGAGCGTCGGCCACCATGATGTCGAGGTCGCCGAATTCAATCCGGCCCATCAGCACGTCACGCACCACCCCCCCGACCAGGTACGCGCGCGCGCCGAGCCCCGCGCACACCTCGCCTACTCTCGACGCCAATTCGATGTGGGCGTCGGGCATTACGTGGGCAAGTGCCTTGGAAATGTTGCGCATGACTAAGCGCCGTTCCGATTCATGGTGTCCGGAAACGAGTCAACCGCCCGCGGACGCGACTTTCTCCAGGAAGGCGCTGGAGCCGTTGGCCACCCAGGCTTGCCAGGAGATCATGAGGAACCTTGCGCCTCTTTGGATATAAGACTCGACGGAGGCGTCCGACACGAGTGCGCCCGCGGTGCGTCCGGCCGCATTGATCTGGGCCAGTGCCCGGTCGATGGTCGCCACCACCTCCGGATGAGAGATGTCGCCAACGTGTCCCATGCTCTGGGCCAGGTCTCCCGGCGCCACGAAGAAGACGTCGATGTTGTCGACTTCGAGTATCTCGGCGAGGTTGTTGACGGCGACAATGTCCTCTATCAGCACGACGACCAGCGTCTGGTTGTTGGCCTGCTGCACGTAGTCCGGCACGCCATACCCCTGGCGGCTGGTGAAGGCGCCTCGTGCGCCTATGGGCCCGAACTTCGCGGCATCGACAACCGCCCGTGCTTCATCGGCCGTGTTGACGTGTGGAACCACGATGCCCTGGGCGCCGACGTCAAGCGTGCGGTAGATGACCCCAGGCACGTTCAGGTTCACGCGAACCACCGACGTCATATCCCAAAGGTCGCATGCTCTGGTCATGTCAGGGATGTCGGCGAAGTCGATGGGACCGTGCTCGCCTTCAATCCACGCACCGTCGAAACCCAGCGGACCCATCATGTCCAGAAGGTCAGGGGTGGTTGGCCCTGCCAGCACCACCGCGATTTCGCCCCGTTCGAGTTTTCGCTTGACTTTGTTCTCTCGTATTTGTGGCAACTGGAGACTCCTGTCGATGGGCTAGCCCGACAACTGGCCCTAAATGAATGCGGCTGAGCCGCCGTCGCCATTATAGATTTGCTCCGTGTGAGCGTCAATTCGTGCGAGGTCCGTGCGGATCGCATCTGTCCACATTGGCCTGCACGATGTGGAATCGGCTGGACGTCAAGGTGACCCTTAGGCGGTCGGATGATACGATGACTCCATTCCGTGAGACCGGCGCGGGTCACCGCACAGTCGCGACCAGTTTCCGACGGACGCACGCGGACAGACGCCCACCTCGGAGGCAAATCAATCACGCAGAAAGACAACAAATTCGACGACAACGCTTTTTGCGGCAGATGCGGCGGCAGCGTCACCGGGCGATCCGACCCGAACGTTGAGCGACCGTATTGCTCGAAGTGCGGCCACGTGGTGTATCTGGATCCGAAGCTGGCCGCCGTGGTTTTGGTCTGCCAGAATGACGCGTTGCTGATGGTCCAGCGGGATATCGAGCCGATGATGGGTCGATGGAGCTTTCCGTCCGGATACGTGGACAGAGGTGAAGTCGTCGAGGAAGCAGCGGTCCGCGAGGTCCGTGAGGAGACCAACGTCGAGGTCGAGCTCCTCGGCATGATCGGCCTCTACTCCGGCGGCGAACAGTCCGTGGTCCTCGCCGCGTATGCCGCCCAAGTCACGGGCGGCGAGCTCACCGCAGGCCCTGAAACCCAGGACGTAGGTTACTTCTCCCTCGATCGCTTGCCTCCCCTGCCCTTTCCGCACGACCCGAGCATCCTGGCGGATTGGCAGAGGCAGTTCAGACCGAAATAACGAAGCGCGGGCCGCATCCGGCCCGCCTACTCGTCGAGGATGAAGGGGGCAACCTCGCTGGAACGCGCCTGCGCGGCCAGCTCGTCGGGCCCCAGAGGCTCTTTAGGCAAGCGATGACTGCCCTGATCTCTAGTGGGTCGAGCCGATCTCCGAACGCAGGCATCGCGCTCTTGAATCCCGGCGAGACAAAGGCGCCGCCGCCGTCCCGCACTGTCCGGTAGAGGTGTCCGTCCCCGTGGTGCCAGGTGTGGCCCGTGAGGTCGTGGGGTGGCGCGGGATAGGTCTTGTCGGCGTTCTGCCGTTGCCAGTTCGGCGCGCCCTCACCGCTCTCTTCATGGCAAGCCGCGCAATTGTCGTTGTATATCGCGGCGCCCTCTGCCACAGAGGCGGCCTCCGATGCAGACGACGAATCCGACCCGCATGCGGCCAGAATGAAGACTGCCCCGAAGAGGACGGCAAGGACCGCGATCGACCGCACGTTCGTTAAACGGGGGTTCGAGCGCAGATCAAAACCGGCGCGTCGCCCGTCGATGTCCATGGTTTGAAAATACCTCGCTTGGACGTGACAGGGACGGCGTCAAAGCCGGGGCTTGATCTGTCGACCTAACGGCAGTCGGCGTACGCTCACCGCACCGTCTCGTGCGGGAGATCGGCGATCTTCTCCGCCACCGTGGAGTACTGGGCGAACGTTCGCTCGTACAGGGTCGTTTCGGCCAGGTCGTCTCCCCACGTGTCCAGCAGGACGTATTCGGCGCCCAGCTCTTCGAGCGCCGCGAGGTCTGAGCGCACCTGATCGACCGATCCCTCCCTCGCGAGCCTTGTCTCCTCGGGCAGTGGGCTGTCGGTCAGTCCGAGACGAATCCGCGGACACAGCGCCGGAACGGGTCGTTCGAGTCTCTCGGCGGTTTCGCGGAGCGCAGGCAATCCGACGTCACGTAGCTGATCGACTCGGATTCGTATCGGATGCCAGCCGTCGCCGTATTTGACCGTCCGCCGCAGCGCCGCCGGGCTCGCGCCGCCGACCCATATCGGCGGATGAGGCGAACGCACGGGCATAGGCGACAGGTCGATGTCCTGGAACGCGATGTGTCGGCCTTCGTACGACGCCGGATTTTGGGTCCACAGTGTCTTGATAGCTTCGAGGCACTCGTCGGTCACCGCGCCGCGCCTGTGGTAGTCCGCTCCAACAGCGGCGAACTCCTGCTGCGCCCAACCGATCCCCACGCCGAAGATGAACCTGCCGCCGCTGATCTGGTCGATGTTGGCGGTCAGGCGGGCGGTCAGGATCGGGTTCCGGTACGGCAGTACGATCACGGTCGTGCCGAGTTCGACGCGCTTGGTCTCACCCGCGAGCCAGGCCAACGTTATAAACGGGTCGAAAAACGGCGCAGGATACCGACCGCTGACGTCCGGGGTAATTGCCACGTGATCGGCGATCATCACGAAATGAAATCCGAGTGTTTCGGCCAGGACGGCCGACGTCGGGACTGGCGCCTGAGGGCTGTGAATCGACCGTTTGACCGAACGCGAATTGCCGGTCGGTCCGTGCCAACTCGCGTCGAACACCGGATCACGCGGGACGTTACTCTTCGTAGCCCGGAACCCAGGAACGCTTGAACACGCCGTAGCGAGGGCCCTCGGAGTCGTCGCCGGGCAGGATGTTTATCAGCTCCCAACCCTTCTCGCCCATGCGGTTCAAAACCTCGGTTGAGTAGCTGATTCCGTTTGTGCCGGATTCGGTGTTCAACTTGATCACGTCGTACTCCCAGGTTGGCAACCCAGGAGGGAGTTCGAACTCCTCGATGTACTCTAGTTGTGAGAGTTCTTCTTCGGTGACGTCGGCCCAACTGTCATCCGGGAGCACTGCCTGACATTCGTCGCATTGGGATGCGGGACCCGGGGAGTATCCCCCGCATTCTGGGCAAAAATAGATTCTCATACGTCCATTTCTCGGCGTCGCGGCGTCCAAGATCGGCCTGGGTCGCACGCGAGTCCACGAGGGGTTGGGTGAAAGGGGATTCGTCTCCCGAATTATAGTCCAACGGCGGGGCAAATCACAATTGTCGTGGAGTCGATCATAGGCTCCGAAAAGTGGGTTTTGACACTGCTCCGTTGTCTGTGAGCAGGTTTCAAAACAAGTGGACAGCGACTGACCTGACGATGATGAATCAGCGATCGCTGGACTGGCTGGACCCATGCTCCGAGGCAGCCAATTGTGCAGGGCCGCCCGATGCGTCGCCGATTCGCAGCAGCACGGGCACGGCGACCAAGGCCAGCATTCCGATCGCCGAAAAACCCATGCCCCAGTCGATGGAATCCGGGAATACGTCCAGAACGGCGCCGATCAGAATGGGGCCCAAAACCCCAGCCATGAATCCCAGGAAAGCCTGCATCGCCATCGTCGAACCCAGATCTCCCGCCTCCGCCGATTCGGTGACCGCCGTCGAGTAGATCGACGAATCCGCCGAGATGGCCCACCCGTACACGACGGCGACGCCGACCACGACAGGCCACGGGAAATCGCCGATCCAACCGATCGTCCAAGAACACGCGCCGCTCAGCGCGAATATGCCGGCTGCCGTTCTTGTGCGCCCCCAACGATCGGACATGGCGCCGCCCATCAGCGGGCCGACAGAACCGGCCGCGAGGGCAACGCCGCCGATGGTCGCCGACTTCACCGCCGCGTCCACGGGATTGACGCCGGAGGCCACGAGCACCGCCATGAGCAGTCCGGGAAGCCACACCCTCACGGCATACAGCTCCATTGCGTGCAACGAGTAGCCGAGGATGAACGCCCCTGCCCGCCTGTTGCGAATCACCCTGAGGTTCAATCTCCCGGAGGATCTGGGATTACGAGATATCTGGCGACCAGCCGTGACCAGATACGCCAGCGGGATGTTCACCGCAGAGATAATGGCGAGGACGAGATACGCGTCCCGCCATTCGAAGCGCGACATTAGCCCTCCGGTGGCCGCGAGCGAGATGGCGCTCGCGGAGTAGAAGGCGGTGACGTACAACCCCATCGCGGCGCCTTTGCCGGACTCGGCAAATCGTTCCGATATCAACCTCAAGCCCGGCATGTAGATGCCGACTAACCCTACTCCGGCAGCCGCACGCAGCAGGGACGCCGAAACGATGTCCCGTGCGACCAGCGGAAACAGGATGTTGGACAGCACCGTTATGGACGCCGACGCCAGAAACACACGTGACACCGGCAACCTGTCCGCCAGCGGCACAACGAGGAGGGCCGCGACCGCGTATCCTGCGAGGTAGGCTGAGAATATCGCTCCGGCCTGGGTGTTGTTGAGGCCCCACTCGTCTTTGATGAAATGCATGGCCGCGACGTAGCTGGAGAATGGCAGCAGTGTGGCGACAAGCACGGTCGACAGCGCCAGCAGCCATGCTATGTCCCGGGGTCGAACGCCGCCCGTCAACGTCTTTGCGAGCGAGCAGGCCTGCGCCTATCGGTTGCGGTCGACGGCGTCATCTGATGATGGCCAGCATCTGCCTGGCGACCTGAACCTGTTCTTCGTTCTGGCTCATGGCCAACACCTGCTCGAGATCGGCGGCCGCGTTGGCGGTGTTGCCGATTCGCAAGTGCAAGGCGGCTCGCTCCATGTAGACGTCGACCGCCTCGGCGTCGAGGGCTATCGCGGAGTCCAGGTCGGCCAGACCGGAATCAGGTTCCGACTGCTCCACGTAAAACCGTGACCGCTGAAGATACGTCTCTACATTCGACGGGTCCAACTCGATGGATTTCGAGAATGCGAGGGACGCCTCGCCGGGCCGCTGGACTGTGGCCATGAAGACGCCCCGGTACAGGTACGCGATGGCCAACTCCGGGTCGAGTTCGATGGCCATGTTCAGATCGGCCATCGCCGGACTCATCTTCTCGAACCTCAGGAACGAGTTCCCGCGTCGCGCATAGGCTTCCGCCAACCCGGGGTCCAGGTCGATGGCGGCGTTGTAGGAGTTGTGAGCGCGCTGGAAGTTGCTCGCGTCTTCAAGTTCGATTCCGGTGTCCAACTCGACAAGCGCGCGCACTTCGGCGGGCACACCCGAGTCGCTTCCGCACGAGGTCAGCCACAAGCAAGCCAGAAGCACCCATACGACTGTCGCGACCCGACGCATCTTCGACGAAAACAGGGCTTGGGCCTGAAGGGCCAGAGCACCGCCGAATTTGGTGGACTCGACCTTCAGGCCAGCCGCCCGACTGCCCGGTTTCGTGTCGATCACATTACAGGCTCTGATATGCGCTCCTCAGAGAACCTGCCATACACGTCGGCCGGCTTCTCCCTTGACGAACTTGCCGAAGCCCGGGTCGGGGAAGTGCCCGGTGGCGACCACCGAGCCGTCGGATTCCAGACGGTCGAGGATCGTGTGGCGTGTCTGTCGCGCGGTCGGGCCGTCTATGTCGAAGCCAGGGTTCCAGTCGGTGTAATGAGCCTGGGCCGGGCTGTGCGCCACGTCACCCAAGATGAAGCCCCGTTGCCCGGCAGATACGACGACAATTGAGATGTGCCCCGGCGTATGTCCGGGAGTGGCGATCGTCGTTAACTCGTCTGTGATGCTATAGTCGTCCTCCATCAAGTCCAGCACATTCAACTTTTCGAGCGGCAATGCCTGGTTTTGGATGTGAGGTGAATTCTCAACCACTGAAGGCTGAGTCCAGTAGTCCCAGTCAGATTGCGGGACTAGGTAGCGGGCGTTGGGGAAGGTCGGCTGACCGCCCGTGAGGTTCCAGCCCACGTGGTCAGGATGCAGGTGTGTCGTCACCACGAGGCTAACCGTATCCCTGTCAACTCCTTTGGCTTTCATGTCGTCCAGCAGCGCGCCATCGGGCGCTTGCATCCCGGTGTCGACGATTATGAGTCTTCCGCCGGATCGGACCGCGAGGCAACCGTAGCGGAGACTAATCGAGCCATAGGCGTCCAACAGTTCAGGGTACTCGGCTCGCCAGATGTCTTCCGCACTATCTGGAAAGACGCCCGTCGGCGGACCGCCGCCACGACCATCTGTCAGCGACACCAATTCGACATTGCCCACGGTTGTTCTGAAATCAGTCATCTGCCCCTCCGGACGTTCACTTGTTTTACGATGGTTTCGACACGGGAATGGAAAATCCATTCTACCCTGAGCCGTCCGTCAACTCAATCAAGCCGAGCTTGACAGGGCATCGACCGAGCGTATGATACCAGCCAGACCGATGAGAGAGGAGCGTTCAATGAGCAACCAAAAAGCCGACTACATCGTCGCCGGAGGACTGGTGGTTCGAGGCACGGGGATTACGCGTGAAGACGTCCTGGTCACCGGAGAGACGATCACTGAGATCGGCCCCGACATCCCGCGAGATCGAGCCTCGACCGTGGTCGACGCCAGCGGAGCGTACGTGCTGCCGGGCGTCGTGGACGCCCACAATCACCCAGACAACGCCGATCGCATCGAAACGTTCTCGCTCAGCGCCGCGTTCGGCGGGATAACCACCGTCGTCCCGTTCGTCAGGAGCCAGCGGGCCACGGGCGCCGAAGACACCACCATTGAAGCGGTGCACCGGTTCATCGACGAGGCCAACGAGACCTCGTATCTGGACTTCAGCGCGCATGCCATCCTCCTCGCTGCCGACGACGTGGAAGAGCAGGTTCCGGCGCTGATCGAGATGGGCGTCATCTCGTTCAAGATGTTCATGACCTACCCGAGGCGAGGCATGATGATGCCCGACGACCGGATGCTCAGAGCGATGGTGCTGGCCTCCCGTGACGGCGGAATAGCCATGGTCCACGCCGAGAACGGATACTGCATCGATCACCTAGTGGACCAGTTCACCGCCGAAGGCAAGACGTCGGCGGAATATTTCGCGCAGTCCCAGCCCAGGATTCTCGAGATCGAGGCGGTCAACCGGGCCGCAACGTATGCCACGGTCGCCGGATGCCCGTTGTACATCGTTCACCTCAGCGCCCGGGAGGTGCTCGAAGTTCTGACGCGGTTCAAAGGCGAGGGACTGCGCCTGTTCGGCGAGACCTGCCCGCAGTATCTTGACCTGACCAACCAGGAGATGCTCGACCACGGAGCGCTTGCCAAGATCGGCCCTCCGCTCAGGGAACGGCCGGACAACGAGGCGATGTGGCGGGGACTCGCCAGCGGACTGATCGACACCATAGGCAGCGACTTCTGCGGCTTCAAGCAGGAGCGGAAGTTCACGGGCGGCCAGTCCGCCGGACCGGTCGAGGACGCCGGCGCCGGACAGGATTCGTCGATATTCGACGCCAACTTCGGCGGCAACTGGGCCGAGCAGATGCTTTGCGTGGCCTTCGAGGAGGGCGTCAACCGAGGCAGGGTGACGCTGCCGCGTCTGGTCCAGGTCATGTGCGAGAACCCGGCGAAGATCTTCGGCCTGTACCCGCAGAAAGGCGCCCTGGCCGCGGGTTCCGACGCGGATCTGGTGATCTTCGACCCGTCGGTCTCACACACGCTCGGCGCCGAAGCCCAGCACTGCAACGCGGACTTCACGATGTTCGAAGGCAAGCAAGTTCTCGGCAAACCGGTCTTCACCATGCAACGAGGCGAGGTGGTCATCCAGGACGGCGAGATGAAGCGAGAGCGCGGGCGGGCGAAGTTCTATCCGGGCAAACGCGAGGACGCGGCGTACGCGCCGTCGGGTCACCGGTTGGTTGGGGTTTGATATACTGAGTGCCTACATTGTTCTGGCGTGGTGAGGAGAGGTGGGCCGACGTAATCGGAGCCCGATGTGATATGGACGCAGCCCAGATGTGTTGCGGGCCCACTGACGGACGTGGATGTGCCTGGACGCCATGACACGACACCTGCCCCCCTCCTGACGACCGGAAGATAAGTGCGTTTTGGATGCAACAAAATCGGAGCGATAGACTTTGACTAAGATTCATGACCACGTGAAGCTGACCAGCCTCGCGTCCTGCGCCGGTTGAGCGGCCAAATTCAGTCCTGAGGACCTGGCGCAGGTTCTGCGTCAGCTGCCAACCGTCAGCGACCCCAACCTTCTGGTCGGCATCAGCACGGGCGACGACGCAGCCGTGTATCGGCTAAACGACGACATCGCGCTGGTCCAGACGGTCGACTTCTTCCCGCCGATAGTCGACGACCCGACGGCGTTCGGCGAGATCGCCGTCGCCAACGCGCTGAGCGA
The DNA here is from genome assembly GCA_964588665.1 of uncultured Dehalococcoidia bacterium. Taxonomy (GTDB): domain Bacteria; phylum Chloroflexota; class Dehalococcoidia; order Lucifugimonadales; family UBA1123; genus UBA2160. Next base: position 1,001 of record CAZPQQ010000025.1, on the reverse strand, counting down.
CGTCTATGCCATGGGCGGCAAGCCGGTCATCGCATTGAACATCGTCGGCTTCCCGGTCGACCTCCCGAAAGACATCCTCGCCAACGTGCTCAAAGGCGGCGCAGCCAAGGCCAAAGAAGCCGGCGTCCTGATCGCGGGCGGCCACACAGTCGACGACGCGGAGCCCAAATACGGACTCGCCGTCACCGGCATCGTCAAACCGGGCGAACAGGTCACCAACGCGGGCGCGAAGCCGGGCGACGCCCTTGTCCTGACGAAACCCATCGGCACCGGAATAATCACGACTGCGGGCAGAGCCCAGGTGGTCGCCGACGACGTTCTCGCGAACGCGATTGTCGTGATGTCCGAGCTCAACGCCGCGGCGGCGGACGCGATGGTCAAAGTCGGCGTCAACGCCTGCGTCGACGTCACTGGATTCGGGCTGCTCGGTCACCTGCGAGGCATGCTGGACGCCAGCGGCGCCGCGGCGACAATCGAGTACGGCGCGATCCCGCTGCTGCCAGGCACGGTCGAGTTGGCGAAAGAGGGTATTCTAACCGGAGGCGGCGCGCGCAACATGCTCGCCATCGAAGACTTGTTGGATTGGGGCGACGGATTGCCGGACACGGCCGCGGACATCCTCGTCGACCCGCAAACATCCGGTGGGTTGCTGATCTCGCTGCCCGCGGACGACGCTCCCCGATTGGTCGACGAACTCGAAACGGCGGGAGTCGGCGTACACGTCGTCGTCGGCGCAATCGTCGAGTCGGGATCGTTGGGCGACGGCAAACTCATCCGTGTGAACGCCTGACGTTCGGCCGGCAAACATCGCCCGCCGATCTGCTGGGCGTCCCCATCATCGGCTCGTGTCCGCCCTGCCCACCCCGCGTGCGTCATGCGCGTTGAAACCGCCGCCCGCTCAACCGGACCAAACCCATCATCGGGAGAGAAGACGAAGGACCTGGACTGTAGACCGTCAGCGAAAGTGGGACACATTTGGGCCTGAAATTAACAGAGACTAT
>CAZPQQ010000024.1:0-39883 GCA_964588665.1 uncultured Dehalococcoidia bacterium | reverse complement strand
TGGTTAGAGCGTCTGTCTTACACACAGAAGGTCAGAGGTTCGAGTCCTCTATCGCCCACCACGCCACTCGTGGCGAAACAATCTGCTTAGCTACATTATTCGTATCTACGTTCGACGCGATTGAACAAGAACACCGGCTCGCGCCCCGCATCTGTCGGGATGTGCGTCGCCTGACCGCGGGAACGGCTGCTGTTGGACGAACGGAAATTCGCCGGGCTACTTATAGGAGACTGAGTTGCAGGACCATGATCGGGCAAGACAAACGGCCCAAGACATAATCGAAAACGTCGGAAAAGTCATCGTCGGAAAATCTGCTTCGGTCGAGTTGGGCGTGATCGCTCTCATGTGCCAGGGACATGCATTGATCGAGGACGTGCCGGGCGTCGGGAAGACGATGCTGGCCCGGAGCATCGCACGGTCCGTGGGCTGCGAATTCAAACGCATCCAGTTCACGCCTGACCTCCTCCCAACGGACGTGACCGGCGTGTCGATATACAATCAGAAGACCGGAGAGTTCGAGTTCAGGGCCGGACCGATTATCTCGCAGATCGTGCTCGCGGACGAGGTCAACCGCGCCACTCCGAAAACGCAGTCGGCGATGCTGGAGGCGATGGAAGAGCGACAGGTCACCGTCGAAGGCGTCACGCACGCGGTTCCCACTCCGTTCATGGTCATGGCCACCCAGAATCCGGTTGAGTACGAAGGGACGTTTCCTCTGCCCGAGGCCCAGCTCGACCGGTTCTTCCTACTGGTCAGCCTGGGCTATCCGACGACCGAAGAAGAGCTGGCAATCATCGACGGCCAAATGCTGGCGCACCCAATCGACGCGTTACAACCGGTGGCGGACGCCCGACAGATCCTGGAGCTGCAAGAATCGATCAAGCAAGTGTACGTTGACGACCTGATCAAACGGTACATCGTCTCGATCGTCGAGGCTACCAGGGTTCACCCGGACATCGCGCTCGGCGCCTCGCCCAGGGGCTCGCTGTCCTTGTTCAGAGGCGCCCAAGCACTGGCCATTATCAGGGGTAGGGACTACGCGCTGCCGGACGACGTCAAAGAACTCGCCGTGCCGGTGTTGAGCCATCGCATCATCGTCTCTGCCGCGGCGCGAATGCGGGGAGTCGACAGTTCCGAGATCATCGCCGCCACGATCGACCAGGTCCCCGTACCCGGCGCTCAGGCGGGCTATCGACCCGGCAGTTAGCGAGGCTCCCGATCAAGATCTATCTCCTCAACCGGTTCTACCTGATAATCCTCCTCGCCGCGTTTACGGTATTCACAGGATTGGCAACAGGATTCGGACTGTTCTACAGGCTGGCGTACATTCTGGCGCTCACGGCTGTGCTCAGCTTTGTGTGGAACTGGGTCAGCGTCCGCGGCCTCCGAGTGGCAGTGGACCGCCGCTCCCGACGTGTTCGCGTCGGCGACGACGTCGAAGAGCGATTGACCATCCGCAACCTCAGCAAAATCCCGAAAGCGGTGCTCGAGGTTGAGGACCTAAGCGACATGCCCGGCTACTCCAACGGCATGGCCGTCACGCTTTCCAGCGGCGCGTTCCGGTCCTGGTTGAGCATGGCCCCGGCTCGGAAGCGCGGTATCTACACGCTCGGTCCGGTTCGGGTCTCCAACACCGATGCATTCGGCCTGTTCAGGCAAGAACGTCTTTTCGGCGAAACCGACTCACTGATCGTCTATCCTCGAACCTATGAACTTCCGAGCTTCGCCATCCCAGCGTCCCATCTGTCCGGAGAGAGCTCTTCCAGACGCCGCTCCCACGATCTGACGCCTCATGCGGCAAGCGTGAGAGAGTACGCGTTCGGAGACAGCATCAGCCGGATACACTGGGCGAGCACGGCGCGGATGGGTCGGATGATGTCCAAGGAATTCGATCTGGGTCTGTCAAGCGACGTTTGGCTGCTGGTCGATCTTCATCGAGACGTTCAGGCCGGTGAACTGGATGAAAGCACCGATGAGTACGCCGTGTCCATCGCCGCTTCTTTGGCGCGCAAGTATCTCGGCGCTCAACTGCCAGCCGGGTTGATCGCCTACGGTGACCAGCGATACGCGTTGCCCGCCGAAACCGGATCGAGCCAATTCGACCGGATCATGGAATTCCTTGCAATGAGCAAGGCCGAGGGCACGACGCCATTGGAAGAACTGTTGCCGCATGAAGAACAACTCTGGGGCTACCACAGTTCGCTGGTCGTCATCACATCGTCTCACCACGCCGGATGGATCGACGGGCTCAAGGAGCTCGTTCGTCGCCGCGTCAAGGTCGCCGTCATCATTCTCGACGCCCAGAGCTTTGGAAGCATGTTCGACCCGGTGTCCCTAATCCCGGAGTTGCACGCCGCCGGCATCGCGCCTTTCGTGGTGAGCAAGGGTGACAGCATTCCTCTCGCCCTCAGCCAAACCTACGCTGTGCCCAGCCAGATGCCGGAGGCCGGCTCGTGAGCAGTCAGAGCGTCACGACCCAATTTGTGGTGCCCGAACGACAGGGCCCGCCTGGCGTTCGGCGACGCCACCCTATCCTTGTATTAGTAGACAGAGTCAGCCCAAGTCAGGGTTGGGCCACTTTTGCCATCCTGGCGGTGACTCTTTCGATAGTCAGCGAGTCGATCACCGCCGCAGAGTGGATGGACATCCCGGGACTCACCTCGACGATGTTGATCGCTTCGCTGGTCGGTTTGGGTCTGGCTAAGGTGCGCGCCCCTTGGGTGCTGTTGCATGTGGCAGGGCTAGTGCTGGGCGCTCTTTACATCATTTGGAAAGCCTCGTCGACAGTTGACGGCGAATCCCTCGGCGACCGGATGCGCGAGCTCTCCGATCGCTTGGATGTCTGGTACGACGCGGCGGCGGGCGGTGGCATAAGCACCGACCTGTTGCCGTTCATCATGCTGCTGCTGGGCGCCGCCTGGCTGCTTGGTTTCTTCGGTTCGTGGTTTATCTTTCGATGGAACAACGTGTGGGTCGCCGTTGTGCTCGCCGGACTCGCGATCCTCACAAACCTAAGCTTCCTGCCTGACCAATTTGCTGCTCGATTCTTCCTGTTCATGTTGTTGGCGATGCTGCTGGTTGTGCGAATGGACTCCGTGCGGAAGCACGAAGTCTGGCGCAAGTTGAAGATCGAATTCACGCCGACCAGCAGTTGGCTGACGCTCCACGCCTCGCTTTGGTTTAGCTTACTGGTGCTGTCCGCCGCCGCGTTGTTGCCTCTGAAGGTAATCGTGTCGGATCCGATAGCCGACCTCTGGCGTACGGGACGCGCGCCGGTCGCGCGCGTCGAAACCGTATTCACTCGCCTGTTTTCCACCCTTCCTTCGCGGAAAGACACGATGGGGAGGTTCTTCGGCAAAACTCTGCCGTTCATGGGCAAGATTTCTTTTGGCGGCGACATTGTCGCCTGGGCCGACACCGATTACCCTTCGTACTGGCTTTCCCAGACCTACAACTACTACACGTCTCAAGGCTGGATCGCCTCGGGGACCGAACGGTTGGACGTCGGACCGTCTCTGCTGCCCCCGCCGAGCATCGACAACAGAAAACGCCAGGACATGGAGCAAACCGTTCAACTCAGTTTCGACTCGCGGAAATTCCTGTCGGGCGGGGGATTCGATTGGGTGAGCAGGCCGGCCACCGTTGAGTCGCTGGAACCGAGGGAGTTCGAGATCACTCTGAACGATGCATCCATAGACGCCTGGTACCCGGAAGAGATTCAACAGCTCGCTCAAGAGTTTCGCGCCGAGATCAACCAGCCGAGGCTCGAACCTGCAGACGTATTCGTGGCAGGGAGATTACCCGAAGACCTTGTCTTGTTGGAGTTGACCAAAGACGATGGTGGCGACGTCGAGACGATAAAGCTCCAACGCAAAGCTCAGATCGCCCCGGATCTGGTGGCTTGGCAGTTCAAAGACAGCCTGCCGCAGAACGCGCAGTATCGCGTTATATCGATGGTGTCCGTCGCCACCGATGACGACTTGCGAGGAGCAGACGCCGAATACAACAGTTTCATCTCGGACCACTACCTCCAGCTTCCGCCCACGCTGCCGGAGCGAGTGCGGAACAAGGCCGAAGAGCTCACCGCAGATTTGGACAACCCGTTGGACAAAGCCCTGGTTATCCAGGACTATTTGCGCGGTCCGGATTTTACGTACTCCCAAGACATCGAGGCGCCGCCACGCGAGACCGACGGGCACGAGACCGACGGCGTCGATCATTTCCTGTTCGTGTCCAAAGAGGGTTACTCGGACTATTTTGGATCCGCCATGACTGTGATGTTGCGCGCGGTCGGCGTACCGGCGCGATTGGCGGCGGGATACGCTCCCGGCGAGTTCGAGCCGAACTCGGAAATGCGTTTCCTCAAGGACTCGGACAGCCACGGGTGGGCTCAAGCGTACTTCCCCGAGTACGGCTGGATCGATTTTGAGCCGACGCCCGCCTGGCCGGAGCACGAGCGTGTGTTGCCGGGATCCGCATTCGTGGACCTGCCGGCAGGCTTTGGCGAAAACGATCCGCTTGAAATTAACGTCAACGATTTGCTGGACCCGGCCGCGGAGGGATTCGAAGAAGAGGGCGCCGGCGCCGGCGGTGGCGAAACCTTCGCTAATCTCCCCTTCGGCGTGACCCGATTCCTGGTCCCAACCGCTATCATCTTAGGAACGCTCGCCGTTGTCGCCTTGGTTGCCAGATTCCTGTGGAATCTTGGCTTGGGCGGCTATCCGACGGAGGAGCGGCTCTACGCAAAGATGAGCCGCCTCGGATTTATTGCCGGACTTCGTCGCCGACCCCACCAGACTCCCTGGGAGTACGCGTTGGTCATCGGTCAAGCGGTTCCGTCGGCGGAGGACGGGTCCAGGCACATCTCCGCGCGATTCGCGGCTGCCAGGTACGGGCGCAGTCCGACGCAGAATGACGACGACCCAGATTACGACGAGTCGATGGACGACTTGAACACCGCGTGGAAGCGCATACGGTGGAGCCTGATCGGCAGAGCTTTCGGCCGTCTGGCGCCGATGCGATCCAGCCGACAACCGGCTCAGGCGAGGTGACGACTGATGAACCGATACTATGACATCTTCGAGACGCCGCTGGGCTGGATGGGCCTCCTGGCTTCGGACATTGGATTGAGGCGCAGCACGCTGCCTCAGGCGACACCGGACGAGTGTTATCTCGAACTTGGCGCCGAAGTTGCCGACGCCACTAATGAGCCAGAGAGGTTCGCCGAGCTCCGCGACCGCCTACGCCGATACTTCGACGGTGAGCACGAGACGTTCGAGGACGTGGCGGTGGATACGTCGGACGCCTCGCAGTTCTATCGCTCAGCCTGGAAAGCCTGCCAGTCCATTCCCTATGGAGAGACTCGGACGTACGGTTGGCTGGCCGAGCAGGCGGGCAACCCGCGGGCGCCGCGCGCCGCCGGACAGTCGATGGCGAGGAACTGGATGCCGATAATCGTCCCGTGCCATCGCGTGATCGGAAGCAACGGAAGCATGACTGGGTTCGGCAAAGGCGCCGAGCGGATTCCTCTCAAGCGTCGCTTGATTGCAGCGGAAACGCACTAGCGAGCCCGATCCAACCCTCGGCGTTGAAGTCGTTCTATTCCGGACCCTCGTCATCATCGAAGACGACGTCCAGTTCAGACTTCAGGACAGCTTGCGCATCAGCCAATCGTGTCTCGTCCACCAAGATTCGGCACGGATACGCGGACACACCCAAAAACGATGACGTGTCCCCTGCCCTGATCATCGCAGGGATTCCCGCGGCCTGGAGCACTCCGCTCCACAGCTCGGCAACGAGTTGGTCGGGCGCGGTGGCCAACGGAACCCAGTTCAATTCGCCGGACTCTCGACCATCGCCCGGCCCGACTCGCCCAACAAATCGCCCAGGCGGACTGTAAGCTCGTCCGAGGCCTGAACACGGACCATCGGCCAGTCCAGTCGATATACCTGCCCTCCAGCGACGATCTCAAGCGACACCTCGTCAGGCCCGGAGTGCTCCAACAGCAATCGCTTGACGTCGTCCAACAACAGTTGGTCATCGACGGCGTTGGTTGACTCCCTGATGAGCAGGCTCAGCCGCAGATGCGGTTCTACCGGGGCGTCAGCCACTGACGGCGAGCGGGCCAGTGTTGGCCCTTCGGCGCCATTCGTCTGGGGCGCCTGAACTCCGTTGGACTTCGGCTGTTCTTGCGATGCCGTTTGGGATGCGACGTCGGGAACCGTGTTTGCAGGCGCCGGGGCAGGCGCTGGCGAAGACGCCCGGGCGTCCGCATCGGGCGCATACTCTTTGGCGTCGGCGCACGATACGCTTATGTCGTCTCCCCGCAGGCGCACGGCGCCGGCCACGGCAACGATCCGACCTTCCTCCCACAGCTCTCGCGTCAGGTCCAGTTGCTCCTCCCACACGAAGACCTCGACCTGCCCGTCCATCAACGACAGCGATGCTATCGCGAACGGTTTGTTCTGCTTGGTGAACCGGTGGGTGACGGTCGAAACCTGTCCGATCAGCGATATCTTCTTCCCTGCCATTTCAGGCCCGATGTCGCCTCTGAATTTGACGGTGTCGCCGCTGGCGGAAGCCAGAAGACTTGACAGCGAGTTGGCGCTGGACAGCGAGACGCCCAGCAAGTCTCGTTCCCACGACTCCATCTCGCTTGACGGTGTAGACACTTCCGGTAGCACGATGTTCGCAAGAGGGGTTGGGACCGAGTCTCCGAACAGATCGAACATAGAGGACTGGTCCGAGTCTTTCAGCCCTGCCTCGCTCTGGGCCAAACCCAGGATGCGCTCGATGCTCGTAAGCAACGCGCCCCGGTCTCCGAATTCGTCGAAAGCACCCGCCCGGATCAGACTCTCCAGGTTGTTGCGCTTGAGCCCGCTCATGTCAGCGGAACGGCACATCTGCTCCAACGATTCGTAGGGACCGTCCTCGGTCCGGGAGTCGAGGATCGGCTGTATAGCCGCGGCGCCGACGTTCTTGACCGCCGCAAGCCCGTAACGAATGGCGCGAGATTCGTCACTCGGGTCTTCAATCGTGAATTCCGAGCTGCTGCGATTGACGTCAGGCAACAGCACGGGGATGTTCAATCGCTGACACTCGGCAATGGCCGACGTGACCCTGTCCGTGTGCCCGGTGTACGAATTGAGCAGCGAAACCATGTACTCGGCAGGGTAGTTGGCTTTGAAGTAAGCGGTCCAATACGAGATCAGTCCGTAGCTCACGCTGTGGGCTTTGTTGAACGCGTATCCGGCGAAGGGCTCCACGAGTGCAAACATCTTCTCGGCCAGTTCTCGGTCGAACCCCTGGCGGTTGGCGCCTTCCAAGAACTTCTGACGCTCCTGAGCCATGATCTCGGCGTTCTTCTTGCCCATGGCCTTGCGCACGATGTCGGCCTCGCCCAGCGTGTAGCCCGCGAATGCGCGCGTGATGTGCAGGACCTGATCCTGGTACACGATTACGCCGTAGGTTTCTTCCAGGATGTCCTTCAACGCCGGGTGGGGATAGTCAGGTTGAGTGCGACCGAATTTCGCGTCGATGAAAGTCCCGATGTGCTCCATCGGACCAGGTCGGTAGAGCGCGATCATGGCCGCCACGTCTCTCAGCGACGAGGGTTTGAGCTCTTTGATGTGACGCGTCATCCCCGTGCCTTCCATCTGGAAGACGCCCGCGGTCTCACCGCGCGAAAGCAACGCGAACGTCTTCGCGTCGTCCAGCGGGATGTCCTTGAGCCCGAAGTTCAGGCCTTGACGCTTCGCCAATAGATTACGCGTCTTGGCCAAGACCGTCAGGTTGACTAGGCCGAGGAAATCCATTTTCAGCAGACCGAGGGCCGCGACCGGTTCCATGGCGTATTGCGTGGTGGTCGAAACGTTATCCTCGTCGGCCTTGGACGGCCGTTGCAACGGCACCACGTCGTTGAGGGGTTCCTCGGATATGACGACGCCCGCTGCATGGGTGCTGGAGTGGCGCGTCAGCCCTTCCAAGCCTCGGGCCGTGTCGATCAGCGTCGTGACGTCCGCCTCGGATTCGTAGGTCTCTTTCAGCTCTGGGCTAGTCGCGAGCGCTTCGTCCAATGTGATGTTCAGCTTGAACGGGATCATTTTGGCCACGCGGTCGACGTCGCCGTATGACATCGCCAACGCTCGTCCGACGTCTCGCACGGCCGCCTTGGCGCCGAGCGTGCCAAAAGTGATGATCTGCGCCACGTGCTCGCGGCCGTACTTCTGGGTGACGTAGTTGATCACCTCTTCGCGGCGGTCGTCCTGGAAATCCATGTCGATATCCGGCATCTCCTTGCGCTCCACGTTTAGGAAGCGCTCGAAGACCAGTCGGTACGGCATCGGATCGACGTCGGTGACGCCGAGACAGTACAGCGTCAAGCTGGCGGCCGCGCTGCCTCGCACTGCAAAGAAAATATCATTGTCTCGGACGAACGCCGCTATGTCCCAGACCACGAGGAAGTAATGATCGAACTGAGTTAGCTGGATCACTTCGAGTTCGTATCGCAAGCGCTCGCGATACGTCTCGTCGGCGTCGGGGAGACGCCGCTCGAGACCGTCCCAACACAGCTTGCTCAGGAACTCGAACGCGGACATGCCTTCCGGGGTTTTATATTGGGGAAGCCGCATCTGGTCGAAGTCGATGTGGAGGTCGCACATCTCCGAGATGACCTGGGTGTTGGTCAGCGCCTCCGGCAGATTGGGATACAGAGCCGCCATGTCCTCGTGGCTCTTGAGGTAGTACGAGTCCTCGTCCATGCGAAGCCGTTTTTCGTCCTTGACGTTGGTATTCGTATGGATGCATATCAGGATGTCCTGGAGTTTGGCTTGTTCCTGTTGGATGTAGTGGGAGTCGTTGGTCGCCACCACCGGAATGCCAAGATCGGAGTGCATTCGCATCAAACCTTGGTTGATGGCGGGCAGGTCGGGGACGCCGCCGTGCTCCATCAACTCCAGGTAGTAGTCGCCGAACACTTCTCGATACCAGTTCGCCGTCGCGGCGGCCTCATCCATGCGGCCTTGGGCGATGAGCGAAGGCACTTCGCCGCTCGGGCATCCCGACAACACGATCAGGCCTTCGTGGTGCTCTTGCAGGGCCTCACGATCGATCCTCGGCTTGTAGTAGAAGCCCTCGAGGTGGGACTTGGTCACGAGTTTGACCAGGTTGCCGTAGCCAACGTTGTTTTTGGCCAGAACCGTCATGTGGTAGGGGGTCTTGTCGGCGGGGTTGCGGTCGTGTCTGCTGCCGGGCGCCACGTACATCTCGCAACCGACGATGGGGCGTATGCCCGCTGATTTCGCCAACCTGTAGAAGTCGATCGCGCCGTACATCCCGCCGTGATCGGTGATTGCCAGGCTGTCCATCTCCAACTCTTTCGCACGGGCCACCAACGGTTCCAACCGACTCAGTCCGTCGAGCATGCTGTACTCGGTGTGCACGTGCAGATGGGTGAACACGGCTCCTCCATGAAGCAGATTTGGCGCAATGTAGGGGGTCAACGAGATTATAGCATCGGCCACTCCAGGGCAGTGCAAGGGCGGAGGTCGCGGAATATTGCGGTTTAGCCGCCTACCGTTTGGAGCGCCGCCAACCGTACGCCTGAGCATCGAGTTCTGTGCAAAACCATGCCTCGCCTTGCGTCTCGTCAATTACGGTCGTGGAGTAGAAAAGGCCGCCGGGAACGTGGTACGTACGCCCGCTGGTCCGCGGGTCGATGTTGCCCTTGATGATCGGTTCCGACGTCCCGGAAAAGTCGCATAGGCCGCCGAGGCCAGGGCCGAACGGATTGGGCAGCGTCCCCCCCCCGCCGAATTCGCCCGCTGCGCTGGGCGTCGGCATTGGTGTTTCCGGTCCGTGAGAAGCTTCCTCGCTCCACACTCCGCGCCGATTTGCCTTGGCGTCGGCCTCCGCACGCATGAAGGTTTCGACGTGCTCGAAGGATGCCGGGTGGTTGGCCACGGTCGCCCAACCGCCCGTCAGGAGCTTGGTGTTCACCATCTCACCGTCGGAGTAGACGTATCTGAGCAGCGCACCGTCCGCGTCCGTGTTGACCTCGTCCTTGGCCAGATCCACGGCCTTGCCCTCGACCAAGAACCTGTTGAAATCCGCGGCTCCGGAGGCGTCTCCGTCGAAGGGCAACGTCAGGCCAATGTAGCGGACGAGGTAGACAGACCCGGCGTTCTCGACTTCGATGGTAACGCCGTCCACGATGCTGACAACGGAGCCTCGCGCCGGATCCTGCGTTTGGGAGCTTTGGCTGAGCGCAGGCACGGGGGTCGGCGCAGATTCCCGTGGTTCGTCCGATGACGCGCACGCCGCGGCGCCCGCCGCCAGGACTCCAAGCAGAGCCGCAACCACAACCCGAGTCACACGACTTCTCACGACGCCTCCATCTCGGCTCCCGCACGATCGATGCTCACGACGGGTTTACGATACGCGACCTCGACGACCGTCGATGCCATGTGTGTCGCGATTGCAGGCGCCTGCTCTGGGCCGTCAATTCGTGAATGGTTGGATCACCGTTGCGATTATCGCGTTCTCGTAAAGGCCCGGAGCGCCGTTGGCTGTGAAATTGCCTAGGGCGTCGATAAACCCGACCGCTTCGTCCGCGAGTCGCCAACGAACCACCAGTCCTGGAACTCGCAATCCGTTTTCATCCGTGCCCAGCACCGTGAAATGCACGGTGGCGTTTTGGGGCACGGTGGGCATCACCGGTTCGATCGCCGCCAGGGTCAAAATACCGGTGATGCTGACGTCGACTGCTGCAGAACGGGTGATATGCTCACCGTCCACGTCTTGAGCCGCGATCACTCTGGCCGAGTCCGGATACGCTCCGGACTGTGAAGACGCTTTGAAGCTGCCGTTTGCGTCGATCACGCCCGCCGCATCGTCAGTCATCTCCCACTGCAGCTCGACTTTTTCAGCCGGATTGCCGTCGGTGTCGAAAGCTCTCGCGACGAGGATTGCGCGGCCTCCGGGGGTTATGACGAGGTTGCCAGGTCGCCCGACGACGCCGTCCAAGCGTCGGACATTATTCTCGCCCCTGACAATTACCGATGCAAAATCCGCAGCGTGTATGAATCCGCTCTCGCCTGGTATGATCGCCTCAACCTTGACCGCTTCGGTATAGACGCCAGGCGCAACGCCGGCCGTGAAAACCCCTGTCCCTGTTATCGTTCCGGCAAGCGGCTGGTCAATGCTCCAACGCAATTCGGTGCCGGCGACCAATTCGCCCAGACCATTCAACGCGACGGCTCTGAGTTGCATGTTGCCGCCATTGTCGATGTAAAACCGCTGAGGCAACACCTGGACGGTCATGTCATCAACGCCAGGACGGTCTTCGAGCACTTTGACGTCGACCGCCTCGACAATGCTCTCCCCGCGCCACCGGCCCGTAACCGAAATTCCGTTGGTGAACGTGCCAGGGGATCCTTCCACGTCAAGATATCCAGCGGCCGTAACGAACCCCAAGGCCGTGTCGTTGACAGTCCAATCGAAGCTCACGCCAGGGATTACCGATCCGTTTTCATCGTATGCAATCGCGCGCATGCGCAAAAGCTGGCCCGAGAAGACCGTCGGCCCGGTTGGCAGCACCTCGATCGAGGCGATGCTGGCGGGCAAGTCGTCTCCCACGACCGTCACAGACACCAACTGGGTGGCCTGGTCCAAGCCCTCGGCGGTTTCGTTCACGGCGGTCACCGAAATTGCTCCGGGATAGACGCCTGGGATGGCCCCCGCTGTAAATTCCCCTCTTGAATTTAGTGAGCCGGCCCTTATGTCCGTGAGCGTCCATATTAGGTCAACGCTCGTGTCGCGTTGTCCCTTTGCAAGGAAGGCCCGCGCTGTCAGTTTCACGGTCTCGCCGGAATCGGCCACAACAGCCAGCGGCGTCACGGCGACACGTTCGAGTACGCCGATCGGAGCATCCGCTTCTGTAATCAGCACCGAGGCGAAGACCTCCTTCACCACGGCAGGGGGCGTCGCGGGTCTGGCCTCCATCGCAGGCGGCGTCACGCCCGCAGACACAGGGACGGAAGAGGAGCACGCAACCAAAGAAGACACGACGACCGCCATGACGATCAGAACCGCAACCGCTCGTCCCGTCAATCGGGACCGGCCATGCAAATTCTCAGGGGGTCGAGAGTGCTCTTTCATTCAGACGTTGCTACCCACCTTGGGCTTGATCCTTGATGAACGAGACACGAATCGATTCGTCGCGGCGCATGTCCCGGTTTAACTGAACTCGACCGTCATCTTGGACAGCGTATGGGATCGAGCTTGCCGACACAACGTAGCCATCCGGAGGAATCAGATCAATCGACACGTTTCTGTTCCTGACACCGGGTTGTTTCTGGAGCAACAACTCGTACTCGACGGAATCGCCATCTACTTTTACGACTCGGTCCGGCAGGTCGTAAACCAAAGAGACCTCACGACTCGAACCAGCCGGCACTATCAGCAGTCCCGAAAACACGGCCTTGTCATGAAACGCCGAAATGGCGCCGGTTTCCTGTCCCGGAACGCCTTTGCCGATTTCCACTGAGACACTCAACTCCGGCAGAGACAACTCAGACTGGCTGAGAATACGGCTTCCTTCAGACATATATACGCGAACAAAATCCCAATAGCATGCGTTTACGAGCTGGCTGTAATCTGTCCCTCGATTGAGCCATTGAGGCTCGCACGGCGGAGAGTCGGGCCCGCTGTGGTTGGTGTAGCCGACGTTGAGGGTGGCTCTGGGCCTTTCCACTTTGCTCAGATCGACGGCATATGATATTTCCCTTTCGATGTTTCTGTCTACTTTACTCCATCCGACATTCGAATCCACCACGTACAAATAGTCGCCCGCGGTCGGGTCAATGACGCCCGCCCAGCCCAGGTCTTCAACAGCATTCTGAGTGTCAGTGTCCTCAAAATAGAATACCAGGTCTCTGGACTCAAGTGCACGCAGCACCGCGGAAGCCAAACGCACCAGTCCAGGCAGCGAGCTCTGGCTGGCGAATTCGTCGATCAACCCTTGGAGCACCAGGTCCATGTAGGCGCGACCGTACAGGTCGGTGCCGCGTTCCAGCACCGTGATCAAGTTGTTGGCCGATATTGGCTCGCCTCCTTCGGGCGGAGTGATTCCCCCAACGGCCTGGACCAGTCCCAGCAGCGCCCATTGGTTGATCGCAACGACCCCGTCGACGTCCTGATTCTGACCGATCTTGAACATGGCGCTGGCGCTCTGCGCGGTTGAACGAAAGTCGGGGTCCCACGAGACGTCGCGGAGCAACCAGACCCAGGCGTTCATATGCTCTTCAAGCCCGGGCGGCGCCGCGGGATAGAGCACCAGGCGGTCCCAGTCATCGACGCGCACGACGTCGTAGTACGAGACGCCGTCCAGCGAACCGTCCTGTACGGTCATGGTCCAGATGCCTGAAACGAACCCGCCCGTGCCGCGCAACTCGTCCGCCGACTGGCCCAGCATCAGATATTTACGTGGGTCGCCGTGGCCCAACAGCTCGTCCGCCACCGGCGCAATTCCGTTCACGAGTTCGAGGCCGGACCGCACTTCAGCAACGTAGTCCAGCATCCCGGGCAGTCCGGTTGACCCAGAGGGAATGGCGCCGCCGACAACGAGGTCGCGTAACGTCTCTTCCGCTTCGGCCAGTCGAGCGATCACGTCGTCGATGTCCGCGGTTCGACCACGCAACGTGGCCAGTGCCTCGGGCAATACGCCTTCGCCATCGAGGATGCCGCCTTCGGACTGGCTGATAATCTCGTAAGCCGGCCTCAACGCCTCAAAACCGAGTACACCCGCCTCGCCTATGATTACGGCCGCGTCCATGAGCCGATCCAAAGCCTCCAGTTTCTCCGAGAAAGCTCCTGAGCCACCCAGCTCGGATATGGCGTCAACCACGTCCGCGGCTCTCGATCGCGCGTCGATTGCAGTCTGACGGAAATCGGTGAGCGCAACATAGATCGAGTCTGCGCCGTCGCCCCCGGCGCCGCCGGAGAACTGCGCGAGCAACGGTTGCGAAGCCTCGGCCAGATCAAGGAGCGCCGCAACCAGGCGTGATGCACCTTCGCCTGCCTGGGTGGCTCGAACCAGCGAGACTTCGGCGCCCTCCAAGTCGTCGAACATGCCCGAGAACGGAGGCGCGCGGGTCGCCAACGCGTATCCCGCCGAGCGACCCTGGTCGGACAAACCGGTCTGACCCTCTTCGAATCCAATCCCGATTTCTTCCAGGCTGGACCGAATCGCTGCGATCCGGGCTTGGTCTCCGGGACGAACAATGGCGGATTCAGCTTCTTCGAATGTCGCCGCGAACTTCGCGGCCCAGTCGAGCAGCGACGATGCGGCGTCCAGATCAGAGTCGATGCGCCCGGCCTGGGCGGCCAATCCCGAGGATTCGGTTGAAACGATTGGCAGCCACGCGATCGACGAACCCATCCGACCGACCCATCGAATTAATCGTAGCGGCATCTTCGACCGGTCGCGCAGGAGGCCTACGTCCGCGGAGGCGCGCTCCAACCCGGCGCCTTCCTCGTCCAACAGCGATTCATCGACGACCTCGCGCAGTTGCTCAAGGTCGATGTCGTCGGACAGAGCAAGGCTTGCTCCGGCGTAGGCGACCGCTATGCCGCCGATCGCCAGTCCCGCAACGCCGATCGAGGCCAATACCGGCCAATGCCTGGAGAGGTGGACTTCGATAGCCCGCCCTGCCCAGGACGCCATGAGGTCCAGCTTTCGGAGAATCTCGGACACGACACTGCCGTTTTGGCTTGCGCCACTCTTGAACATACCTATCTATTAGCGGTTTCCACGGTATGGTTGTCAAGTCCTTGTCAGTGCAGAGAGTCGTGAGTCGTCAGAGATACGCAGCAAAGCCCTGCACACTGTCGCGGTGGCAGCGAGACTGGGTTGGGAATTCGGCGCGCGAAATTGCACGAAGACGAGACATCGCAACCGATGAGCGGGCGAGGTTATGAACGGGGCATGGTTTCGGATCAGTCGAGCCCCGTCAAGGCGAATGAGATCGCCTCGGCGATCGTCATTCCAGCGCCGGCTGTTGTCGAGCGTGAGATCGTGCCCCCGCCAGCCGCTGCTTCGAGCACCGCCTCCACCCGTTCGTACTCCAGGCGTTCGTACTCCACAAGCAACGGAGCGGTGATCGTGGCCGCGGACTTCGCCGCCGCCAGAAGCCTGCCGCCACGAGAGGGATTACCCTGCGCCGCGGCTAGATTGGCCGCCTCCAAAATCGCCAGCTCGACTCCGCGCGATTGGCCGATCTCGGAGTATAGGGTCAGGCACTGGCGAAGGATGACAGAGGCCCGGTCGTGGTCGCCCTGGATGTCGGCGATCCTTCCCAGCGTGTACAGAGTTTCCGCAATGGCGCTTTTTGCCGCCGATTCAGATGACGTTCCCTGCCGTTGAGCTTGCAGCAGCAGCATCCAATCGACATCGCCCAAAGTACGCATCGAGTACCTGATGTTGCCCATCGCCCAGGACATGCCGGGCAGGCTGCCTGTCTCGTTGAACTCGGCAAGGCCCTGATACTGGAGTTTCATCGCTTGCTCATCGTCATTTTGAAGCCACGCGATGGCGGCCAACCTGGAATTCGCCACCGCCAACATTGAGTGATCTCCCAGCATAACCTCGAAAGGGATGCTCTTCTCGTATTGCGACACTGCCTCAGCGTAATTGCCTTGGTCCAGCGCTAAACTTGCCAATCCAATGTGCGTATGGCCCAAACCGATAGGATGTTCCAACTGTCGAAAGATGCCGTTGATTTCGTCCAGGGTGGATTGGGCGGACTCGTAGTCGCCGCGAGATGATGTAATGGACGCGGCGAGGTACCGTGCAAATGGATAGCTCCAGGGATCTCCTTCGGTTTCCCGGTTCAGCCTCAAGGCTTCTCGGTATATCGGCTCAGCGCGGTCGATGTCGCCGGTCGCCCACGGGACTCCCGCGAGGAAGAAGGTTAAGCGGGCAGTCAAGGCCACGTCACCGGATGCCTGGTAGCATCCTGCCGCTTGCGAGTACATGGCTTCGGCTCTGGGAGCGTCCATTTTTTGTATGGCCTCAGCCCCGCCGCATGCATGGCTGAGGCCAGAGCGTCGGGCGGTGCTTCGCCATCCATCGATATCGCGCGAGCAGACCAGTCGTCGCCCTCGTTGATGTGTCGGCGCATCGTCCAGAAGAAGCCCATGTCACCCGACAGCCTGAGGGCGGTCTCTTTGTCTCCGGATCCTATCGCCCATTCCAGAGCGCCGCGAATGTTGTCGTGATTGGTCTCCAGCAGCACCAGCACCGGTGACGCATCGATCCCCCACAACACGGGTTGGGCATCGTGGGTCATGTTCAGATAATATGCAGCATGCCGGCGTCGCGCATCGTCCGCCCGGCCACTCTCAGCCAGTCGCTCCCCGCCGTATTGACGCAAGGTTTCCAGCAGCCGAAAACGGGATTCGTCTTCCGAGTCGTTATTTGCGACGATGACCATCGATTTGTCCACCAGTTTGAACAGGTTGTCCATGATGAACAACGGGTCGTCACCGTCTACCGCGCCGACTTGTTCCACCGCATCCAGTGTGAATCCGCCTCGGAACACGGAGAGAGTGTCGAACAGCCGCGCTTCCTCCTCCTCCAATGAGTGGTAGCTCCAGTCGATCGCCGCCTGAAGGGTGCGCTGGCGGGGCATCGCGGTACGGCTTCCACCCGTCAAGGGTCGGAATCGGTCGTCAAGGCGTGTGGCAATCTGCTGTGGCGTCAACATCCTGACGCGAGCCCCAGCGAGTTCGATCGCGAGAGGAATGCCGTCTAGACGGTGGGTTATCTGAGCGACGGCCGCACAGTTCTCCTGGGTCAACTGAAATGTGCCGTGGGCGGCTGATGCACGATCGGGAAAAAGCCAGGTCGCCTCAGAATCCATCAATATCTCCGGAGAAACATTGGATTCGTCAGGCACCGTGAGCGATGAAATTCGACGTATGACCTCTCTTGGAATGCCCAGTGCCTCTCGGCTCGTGGCGAGGATGTTTAGGTTCGGAGCTTGCCCAGCCACGTGCTCGCCGATTCTGCGCACATGTCCAGAAGATGCTCGCAGTTGTCCAACATCAGCATCATCTTTTTGTTTCGCAACGTCCCGCTTAGGGCTTCCAACTCGACTCCCAGAGCCTGAGCCACGCCTTTGTGAACGAGGGATTCGTCGGTAACGGGAGACAGGTCCACGAACCACACACCATCGGGATATGAGTCCAAGCATTGCTCTCCGACCTCGATGGCCAACCGAGTTTTGCCGGAGCCCCCGATACCCGTGAGCGTCACGCACCGAGCGTCGGCGAACAGCTCGCCGATCTCTCGTATCTGAGACTCGCGCCCGATGAAGCTCGTTAACTGGGCGGGCAGGTTGTGCGCATGAGCTTCGGTCGTAGAATGAGGAGATTCTGCCGCAAAGGAGACCGGTCGCTCGGTCTGGCTGGTTTGCACTCCCAAAGCGCTCAAGCCCAAGGAAATGCGATCGACAAGTCCGGCGATGTCACCCGGGTCGATTCGGATGGACGTGGACGCTCCGACCGCCTGTCTCCACACGGGTTGACGTTCCTGAAAATCCGCGTGACTTATGCCGTGGAGCAACGGCACAAATTGCTTGGCGCCCTCATGCGCTCGGACGACCTCCGCCGTCACCTGATTGGACTTCACAGAGTCGGGAGAGATGATCAGAATGAACGCCTGGCAATTGTCGACAGCCTCGCCGGTTTGGAGCAGGTACGCGGGTCCCGGAAGGCTGTCGCGCTCGTAGAGCCAAGAGGAGTACCCGGCGGACCGCAGACCATCGCCTATCTGCATCGCTACGGATGCATCCTCTTCCACGTGGCTGATGAAGATATCGCTCATGAGCCCTTCCGGATATCACCATGCCCGGTTTGGCGAATGTAAAACGCCAGGTTCGCATGAACCTGACACTTTGCGTGGTTATTATTGTAGAATTCGAGTTTATCAATGCCAAGCTAAGCAGTCAATCCGCGAACAGGAATGCGCTACAGGTAATCGACGCCCATTGGCATACGCGGGGCGCCCAATCCGAATGCCTGAATGTGCAGCAATCTCAGCCTGGCTGCTCGTAACCGGCACAGACAGCGATTCTTCCGCTTCCGGATCATTTGAAAGGCGCGATGGCGAACACAACAATACCTTACCGGCTGCGCATCGGGGTCACCGGCCACAGGCAATTGTCCGACCACGACGCCCTGATGGCGCCAGTTCAAGACGCGCTCAACCGAGTGCGTGAGCTGGCATCGAGGGCCGACCATCTGCCGGTCCACCTACATATCATCTCTCCACTCGCCGAGGGCGCGGATCGGTTGGTCGCCCGGGCGGCGTTGGCAGACGAAAACACGGTCCTGTCGGCGCCTCTCCCAATGCCCCTTGAACAATACCTCGAGGATTTCAAGACCGACGAGTCTAAAAGCGAGTTTCACGAGTTGTTGGATCGGGCAACGCATGTCACAGTCATGCCGGAATCTGAAACGTCGGATGAAGCATACGAGATCACGGGCAAGTTCGTGGTCGAACGGTCCGACGTGCTCATCGCGCTGTGGGACGGCAAACCTGCGCGAGGCCAGGGAGGCACCGGAGCCGTCGTGGAACACGCACGCCAAGCGGGAGAGCCCGTTATCTGGGTCTCCACCGAGCCGCCATACCGAATCGAATTTGAACCGGGCGACGGCATCGACCGCGAGCCTGTGGACAGGATCGCTTCATTCAACAAATCGAGTATCGGCACAAGCAAGATGCGCAGCGAGATCGAACGGGAGAGCCGAGAGATCGTGAATGAATCTCAGACCGCGGGGATCGAGCCCGCGAAGATACAGCCTTACCTAGAGTGGATCTTGCCCTATCAGACGAAGGCCGACGCCATCGCCCAGCGTTACCAGGCGCTCTATTTCGCCTTCAGCACGGTGCTGTTTCTGACCGCGGCGTTGGCAGTCATCGTCATTGCGGGCCAGTTGCTGTTCTTCCCCGATTATCCAAAGCTCATCTGGATAGAGGTCGGTCTGATGGTCACGCTCTTGGCGATTCTTTATCTGGGCCGGCGGTGGCAATTACAGAGGATGTGGCTCTCCCATCGATTCCTGGCGGAGCGCTTCCGGGCAGCCCTGTATATCGGCGTGGTCGATCAGGAGGACAGCAGTCCGGCCGGATCGGAATCGACCCGCGCGGGAGCGTCTTCGGATGATTGGCTGGGAAGAGCGTTCGAGGAGGTTTGGAGACAGCGCCCACGCCCTCTGGTCGATCAGGGCATCGACCACCTGAGAACGTTCCTGGCAAGCGCCTGGGTCCAAAACCAGGCCGATTATCATCAGAGAGCAGCCCATCACAACGAACGGCGCCATCGCCAGATATCCTATGCCATCGCGGCCTTATTCGGGGCTACGCTGCTGGCCGCGATGCTGCACGCATTGGAAATCGGCGGCCACGACGAGCATGGGTCCGTGATCTCCGTAAGCAACGTGTTGATAATGCTAGCCCTTAGTCTGCCTGCTCTCGCGGGTTCACTGAGCGGCATCCGAGCGCAAAGAGAATACGAACGCAACGCCGCGAACTTCAATGCGATGGCGCCGGTCCTCCGAGCAATCGCCGACCGGATCAGGAGGGCGCCCGATGTCTCCACGCTCAGGCTTGCCTCGCTCGAAGCAGAATCCACGATGCTGGAAGAGAACCAAGACTGGTTCACGGTCATGAAATTCCATGATTTTGAGCTACACGTATAGCGCAACGTTGCTAAGGGGTATCCGCATTATGGCCATTACTACCGTCCAGGATTTAAGGGCACACCTGCAGTGGGCAATCCAGGTCGAGCTGACGACCATCCCGACCTATCTGTACGCGATGTATTCGATCAAAGAGGGCGGGTCGGAGGCGGCGGCCGTCTTTAAAGGCGTCGTTGTAGAGGAGATGCTACACGTGGGCCCTGGCGTCGAACCTGCTCGTGGCGGTCGGAGGGCAACCTCGATTCTACCACAAGGACATTTTCCCCAGCTATCCGGGCCCCGTGCCCCACCATAGGGAAGGCTTCACCGTCAACCTAGAAAGGTGCTCGGTCGATTTCGTGAGAAACATCTACATGGCCATCGAGCAACCAGAAGAGATCGACGCGGTACCTGAAGATGACAATTTCGACACAATCGGTCAGTTCTATTTGAGCGTGGAGAACGGCTTCAAGTCGATCTCTCAAGAGCAAGGAAATCAATTTTTTCACCGATAACGACCCCCGCAAACAGCTTACCGAAGGTTACATGCCGGAGATCTCGGACACGGGTGAGCTGGGCCCAGTCACCGACCTGGAGTCGGCGATCTCAGCGATACAGATCATCATCGAACAAGGCGAGGGAATCCGGGATTCGCACTACGACGATCCCACCAAGCGTGAGCTGGCCCACTACTACAAATTTGAACGCATCGCGGACGGCGACGTGCCGCTCGGCGACGTGTGGCCCGTCGTAAAGAACCCCAAGAGTGCCGAATACTCAGGACCGCTTAAAGACCTGTCTCACCTGTTCAACGGATGCTACTCCTACATGCTGGTCGCACTGGAGGAGATATTCGCGGTCACCGATTCGGACAGGAAACACGAAATCGTTTTCCGAGGGTTGTTCTCCGTAATGGCTTCAGTGATGCCGCAACTGGCCAAGATGATGATGCAACAGCCGATCTCAGAGGGCGCTGACGTAAACGCAGGACCATCTTTCGAATACGTGCAGTTCGAGTCCGGTGTCAGCAAGGAAGCGCAACTAGATCAGATCTGCCGGCAGGCTTTGAAGACCAACTCTGGCTTGGACCGGATCCTCAGCATCATCACCACTCTCCCGGGTCTGGAAGAAGTCTGAGACGGGGCGTAGCTGCTCGAATGTCGAATGGTAGATGCGGAGTCCCGAAAAGCGGGAAAGATCTCGCGATCTGCTGTCGCCTCATGGGCGGGGCGCTAATCTACCCACGCATCGTCTGATGAGCGAAGTTGCGGCTCGTGCTCCTGCGGGGCTGGCACGGTCGCGAATCCCGAATTACCCCAGGCGAGCAAACCTGGGTAGACGGCTCACCAACGGTCTGAGGTACCGGAGGAACGCGGGTTTGAGCTCTCCGGTGGCTGCATCGAGGAATTCGGGAGGCATGGTTCTGACTTTGCCTCCGACGGCTTCGAGCGGGGCAAGACCGGTAGTGCACTCGTACGCGGCGCCGGGCGCTCGCTCCAGAGTAACGATCACATCGCTGTGACCGTCCTTGGCGGCTCGAACCGCGGCGCGCCCGGCCATCTCGGCCTCGGTGAGGTCCCGTCGCGAAGCCGCAGCGACGAACGACCGCTGGATCGTGCCGGGTTTCTCGTAGCGAGTTCGTACGCCCAGACGCTTGCTGACGAGTCGACCGAGGTAGCGGGCTGGGCCGTCGTAGTAAGGATGGCCGAAGTCGTCGACAAACCACGGCTCGGACTGGCCCCCCAGGACTCCGTCCACGCTCCGGGCGTTCTCGGATACGACGGCGACCGCGAACCCGAATCGCGTGTACACGGCCTCGATCTGGGACACGAATCGATCTTCATCGACCGGCGTCTCGGGCAGGCAGATCACGTGGGGAGCGTCGCGCTCCTCTCGCCGGCCGAGGGCTGCGGCGGCTGCCAGCCATCCGGTGTCCCTGCCCATCACTTCCTGGATCGTGATCGGCGATGCCATGCCCATCGCCTCGGCGTCGGCGCCGGCGCCCATTGCAGCCAACGCCACGAACCTTGCGGCGCTGCCGTAGCCCGGACAGTGGTCAGTCATCACCAGATCGTTGTCTATGGTCTTGGGGACGTTGACCACGGTGAGATCGTACCCGGCCTTCGCCGCCTCAAGCGAAAGGGTGTGTCCGGTCTCAGCAGAGTCATTGCCGCCTATGATGAACCAATAGCCAATGCCCAGAGCAGCGAGCCGGTCCAACACGATAGGCACATCCTCCGAAGTGAGCTTCCGCCGAGTCGATCCGAGCGCCGCGCCTGGACTGCGCTTAACCCGGTTCCAAGTCGCCTGCGGAACGCCGGTCAGCTCGACGGTCTTGCCTTCGAGCAGACCTTCGAGACCGTGCGAGGCGCCGTGAATGCGACCGAAAGCACCCGCGTCGGCGGCTTCGGATACGATTCCGAAGAGGCTGCCGTTGAGTACGTTCGTGCAACCGCCGGATTGCATGACAAGGGCGTTGTTCAGACGAGTGGTCACGTGCTTATTCGCTTGCAAATAAGGGCGCGGCACCAGGCGTGGCCGTGAACGGCCAGAGCACCGGCGATTCGTGGCCTCGGTCTTTAGGCCGAGCCTGCGACGATCCAGGCTTGGCCGCGAACGGCCAGAGCACCAGCGCCTCGTGGCCTCGGTCTTTAGGCCGAGCCCTGTTCACAATCACAGTCCCAGGTTCGACGCGAGGTCCCTGAAATCGGCGCCGTGTACATCGATCCAATCTTCGGGTTCGACGTCAACGTCGACGTCAGGGCCGAACTCGTGTGGTCTCGCAACGAAGGCCGTGCGCAGCCCCACTTCGCTGGCCGACTTCAGGTCGCGCTTGTGGGCCGCCACCATCATGACTTCCGAAGGCTCGACGCCCAACAGGTCCGCTGCGCCGAGGTAGGATTCAGGATCGGGTTTGTAGTGGTGGACGCTCTCCGCGGAGAGGATGCAGTCCCACGGCAACCCGCCCCACTTTGCCATGTTCGTCAGCAACGCGACGTTCCCGTTGGACAGTGTCGAGATTATGTATCGCGATTTCAAACGAGCGAGCCCCGACACCGAATCCGGCCAAGGGTCGAGACGATGCCAGGCTTTGTTGAAATCGACTTTTTCGTCCTCGGAAAGGCCGGTGATGTTGTACTTCACCAGGAGGTCGTCGAGCACCATGCGGTGGAGAACGTCGATCTTCGTCCAGGGCAGTTTTCCCGTCCGTACAAGGTTCATCGACGGCCGGTATCCGCCCCGCCAGGCGTCCGCGAACTCGACCCAGTCGACGCCGGTGATGCCTTTGGCGTCCCCGAGTTTCCGCCCTTCACGGGTGATACTGCCGCGCCAGTCCACCACCGTGCCGAATACGTCGAACGTCAAAGCCTTCACATTCTCTAGCCCCATGCCTGCCCTCCCAATCGCGCGTAGTCTTCGTGCAGCGCCGCCAGCAATGTTGTCTCTGTTCAGACTCGCATGTTAGGCACAGCGCTCCCACGTGTCAACCGCGAGGCTGGGTCGTGGCGCAAGGGCCTGGACGTTTCAACAACTCCTGGATTCGGCAAATCGGCAAGAACCTCTTCCCCCCACGGAGTTCTGGTCCCGCCCGCCCGCCCGAAAGTAGTCTTGGGGACGCCCCAAACCCCTGCGGGGGCTGTGCCCCCTGCACCCCCACCATACTCGGCACATCGGGGCAATGACGCCGAATCCAGCTCGCCGGACGACTCGGCCTCAACTCCTCGGAGAGGGGCGGGTCAAACGTGGCTTATACGGACCTTTGCGAGACTGAGTGCACACTCACCTAACGATCCCTCAACCGCGCTCGACCACGGGAGTTCATGAAGGTCAGATGCTCTCAGGTGAATAGGTCGATCTTCTGGTACGGATGCCCAATCGACGGTTGTTGACAGACCTTGTTAGCGCTGTCATAATCGGGCGGATTGGTCAGACCACCTGATGTTTACGACTACGAGGCGCACATTGCTACGGTCCATCAAGAAGACTCGGATCCCCGAGGAGATCGTCGCGCAGATCTACGGCTTGGTCCGCGACGGCGCCCTCCAACCCGGCGATAAACTGCCTCCGGAACGTGAACTCGCTCAACAGATGGGAGTCAGCCGTGCGTCGGTCCGCGAGGCCATGCGGCTTCTCGACCAGAAGGGCTTGATCGTGATCCGTCCCGGCGCCGGGACGTTCGTGACCGAGGACGTGATCGAAACGATCGTGCAAGCGTTTTCGTCGCTGTTGAACGAGTCCGGCGACGGCGCGGAAGATGTCTTCGAAATGAGGCTGCTCCTCGAACCGCATGTCGTCTCGCTAGCCGCCGACCGTGCCTCGCAGTCCGACATCGACAGGTTGCGGGAGATCCTTCGCGAGCAAAAGACGGAAATCGAAGCGGGCCGCTCGGGAGTTGCCTACGACATCGCCTTCCACCAAGCCATAGCGAACGCCACGAAGAACTCTGCGCTGGTCGCGGTGAACCAGGCCATATCCGGCATCCTCAGTCAGAGCCGCGAGGAATCGCTGATGTCACCTGAACGCTCCGCCAAGTCGCTTCGTTCGCACCAAGGCATCCTGGCCGCCATCGAAAGCCGGGACCCGCGTTCGGCCCAGATGGCCATGCACGAACACATCACGCAAATCGACAGGGAGGTCCACGACCTTCCCCGCCGCAAAGACCGCTGAACAAACAACCTCAAGCTCAGATACGAGAACCTTCAGGGAGGTGAACATGGCAGTTACCGCTGTCGAAGTCGTTTTCAGAGGGATATTCCAGAAGACCCTCTCTCGCAACATCTGCCGCAACATCGTATTCGCGGCGCACAAAGAAGGCAAAGTAGGCACTGCTTTTGGACGATACAGCGATTCGCCCGAGCGCAACGGCATCCCCGCCAAGTATTTCGCCGTGATCGCCGACGACGGGCTGGAGCTCGAGGCGAGCCTTGCGACGTACGAGCCGACTGCCGTCGACGTGACGATCGTCGTCGACGATACGCTGTGCAAGGGAATCGAGTCCTGGGCTTGGTACGGGTTGCAACCGATCAACTCCATCACCAAGGAAGGCGGGACCGTGCTGGTGACGTCCCTGCAAGAGCCTAACGAACTCCTGCAAGACATTCACACGAAAGATGTCGCGTACGACTTGGCCATACTAAAAAGCGCCAAGAGTTTCTCGGGCATGTGGGTGTACAAGGACGACCACACGGATGTCCGGCTAATGGGCGCGTTGGCAAAGGTCTGTCCGCAGCTTGCGGGCCTTCAAGCGCACATCGACACGATAGCCGACCAGGGGGCCGACGAGCTGAAGCAGACCTCGGCGCGGCGAGCTCATGATCGAGTGCAGAGCACGCCGGTCGAGCCGGGACAGGGAAACACCGAGGAGCCGTTCTCGTTCGTACTGCCCGGTTGGCAGGAGATGGAAGACGCGCTGATCGTGCCCGCGGTCGAAACGGGCGGCGGATTCCGCGGCGGCGAAGAGGGCTACCAGCCCGGCCGGAGCGAGGTCTTCAAGAAGTGGTCGACCAGGACGATGCGTCCGGTCATCAACTTCGAGACTTGCACCAAGTGCACTCTCTGCTGGCTCCAGTGCCCGGACACCTGCTTCGACGTGACGCCCGAGGGGGTGTACGACGCGAACATGGAGGCGTGTTGCGGATGCGGCGTGTGCGAAGAAGTTTGCCCCATCGCCGAATGCGTGACGATGGTGCACGAGTCCGAGTTCAACGACAACTCAAGTCAATACGAACATTGGAAGAGCGATCGCGACGGCTACATGAAGTGGCTTGAAGAGAAGATCGCTGTCGCCAAGGCCGAAAAGGGCGACGTGGGCAGGTCCCATGGCCTTTACGAATGGGACGGCTACAAAAAGGAGATCGAGATCACGGGGGTGGCAAGTGACGACTAGTACAGATTCTCTCGCGAGAGAACAACTCATCAGCGGTTCCGAGGCGATAGCGATCGCCTGCGCAATGGCAGACGTCGACGTCATCACGGCGTTTCCGATCAGACCTTACGACACGGTCATGCAGTACGTCTCCAAGCTGATCGCCGACGGCGCGTTCAACTGCGAGTACATCGTGGCCGAGAGCGAGCACTCACAGTTCGAGATCGTCAAGCACGCCTCCGCAGTCGGCGCGAGGACGTTCGCGGGCTCATCCGGAGTCGGCTGGCTCTACGCCTACGAGGCCCTTGCCGTGACCACTGGCCTCCGGCTGCCGGTGGTGGCGATGGTCGGAAACCGCGCCCTCGACGACCCCGGCGCTTTCGGGTGCGAGCACAACGACGCCCTGTCCGTTCGAGACCTGGGCTGGATGCTCCGTTGGGTCGACACGGCGCAAGAGGCCATGGACGCGGCGTTCATGGCGTGGCGCGTTGCCGAGGACCCGCGCGTGTACCTGCCTTGCGCCATCAGCACGGACGGCGCATTCCTGACCCACTCACAACAGATCGTCCAGGTTCCGGACCAGACGCTCGTCGATCAGTTCCTGCCGCCTTACGACCGCGGCAAGTTCGTGTTGCATCCGGACAACCCGGTCACCATAGCCCCACAGGTCAACGAGGACTGGCTGATGGAGATCCGGCGTCAGACCGACGAGGGCATGCGCCAGTCTCGTGAAGTCATCATCGAGGCCCACAACGACCTCAAGCGCATCTTCAACAGGGACGAAGAAAACCCGTTCATCGAGGAGTACATGACCGACGGCGCGGACGTCGTGCTCGTCGGCATGGGCACGCTGTCTCTGCCGCTGCGGGTCACCGTGAGGCGATTGCGCGAGCAGGGACGCAAGGTCGGTTTCGTCCGAGTCCGATGGTTCAGGCCGTTCCCCGACCAGGAACTGCGTGAGTCGCTCTCGAAGTTCAAGGCGGTTGGCATAATCGACCGCGACTACTCGCTGGGGGCGCCGCAAAACGGCGGCGTGCTCTACACCGAGGTCCGGTCGGCGATGTACGACGCGGACGTCAGAGTGCCGATCGTCGGCTACATCGCGGGACTCGGCGGCCGAGAGGTCACGATTCAGTCGGCGACCGAAATGTTCGACCTGACCCAGAACGTGGCCGACACCGGGGTCATTGAAGAGCAACTCCGATGGATCGACGTGAGGTGAGCGACTAGGCAGCGGAAACGACCGTCGGCATCATCCACTCGCCCCTTCGGAAATCTCAGGGCAGGCTCACCACGAACGGTGTAGGCAACGCCGAGCATCGCAAGCAGGTACCAGCAGGAGCAAACATATGACAACTACGAACACTCTCTCGATGATAAGCGGCGTACACGACTCGCCGCTCGAGGAGTACTACACATCGGGACACAGAACATGCCAGGGCTGCGAGTCGGCGTTGGTCATGAAGCTGATGATCAAGGCCGCCGGGCCTCGCACGATTGTGCTCGGCAGCACCGGCTGCATGTACGTCGCCAACACGACGTACTACTCGACGCCGTGGGTCGTGCCGTGGATGCACACTCAACTCGGATCGTCGGGGTCGGCCGCCACAGGCACCGCGGCAGGGCTCAAGGCCTTGATGAGCAAAGGCAAGATCAAAGACGAGCCCATGAACGTCATCTCGTTCTGCGGCGACGGCGGCGGCGTCGACATGGGACTCTCGGCGATCTCAGCGTCGCTGATGCACCTCCAGTACAACCACCTGGTGCTCTGCTACGACAACGAGTCCTACGCCAACACGGACATCCAGGATTCAGGATCGTCGCCATACGGCGTCAACACCTCGTTCAGCCCTCCAGGCAAGCTGCACCGGATCATGCACAAGCGGTGGAAGAAGAACATGGCGGCGATGATGGCGGTCGGCCATCCGGGCGTCCGATACGTCGCAACGGGCTGCGGCTCCTACGCCGTCGACCTGATGAACAAGATCCGCAAAGCCCTCGCTCTTGGCGGGCCCACCTTCATCCACACGTACGACCCTTGTCCCAAGGGTTGGGACTACGACCCCATGTACTCGCACGAACTGGGCATGCTCGGTGTCGAAACCGGCATCTGGGTCCAGTACGAGATCGAGGACGGGGAGCTCAGGCTCAACGGCCCGTCGCGGATGATCGAAGCAGGGCGGCGAAAACGCAAGCCGGTCTACGAATTCCTTAAGCGCCAGGGACGATACGCCCACTTCACCGACGAAGATGTCGACTACTATCAGGAGAAGATCGACGAGATGTGGGAGAAATGGTGGCTGCCCGGCATCATTCCCATCCACCCGGAGGACGCAATTCCGGCAGCGCCTGAGTAATCGACAGAATCTGACCGATTAGGAAATTATCGGAGGCCGCGCCAGCCGACGTGGCCTCCCTTCTCGTTGACACCATTCCGGCATCGGGCCTATAATTCTGCCAGATGCGGTGTGGGGCTGTAGCTCATCTGGGAGAGCGCGGCGTTCGCAATGCCGAGGTAGGGGGTTCGAGTCCCCCCAGCTCCACCAACTCCGCCTCGCTCCCGTCCGGTTCCCCATCGGCGTTCTGTGCTCCTCGTTCGGTGCGTCCCGACGTTTGACCCGTCCGCTCGCGTCGCCTCTCACTCGTTCACCGTCGGTCTCCGCCCACGTCTTCGAAGCAACCCGAACCGCCTTCGATCCGCAGCGCCTCGCTCACGATGATCTGCCGGATACGGCAGGTACGCGCCTTACCGCCCTTGAGACGTGCTGGTATAATCGCGAGACCGAGAGCGTTGCGAGGGAGCGGTGTTGCGTAATGCAGATACTGGGGGACAGAGCATTGGCCCGTGTGACGGCCATACCCCACTTCGCCTCGCTCAAACACCACGGCTACCGCAACACCTGGGCCGCCAACTTGTGGTCCGGGGCCGCCGTGTGGACATTCATCGTCGCAGTTTCGTGGCTGGTCTTGGAACGGTCCGACTCGTCAGGTTGGGTCGGCGTCGTCACGTTCTCCGCGATGCTCCCGTTCTTGCTGACGTCTCCGATAGCGGGACTGTTGGCGGACCGCGTCGATCGCAGACAATTGGCTGTGGTCGCGCTTGCCGGCGGCGTTGTCGTGATGAGCGCGGTAACCATCCTGACAATCACGGACGTGATCGAGATCTGGCATCTGGCGGCGCTGGTGTTCATCAACGGCGTGCTTCGGTCGATGCTGGAGCCGGCCGTGCAATCGCTGATCCCGAACCAGGTGCCGCGCGAAGACCTGCTCAACGCAATCACGCTGAACTCGGCGACGCGGCACGGCGCCAGGTTCTTCGGCTTGTTGGTGTCCGCTCCGCTTCTCGCGGTCGACTCGATCGGCATCTCCGGCGTGCTCGTCCTGTGTGTGGCGTTCCAGGTCGCGAGCTCCTACCAGATGTTCGTTTCGCGTACGGTCTCGAAGGGGGAATCCGCTCCTGAACAGGGCCTGGCCCGATCATTCATCGACGGACTTGTCTACATCTACACAAATCGGACGATCGCTATCTTCATCCTACTGGTCGCGTTCCACTGCGCACTGGTCATGTCGTTCGAGTCCATCCTGCCCGTGTTCTCCAGAGAAATCTTGGGCGCCAACGACGGCTCCACGTTGGGATACCTGATCATGGCGTACGGCATCGGGTCGTTTGTAGCATCCATACTGATCGCCGGCATGCGAAGCGAAAAGAACAAGGGCCGATGGCTTCTCTGGAGCGGCCTGCTCAGTGGCGTGACGCCCATAATCCTAGGTTTCAGCCCGGTGCTTCCATTGGCGATATTCGCGGCCGCGGGCATGGGCGCGTCCCAGTCGGTGTTCATGGCCTTGACCAACACCTACGTCCAAACCATCGTCCCGGACCGGTTGCGAGGCCGCATTTCCAGCCTTTACCTGCTGCACGCGGGCGGCATCATGGCCTTTGCCAACCTGGGTTACGGCTTCCTGGCCGACGCCTTCTCCGCGCCCCCGATTCTGATCGTAACCGGCGCCATATTCATCGCGGTCGTATTCGGGATGGCGTTGAGCCAAGCGGACTTGCGGCGCGTCTATCGCACCGGCACGTTGGCGCCCGCACAGGTCGGGGCAGGCGCATAGATGACGGTGCGCAAGGCGGTCGTTCCGGTGGCGGGTTTCGGCACACGATTTCTGCCTGTGACCAAGTCCGTTCCGAAAGTGTTGCTCCCCGTGTTGGACCACCCTGCGATACACTTCTGCGTCGCCGAAGCGGCAGAAGCAGGGATTGGCGAGATCATCTTCGTCGTATCACGAGGTCAGGAGGCCGTCGGCGGCTATTTCGCGACCAATTCCGCCCTCGAAGACCACCTCACAGGCCGAGGCGACGACGATCGGCTTGGCGAGTTGCGATCGATCAACTGCATGGCGGACGTGACGACCGTCGTTCAAGAAGAGCAACGAGGACTGGGGCATGCCGTCCTCATGGCGAGAGAGAAGGTCGGCGACGAGCCTTTCGCGGTGTTTCTTCCCGACGACATAATTCGGAGCGACAACCCGACGATCGGCGCTATGATCAGGATTCACGATGAGCATCACGCGAACGTCATTGCCGTGAAGCAAGTCCCGGATTCGGCGATACCAAGCCTGGGCATCATCGATCCCGAGGCCGGTGGCGGCGACGTTCGGCGAGTAAGGGGCATGGTCGAGAAGCCCGCACTTGCAGACGCGCCGTCCGACCTGGGTATCATCGGGAGATACGTGCTGACGCCCCAAGTGTTCGACGCCATCGAGGGCGCCGACGCAGCCGCCCTTGGCGAGATACAACTCACCGACGCCATCGCGGCTCTGATCGACGATCCAGGCGTCTACGCCTACCGATTCCCAGGCGATCACTTCGACGTCGGGACACCGCTGGGCATGCTGAAAGCGACGATTCACGAGGCTCTTGGTCGCAACGACATGCGCGACGAGCTCGTCAGATGGATGGACATGGAGCTGAAGGCCCGGGCGCCGTAGGGACCAGATCGAAGGAGGGGATTCGCGATGGACAAGGCACTGAATGGCGTACGCGTCATCGACCTAACCCAGTTCGAGGCGGGCACGTCGTGCACACAGATGCTGGCATGGCTCGGGGCCGATGTGATCAAGGTTGAAGAACCGACCCGCGGCGACCCTGGTCGACGCCTGTCTGGCGCGGGCGGTGACGCTGATTCTTCTTACTTCCTCAACCTCAACTCGAACAAGCGCAGCATCACACTCAACTTGAAGACCAAACGCGGCCGTGAGATATTCTTCGATCTCGTCAAGCAGGGAGACATCGTCGCCGAGAACCTGGCGCCTGGCGCCCTGGAGCGGCTTGGCCTGGGCTATGACGCGCTGAAGGAGATCAACCCCAAGATCATCCTCGCCCGCGTGAAAGGGTTCGGCACGTACGGCCCGTACAGCGGGTACAAAAGCTTCGACCCGATCGCCCAGGCGGCAGGCGGAGCGATCTGTGTCACCGGCGAGCCTGACGGTCCGCCGGTGCGTCCCGGCATCACGATCGGCGACACGGGAACGGGCATGCACGCGGTGATCGGCGTTCTCGCGGCTCTGTGGCAACGCGAGGCGACCGGCAAAGGTCAGCAGGTCGAGGTCTCGATGCAGGACGCCGTGCTCAACGTGGCTCGGATCGCGATGAGCGGCTTCAACGACACGAAGAAGTCTCCAGTCCGGCGCGGGAACCGTTGGAAGGGCAGGCCCGGTTACGGCATGTTCAAGTGCGCCCCAGGCGGATCCGACGACTACGTCTTCCTGTCGTCATCGCCCATGCGCCGGAACATGTGGGACGCACTGTTTCAGGCGATGGGTCGTGAGGACCTGTTGGAGGACCCGATCTACACCGACGCCTCGAAGTTCCCCGACGCCACCGAAGAGATCAACGAGACCATCGAAGCTTGGACGATGCAGCACACCAAGCACGAAGCCATGCGGATTCTGGGCGAGGCCGGCGTGCCTGCCGCCGCCTGCCTCAACGCCGAGGACATCTACTACGACGAGCACCTGCGCGAGCGCGAGATGATCGTCACGATCGATCATCCTGAGCGCGGCGAGTTCATGGTTCCCGGCTGTCCGGTCAAGCTGTCCGATTCGCCCGTCCAGGTGGCGCCGGCGCCGTTGCTTGGCCAGCACACGACTGAGGTCCTTGGCGACATGCTGGGTTTCGACGCCGAACAGGTCGCCGAGTTACACGAGCAGTCGGTGGTGTGAGATAGGCAGTCCGCTACGGGTGCACGATCACCTTGATCGCGCCCGAGTGGCGCTTGTCGTCGGCTGCGGCGAAGGCCTCGCCGATGGAGTCCAGCGGATAATGCGTCGTGATGAACTCCGACGGGTCGACCCAGCCGCTGCCCAGAAGGCGGAGCGCCGTCTGGTACTCGGACACGCCCTCCCACGAGGAGTAGCTGTTCGACCAGCGAATGCTCAGCTCTTTTCGGTAGGCCGCCGGGACATCGACGCTTGATGACCCGGTGAACACACCCAGCACGCTCACGGCGCCGCCGTAGCGCGCCATTCCGATCGCCTGGTCGATGGTAGACGCTCTGCCTCCGACCGTCTCGAAAACGACATCGGCTCCATGCCCGCCTGTCGCCTCGAGCAGCGCCTCGACCGGATCGCCGTCAGAGATGGCCAAGACGATGTCGGCGGCGTTGGCGTCCATGGCGATTGCCAGCGGCTCGGGGCGGGTGCCAACCATCACGACTTGTCCCGCGCCGTATGCTCTGGCGAGCTGGCCCAAAGTCATGCCGATGGCGCCGGTCCCGATCACGACCACCGTGGAGTCCGGTCCGACCGGGTTCCGGTTGAGGGCGTGGACACCGCAGGCGTAGCAGTCCAACTGAGTTGCGGCGTCGAACGAGATGCTTTCCGGCAGCACATAGCAGTTCGAAGCGATGCAGACGTCCAGCTCCGAGAAGCCATGGCTCTCCTGGCGTTCGCCGCCGCGGTAGCCTCGTTCCGCGCAGATGTGGTTCTGACCGTGTCTGCACGCGCGACATGCGCCGCATCCAAGCAGATGCTCGGCCTCGATGCCGATGCGCTGTCCGGCGGACACGTCCTCCACGCCTTCGCCGAGCGCCACGACATCGCCGGACAGCTCGTGGCCTCGCTGGTGCGGCTCGCGGATGCCGCCGACGGGTGGCGATCGATACGGGTGGAGGTCGCTGCCGCAGATTCCGGCGGAGCGCACCCTGACCAAGATTTCGCCTGGGCCCGGCTCAGGGTCCGGCAACTCCTCGACTCGGATGTCGTGTCCGCCGTAAAAGATTGCTGCTTTCATATCTCTAAACGGGGCCCCTGTACTATGAATGTTCCTGCCATCTTGTCGTGCAATACTTGCCTGTCTTTATCCCACAAAGCCCAGAGATAATCCAATAGACCGACCAATGCCAAAAGTGAACACAGAAAGGAATGGGAACACGATGTTCTTGACCAGCAACTCTCTGACGAATGTCCGCCCCCAACCTGATTTCATGCCTGAGTCTTTGATTGCGCGGATTCCCATGATCTGTTTTCCGGGAGTCTGCCCTTTGCCAATTACGATCAGCCACCAGACGATGTAACCGATGAACAAAGTCACCAGGAGCAGGATGCCGTCAAGCAACATCGCCACAAACCTCTGGCCAATGCCAGCCAGTCTGACTCCGTTAGGCGCAAGCAAGAATTGGCCACACCAATTGCAGAACTTGCTGTCCCCCGTGTGCTGGCGATCGCAATTCGAACATCCAGTCCCGACCGAACCATGCTGACCTGCTGCGTCAGGCGGTCGCGCGCCGCTCGTATCGAGCAAGGCTTGTCCGCACTCGTCGCAATACTGGCGTTCTCCAGTATGCTGTTTCCCGCAACTCGGACAATACGTACCCCGAGGAGCTTGCTCGTTTCCCATAGCCGAACCCCCATGGTGGATAGTTGAGGCCGGCTGATCTGTTGCTAATCGGGCCCCGCGCGGCTAGCTCAACCGTTCTGGCCTGTGATTACAACAACCTGACTCGATCTTGGAGGGCATTGTTCTCAAAGATCGATATGATTCCACACCACCTACGTCAAGCTTTCGTCGAGTATCTCCAACAGGTCTTTGGCCTGTTTCTGGCCTTCCAGGCCTTGTGCGCCGATTCCTTCCTCGAACATCTGAAGGCAGTACGGGCACGACACGCCGATGGTGTCAGCGGAGGTCTCCAGGAACTGCTCCGTGCGGGCGTGGTTCACGCGCTGGCCGCGGCTCTCTTCGATCCACATGTGGCCACCGCCGGCCCCGCAGCAGAAGCCTCGCTCGCGCCGCTTCTCCATCTCGACAAGCTCAAGCCCGGGTATGGCATTGGCGATCTCGCGGGGCGGGTCGTAGACGTCGTTGTGACGGCCGAGGTAGCAGGAGTCGTGGTACGCCACGGTCGACTGGATCGTCGCAACGGGCTTGATCTTTCCGTTCTCGATGAGCTCGGCGACGAACTCCGTGTAGTGGAGCACTTCGTATTCGCCGCCTAAGTGCGGGTATTCGTTCTTGATGTTGTTGAAGCAGTGCGGGCAGATTGTCACGACCTTTTTCACGTTGTAGCCGTTCATGGTCTCGATGTTCTGCTGGGCGAGCATCTGGTAGAGGTACTCGTTGCCCATTCGGCGGGCCGGGTCGCCGCTGCAAGTCTCCTCCGTGCCGAGGATGGCGAAGTCCACTCCCGCCCGCTTGAGGACCGACGCCATCGACCTGGCGATGGCCTGACTCCTCTGTTCGAGAGCGCCGGTGCAACCGACCCAGAACAACACTTCCGCGTCAGGGTGGTCCGCCATGAGTTTGACGTCCAGACCCTCAGCCCAGTCGGTGCGCGAGTATGTCGTCCCGCGCCACGGGTGGCCGCGTTGCTCCATGCTCAGCAGAGCGTTCTGGGCCGTTTCGGGCATGCTGGCCTGCTCCATGACGAGGTAGCGACGCATGTCCACGATGCTGTTGATGTGTTCGACGCCAACGGGGCACTCGCGCATGCAGGCGCCGCACGTCAAACAGTCCCACAGAGCTTCTTCCTGAACCCAAGTGCCTATCAACGGCTTCTCGACTTGAACGTCTTCTCCATTCAAGATGCCCGGACCCGTCTCCAGTATGTGCTCTTTCATGCCTTCGACGATGTGCATCGGCGACAAAATCTTGCCGGTGATGTTGGCGGGGCAAGCATCGGAGCAGCGCCCGCAGACCGCGCATGCGTAGCCGTCGAGGAGCTCACGCCACGTGAAGTCCTGGACCCGGCTGGCGCCGAACACCTCCGCGGTCTCGAGGTCTGTCGGAGTCATCAGCGTACCGCGGGGCTCCAGCGAGCGCGTGTACCAGTTCAACGGCGCTCCAACCAGGTGCATATGCTTCGACAGAGGGATGTACATGGCGAAACCCAGGATTATGCCGAGGTGCAGCCACCAGAACAAGCTCTGAAGTCCGTTGGCCAGGTCGCCGTCGATTCCGACGTCGAGCATCACCTCGCCTATCGCCTTGCCCACCGGAGCTTTCGAGTGCGGTCCTTCGCCGCCGGAAGCGACATACGCCCCTTCGGTCAGCAAAGTGAACGCCATCAGCAGACCTATCAGTATCAGAATGTAACCTGATTCTTTCTTCTGCGTCAGATCAAACGACAGGCGATTGGGCTTGACCACCCATCGCCGCACCGCGACCCACACGAGCACGAAGAAGAAGACCGTTGCCAGCACGTCCAGGTAGAAACCGAACACCTCCACGCCTCGTTCGGTCAGCACTTTCTCCGAGAACGGCCGCCAAGCGGAGTCCGCCCATATGAACAGGCCGTAACTCGCTGAAAACGACATGAATCCCCAGAAGATGAACGCGTGGGTGAGTCCGCCCCGGTCTCGTATCGAGACGCTCTGGAGAACCTTGAGTTGGGCCACGACGATCGACGCGGCCGGGATAAGGCGCTTGATCGGCGGAGTGAATCGGTCGGGCCGTTTGCCGATCATGACGAGCCTGAAGACGCGACGCCACAGGATGTACCCGGCAGCCGAAAACGAGAACGCCGACAAAGCATAGACGGCCAGCCAGATCGGGATCACGCCAAACAGATTTTCCGGTGGTGCCATCGCCCGCTCCTGCGCCGAAAATATGGGTCGCTCGACGCCTGTCGGAGTGTAGCACAGGGAGGCTGTTCGGGCTACCGAAGGATGTTGCATTACAGGCTCAACTCATGGAAGATGGAATCATTAGGAAAGGAGGATTGCGAAGTGGTCCACCACACTAGCGAGACAGGAACAGCTCGATCAGAAACGTCACGGAGAGCAACGCCAAAACCAAAGGCGCGCAACCCGCCAATCAAACGGCGAAAGACTCCGCCCAAACCTCCACCACGGCGCCGCCGGGTTTCTTAGCGTTGGTCGAAGAACGTCAAGACCCTCTCCTCTACCTCGACACCAACGCGTTGTTGGACGTTGTCGACAACCGACGACAAGCCACAATTCAATTGTATGACCGCATCATCAAACGAAACTGGCAGATGATCGCATCGCCATTTGCTGTTCTAGAAATGATCGAGGCCAAGCAAGCCGATCGGTGGGCGGAGAAGATGGTTGCTTCGGGATTCACATTCTTCCAGATCCAACGACGCGTCGGCGCCAGGCGTACCGGGAGGGATGCACTTACCAGGCAAGAGCTCAATGAGGTTTACGAAAGCCTGCATGCGGCTATGCTGACCCGCTTGCCAGCCGTGACATTCCCTGCATTCACTGAAGGCTTGCAGAACAGAGCTGAAGATGTCTGCGCGTCAACCAATCTGGATGCGGCCGACAGTCTTCATTTGGCAACGGCGCTCCACTACGGATGCGACATTCTGATCACATCCGATTCGGACTTCGTCAGGTTGGCCAGGCCTTACGTGATTGCGACCACACCCGATGGCTTTGATCGGGCATTCGAAGAATTCGATGGCCACGTTGAACCAAGATAAAGGCTCCTCGCGGTAGCATGAGAGTTGAGCCAACGGGCTGGCGCGGCGCCTAACCCCGGAACGCCAACAAGACCCACGCGGCGGTGGCCACCCACAGCGCGATTGATGCCATCATCGGATAGTCGGTCAGTATGATATCTTCCGGGTTCTCCCCAAGATTGCGGCTGTGCACCAGGTACATATACCGAAAAAGCCCGTAGCCCACGAAAGGGATGGTCAACATCATCGCGTGGTTGTCGGGCAGGTTCGGGGCGGTGAACGTGTACAGCGAGTAGCTGATCATGGCCGATGTGGCGACGACGCCGGACAGTTGGTCCAGCAACCCTAAAGTGTATCGGCCAAGGATGTCACGCTGGTCGGCGGCAGCGTCGCCTGCCGACGCGAGCTCGCTCCTTCGTTTGGACAGAGCGATGTAGAGCGCTCCTAATCCGGTGCAAAGGTACAGCCACGGCGAAATCGGCACGCTCAACACGGCAGCGCCCGCCACGACCCTCAGCACGAACCCGGCCGCGATGGCGAACACGTCCACGAGGATCACCGACTTGAGCGCGAATGAGTACGCCAACGTGGTGAGCACGTAAGCGACCGAAACTCCGCCGAACCAAGGCTCGAGCACGAAGGCGCCGCCGAGGGCAACCGCGATCAACACGATGGCGGCGACCATTGCGGGCGCGGCCGAGAGGGCGCCCGATGCGATCGGCCGTTGTCTCTTGCGTGGATGCGCTCGGTCGCTCTCGGCGTCCGTGACGTCGTTGACGATGTAGACCGCGCCGGACAGGGCGCAAAACACCACCAGGGCGCCGACGCCACGCCCGACGAACTCAAAGGCCGTGGACAGATCGTCGAGGGTCCAGGCTTCATTCAAAGTGAAGAAGAGCGCGAGGAAGACCAACAGGTTTTTTATCCATTGCCGCGGACGCATCGTCCTCAGAATTGCGACGGGTGTGGCGCCCAATTCGAAATGACCTCCGTTCGAGATCTGATCACGCTTGCCGGATGATATCTCCGGCGCCTCGCAACCGTCAATCCGGCGATCACAACAGGCCGCCGACAACCCGGTTCGCCCAGTAATTTGACACCCACGAAATCACTCCGTTATCATTCTGTTTTGGCAGTCCGCTAGGCCGACTGCTAACGCGCGAATTCAAAGCAGATCAAGACACGCGAGGAGGTCTCGAAAGCATGGCTACAGGCACGAACGTTTCGTTCAAGCCTCTCGGAAACCGGGTGGTCATAGAACCGCAGGAATCCGATGAGCAAGTGAGCGCCGGAGGAATCTACATTCCCGACACGGCGAAAGAAAAGCCCCAAGAAGGTGTTGTGGTCGCCACCGGCCCTGGCCGGTTGAACGACGCGGGCGAGAGGGTTGCCATGGAGGTCCAGGTGGGCGACACCGTCGTCTACTCGAAGTACTCCGGCACCGAATACAAAGAAGGCGACACCGAGTATTTGGTGCTCCGCGAGGACGACATCCTCTTCAAGAAGTAGGCAATGACGCTCCGACAAGTCGGGGCCAGGAGGACTAAATGGCAAAGCAGTTAACCTTCAGTGAAGAGGCGCGAGCCTCGATGAAGCGTGGAATCGACACCATGGCCAGCACCGTGGGCGTCACACTCGGCCCAAGGGGTCGTAACGTAGTACTGGACAAGAAGTTCGGCCCACCCCAGGTTTGCTCCGACGGCGTGACGATCGCCAAAGAGATCGAGCTTGAAGACCCGTTCGAGAACATGGGCGCCCAGCTCCTCAAGGAAGCCGCCAGCAAGACCAACGACGTGGCTGGCGACGGCACTACCACCGCCACCGTATTGGCGCAGGCCATCATCCAAGAAGGCTTCAAGAACATCGCGGCAGGCGCCAACCCCATGGCCCTCAAGCGTGGCATCGAAAAGGGCGTTGTGGCGCTTCGCGCCGCTGTCGAAGACATGTCCACACCGGTCGAAGGCCGAACCCAGATCGCGCAGGTCGCCTCCCTTTCGGCTCATGACGACGAGATGGGCAACCTGATCGCCGACGTCATGGAGAAGGTGGGCAAGGACGGCGTCATCACCGTCGAAGAGTCCAAGGGCCTGTCCTACGAGCAAGAGTTCGTCGAGGGCATGCAGATCGACCGCGGATACATCTCTCCTTACTTCATCTCGGACCAGGAGCGGATGGAATCCACGATCGACGATCCTTACATTCTCATCACCGACAAGAAGATCTCGGCTGTCTCCGACATCCTGCCCGCGCTGGAGAAGATCCTCCAGGTCGGCAAGAACGTCGTCATCGTTGCCGAAGACGTTGAGGGCGAAGCGCTAGCTACTCTCGTCGTCAACAAGCTCCGAGGCACCCTGAGCTGCCTCGCCGTCAAGGCGCCCGGCTTCGGCGACCGCCGCAAGGCGATGCTCGAAGACATGGCGATCCTGACCGGCGGCGTGGTCATCAGCGAAGAGGTCGGTCGCAAGCTGGACACGGTCTCCGTCGAGGACCTCGGCAGGGCCCGCCGCATCGTCTCGACCAAAGAGGAGACGACGTTCGTGGACGGCGCCGGCGAAGAAGACGCCATCCAGGGCAGGATCAACCAGATCAAAGCCCAGGTTGACGAGACCACCTCAGATTTCGACCGCGAGAAGCTCCAGGAGCGCCTGGCCAAGCTTTCTGGCGGCGTGGCGATCATCAAGGTCGGCGCGGCCACCGAGGTCGAGCTCAAAGAGAAGAAGAACCGTGTCGAAGACGCTCTCTCCGCCACGCGAGCAGCGGTCGAAGAGGGAATCGTGCCCGGTGGCGGCCTAGCCGTCATCCGAGCCCGTGCAGCCCTCGACGGCCTCAACTTGCGCGGTGACGAGGCAACGGGCGCGAATGTGCTCGCCAGGTCGCTTGAGTATCCGATCAAGCTCATTTCCGAGAACACGGGCGTGTCGGGCGAGGTCATCTTGGCCGCTAGCCTGGAGAGCGAAGGCGACTGGGGATACGACGCCGAACTCGGCGAATGGGGCCACCTTCTGGAGAAGGGGATCATGGACCCAGCGAAGGTAACGCGCGCGGCCATCGAAAACGCCGCCAGCGTCGCCGCGATGGTGCTCACCACCGAGTCGCTGATCACCGACGTACCGGAGAAGGAAGGCGCCAGCGGAGCTCCTCCGATGCCTCCGATGGACTACTAGTCCCCTGTTCTAAGGACTGAATCGCAAGGGCCCCGGCAAAAAGCCGGGGCCCTTGCTGTTTTCGTCTGAACGTCTCAGGCTCGGCCTAAAGATCATGCCTGAGGCAGATTCGCCCCAGGCGAACCGAGGCCACCGCACGTTCAACGACGACCGGCACCCGGAGGCTCTGGCCGTTCACGGCCGAGCCTAAGACC
>CAZPQQ010000023.1:14950-40698 GCA_964588665.1 uncultured Dehalococcoidia bacterium | reverse complement strand
ATCAGCTCAAAGTCTCTATTAACAATCTGTCCCATTTGGGCTGACAGCCAACAGCCGACTCGGCGCAGCCGTTTCCTGCACCGGGCCAATCCACACAGAGTGGTTACCGCGTCATTGCGCCTCAGGCGAACCCGCACCGCGCTCTTCGGCCCGTACGATGTCTTCCTGATAGGTCGGCATGATCGTTTGTCCCGGCGGGACGACCAGGAATTTGTCGGGGTCCCACTCGCCGTCCACGAGACTCTGAAGCAGGCTGATGTCCCCTTGCATCGGTTCGTATCGCCATCCCTTCTCCTCCGCCTCGTCTTTCGCCTGCCTCTCCAGCAACGGAAATTCGCCTATGCCCATGTCGATGTAGGCCAGTCTCGTGTAGTTGGTCGCATCAGCCCACTCGTTCATCGTCTCAAAGATGTATCGGGCGTTGTCCGGGTTGAATTTGGTGAGCAACTCCTCGTAAGTTTGGTTGAAGCCCAACTGCGTCATCACGCTCAAGGGCTTTCCGTCGGGTCCGATTTGCGGACTGTCGCGTTCGATCCATCCCGTGGACCTGTAAAAGGTCCCGGGTTCTTCGTCGAAATATTCTTGGTACCTTTCCTTCGAGCCCAGCAACATCGTTATGCAGTCGTGGGCCCTGGTCACGACCAAAGGCAGGTGTTCGCAATAGAGCTGGCGGATGCCCATGTTGCACAGGCCGTAGCCGAGCAGAACCGCATCGTATTCGCCGCGGGGTATCCGGTCTATCTCCTCTTGCAGACTCCCGAACATCCCCTGCTGCCCGATGTCGTGCAGGCCCTTTTTCATGAACCTCACGTCCACGATGGCCTTCGATCGAGACACGCAGTAAGAGATCTCTCGGTGCATCACGTCACAGGCGACCATAACGAATTTCATATCGGTTCGGACTCTCCGTTTTTGTGGTTGGCACTCAGACAACGAGGCGTCATCGACACGCCCGTCTAGCACCTTTGTACCACTCACTCGTCAGTCTCGCAAGAGAGTCGCGCGTCCCTCCTTCCGTCCCTTGAGTCCCTGCGGCCGCCAACTGCCTTACAACCACTTCGCTACGATCATTGCGCCGCCGCCTCATGGTTGACCCTTCACCGACTCGATGCTACCGTTTCGCTGTATCGGACATGCGCACGGCATGCACCGACACGCCACAGGAGTAGCCCCACATGACACAACCTGGCAGCAGAAGACCCGGACCGCTGACCGACCTCAAGGTGCTCGATCTCGCCGGACCCATCGGCGTCTACTGCACCAAACTGCTGGCCGACCTCGGCGCCGACGTTCTTCGCATCGAACCGCCCGCCGGGGACTCGATGCGTGAGATCGCGCCGTTTTACGGTGACGAACCACATCCTGAAAAGAGCCTGTACTGGTGGCACTTCAACACCAGCAAGCGGGGAATCACGCTCGACCTGGAACAACCCGAAGGCCAGGAGTTGTTCAAGCGCCTGGTCGAGTGGGCCGACATCGGAGTTGAAAGCTTCGTCCCCGGCTATCTGGCGGACCGGGGCCTCGACTTCGAGACGCTTCACGCACTCAACCCAGGCTTCATCCTGACCTCGGTCACCCCCTTCGGCCAGAACGGACCGTACAGTAACTTCAAAGGCCCAGACATCGTCGGGCAGGCCATGAGCGGAGTGATGCAGCAGGTCGGCTTCAACGAGCGTGCGCCATATTTGATCGCCACCGAATCCGCCTACTGGTCCGCGGCGATATTCGCCGCCAACGCCACCATGCTGGCAGTGACGTCTCGAGATTTCACCGGCGAAGGGCAGCAGGTCGACGTGTCGATGCAACGGTCGATGTCCCTTGGCGCGGGCAACGCGATACCGACATACGACGTCCTCGGCGAGGTGCTGCACAGAGGCGACATGTTCCAGCGAGGCAGGGGACAGGTCCGAGCGGTGCTTCCGTGCAAAGACGGATACGTATTCTTCATAGCCGCCGCGCCGGGCACCAGCATGGAAGCCGTACAGGAACTGATGGCCGAGCGTGGATTCGGGGAACGGTTCGATCCGCGCTGGCTCGATGCTGCATTGGTCCGCGAGGACCTCGTCGAACGACAACGGTTCGAAGACCTCGTGATCGAGTTCTTCTCCCACTACACGCGCCGCGAGCTGCTCGAGATGGCCTTCGACCGCGAAAAGCAGGTTTTCGCCGTTCCAACTGACACCCCCGAAGACGTGGCCACCTCGCCGCAGCTCATAGATCGTGGCTTCTTCGTGGACGTTGAGCACCCGGGTATCGAAGAACCAATCCGATACCTCGGAGCGCCCTTCCGGCTTCCCGAAAGCCCCTGGGAGCTCCGACGACGAGCCCCTGAGCTCGGCCAACACAACGACGAGGTGTACCAAGAGGCGCTCGACCTCAGCCAAGACGAAATTGAGCGTCTGAGGCGCCAGCGGATCATCTAGCCGTCGCATCGCAACTCAACAGCAGTCAGAAAGGCGAGGACATGTCCGCGAGGATGCCTCTTGAAGGCGTAAGAGTATTGGACTTCGGGTGGAGGGCGGTGGCACCGCTCGCCGCCCGCATGCTGGCGTGGGGCGGCGCTGAGGTCGTCCGAATCGAGTCCTCGACCCGACATGACGGCGCGCGCCAGATGCCGCCCGTCGTTCCCGGCGGCGAAGGCAGCTTCAACACCAGCGCCTGGTTCAACAACTTCAATTCCAACAAGCTCTCGATCTCCCTCAACCTACGCCATCCCATGGGGAAGGAGATCGCGCTGCGCCTGGTTCCGCTCGCGGACGTCGTAGTTGAGAACTTCAGCGGGGGCACTTTTGAGCGGATGGGCTTCGGCTATGAAACGCTGCGGAAGCTCAGACCCGACATCATCATGGTCAGCCACTCGCTCACGGGGTTGACCGGCCCCTGGAGACACGTCAAAGGCCACGGTCCGATGGCGGCGGCCATGTCCGGAATGCACCACCTTTCCGGCTACCCGGACGCGGCGCCGATCAACCCTGCCCAAGCGTTCACCGATTACGTCACCAACCCTCACCAGTCGGCGTTCGCGATCGTGACGGCGCTCCACCACCGCAGGCGCACCGGTCGCGGCCAGTACATCGACATGGCGCAGTACGAGTCGATCGTCCACATGACCGGAACGGCCGTCCTCGAGTACACGGCCCTGGGTCGGAACCGCAACCGCACTGGCAACCGCTCTGAAAACGCGGCGCCCCAGGGCGTCTACCCATGCCAATCCGTTCCGCTGACCGACAGAATTGAAGACCGTTGGTGCGCCATCTCAGTGACCAACGACGAGGAGTGGAGGAGCCTGTGCTCCGTGTTGGATCGCCGCGAGTTGGCCGACGATCCGCGCTTCCGCACGTTCGAGGCCAGGAAGCGGCATGAGGATGAGCTCGACGCCCTGATCGGCTCCTGGACCGAAGAGCTGCTCGCCGAAGACATCATGCTCCGTCTCCAGAAAGCCAGAGTCGCCGCGGGCGTCGTGCAAAACTCCAAGGATCTCATGGACACCGATCCTCAAATGGCGGCGACCGGACACTACCGGCGGGTGGATCACGCCGAGACCGGTCCGACGGTGTACGACGGCCCGCCATTCGATCTCTCGGCCACGCCGCTGGAGGTCAAACCCGCGCCACTCCTAGGTGAACACAACGAGTACTTCTTCCGCGAAATGCTCGACCTGACCGACGACGAGATCACCGCGGGATACGTAGAAGGCGTCATCGCCTGACAGTTTGAGGTCGTCCCTGGCGACCCCAAACCGCCAGCAAAAAGCGGGCGCGCCCCAGTGATTGACAACAAGTTTGGTCGTGGTTACCCTCTAAGTATCTGAGACGCAACAATCTTGGCATCCCTCGACCGGGGTGTATTGCGTCGCGCTTCTGCTGTCGGTTCGGGATTAGATTGGCAGTCACGATGAACATGTCCTCCAGGTCGAAACTACGCGTCCGCGGCGGCCCTTTCGATGGGTGCGGAGTATCTCTGACGGCGACCATCACCACAATGGGCCGAGATGCCACGAATGACATCGTGGAGGAGCATCCCGCCGTCTCTCGCAAACACGCCAGAATCTTCCGCAACGCTCAGGGCTTCTGGATCCAGGATCTGGGCAGCGCGAACG
Source organism: uncultured Dehalococcoidia bacterium (assembly GCA_964588665.1). Lineage (GTDB taxonomy): Bacteria > Chloroflexota > Dehalococcoidia > Lucifugimonadales > UBA1123 > UBA2160. The sequence goes on along the minus strand of CAZPQQ010000023.1, from coordinate 36,599 downwards.
GCACGTTTGTCGATGGCGAGAAGATCGGCCAGGAGCCGCAGGCGTTGGCGAACGGAGAACGCATCCAGTTGGGCAGCGCCGCGAGCGGCACCGACTGGGAGTTCTTCGAGGAAGAAGTGGTTGGCCTCGGCGCTGCCGCGCCGCCTACCATGCAGCTCTCCGTCGGCGAGGCTGCCGGCAGCGCAGATTCCGGAGCAGTCGTGGACTCGGAAGGCGAGTCTGTCTGCGAATTGTTCCGGCGAAACGATGACGGCTCCTGGACCTGCAAGAGGTTTGCTTCGTTCGACGCCCGTGGACAGCAGATCGAGGTCAGCCGAAACACAGTGTTCGCGCCCGGCATCGAGTTCCTTGGGTTCGATCTGGCGATGTGGCTCGACGAAATCTGCGCCGATTCAGACCTCCTGCCACGCCATTGAGCGTCTCGCTGGCCTTCGCCAGACGCCGAGGCCGCCCGTGCCGCTTCTCACGCGAGTAGACCGGCCACCGCCGAGAAGCCGTCTACTCGGTGATCTCCAGAGGCGTCACCGACACCCCGGTTTCCGGGTCCATATCGACCAACGCGACGCCACGTTTCAACGCACCTGACGGGGCGCCGGAGTAGAAGGCAGGGACGCCGTTTTGGGACACGTCGCGGTAGACGTGGACGTGACCGAGCGCGATGTAATCGCAGGGCGCCTGGGCTATCTCATCCAGGAAGATCGGCGACGAACGCCACGTCGCCTCTTCAAAGTCCATCACGATCCCGTGTGCCATCGAAACGTACCAGCCGTCCTGCGGCCTCGGGGGCATGCCCTCCAGCGGGCGAAACTCGGGATTGTGGTCGTAGACCGGCCGGCCCCACACTGCGAGTCCCAGCTCATCCAAGACCAGCGTCTCTCCTTCGGCTTCCATCAAGATCGAGACCCCGTCCGGCGCCTCGCCGGACCACAGGCCTTTCGTAAGCACCGTGTCGTGATTCCCGGGCAGCACGACTACAGGCCTCCCTGAGCCAGCCAGGGCGTTCATCACTTGGTCAACCGTCTCCGTGGGCACTCGGTGGTGGTCGAAAAGATCTCCGGCGACGAGGATCGCGTCGGCCTGTGAGGAGTCTGCCAGTGTGAGCGCCGCGTCCAACCCGCTGAGCGCTTCACCAGTGTAGATGTCGGTTCCGATATGCACGTCTGACATGTGCAGTAGACGAATATGTCTTTTGTTGTCGATAGCCATTGCCCGCCTAGATTCCCCCATGACAAAGATAATTGGCCCGCAGAGCGACGTACCGAGTCGTGATCACTTCGCTTTACTCACGCGAAACGCGATCTCCGGCCCCGCCGTCGTCTCGTGGCCGACATGGTGTACTTCTTGCGACTCAGAGCGCCGTGGGCGTCTGGCAGAAAAGAGTAACACACCGCGCCGGTTAGCGCGCGCTATGAGGGAGCACGCGGACTCGGGAGCGACCGCCTGACGTCAGGGCGCGCACGAGTCGCCATGATGTTGGCGTGGCGGTGCAATTGGATGGCACCGAGTCGCGTCGGGCGCCCGATGAGACATCCGAGGCAGTCTGCCTTACGCGGCGTCCAGTGTTTCCCGGACTTTCCGAGCGACAACGGCTGGGGTGAACGGCTTCGCCGGGAATGGAATCGATTTCCCGGAAACGCCATGCGCTATCGTCATGTCGTCCGGGTACCCTGACATGAACAGCACCTTGATGCCCGGGTACAGCTCGTGCAGCTTGTCAGCGAGCTCTCGGCCGCTCACGTGGGGCATCACAACGTCGGTCAATACGAGGTCGATTCTGTCTGGACCGTTTTGTTGAGCGATCCGAAGCGCCTCGTGACCGGTCACGGCCTCCATGACCGAATAACCTTGACCGCTGAGTACGTCGGCCGTCAGTTGACGCACCGCGGGCTCGTCTTCGACGATCAAAACGCCCTCGACACCCCTCGGCGGGCCGGATTCCTCGGCACCGAGTCCAGACTCGTTGCTCAAAACCGCCTTCGCTGGCAGGCAAATCTCGAATGTCGCCCCTTCGTCCGGCTGACTCTCGACCCGAATCTGCCCTTCAGCCCGCCGCACAACACCGTAGACCATGGACTGTGCCACTTCGCGCAGGTCTCCGCCCCGAACCAGCACCTGGCCGTCTAACGTCGAGTAGCCTGGTTGTTCTTCGTGCTGCTGGAGGTCGATGCAAATCCTGCTCTCGGCCTCGTACACCCTTCGGCGAGACAGTGTCGCGGAACCGCGCACACCAGCCATCCGCGGTTGGAGCGTCTGTGTGTCCAACAAGGGTTGAGCCAACAGTTGCTCCGTCGCAGCCTCCTCTTCTACATCCGCCACGGTCCCCTGTACCGACCGGAGCCGCTCCAGGCACAGTTCGCAGCCAGCGTCGATGTGTGATCGAACGTTCGCCCAATCCGCCCCTTCGAGCTGGTCCATGGCGTAGTCCACTATGTGCATTAGCTGTATTCCGCACTTGACCGACATTCCTGTTTGCCCCTTTCCCTGGGACCCGGACCCGTCTATTCGGTCGGGTGGATCCTCGTTTTGTGATCTTGAGTCGAATGATGCTTGCTCCAGATCTGCCCTTTGCACCGTCTATCGGCGCCTCTTGTTTACAGATTTGACAGCGGCCAACAGGTCAACACGCCCGCCACCCAACTTCTTCTTGTACACGGGATTTAGGCCGTCTATGTCATCAGCGCTGCGATCGATCAGGCGGGACAGTTTCTGCGGCGACAACGAGTGCTTGACGCTGAGGAGGAGCGCCGCCTCGCCCGTGACCATCGGCGTCGCCTGCGATGTTCCGCTCCACCATGCGAACTGACCTTCGCCGTAAGTGCTGTAGATCTCTACGCCTGGGGCGCTTGCCACCACATCAGGGTGGTAGTTGGAGAACGATGCCTTGATGTCGTTTTCGTCCACTACGTCAGATTCCTCCGCACGTCCCCTCTCCGTTGCCTGATCGCGCCTGATCGCTTCATCGCCGCCAACTCACCTTCGCATCACACCGAGAGTCAGCGAGTTCGGGCTTTTTTTGGTATTGTGGCGACCCAGTAGTGACAGCTTGCGCCGCCATCGGCGCGGAGACGGAGTGCCTCGATTCGTTCTTCGTCTTGGCCCTGTGGGTCCGACCGTGGAGGATTATTCCCCCGAACGCCGAATCGGATTGGCCCAAGGACCACGGTATATATATGACCGTTCTGACCTGGTCTGAAACCGCGAATTCAGAACTGCCTCATCCAACTCGCGGCGCGAGTCACTCGGTGGGTTGGCATTCTTCCATTGATTCTCTCGATACGACGGGGAGTCGGTTGGCATTGCTACGAATTCATGAAACATGGCGAAGGTTGATGCAATGATCGCCACAGATGAGCACATAAACGCGTTTAGCGATTCAACAAACGTTTCTGTCGAAATTCTGGCATGCCCGACGCATCGACTGTAGGTCCCGAGCGACGCCACGCCCGTCGCTTTACCGACGCATGTATTCCAGCGCCGCTTCCTCGGTTTCGCGGAGCAGCGCCTCAATCTCAGACAAAGGCTCTTCACGCCTGGGGCGCAGGAACAAGAACACGATCTCCCGCACCTTCATGCCGGTCGCGCGCTGCAGTGCCAGGGCATAGCTTCCGCCCTGCAATCTGTATCGTTCCGCTGCCCCTTCGGTTTGATCCCGATCCAGCGAGTCGGTTTTGTAGTCGACAACCACCAGCTCTCCGTCCTCTTCAAACAGAAGATCGATGAACCCTTCGACGACGCCGTCGCCCATTGGGGCGGCCACGGGCGCCTCGCGCCAATACCGACCGGACGCGACCGCCCGACGAACGATGTCGCTTTCCAACGCGTACCTGGACAACCGCACGACATCGGTGAGCTGATGCGGGATGCCTTCAGCGGTGGCCTGTGCCTTGGCAGTCTCGTCCAGCCCGACGCCGGTGGCCAGGTCGATGGTCTGGAGCACGGCGTGGACCGCGCGGCCTAGCGACGTGCCGCCCCGTCCGCGACGCCACGGCTCCTCGACACCGGCGTCCTCCTTCTCTACGCGACCAAGCGCCGTACCCGCAACCGACCGAGGTCGAGAACGTTCGTGCAGCAGCTTCTGACGCTCAGCCTTCCATTGATCACGCGCCTCTGGCGTTATCGGCACGCCCGCCTGTTCCGAGCGCAAAGCATCGCCGCTCGAGGTCGCGCCCGCTCCGGCAAAGAGCGGCGCGGGCATCCAGAGGCCGTCTTGGCCGTCCAGCAGTTCATCGATCTGCGTGGCAGGCGAGTCTTTGTCCCTCGCCGTGCGGAACATGCTGAGCACAAGGTGGTCACGCGCCCTGGTGGCGGCTACGTAAAGCAACCTCACATCCTCGTGCGTCTGCATCTGGTTCTCGCGTTCGGCTAACGATTCATAGCCAACTGTCGCGAATCGATCGCGCTTGGTCCCGACCCCGACCTCAACAGCGCCCGTCTCCCGATCAATGAGCACGGTTTGAGATTGATGCCTGCGGCTGGAGTTCAGGCCAGTCAAGACGACTATCGGAAACTCCAGCCCTTTCGCGCCATGGACCGTCATGACACGGACCGCGTCCTCGTCGGCCTCGGGCACAGGAGACTCCGTTACACGCGTGCCTTCGTCCAGTTGCCTGTCCGCCCACTTCAGGAAGCCGCGAAGCGAGGCGCCGCCGGCTTGAGCGTAGGCCCTCGCCCGATCGACCAAGAACCGATACCTGCGCAACCGCTCCCGGGGACGGCGGTCGCCCAATGCCAGTTCGACAAGCCGCCGGTCCCGTACAAAGCGGTCGATCAACGATGCGATGGATCCCCAGCGCCATTCGCTGTTGTAATCCTTCAAGATTCGCAAGGCTTCGACGACAGGCCCGTCTGAAGGATTGCCTGGATCAAGATAGTTGAAGGCGCCTTGTTGCCGATGGAAGCGAATGAGGTCCTCGTCCGAGCACGCGAACGCCGGTGACCGGAGGGCTGCAACCAACGCAATCTTGTCCGCGGGGTCGTCGATCGCGCGCAGACAGTTCAACAGGTCGCGAACCTCTTGCGTGTCGAAGACCAGCGACACTCCTTCCAGGCGGTACGGCACGTCGGCCCGGTCGAGCGCCAGTTCAAGGGCTCGCAGCGCGGTCCGGCGAGGCATCAATATGCAGATGTCGGAGAAACGCGCCGGTCGGTACCGCTCGACTCCGTCTCGGTCGGTGGCCTCACGATCCAGCACCTGCCAGCTCTCGGAGACGATGCCCCGCAACAGTTCGGACATTTCGCCTGCTTCTCGACGCCGCAACGGGCCGACCGTACGATCGTCGGTGACGTCTCCGAGGCGCCAGACTCGAGGCGCATAGGCGTGAGCGACATCGGCCCGCCATCTGTGGACGACAGGCACGTACTCCACCTGCCCATCCTGCGGCGACATCCATCCGGCGAACAGCTCGTTCACCCAATCCATCACGGGTCGCTGCGACCTGAAGTTCTGGACGAGCCGCGCGGGGTTGACGCCCATCAGCCCTTGCAGGTCATTCATCTGACCGATATCCGCGCGTCGAAAGCGGTAGATCGACTGCTTTGGGTCGCCGACCACAAACAGCTTACCGGGCGTGAGGGTCGCGTCGGTCCAGACCATCGGACGCGATCCAACGTCGCCGCTGGCGCTGGGATCCTCGGCGAGGAACACAGCGATCTCCGCCTGGAGCAAGTCGGTGTCCTGGGCCTCGTCCACCAACAGATGGGTGAACCTGTCGCGAAAGTGGTCTCGCACCTCGATGTTGCCCCGAAGCAGGTCGCGCGCCCAAACCAGAAGGTCGTGAAACTCAGCGACACCGTCCGTCTTGCGCCTTTCAGCGTAGCCGGAAGCGAACGCGCACAGCGCTGTCAACAAGGGCGAGAGCGGAGCTTGGCGGGCGAGGCCAAGCTCCGCCTGAACCTCTTCATCCAGATCTTTCAGCATTCCTTTCAGCGTCTTGCAGGCGTTTTCGCCCGATGCCGGGTCGACCGACCAATCCCGTTGGGCACCGCTGCTCGTACGTATCGGTCCGCTTCGATGAAGCAACCGATACGCTTGGGGCGACGCGAAGTCCATCTCGCCAAGCCGCCTAGCCGTGCCCAAAACCGCACGCACGTGGACCGCCAGCTTGTCCTCTTCGCCGTTGTTCGCGAAGTCGCAAAGCCGCTCCAAATCTGAGGCCGCACGAACCAGGGAGGCTGCCGCGCCGCCGGTGAGCGACTCCGGTTCGTCGAACGCGACTCCCTCCAGCCGGTCGTACTCCTTATGAAACGCCTCGGCCACGCCGCGCAGGTGGCCCAGGGACATGCCCAGCGACAGCGCCAGGCTGAGCGGCCCGTGGAGATCGGGATCGTCGAGGGCCGAGTCCAGCCATCGACCCCACTCCTCTTCGAAAGCTATCTCCGTCTCAACCGAGTCCATGACCTGGAATCCCGGTGGGAGACCGGCCTCGAACGGGCGCGCATGCAACAGGTCCGCCGCAAAGCTGTGGAGCGTCTGAATCGACGCCTGGTCCAGATCGTCGATGCCCTGCCGGCAGCGCTGCCGTTCACTCGGACTCAAGGCGGAGTCATTCGCGGCTTTCTCCAAAACCTCGCGAACCCGGTCGCTCAGCTCTGACGCCGCCGCCTCCGTAAAGGTGATCGCCGCGATCCGATCGAGAGTCGTGACGCCCTTCGACACCAAACCGACGACTCGCTCAACGAGGCTGGTAGTCTTGCCCGTGCCCGCGCCCGCCTCGACGAACAGCGTCTCGTCGAGAGCATCGCGAATCCGGTCGCGTTGGGCTTGGTCGGCGGGAACAAATCGGGGGCTCGTCACAATCTCGCGCCTTCCTCTTTGAGCAGATCTACATACGCGGCAAGGCGCTCGTCGCCCTTTTTCCGGCTCCAGGCCACGTCACGGTACGAAGGGCAAAGAGTTTGGAAATCGCAGTAGTCGCAGTTCTCGAACCCTCTTTGCGAGTCTCTTCCCGGATTGGCGGGGAAGAGCCCTCGATGCACACCCGAGGCGATAGTCCCGACTGCCGAGCAAAATTCACCCAGGAGGTCGTCCAGGCTCACCGGACTTTCCGGCGCCAGCTTGAACCCGCCGCGAGTCGACACGAACCAATAGGCGGCCCGCACCGTGGTAGCGCCGTCCATCGCGCCTCCGGCCGCGAGCGCGTAGACGGGAAGCTGGAGTCTTCGGCCTCGGTCCACTGGGTCGTTCTTCAGAGCGCTGTACTGACCGGACGACCCTGTCTTGTAGTCTAGCACCAGTAGTTCGTCACCGGCGGGCGCAGTATCGACCCGATCGATCATCCCCCTGAAATGGATGATGCCGACGCCTTCGATTTCGATGCTCGCCGGTTTCCAACCACCGCGTTCTCCGGCGTCTCCCATGCCGAATCTCGCCTCCACGGCCATCGGACTCGTCCGAAAACGCGCACGGATGCTGTTGTCTTCCTCCAAGAACGTCTCGAGATCGGCTTCGATGTCCGCGCGGTCGAGCTGCCACAGCAACGCCCTGCCGGTCACGCCCTTCGACTCAGCGTCCTGGAATGCTCGGCCCGCTATATCGAAGAGAACGGCACGCTGCTCGTCGCCCCAGGGCTGGCCCGGTCGAGGCGCCTCGCCCTCCGAAATCATGGCGCGGATAAACTGCTCGAGGATGTCGTGAACCAACGATCCTCTATCCAGCGCCGTGATGGACGCGACTTCATCGGGCCGATCCAATTTGCCGATGCGAAGGACGTTGCCCAGGAAGTAGCTGAACGGACACCTGGCCCAACGCTCCAGGCTCGTCGCAGAGTGCGACTCACGCCGCGTCAGATCGACTCCGCTCCCAGCCGCAAAGGCCGCGGAAACGTCTCCGTCCCACGGCGTCAGCGTCCTTGATCTCCGTCCTCGTTCGAGGTCCAGCGCCCGCGCCAGCACCGTCGACTGCGCCAGCGGATGCCGCCTCATGCTGCGACCCGCCGCCGTCCATCGCGAGACGCTCGCGACATCGTAGTCGTGCACGTCTGCCGGTGTTGCCTGACTCGCGGCTTCGAACGACGCCTGCACGGACGCGATTCGGACGAGCCACGGCTTCTCGGGCAGATCGAACAACGTGGATGTGAACACCGACGAGCCGTTGAGTAGCGACGCCTCCTCCAGCAGCCAGCGTGACGGAGACTGCGCCCGACCTCCGACCAGATCGGCCCTCGGGAAGGACAGCACCTGGTGCTTCGCCGTCGCCAACGCAGCCAGATAGTCGTACCGCTCTCTGGCGCGCCGAGCGCTCTGCAGAGGCACGCCCGCTGCCTCACCTCCGGCGTTGCGGCGCTCACGATCCGGGACCAACGGGTCGTCGCGGGTCTTCGGCGGCATCGCGCCTTCGACCATCCCAACGACGTGCACGCGGTCGAATTCGAGGCCGATGGCGGAGCCCAACTGAGCGACGAACACGCCCTGACCGGTCGGCCCAAGCTGGCCCAACGACTCCTGAAGCGCCTCTTCCAACGCCTGAATGAAGACCGACAAAGCCGGCCCGCGCTCGACATCGTCGGCCCCCGCCAACTCGCCGAGTATCTCGTTTACGCGTTGCTCTGCCGTGCTCTCCTGGTCGCTGGCGACTGCGTCGTGGTCCAGGTAGCCGTCGATGAGACCGCGAGCCCAGTTCGAAAACTCTCCCCAAGAACTGCCGTCGTCCGGCGATTTGAGCCACTCATCCAGGCTCTCGACGAACGCCTTGAGGGCGCCAATCTCGCCGGCTTCCTGTCTCATTGCGTCGGCCTGAGCTTCTTGGGTTTCGCCTTGCTCCTCTGATCTGCGAGCGAGCTCCAACAGCCTGGCTCGGTAGCGGTCCAGCCGCTCCCGCCACTGCTCGATCCCCTTCACGACACCAGCATCCCGTGAAATGGCGTCCCACCTGGATGCCCGGATTCCGCCGCCCGTTCCGCCAGGCGAACTCACCGGACAGCTCGCCAGCAGGTCCATAACGTCGTCGCGGGCCAGGTCGCCGTCGCTCAGCTTCAGCAAACCCAGCAGCGTGCGCCCAGCCGCTCTCTGAGCGAGGGACGTGGTGTCAGGTCCGGAGATCGGAATATCCGCCAGCCGGAGTTCCTCTGCGATCAGCGATCCGTACGGCTCGAGCGTGCGGTACAGCACCGCCATGCGCCCGAAATGAACGCCCTCCTCGGCGGCCTTGACCAGGCTTCGGATGGTCGAACGGACCTCTTGATGCGCGTCCGGCGCGACGAGCAGACTCGACTCAACGGCCGTGTCCGCCGCTTGCCACGTGTCGGGTGCGCCGAGAACCGGGGCCAGCCTGCCGCGGAGTTCGTTCACCCTGCCGTCGGCGCTGTCGTCGCCGGTCAACGCCAGCATGACCACGCACTTCGACAAGCGAGCCAGCGCCTCGACGAGCTTGTGCTCTCCGGGCGAAAGCTCGCGAGGCAGGTAGACGATCACCGGACCCATCTCAGCCAGCAATGCCATCCCGCCACGCCCTAGACTTTCCGCCGCCGCCACGAGGTCTTCGCGATCATATCGTTCCTTGGTGTTCTCGCGGAAACTTCGGAAGAGCCTCACCGTCTCCGCGGGCACTCCGTCGCCCTCGGCCAGCCGATCCAGCGCCGCCTCCGAAGCCGAGCGCAACTCGTGGAACGTCGCCTTCAAGCTCCGATGCGTCTGAGGGTGGTCCTTTGACGCCGCCAGCGCTCCGGTCGCCTCCGCAGCCACGGCCCGCACCGCCGCGCTCTCCATCAGCGGGGTCAACGGCAACATTTCCTTCGCCGACAGCGCCGGAGCCCCCAACAGCTCCGATACGCGCGAGATTGTCGTAAACCGAACATTGGCGATCCCGTCCCGCCCCATCGACCGCCGCATCGTCAGCGCGACGTACGTCGTCGGCACGATCACCGTCACCGGATTCAGCGGCCCGTCGTCCTGCATCTCGCGCACAAGGCGCCGCAACCGGTTCCCCGCCCCGGAGATCGGCCCAATAAGCAGCTTCGACTGTGTGGGTTGATTCATGTTGTTCCCGCAGTTTGTCAGACGTGCCCAGCACAACAACTACGCTTGTGACATCGTATGGCCCGTTCTACCGTTCCGCAACATCACATCAGGCGCACTGCCAAAACAATATTGCGGACTTCCCGCCCCCATCCGTTCGTCCTGAGCCCCGTCGAAGGACCTCACCGAATCACTCCCGCCCTCTCTCCGCTGGACACGCCCATCCCTTGCATGTGAAAATCCGCACACTGAACAAGAACAAGGCGGTCCAACGATGGCAGGCAAGACTGTGCTGATACTGGGTGGCGGCTGGGGCGGCATGGCGATGGCATTCAGCCTACGAGGCATGCTGGCCGACGAGCATCGCGTGGTCGTGATCGAGAAGAACGACACGTTCGCGCTGTGCCTCTCGAATCTCAAGATCATGACCGGCGAGTGGAACAGCCCGGCCGACGCTCAACGCCAGATGTCGAACATCTCACGTGAAGGGATCGAGTGGGTCCACGAAGCGGCGATCTCGATCGACCCCGTCGCCCGCGAAGTCCGCACCGACACCCAGACCCTGAAAGGCGACTACCTCGTCCTCGCCCTCGGGGCAGATCTGAATCCGGACGGCGTGCCGGGCTTCGCCGAGTCCGCCTACAACCTGTACGAAGCCGAAGGAGCGCACCAACTCCAGCAAGCCCTCGCAGATTTCGACGGCGGCAAGATAGTCACGCTGATCTCCCGAATGCCCTACCGTTGCCCCGCTGCTCCTTTCGAGGCGACGTTCCTCATGGACTCTCTCTTCCGCGAGAAAGGAATCCGAGACCAAGTCGACCTGTCAATTCACACGCCGGGACCGCGACCCATGGCCGTCGCCGGTCCGGTCATCGGCGACGCGCTTTTGGGCCTGCTCGCCGAGAAGGACATCACGTACGGCGGCGACCATGTCGTATCGAGCATCGACTCCGCATCCCGAAAGGTCCTGTTCGACGGTGACGAAGCCCCGTTCGACCTCCTAGTCGGCGTACCCCCGCACAAGGCGCCGCAAGCAGTAATCGACTCAGGCCTAACCGACGCCAGCGGCTACATTCCCGTCCATCCCCAGACGCTGGACATCCTCACCGACTTCGAAAACCTCGCGACCGACTACTCGCACGTCTACGCCATCGGGGACGTCACGACCATCACCCTTCTCAACATGATGCCCATGCCCAAGACCGGAGTCTTCGCCGAGTCCGAAGCCGCGGTAGTCGCAGAGAACATCGTCGCCGACATCGCCGGCAAACCGGCCTCGGCCCGCTACGACGGTCGAGGCGAGTGCATCGTCGATCTCGGAGGCGGCGTAGCATCCATGGTAGGCGGCGCCTTCTTCGCCTCCCCCGCCCCTCGCATCAACATGGAACCCGCCACAACCCAATACCGCCGCGAAAAAGAAGCCTACGAGCAGGTGCTCAACACGTGGTTCACGCGGTGAGGGGGGACACTATGACGTTGCGAGAGAGGGCGAAGGCGCCCACAGGCACGCAGTCCAGCCAGTTAGATGGTAGCGTTCCGCCGATTACCGAGTGCCGTGTGTGCCAAATTGACGGAGATGTCGCCGGGACCAAGCCCGCTGCTCTCTCAGTTGCTGTTCTGTCGGGGCATATGGATCACCGACACAACCTCTTCGTCATCCCCTTCGTCGATCCTTTGGCACTCGATCACATAGAAAGCCTGCGTCTCGCCTAACTGAAATGTCTCTGCAGCGATCTGTGGTTCTCCGGTTTCATAACAATGGGCAATTGCGCCCGTCGATACCGAGTCCGAAGGGTTGAACGTGTCCCATTGGTACCTGGCGGCAACCCAATTAGCGCCCAAAACGACTTTGACTGTTGATTCCGCGCCGGCCGAGGGCGCCACTTTTGAGGTGTTCCTGCCCAGGGTCCACCAGGATCCGGACTCCGATACGGTGAGAGATGAAATCGGCGATCTACCGACGGGCGGTGAGACGGTGTTGCTGGTAGAAGACGAGCCCGCGGTCCGAGACGCGGTCGGCCACACTCTACGAGGGCAAGGCTACACCGTTATTGAGGCTTCGAACGGACTGGAAGCCCTTAAGATCGCCGAAGACCGCGAACCCGACGAGATCCGACTTCTGATAACCGACGTGGTCATGCCGGTGATGGGCGGCGCCGAGTTGGCGGAGAAGCTCCACGAGGAGCGTCCGATAATGAAAGTGCTCTTCGTGTCGGGATACGTCGATGACTTGGTGATCAATCGCGTCATCCAAAAAGAGTGGGCTGAGTACATGCAAAAGCCCTTCACACCCTCAGCGTTGGCCCACAATGTTCGAGCGACACTCGACCTGTGAGTGAGACCGGTTGGAATCGAGGACAGTCTCACATTGCCGGTCCCCTCTCACACCCGGAACATCGCGTCGCTGCCCGCAGCCCTGGCTGGACCGCCGCTGAGGCCAATGGGTGTGCCGTCGGCGCGCCAGCAGGCCGCGCCTAGGATTGAGCCTGAGGCGCGGTCGAACATCACGCCGTTCATGCCGCCGGCGACCTTGGCCACCATCTGCACGTCGTGGCCCATCGCTCGTAGTTCGTCGCGGACCGGCGGGGCGATGCCGTGTTCGAGCTCGAACTGCTGACCCTGGGTCCAGACTCGCGGCGCCTCGACGGCCTCTTGCAGCGTCGTGCCGTGGTCGATCACGTTGACTATCGCCTGGAGCACCGACGGGAGATGTGCGTGCCGCCCGGAGTGCCCAGAGCCATGAACGGCTGGCCGTCCTTCAGCACGATCGTCGGCGACATGCTGCTGAGCATCCGCTTGCCCGGCGCGATGGAGTTGGCGTTCCCTGGGTGCGGATCGAAGATGTACATCGTGTTGTTCAGGAACATGCCCGTGCCTGGTACCGTCACCTTGGAGCCGAACTCGGCGTGGATCGTCTGCGTCATCGAGACCACGTTGCCCTTGTCGTCCGCGACCGTGAAGTGCGTAGTATTGGCCGACTCTCCGACGATCGACGCTGGATTGCCTGGCGTGAAGCTCCGGGGCGTCTTGATGTCGATCTCCGCTCTGCGTCGGGCCGCGTACTGCTTCGAGGTCAGCGCATCGACCGGAGTCTCGACGAACGCCGGGTCGCCCATGTACTCGTTGCGGTCGGCGAACCCGATCTTCAGCGCCTCCGCCATCAGGTGCACGCCTGCCGCTGTGCCAAACCCAATGCCTCCGACGTCGAACCCTTCCAGGATGTTGAGCAGCTGCACGATGTGCGTGCCGCCTGAACTCGTCGGCGGAACCGACACGATCTCGTAGCCTCGGTACTCGCCTCTGACCGCCTCGCGGTGGCGGAGTTCGTATCCGTCGAGGTCGGCGCCGGTGATGATGCCGCCGTTCGCGGCCATGTCGTCGACGACCATCTGCCCGATCTCGCCTCGGTACAGGACATCGGGACCGTCGCTGGCGATGACTCGCAGGGTGCGGGCGTAGTCGCTCCTCACGATGGTTTCGCCGACCTTCGCCGGTGAGCCGCCTGGCAAGAATATCTCCGCGCTGGCCGGGAATCGCGCCAGTTCATCCTTGCTGGAGGCGATGATGTCAGCGAGGTACTGACTCGCCGGGAAGCCTCGCTCAGCGTGTCGAATCGCCGGTTGGATGACGGTGTCGAGCCCGAGCCGGCCGTACGTCTCTTCGACGTGGCACCAGCTCTTGAGCGCGCCCGGCACCCCGACGGCCAGGTATCCGAGCTTGTTCTTGTCGTCTTTGGCCTCGAGATAGTCCGGCCACGTGTCGGAAATCGGCTCGTACATGTCGGGCGTCGACGCTTCGGGCGCAACGCAGTAGTTGTCGACGATTACGACCTCGCCGGACTTGGCGTCGTAGAAGTTCACGAACCCCGCGCCGAATACGCCTATCATCATCGGCTCAACCACGGTCAGCGCGAACGCGGTGGCGATCGCAGCGTCGATGGCGTTGCCTCCCATGGACAGCATTTCGACGCCCGCCGCGGAAGCCATAGGGTGATTGGAGGCCACCATGCCTCGTGCGGCGACTGCCTCTCGCTTGTACAGGTTGAACGGGCTTCCCGCCAGGTCTCTCCACGACTGAGCCATGATCTCGCCTCCATGAGTTTCAATCGATTGTCGGGCACGGTGGACGCCCGCGTGAATCGCAGATGAACCGGATGCGCCGACATCGCCCATGGTAGCACCTGACTTCGCCAGTTTGGGGGTCCGGCTTACGAACTCGGTGAGCGTCCGGGGCGGCCCATGCGGTCAACCCGGACGGGTATCGTTCCCGGAGTTCTGACAGGGCTGGAAAGATGTCTATATGTTCGCGGTCCGTGACATTACCTTCGGACTGTGACAAATTGGGAGACGCATACTGTCAGGCATGACAAGATACGCGTTTTTCGCCGGACCGGGCGTCGCATTCGAACTCATGAGCGAAGGAGATCAACACCATGGACCGAGTGAACCCTTACGCCGATCTCGACAAGTCGATCTTGGCCGAGGTCTACTACTCGACCGAGACCCGCGACAACATGCTCGCTCTCTGCGACGACTACGGTTCGCGGTTCGACGGGACGGACGACGCTCTTCGGGCGGCAGAGTTCGTTCGCGGCAAGTTCGAAAGCTACGGGATCGCCAATGCCCGATTGGAATCGTACGACTACCGAGGTTGGATCAGAGGGCCAGCCACGCTGACCGTCGCGCATCCGATCAACCGTGAGATCGCCTGCATTTCGCTGCCTTACTGCCATCCCGCCGAAGTCAGCGGAGACCTGGTCTACGTGGGCGACGGGACGCCCGAGGACTTCGACCACGTCAAGGACGACATCCCCGGCGCCATCGTCATGGCCCGCACCAGCTCGCCGCCCGGCCACCGCTGGATGCACCGCACTGAGAAGTACGACCGCGCGGCGCTGATGGGGGCAGCCGGTTTCATCTGGATGCAGCACGTCCCTGGCGTTGGTCCGGAAACGGGTTCGATCGGTTGGACTCACGACGCGTTGATCCCAGGCATCGGCGTTGCCAAGGAGCACGGCGATCTGCTCGTGAGGTTGGCGGAACGTGGCAGCGGCGTGCGGCTCAGCATCAAGACCACGGACCAGTCGCGACCGATGCAAGCCCACAACATCACTTGTTCGGTCGGCGGCGCGCGACATCCGGAAGAGTCGATCATCCTCGGGAGCCACATCGACGGCCACGACATCGCCCAGGGCGCCATCGACCCGATCTCCGGCACGGTTGTCGTCATGGAGGCGGCTCGTATCCTGGCCAAGATCGCCGACCGGCTCGACTGCACCGTCCGGTTCGTGATCTACAGCAACGAGGAGGTGGGGCTGTTCGGCTCCATCACCGACACCGAGCTCCACGCCGACGAGTTGCCGAAAGCGCGGTTCATGCTAAATCTCGACGCCGCCGGTAAGCCGGGCCGGAAGGGCGCCATCCTGAATCGATGGCCTGAGTTGACCAAGTTCTTCCGACAGGCGGGGGATGAGATGGGAGGCGACTTTCCCGTTGGGCAGGGACTGAGCGGATTCTCCGACCACTTCTCCTACCTCCTGCGAGGCGTGCCCACCGGTTCGCTTGGCGACACCGAGGGGCCGCCGCCATCGGGACGGGGTTACGGGCACACGTTCTGGGACACCGCCGACAAACCGCAACTGGTCGACATGCGGGACGCCACGGCGGCCGCGTGCCGCCTGGCCCTACGCATCGCCAACGCGGAATCGTGGCCCGCGCAGACTCGAAGCCAGGGCGCAATCCGCGAACTGCTGGACACCGAACCCGGACTCGAACAGTACCGGCTCACCGAGCAGCTCGTCGAAAAGCACGGCGACGGCATTCTCCAATGGTGGCAGCCGGGGAGTTAACCCGCGGTCCGTTGAATTAGCAGATCGGCGCTCGAACTATGCACCAGCGCCGCTTGAGACGACGCCCCGCAGAGCCGCCGGTTCGCACCGTCCGAACGACATGCCAATTGCTAGGATTCAGCCTAGATTCGGCCCCGGCGTTCTGGTACGCTGCTGGCGCGACGGCGGTGGGGCAACCGAACGGCGCGATCAACACGGAGAGCGGAGACGGAAATGGCAGATCAAGGTCGGGTGATCTCAATCAGCATGAGCGCCACCGGCGGCATTCCTAAGTACACGCAGGAGTCGATCGCCATTGGAGCCGAGGGCGTGGAAGGCGACCACCATTCAGGTCCAATCAACAAGCACAAGAAGACCGGTGACCCGGAACCCAATCACCGCCAGGTGACAGTGGTCTCGGAGGAAGTGGTCCTGGACCTGAATGCCCGACTCGGCATCGAAATCAAGCCCGGTGACCTGGCCGAAAACGTGCTGGTCGGCGGTCTGGGCGACCTGACCCAATTCGAAGCTGGCGACCGCCTCGAACTCGGCGACGACGTGGTGCTGGAAGTAACGGGACACAACCGTCCCTGCGACCTCATCCGCAAGTACCACCCCGACCTCGTAGAAGAGATCGCCGGAAAACGCGGTCTCGCTACCGTGGTCGTCGTCACGGGAACAGTCAGTGCAGGCGACGCCTGCGTGGCGATCAAAGGCGACTCAACGAGCGACTAGCGCCCATTCGCCCTGAGCCTGTCGAAGGGCGGGTCACCCAACCAACAACTGGACGTTGGCAAACGCGGCCCGCTCCAAATCCGTTCGCCCCTTCGGTAAGCTCAGGGCGGGCTCTGAGCCTGTCGAAGGGCCACACACACACAACTGACGACACCAGCGTGCCCCCACCAAGCAACTACGCCTCCCAGAACAGTCGAACGAAGCCGATCGCTCATGCGGGTCAAGACACTGCCAGGATACGCTCGGCCAAGGCGTCCGCTTACGCGGGTGTTCACTGAATACTTTTCGAAGAGAATACAAACGCTGGTTTGAGAGCGGCAGTTCATAACGTGGCTCGGGCGAAAAAGTAGTCGCTGATTCGCAGCTTAGCCGCCGGAGGTGGTTCGACAGGCTTCCAAGTAACGGCTCCATCTCTATGGGGTTTCCGCAGCGACAGCGCCGTCCCGAACTGCGAGTACATGGGGTGCAGGGGCGAAGCTCCGCCGGGTATTAGGGTGTCCCTACAAAACCTTCGCGGGCGGGTGGGCGGGACCAAACGGGCTTCACGAACAGCCTTCCAATACATTGGTGAAACATACGGTCGCTTCGGTCAAATCTCCCGCCGTTGCTGCCATATGTATTGTCCGCCGCGCGGACATAACGTTGCTCACCATGAACGGTCACTGGTGTCCTGAATCTTAAGTTCGTTGCACAAATCGAGTCATGTACCTGAGTGGCACTGTGGTTCGACAGGCTCACCACGAACGGGGGAAACTCACCACTCCGTTCGCCCTGAGCTTGTCGAAGGGCTGCCGGCCAACCTCCAGATGATCAACGAACTTCTGACTCAGGACACTAGTGATGGCGAGAGCACATCGCCCATCCCGTTTAAGACTCCCCTGAGCCTCGTCAGGGCAGCGACAACCCCGGGAACGTCCACGTCGACCACGCAGGCTCCGTGTCGGCACAGCGCTCGAACGACACGTCGCGGCGAAGGTGACTCGGGCCGCCAGTCGGGATGCCTTCGCCTTGATTGATCGCCAGACATAGCCTGCTCCCGTCACCTTGCGCGAGGTGGATGGCGCCATCAGACCCGTGCTCGAAACGCTGGAGCGGACCCTGAGAGCAGCGAACCAGATACAGCACGCTCCCGGCGTCTGATCCACCGGCCTCGACGCACCGGTCGTACTCGTCCATCCGCAGTTGGCCTGTCTCATGATCCCACGTGAACGTCTCGTCGGCCAGGTCCGTGGCCTTGCACGTGTGCGCCTGCAGGTCGGCATCGATCTGAACGCCCGAACCCGCCCCCGGTATGTCGAGGCAGTACCCCTCCGGCTCGTCCAACGGATCGGCGAGCATGACGAAGCTTGGCGTCGTGGGCGGCGCAATGATCGGGGCGAGCGCAGCAATTGGTTCAGCTTCGTCTGACCCCGAGCAGGCTGCGAAAAGGAGAACGAGCGACATCAACACAACCCACGCTGCGATCCGCCGCATATCCCACCGCTGTTTCGTCATACTCTGAAACTCCAGTCTGCACGATATCGGGGGCCACTCCAATTTCGGCATATGCGACCGACCCGGGAATGCTCCGCCAAAAGTCTATGGAGCGTGAACCTCCACGTCAACCTCGCCATGGCCGATCGACACGACCCATAGCCAACCCGATGGTCTATAATCACCCCAATACACGCAGGAGGCTGCCACCATGGCGTTCACAAGAGTCCATCATGTCGGAATGGTAATCGGCGACCTCGAAGAAGCCCGACACGTGCTCTGCGACGGTTTCGGCCTGTCGGTCGACGAGCACCGCACGCCGTGGCCCGACGGCCGGCCGGGCGACTACGACGGCGTCACCACCATCGAGTTCCCCATCGGCGAGATGTACTACGAGGTCAGCAAACCCGCCGACGGTGAATCCGGTGCGGCTGCGTTCCTGTCGTCGACCAACGGACGGGGCGGCATCTACTTCATCTCCATCGCCTCTGACGACATTGCCGGCGACATCGCTCGACTTCAACACAATGGGGTCCGAATCGAGGGCGATTGGGACGGCCAGGGCCCGGTGTTTCTCGACCCCGCAACTTCCCTCGGGTTGAAATTTCAGATAACGTCAGAAGACCACTACTACCCTCACCCCTATCTGAAGGGCAACGGAAACGTGACCGGCATGGCGCACATCGGCATCGCGGCTCGGAGCGCCGAGGAGATCAGGCGCCTCTGGGGCGATGTCTTCGGCCTGACTGAAGACCCGTCGACCGAACGCGGGCAGCAGCGAACCGGCGACGGCGCCAATCGACCCGCCGGCGACCCGGTCCACCTGATCGAGTTCCCGCTGGGAGGCACGGTCATCGAGATAAGCGTCCCGCTGACTGAAGACAGCGGCACCGCTAAGTTGGTCGCTCAACGGGCGCCACTGGGAGCGGTCTACCACCACACCTGCCCGCACACCCCGGACGTGCACCGATTCATGGACCAGGCCGAGGCCGCGGGCCTCCAACAGATCGGCCAGATCCCGCCGCCGGGCGGGCGCTCGCTGATCGTCGGCTGGCTGCACCCCCGATCCTGCCTGGGCATGCTCATCGAGGTCTGGAACCGCGCCCCCGGCGAAGGGCATTATCACCCGCCGATTGAGTAGCGTAATAACACCGTTCGGCCTGAGCCTGTCGAAGGCCCTCATCAACTCAATGTTCGAATTCGGTCTCCGCCTACATCGTGCTCAACCGGGGGCGCGTCCGGTCATCGCCCGGCCCGCTGCCTTGAGCGCGTGCAGGGCGTTCAGTGTGATCATCTCGTTCGGAGCGCCCCGGCCCCAGTCGACGACCTCCTCGGGCAGCGAGCCGCGAGAGCCGGGCATGCGCCAGTAATAGCCTTTGGGTCGCCACCGCCCGTCGGGCAGACGTTTGCGTTCGACCAGGTCCAGCGCTTCGGACAACCGCGGATCGTCCAGTACGCCGAGCGGCGCCAGTACGTTCAGTGCGTGAAGCACGTCGTGGTGCCAGTACAGCGGATAGTGCAGGTCGAGCCATCGCGGGTTGATGACCTCTCCTGTCCGTTCCGACCGCAAGAGTCCATGCCCGAGGAAGAACTCGGCTCCGCGCTCGATAGCATCTGAAACGGACTCGTCACCCGTCGCGGTGCGATACGCAATCAGGCCCTTGAGCGGAGTGATGCTCTCGTAGAACGACGAGTGCCTGGCGTCCTTGTGGCGGCTGCAGTTCCAGCCGCCGTCGGCCCACTGGTATTCCAGCAACGGTTCGGCGAGCCGGGCCACGCGTGGATCGGAACCCATGCCCAGGTGATAGCACACGGTCAGCGCGTTTCCCTCTTGCGATGCGTGCCGGCGCGCCAGGCCGTTGATGATGAATGTGTCGCTTTGATGCTTGTCGCTGTTCAGCCAGTCCAGCACCGTTTCTGCAGCCGCTCGTGCGCGCGGATCGTCAACAGGGACGTTGAGCTCAACGAGCGAGACCAGTCGCCAATGCGCGCCGGTCCACTTGCTGTATGCCGAGACACCGAACCCGCCGTCGGGTTGCTGCCCGGCCAGCAGCGCACGAACCTTCGGGCCGTCAGCAATCTGTCGCTCCACGAACCTTACTTGATCGGACTCTGCAGACTCGTCGAGCAAGTCCACGAGCGTCGC
Organism: uncultured Dehalococcoidia bacterium; assembly: GCA_964588665.1. GTDB lineage: Bacteria > Chloroflexota > Dehalococcoidia > Lucifugimonadales > UBA1123 > UBA2160. The sequence continues at coordinate 16,467 of CAZPQQ010000023.1, read as the reverse complement.
ATGGCGAACCGCAGGCTCGCCCGACTCCAGGAGCCACTTGGCAGCGAACTCGTCTTGTTCGGCTAGAAGAACCGCCACGTCACCCTGCCTGTCTACGGCCAGCCCGCGCCGGGGACCTCCACGCGCACAGTCCTGATCCGACCGTTTCCGGGGCCTCTGATGCGGTCGGGGTTGGATGCGAAAGCCTCCACCATGAACAACGTCCGCCTGTCCGGCCCGCCAAGCATGCACGCGAATCCGCCGCGCTCGGCCAAGTCGATCCGCTGTCGGACCTCGCCGCCCTCGGCTACCCTGACGAAGGCGCCCGGATTGCCGGGAGCCGCCACCCAGATGCATCCCTCGGCATCCAGGCAGATCCCGTCCGGCGGAACGTCGAGCTCCGCCCAGACCCGTCGTCCCGACAGCGATCCGTCGCTCTCGATGTCGAACGCCGTCAGCCGGCGGCCCCTCGTCTCGGCCACGATCATGGTTCCGCCATCCGGGGTGATTGCCGTCCCGTTCGGAAACTCCAGATCGCCCGCGACCGACCGAACTTCGCCCTGCGGAGTGACCATCACAAGGTTCGTCGGTTTGGCCTCTGCGCCTGTGAAGATGTCGGACCCAAAGTTGCCGACGTACGCCCGGCCCAGCGAGTCCACGACCATGTCGTTGCAGTGAAACGGCGCCAAGTCGCTGAGGTCCGCTGCTTCGTTCAGTCCGTCTGGGTCCAGGCGCATCAGCTTCCGGTCGGTCATCGACACGACCAACAGCCGCCCGTCGGGAAGCCAACCCAGGCCCGAGGGTTGGTTCGGCACGTTCACGATGGTCTCGCGGGCGCCTGCCATATCGACGGCGACGACCTCGTGGGCGTGCATGTCCGAGAACCACAGCCGGTCTTCGCGCCATCGAGGACCTTCGGGAAACATCAGGTTGTCGAGCAGGACTTCGGGGTTCAATTCTGGCAAAGCATCCTCCTGGAGAGGCAGCGGTCTGGGATTTTCATCAAGTCGCGCCTATTTTAACGCATGCGGCTCAGGTTGGCCCCGCCGTCACGTATCATTGACGACCTGCACCGCCGACACTACACTTTCGTCGATGCGGGAACTAGGGCGTCGTACGACTGCTGGCGCCGCGAAAAGGCGCCCGGCGAGTCAGCGCGTCTCGCCAAGGCTGACGCCGCGGCAAGGTCGGAGTGCGAAGGAGTTGGGCATATGATCGTGGGGACTCGCTTGGCCGCGGCGGCGAAACGGGCGCGTGACATCTTCAAACAGCGGCCCGCTGCTCGACTCGTTGTCGCTCAGGCAACAGCGCAGTTGAACGGAGACGGCGGCGCGACCGCCGTGCGGATGCGGGGTCACAACATACTTGTCGACGGCCCGCCCGCCACGGGAGGCGACGACACCGGCCCGACGCCCGGCGACCTGATCCGTGCGGGACTCGGCGCGTACCTGGCCATCAACTACGCGAAGCACGCCCCCACGTTCGACGTCGAGCTCACCGAAATCACCGTCAACGTCGAGACCGACATCGACTTGGGC
>CAZPQQ010000023.1:0-14850 GCA_964588665.1 uncultured Dehalococcoidia bacterium | reverse complement strand
GCGCGTCCGCGAGCTCGTCGCCTTCGCGGAAGCTCACAGCCCATCGCTCGATGACCTGACCCGCGGCCTGCCCGTCGAGGGCCAACTCACCATCTGCCGCCCTGAATGAGCCTCCACGCCCCACCTTTCCTGGGGTCCGACACGCTCAATCCGAGGGTTCGCGGCTGTTGACGGCGCATAAACCCAAAGATACACTGGCAGCCATCGATTTCCGAGTGATGTTGCAGCAAGCGAGATCGACCAAGTCCACAGTGGAGGGCCGCGATGCAGCCTGACGTCCAACGGCGAGTGCAGCGGTACGGATGGGACCGGGGCGTCGGTTACTACGCCGCTTACTGGGAGCCCGTTCTCGACCGTTGCGCCCGGCAGACCGTGTCGATGGCGGAGCCGCGAATCGGCGGGCGCGTTCTCGACGTCGCATGCGGCGGCGGAGCGGCAACCCAGATATTGGCGGAACGGGTCGGTCCGACCGGCGAAGTGCTGGGCGTCGATCTCTCGGAGAAGATGACCCAGCGAGCATCCGATCGGTTGACCGGACTGGGACTTGACCACGCCACGTTCGCCCGAATGGGGATGGAGCAACTGGACTTGCCTGACGATTCGCAAGACACGGTAACGTGCGTGCTCGGACTGATGTACGCCCCGCAAACGCTGGTCGCCGTTCAAGAGATGGCGCGCGTACTTCGTCAGGGCGGTCGTTGCGCCATCGCGGTTTGGGGCCGGCGCGACCGGTGCGGTTGGAGCGAGGTCTTTCCGATTGTCGACCGACGGGTGACGACTGAGGTGTGCCCCATGTTCTTCGCCATGGGCGCCGACGAGGCGCTTGTCATCGCGATGGAGATGGCGGGGTTTGCGGATATCCGGGAAGAGCGAATCTTCGATGTCCTGCGCTTTCCGGACGCTGAATCCGTCTGCATGGCCATGTTCGCAGGCGGTCCCGCTTCGTTGGCCTACAGTCGATTCGACGAGAAGACCCGCGACGAAGTGCACTCCGAGCTGTTGGCCAGCGTGGAGCAATATCGAATCGGCAAAGCCTACGACATTCCCGGCGAATTCGTGCTCGCCGTGGGAGTGAAGCCATGAGTCACAAACAAACCATGTTCGCGATCGGGGTGAACAGCAGAGCGGGACGGGGGGTGGTCACATGGATCTAGGATCCAGCCTGGGAGAGGGAACGGAACGCGCGCATCGAGTCTTCGAGAGACGGCCTGCCGCCGGTTTGGTTACCGCCCGCGCAACCGCCGAACTCACCGGCGAGCGAGCTCAAACTATCGTGAAGATGGGCCTGCATCAATTGGCGGCCGACGCCCCAGCCCCGCTTGGCGGCGACGGCGACGGACCCACGCCCGGCGATCTGATCCGAGGGGCGCTCGCCACATGTCTGGCGATGAACTACGCTATGCATGCGCCTGGCTTTGGGGTCCATCTGAGCGGAATTGAGGTTTCCGTTGACACCGAGATCGATCTCAGGCGCTCGGTCGGACTTGACGGCGACCAACCTGTCGGCTTCAGCGCGGTGCGCTTCGAAGCAACGTTGACCACAGACTCGCCCGAGGACCAGGTTCGTGAGCTCGCCGAGTACGCCGAGCAGCTCAGTCCGACCTTGGACGATCTCGCACGGGGCTTGCCGACCGAAGGCACGCTAACCATGCGCCGCCCAGACTAACGCTCCGAAGTCGTCCCGCGACGAGTCCCGGCGGGCGACGACGTTCGCTGCCGCGTTCGTACGGGCCGAGGCGATCAGCCAACGCACAATTCCCGCCAAACGAAAACACGCCTGCAAATCATCTCAGAAAGGATCGTAATTGACCTTCATAACGTCACGCTCCGGCGGCTTGACCCCGGAACGTGTAAACGAACTGAGCCGCAATTTCTGGAACTCCGCCATCCTCCGAGCCGGCATCAAACTGGGCGTGTTCCCTCTGCTGGAAGAGCAGCCGCACACGCCTGAGAGTCTGTCACTCCGCCTCGACGCGAACACTCGATTCGTTCAGGCGTTCCTTGAGGCTTGCGTCGAATTGGGACTGGCGACCGAAGACGGCGGCGCTTATCGCAACTCGCCGCTGAGTTCGGCGTTCTTGCTGCCTGGCAAAGACGAGTACGTGGGAGACCTCGTCCTCCACATCACCAACTACTGGCACACGTGGGGGAACCTGGACCGCCTGATCGTGGAGGGCGCGACTGAGCTCCCGTTCGAGAACGGATTCACGGACGCCACGACTTACTGGACCGACTACATGAAGGGCCAGCACAACCGAGCCGCGGCCGGACAAGGCCGACACCTCGTCGACGCGGTGGACCTTAGCGGTCGGAAGAAGATGCTGGACCTCGGCGGCGGAGCGGCGAGCTACAGCATCGCACTCTGCGAGGCGAATCCTCAGTTGAAGTCACGTGTCGTCGACCAGAAGGAACCACTCGAAGTAGCCCGACCTCTCGTGGACGCGGCAGGCCTCCAGGATCGGATTACGCTGGTCCGAGGCGACTTCTTCGATCTGGACCTCGGCGCTGACGCCGACGTGGCGCTCATCTCCGGCGTGGTTCTGATCGTGTCGGAAGAGGATTGCCGAAAGGCGTTCCGACGGGCCTACGACGCTCTCGTCCCCGGCGGAATGATCATCGTCCAAGATTTTATTCGCATCGACCCAAGCGCCGAGCGCACGTTCCTCGACGTGATGATGGACATGTACGTGCTGGTCGGGTTCGATCCTGATGCGGGAGATCGCGACGGCGACGAATATGCGTCATGGCTGACCGACGCGGGATTCGACAGTATCGAGCAGACGCCGCTGCCGACTCAGCTCGCCGTCATCACGGGCCGGAAACCGGACAATGCCTAAAAGCTATGTCTCGATGCCGTCAACCGACAGAACAATCAGGCTCCCCCTGATGCTCTGATGTGTTCGTTCCTGACCGGTCCCGACCGGATCGGGACCGGTCTTGCGGCGACTCACAAGTTCCTAACACCACCTAGCCCGCCGCCGATGGATAGCGCGCGTGCACCATCCAAGCGTTACGCGACTTTGCTCTTGCCCGTCAGTATCTTGTGCAGCTTCAGCACTTTTTCGGGATCCTCGATGTCTCGCATGTAGCCGCACTGCAAGCACTCTTTGTAGCGACCGTACAGATCGTCGTTCACATGCATGTCGCCTTGGCATCGCGGGCAACTTTTCAAAAACAACATTGCTGCCTCCCTACCCATTACGCTGATTCTTCCTCGACTCCGCCAATCTGTCGAAAGGGCGCCGGGCAACCACGGTCGGGCCGCCGTTGGCGCTCCCTTTCACGGTGTGAATCATTTCACATGGCCTGTGAGGAACGCATGATTAAACGGGCATGCGGTGTGATAAAAGCGTGATGCCCACTCCGCTACACTCGACGGTTTGCTCACTTGCCCTCGGCGCCCTTTGCGGTCGTTCCCGGAGATTCGTAACGCTCAGAGCCGACCGGCGACGGCTGGCGACAGGACGAACCGCGCTGAAAGCGCTCCCATTCGAACGCACAAGGAGCCACTGCAGGATGGATACTTGCTGTCGGTGGAGGTTCTCCGGGCGTCTCCCGAACGCCTCGAAGCAGATTTAGATTGACTCCGCCTGAGGCTGAATGTAGAATTCGCACCTGTAGTCAATTTGACCGTCGTACGCCGGACCGCGCTCAGCGATCGGGACAGCGCGCCGGCATCGAACCAGGCGAGAGGAGCAACTTATGAGCATCGATGGAGCGCCAGCGTTTCCGGTAACAGTGGTTGGAAGCTGGCCAAGGCCGCCGGAGCTTCTGAAAGCGTTGAGGGCGCGCCAGTCCGGCGATCTCACCTTCGAGGAGTTCAACACGGAAGCCGACAAGGCAGTTCTGGAATGTCTCCGCTACCAAGATGAGGCAGGCGTGGACATCGTCAGCGACGGCGAACAGCGCCGCGACAACTTCTACTCGTTTATCGTGGAGAAGCTCGACGGCGTGCAACTCATGAGCCTGGCAGAAGTGATGGAGCACGTCGAGGACAAGGCTAGCTTCGACGAAATCCTTCGCAGCCAGGACGCGCCGGCCTTCGCGATCCACAACACAACCGTCGTAGACAAGATTCGCCGCAACAAGTACCTGGCGATGGACGAGCTCGAATTCCTCAAGAAACACACCGACAAGCCGATCAAGATCGCCCTTCCCGGCCCGTACCTGCTCACCCGGTCAATGTGGGTCAAAGGCGTATCGGACGAAGCCTACCCGACGATGCAAGACCTGGCGAAGGACATCGTTCCCATCCTGCGCGAAGAGGTCATCGCCCTGCGTGACGCGGGGGCAGCTTTCGTTCAGCTCGACGAGCCGGTGCTGACAGACGTCATGTTCCGACCCGAGGTCAAAGAGCGGACGTTCATGTGCGCATCCATGGCCGCCTCTTCCGGCGACCCCATGGTCGAGCTCACATGGGCGGTAAGGCTCAACAACGCAGTCTTGGCCGACATCGAAGGCATCCACACCGGAATCCACGTGTGCCGCGGCAACTGGAGCCGCCAAGACGAGGCGTTGCTCTCGGGTAGCTACGAACCCCTGGTGATGTACCTGCTCACCATGCGCGTCAACCAACTGGTGTTGGAATATGCCACCCCGCGCGCCGGAGACCTGGCGGCCTTCGGGCGCTACCCTCGCATTCGCGAGATGGGTTTGGGCGTGGTCAACCCGCGCACTGACGAAGTCGAGACGGTCGACGAGGTCATCGCGAAAGTCGAAGAGGCGCTGAACTACTTCGAGCCTGAACAGATTTACCTCAACCCTGACTGTGGCTTCGGCACGTTCGCAGAGCGACCGATGAACACAGCCGAGATCGCCTCGCAGAAACTCAAAGTCATAGCGGACGCCGCCAAAGAGCTGCGGAGTAAGTACGAGGTTGGAGCGAGGTGAGCGGCATGGGCGCAGATGAGGGGAGCGTAGTCAACGGGCTAAACATAGGCGAGTTCCGCGAAGCAGTCAAAACCGTCGCGGAACAGGAAGGCGCTCAGCACGCGCCCAAGAAAGCGCGAGTCCAGTGGATGGGCGGCTTCAAATTCAGCGCCCTCACGCGAAACCACACGTTTGTCATCGACGAGCCCGCGCATCTGACCGGCGAGGACGAAGCGCCCAACTCGATGGAATACGTCCTGGGCGCTTACGGCGCCTGTTTGGCCACCGGGTTCGTTCTCAACGCGTCACTGCAAGGCGTCACGATCCGAAACATGGAGATCGCGCTCGACGCGGGCCAGGACAACGTCTTCACCTTCCTCGGTCTTGGTGGCAAGGGGCATTCCGGGTTCAGCAACGTGAATGCCAAGCTCTACGTCCAGGCCGAAGCCGACGCCGAAACGCTTCAGCACATCTGGGAAAAGACGGTGGAAACGTCGCCGGTCGGCAACTCGCTGGTACACAACGTCGTCATCAATCCAGCGATGGACGTCATCCCGTAAGCATGCACACCAAACCCGCGACCGAATCGGCGGGCCGACCAGGCTTTTCACGATGAGAGGCGCCTGATGCGGTCTGCCGAGCAACAGACGCAATCGCCGGATCTCGTCCGTCCGGCTCAACCTCAGGAGGAGCGGGCGGCTGCCTGGTTCCTGTACTCCGCCGTGTTCTGGCTGGCCGTCCCTGGCATCGCCGGACTGATCATGGCCGTGTTCCTGTTCGCCCCGTACGTTCAGGACTGGATCCCGATGTGGGCACGGCCGTACATCCAGTTCGGACGCCTCCGGCCCGTGCACGTGAACCTGGCGCTCATCGGGTGGCTCTCGATGGTCTACGCGGGCTCGATGCTGTTCATCGTCGCCCGTCTCACACGCGCCCCGGTCTACGCCGAGAAGCTGGCCAGGGCAAACGTCGTCCTCTGGAACTTAGTCGTCGCCGGGGCGGTCGTGAGCCTCCTGCTCGGATTCAACCAGGGACGTGAATACGCCGAGCTGGTTTGGCCGCTGGACATTGCGCTGATCGTTTGCTTTGCTATCCTCGCAATCAACGTCTGGGGCACGGTCTTTCGGCGGACCGAAAAGCGTCTGTACATCAGTGTATGGAGCTTCATGGCCGCCACTCTCATCTTCCCGTTCATCTATGCAATCGGGAACGTCGTTTGGGACACGTCCGGCGCGCTGACCGGGATGAACGACGCAATCCTCAACTACTTCTACGTCCACAATCTGTTCAACGTCTGGTTCACGACGGGCGCAATGGGTTTGGTCTTCTATCTGCTGCCGAAGTTGACCGGCAACCCGATCTGGAACTACCGGCTCGCCGTGTGGGGATTCGCCAGCGTGTGGACCGGCCAGCACCACTTGCTCTACGGTCCCGGGCCTGAATGGCTGGAGTTGCTCTCGGTTTCATTCAGCATCCTTGCAGCGGTGCCGAACACGGCATTTGCGTTCAACTTCTTCAAGACCATGCAAGGAAAGTGGCATAAGTTAGCGACCGATGTTCCGTTGCGTTTTCTGGCGATGGGGTGTCTGTTCTACACGGCCACCTGTTTCCAAGGCGTGTCGCAGTCGTTCCGCAACTTCAGCGCCCAGATCCACTTCACCAACTGGGTCATCGGCCACAGCCACCTGGCGTTTGTCGCGTCCTACAGCTTCTTCGCATTCGCCCTCGTCTACCACATTCTGCCGCGCGTCCTCGGCCGGCCTTTGTTCGACCGAAAGTTGATGGAGTGGCACTTCTGGCTCATCACGCCGGGACTGATCGCTTTCATGGTCACGTTATGGGCAGCCGGATTGATCCAAGGCGAGAACTGGAACACGGGCGGCATACCCTTCATCGAAACGGTCATGGGGATGAAACCGTACATGTTCATACGCCTCCTCGCAGGCGCGGCCATGGGCGCTGGCATCGCGGTGTTCCTCTACAATACGCTGCTAAGCCTCAGGGCCAAGCCGGCGCCTGCCCCGGTATCGGAGCGGGCGGCATGAAACAGCCGACCATTCTATATCTGATCGTAGGTTCGTTCGCGTTCTTGGCCATTGGTCTGGCAGTCACCGTGTGGCTTCCCGGATTCCTGAAAGACCCACAACCAACCGAATTTGCGATCGACTACGATGACATCGAGATGGAGGGCAGAGACGTCTACATCCGAGAGGGATGCTGGTACTGTCACACGCAGCAGGTGCGTTCCATCGAAGTCGGCGTCGGCACGGTGCGGCTGAAAGGCGACATCGGCCCAGAGTCAGTGCCGGGCGACTACGTCTACCAGAAGCCCGTTATGTGGGGCACCAACCGGCAGGGGCCGGACCTCTCGCACGTTGCCGGCCGTCCATACGCGACTAAAGAGTGGCACATCATCCATCTGGAAGACCCTGACAACATCGTTCCGGGCAGCATTATGCCGTCGTTCGAGCATCTCAACGACAGCGACATGGACGCTCTGAGCGAGTACCTGATGGCGCTCAAGTAGGCCTCGGCGGAGACAAGGCATGTATCCAGCGACGTTCTTGGTGATAGCAGCCGTGGCCCTGATGTTCTCCTTCTGGGTGGGTTTCTTGCTGTGGGCGTGGCGCTCGGGGCAATTCTACGACCAACACGAGCTGCGGCGCCTTCCGTTGGAGGACGATCTGCCGCCCAACATGGAGCACCAACGACATGGATGACAATCGACTCGAACCCGTGGCTGACCCGCCCGACTACGAGGATGATGAGGCGATAGGGGGAGAGATCAGAGTGGCCGGAGGAGGCCTGCCCAAAGTGTTGCGTTGGGGCGCATATCTCGCGCACGTTTGGGCCGTGTTGTACTTGGTTGTTCACCCTTCGGTTCCCTATCGTGAGATACTGTTTGTTTTCGCCGCGTTGATCGGCGCGTGGTTGTTGTTTTTCGCACTGGCGAAACGCCCACCGGAGCTGTGAAATACTTGACAGGATTTGTAACTGCTGATAGCGTCAAATTGATGATTGCACGACACGATTACTGTCTCTGTATCTGTTTGCCGTAAAGAGGCAAGCAGCGCGATTTAAATGGCGCCTTCCTCATAAGTCCGTGGATGATTGAGGGAAGCGTACTTTTTTTCGTGAAGAGCGGGGTGGCCCGACCGTGGAAACATCAATATTAGGGAGCCATCATTGGTTGGTGGCGATAGGGCGGGTACGCGGTCTCGCGAACGTTGAATTGCTGGCTGGCGGCCATGGCCGCCGGACAACCAAACAGCCGATGACGAGCTAAGTGCCTTAAGTGAACATGGGGGGAACCAATGGTGGATTCGAACCGAGCCGAACAAGCAAACGCGTACATGAAAGACAAGATGCTGTTCACGCCGCGGATGTTCCAGGTGATCAACACCGTGGCGCCTGTAGTCGGCGAAAGATTCGCGGACTTCTATGAGTCCGTTTGGGCTGACGGCGCTCTGTCTCGCAAGATCAAAGAGTTGATGTTCACCTCGATCGGCGTCTCTCACCGATCGCCCGCGTGCCTCATCCACGTGATCCCCGCCGTCGAGGCAGGGGCCACGGACGGCGAGATTTTCGAGGCAGTCGCGGTGGGCTTGCTGGCCGGAGGGTTCGTTCCCAACGGGCCGGGCATCCCCTACGCGTTCCAGTACGCGGTCAAGGTCCTGGAAATCGTCGCGAAGTACCGGGCTGGCGAGGACTGGGAATACATTCTGCCCGCCGATTTCAGAATGTAAGACAGCGCCTATGCCGGAGTTCGGCATGGCTGCTACAATTGGTGGCAGATTTATAGTCAAGCAGACGGACGCCGGGCGAACTTTCCGGCGTCCGTTGCGTGGGAGATGTGTTCGTGCCGCTAGCGAAATTCGACATTGAGTTAGGCGCCCAAACCCAGATGTTCGTACACGAGGACCGAGTCTCGGCCCTCATGCCACAAAGCCTGGGAATCGTAATCCCGTTCGAAGACTACCTCACCGAGATCGACGAGTCGAACGCGGTGTCATGGGGCCTATCATATCTTTACGCGGAGCTATGGGTGGAGCGCCCGATGGGCCGTCAGTTCATTGCGTCGGCGCTTCCGGAGTTCTTCACGGAGACACTCCGGCCGACAGCGCTCCGCTTTCCTCTGACGCTCGAGGCTGTCGCCGTGCTTGAAGAGTCAAGGGCGGGCGGTGATTTGAATCTTGCGTTACACCTCGAGGCCACCATCACGGGCTCGGCGCCAGTGGACCGAATACCCGATGACGGCCGACGAAAGACACTTCAGGCCTGGGGCATCCCCAAAGAGATCATCGGGCCGGTGCGCAGCAGCGACGACATGGTCATCCGCATTCGAAAACTGGATTGGGTCGAGGAGATTCTTCCTCAGTGGATGCTGACCCACGACACGGAGTCGGCAGACGCCTTGCCCGTTGTCCAGGAATCGCGTCCCGTCGGTCAGCGCCTCGACACTCACGCTTTGGCCCGAACTCTGAGCGCCGCCACGCGAAGCGGCGATTTCGACGCGATTCTGGAGCAGATGCGCGCTCCAATCGTAGGTCTCTAGAGCAATTGGCCTGGGATTACTTGGGGCCTCGCGATAGACAACCGGACCCGGTGGCGGCCGTCCTCGAATGGGGCCTGCGCCAAGCCCATGATCGGCTTGTCGAGATCGTGTCCGACCTGAACGACGACCAGCTCGCCTGGTCGCCACAGCCCGGCGCTCATTCACTGGGATTCGTCATCTGGCACATCGCCCGATGCGACGACAACTACCTCCGGGTCCACATCCAAGGGCGCCAGGAGATCTGGCAGGAAGAGCGTTGGTACGACCGATGGAACATGGACCCCGAAAGCACTGGCATGCTGCTGTCGGACGACCAAGCCGCCGACCTCGTTCTCCCCGCCAAAGCTGACATCGTCGATTACTGCCGTCGCGTCTGGGACGAAGTTGACGACTTCGTGGCGGGTCTGGGGTCGTCGGGAATGGCGCAGACGGTCCGCAACATACCCCGAACCACGGACATGACCATCGGCCAGATAATCGTGAGCCACATCGCCGGGCACGACAACCGCCACCTCGGCGAAATGGAATACATCAAAGGCTTGATGGGCATGCGAGGCTCGGTCACCCTGTAGCGTCTTCACTCAGGTGAGCTCGTGACACAGCGGTTCGTCGTTCCCGTCGTCTTCCTCGTACTCTGCATTCTCCGGTTCACACCGGCTCTCTGGCCGTCAACCGAATAAGTTGTCTGCGGAGCAACTCGCCTTTCGAGTGTTCTGAATCGCAAGTTCGTCGCACTTCATGAGGCGTGCACTCGGGCGGCACTGTGGTTCGACAGGCTTCCAATTAACGGCTCCCCGAATGTCATCCTGAGCGAAGCCGAAGGATCTGGCTAAACGCGCCACTTGTCTCCCTGCGAGGCCCCAGATGCACTGTCCGCCGCGCGGACATGACGTTGCTCACCACGAACGGGGAATACTTAACACTCCGTTCGCCCTGAATCCCCTCATATCGGGAGCCGTCGAAGTGCTGCCGGCCACCCTCAAGTTGATGAACGAACTTCTGACTCGGGACACTTGGGGCTCGTGAACTGAATCGACGTGTGCCGGTGTGATCACCGTTTCGGAGTGGACTGAGTGTCGCAGCCGCCTATCCACCTCGATGGATTTCGGCGGCGGGGCGCGCGTGTCCAGACTCCCCTGTCACAATTCGTACGTCGAGCAAGCGGGGGTGCAGGGGGCGCTAGCCCCCGCTGGGGTTTGGGGTATCCCCAAAATCCCTTCGGGCGGGCGGGACAGAACCACCTGGGTGGGGCTGCGCCGTCCGATGGCTAACATGCCTATGGCCAATTTCACGCAAGTCGCTGACCCCAAGACAGGTAATGCTGATCCCCGTCTGTCACGTTGACCACGCCTCCAGTCGCTCGTATAATCGCCCCAACTCACTACACCCCAGCGAACGATCCTCGAAGTGAACCCTGGAGGGACAGATGGCCGATCAGACAGCATCGTCGCGCGCAGAGACAGTCGTACCCGCGGACTACGGGGCCGAGGCGTTCGTCGAATCCCTAATCGCCAACGGCGTCGAGTTCATGTTCATCAACTCGGGCACCGACATCTTCCCGATCCAGGAAGCGTTGGCCAAGTTCGACGCCAAAGGCAGGACGATACCGAGGGCGCTTCTGTGTCCTGACGAGGCCACGGCCGTCGCCGCGGCGCACGGCTACTTCATGGTTACGCGCAGGCCCCAGGTCGTGCTGGTCCACGTGGACTCGGGCACGATGAACATGGGCGGCGGGCTGCACAACGCTCAGCGTGGACGCGCCGGCATGATCCTTTGCGCCGGGCGCGCGCCGATGACCTTCGACGGCGAGCTCGAAGGAACACGCGACATCAGCATCCACTGGATCCAGGAGCAACTCGACCAGGCCGGCGCAATGCGCGGCTTTACTAAGTGGGACTATGAGCTGCGCCGCACCGAGAACTTACAGCACGTAATGCAGCGGGCGTTCCAGATCGCTGCCTCGGAGCCGCCCGGACCCGTCTACCTGACGTTGCCGCGTGAGGTTCTGATGGAGAGTGTGGAACAGACCAAAGTGCTCCCCGTGCAGAGACACGGGCCGCTTTCGACGCCCCAGGCGGATGCTAGCGACCTCGCCCAGGCCGCGGAAGCTCTCGTCAACGCCGAGAACCCGTTGATTATCGCCGGTCAATCCGGACGAAACCCATCGAGCGTCGAGGCGTTGACCCGACTCGCGGAACTGACTGGCGCGCGTGTGGCGTCGGAGCCGAATTACGTCAACTTCCCCACCGATCATCCGCTCTGGGCGGGCACGGGAGCCGGACCCAACGTGGCCGACGCCGACGTGATTCTCGCAATCGACAGCGATGTCCCGTATATCCCCGCTCATGGCAAACCCAACCTGGACGCCACGATAATCAACATCGACATCGATCCGGTGAAGCCGACCATTCCGCTGTGGGTGTTCCCTGCCGACCAGCTCATTCACGCCGATTCCGCCAAGGCCATTCCGGCTCTGGCCGACGCCGTGGACGGTCTCCTCACCGAAGCCGACCGGGCAAGAATCGAAGAACGCATCGAGACGGTCAAACAGCGCCGCGAATCGCAGAAGAAACAGGCGCATGACCTAGCGCAGGAACACGGCCGTCGATCGGTCATAACGCCGCAATGGCTCAGCTACTGCATCGGTCAGGCCGTGGACGAGGACACCGTCATCGTCGAGGAGGCGGTGACCAACGCTGGCCACCTCGTCGACTACATACCGCGCAACAAGCCGGGCACGTACTACAAGAGTGGCGGCTCGTCATTGGGTTGGGGGCTGGGCGGTGCCATCGGGGCCCGCCTCGCGCAGCCCGACAAGACCGTCGTCGCGGCAGTCGGCGACGGCGCCTTCATCTACGGATGCCCAACCTCGTCGCTGTGGGCGGCCGACGTACACGACGCGCCGTTCCTCACCGTCATCTTCAACAACCAGATTCACAACGCCCCCAAGAGCTCGCTCAAGGGCGCATACCCTGACGGCTACGCGATCCGGTCAGGGAACCTGATGGGCATGGAGCTCTCGCCGTCCGTGGAATTCGCCATGCTGGCCGAGTCCTGCCGCGCCTACGGAGAGAAGGTCGAAGACCCGGCTGAGGTCCCCGCCGCGCTGGAACGGGCGCTCGAACAGATCCGAAACGGGCGGGCCGCCGTCCTTGATGTCCGCATCGAGAAACCGTAGCCTTGGCCGCGAATTCGATCGACACTCATACCGAGCGCCAATGGTGATCAATCGAGGACAGGATCAATGACTCCTTCGCGGGAACAGCCGGGTTCGCCTCCCGATGGCGCGTCGAATCAGGCCGATGTAGGCTTGGCGATCTTTCGCGGAGCGTATCCGGCCTTCGACGAGACTCGATCTCTCGACGATCTGCGCGCAGCGGAATTTAGCCGTCTGGACGAGCAGGGCCAAGTCTATCTGGACTACACCGGCGGCGGACTCTACGCGGATTCCCAGATTCGAGAGCACATGATGCTCCTGCGAGACGGGGTATACGGCAACCCGCACTCCGACAATCCCACGTCAGAGGCCACCACTCGTCTCATCGACAGCACCCGAGCCGCCGTGCTCCGGCATTTCAACGCCTCGCCGGACGAGTACGACGTTGTCTTCACGCCGAACGCCACCGGCGCAATCAAGCTCGTCGGCGAAGCCTATCCTTTTGGACCCGGCTCCCGCTACTTGCTGACTTTCGACAACCACAACTCGATCAACGGCGTGCGCGAGTTCGCCCGCGGCAAGGGCGCTGAGGTCTCGTACGTCCCCGTCGTACCGCCCGAGTTGCGGGTCGACGCTGCCAAACTAGCCGTCCAACTCGACGACTTCGATCCGGGCGCCAACAATCTTCTCGCCTACCCTGCCCAGTCGAACTTCTCCGGCGTGCAACACCCCCTCGAATTGATCGGACAAGCCCAGACCAAGGGATGGGACGTACTGTTGGACGCCGCTGCCTTTACGCCGACGAACCGGCTGGACCTGAGTCGATGGCGCCCCGATTTCGTGCCACTATCCTTCTACAAGATGTTCGGTCACCCCACCGGCGTCGGTTGTCTTCTGGTCCGCAAGACCGCCCTGACTAAGCTGATCCGTCCTTGGTTTGCGGGCGGTACAATCACCGTGTCAACGGTCCAGGCCGAGCGATTCCAGCTTGCGGATGAGGAGGCGGGCTTCGAGGACGGCACCGTGAACTACCTGAACATCCCGGCCGTCGAGATCGGACTGCGGCATCTCGAAAGCATCGGAGTCGAGAAGATCCACGCCCGCGTCGCATGCCTGACCGGCTGGCTGGTCAACAGCCTAATGGAGCTCCGACACGCAAACGGCGAACCGCTGGTCCGGATCTACGGACCGACCGACACCGAGGCGCGGGGCGGCACGGTCACCGTCAACTTCTACGATCCTCGCGGCAAGCTCATCGATCACCGGGGCATCGAGAAACTGGCGGGCGCCCACGGCATCTCCCTCCGCACCGGGTGCTTCTGCAACCCAGGCGCCGGGGAGGTCGCCCACGGCCTCACGGAAGAGGACATGGCCAAAGCCTTCGCCAGCAATGAACGAATGACCTACGACCAGTTCCTCAACGCCTTGGAGCAACAAGACGGCAAGAGCGCCGGCGCAGTCCGAATCTCCCTCGGCATGGTCACCAACTTCGCCGACATCCACCGATTCCTGCGATTCGCCCACACGCTGCTGGGCTGAGGCGGCCGCCTGCGTGACGCACCTCGGTCGGCGTCGAAAGTGCGGTGCGCGTCGCACTATTGTCAGAACACTTCCACGACACCGTGTGCCCATAGTGCCCGTGGCGGATACGAAATAACCTCAGGGTGTGTTGTATACTCGTTTCGAGGTTCAGATGACAGCGATATGACAGCTTCACGAAAAGTATTGACTGCAGGGCCGACGACCCAAAACCGTCGTGGGAGCGGCCCTGAAAACAACCAGCTAATGCCGCAAGATCGTGCAGCGCACGACTGGTACCGCTTCGTGCTGTCCTACCCTCCGCATTTAGTTCGCCAGTACATCGAAAAGTTTGAGCTAAATGAGGGACACACGGTGCTCGATCCTTTCTGCGGTACGGGCACGACATTGGTTGAGTGCAAGAAACTCGGCATTCGCAGCATCGGCATTGAAGCCAATCCGATGGCGTGGTTCGCAACCGGGGTCAAGACGGATTGGGGCGCCGGCGCCAATGGACTGCTCGCGCACGCCGACACCGTCGCCAATTTGGCTCGTGAGATGCTCGCGACTCAACGCATTCACGATTACAGTGATCTCCCTTTATTTAACGAAGGTCAAACGCCAGCTTCACTGAACACACTCCCGAGTGAAGCCCAACGTTTGTTGATTAAGGGATCGATAAGCAAGCTGCCCATGCACTGTAGACCGTCAGCGAAAGTGGGACACATTTGGGCCTGAAATTAACAGAGAC
>CAZPQQ010000022.1:0-45747 GCA_964588665.1 uncultured Dehalococcoidia bacterium | reverse complement strand
TGTTTCTGTGGCACTGTCCGTCGGGTCACCCCGCCCCGCCGTTAGCGGGCATCCTGCCCGTTGGAGCTCGGACTTTCCTCTCTTCCGCCGCGGCCGTGAACGCTCATCCGACTCCTGCCCGTAGGGACAGAGTGTGTCGCGACGAGCGGTTCAGAGCCGCGCCGGAACAGCGGTCGCCCAGTTGCCTTGACCACGGATAATCTTAGCAGACGGGTCAACGCATCGTGGCGCGGCTCACGAGCCACCGGAACAGTCGCTCCGGGAGGAATCTCGCGCCGAGGATGCCGGCCCTGGCCTCGATGCTGACCGGATAGCGGAAACCGGACCGCTTTGACCGGATGATCTTGTGGATGACCTTCGACACCTTGATCGGGTCGGAGGAGAATTTTTCATACTGCCCATGCTTGGAGTTGTAGCGTTCGATGTACGCGTTGTAGGCCAACGCGGGGTCTTGCGAGCGTTCGGCTTTGACCTGGTTCGCCTGGAAATCGGTTTCGAACAGTCCCGGTTCGACCAACGAGACGTGAACTCCGAACGGCCAGAGCTCCGTCCTCATCGACTCGCTCAGCCCCTCCAACGCGAACTTGCTGGACGCGTACGCTCCGTTGAACGGTGTCGCGAGCCTGCCAAGGACCGAGCTCACGTTGACGATCTTGCCTCGGCGTTGCTCCAGCATGCCCGGAAGCACAGCCTTCGACATTCGCACCGCGGCAAAGAGGTTGGTCTCGAACTGGGCGCGCAGCTCGTCGATGGACAGGCTCTCCACGGGACCCCAAAGACTGTAGCCAGCGTTGTTGACCAGCGCGTCGATGACCCCGTGCTCGGAGATCACCTCGGCCATCACTCGCTCGACCTCGGAGTCGGAATTGATGTCGAGTTCGACTGCGTGCACCTCGAACCCGCCCTTGCGAGCATCTTCCAGCAAGCCGTCCAAGCGGGACGCGACGCGGCTGGTTCCGATTACCGTGTAGCCGCGCTGAGCGAGGTACAGGCACGTTGCCCTGCCGATGCCCGACGACGCCCCTGTGATGAGGACCGTGCCGGTCTTTTGCTTCGCGGCCATGTTGCCTCTCGGAACGGGATTGCTGCTGAACGCGGACATTATTTCGGAGCGGAATCGTCGCTTCGGTTTTGAAAGTCAGAGATGTTGCAACCGAAAATGCCTGGGTGAACGAACGGATAGCGAACGACGGTCCCGGCCTCGACCGACTCTTTCATGTCTTCGCCGGCGCAGAAAGCGCGTCCAGTGCCCGTGAACACCCCGACCTCGAGATCGTTGGACTCATGGAACTCGGACCATGCGTCAGCCAACAGAGATCGAATCTCGAATCCCAGCGCGTTCATCCGTTCGGGCCTGTTGATTCGCACTACGAATATCTGGCCGTGACTTTCGGTCTCGACGACTGCCATTTCCATCTCCTGCACAAGGCGCGGCTCGGTCGATAACGGGGTTGGTTGCTGCCCGACGAATGCGGCAGGCGCGATCGATTGTGGTGATCGGCGCCGATCGCAATCCTACAAGAGTTCGGCGCTCGTGACACCGAGTTCAGTCATCGAATCGATGTCTTCGTCCGAGTAGCCGAGGCTTGTCAGGATCGCGTGGCTGTCCGCGCCGAACACCGGACCTGAGCGTTCCGGCAGGAATGGTCGCCGCTTCAGTCGCCACGTGGGTCGGGTGGTGAGATGAGTTCCAGCGACACCGTGCTCGACAGGGATGTAGTTTCGCCGCTCAAGCAGATGAGCATCTTTCGTCAAGTGCAGCGGTGACATGACTGGGGCCGCGTTGACGCCCGCTTCCTGAAGTCGAGCGGCGAGAGCATCGGCGTCTTGGTCTTTCGTCCATTCGGCGATCAGCGCGTCGATGCATTCGAGATGCTCTTGGCGGAACTCGAGCGTCTTGAATTTCTCGGCAGCGAAGCGTGGGTCGTCGATCAGACTCACCAGTAGCGCCCACTCGTCATCAGACCGGCAGTCGATCGCGATCCAGCGATCGTCGGCGGTGGAGACAGGCTTCCGGTCTAACCCCAAGATCAGCCGCGGCTCTTCATCCGGAAGGGTTGGGTAGACGTTGTGCGGCGCCGATTTGGCGTTCGCCATTCCATAGCGAACCGGCATCGGCGACCCGAGCGCCTCCGCAATGAAATACTCACCGACCAGTCCGGTGACGCCGTCTCGTTGAGGGATCATGCAATAGCTGCCAACGCCCGTACGCTCGCGAGCCAACAGCGCCGCAATTGCCGCTCCGGCGCAGGCGGCTCCGGCGATGGGGTCTCCGTAGGAGATGCCGGATTTGTGGGGAGGCCCTCCCTCATATCCTTGCAACGCCACGAGGCCGCCCATCTGCTCGATCGTCGGGCCAAAGCCGACACGAGACGCATCCGAGCCGTGGTGTCCGAACCCTGGCATCGAGACGTATATCAGTCTAGGATTGATCTCGCGTAGGTCATCGTATCCGAGCTCATTGCCGTCGGCCACGCCGGATGACCAGTTCTCGATGAACACGTCGGCAGTCGCCACGAGCTTCTTCAGCGCAGTCAAACCCTGCTGCTGCTTGATGTCCAGGGTCAGACTCCTCTTCCCCCGGTTGTACTCGTTGAAATACGCTGAGAGGTTGATTTCAGGGGTGGTTCGGTTGCCGCCCGCGGTGCGGATCGGGTCCGGGAAAGTGGGCCCTTCGACTTTGACGACCTCTGCGCCCATGTCCGCGAGGAATCGGGCGCCGTATGGACCCGACCAGACCTGAGTCATGTCGATGACGCGTAGTCCGGCCAACGGCAGCGAAGCGGCGTCGGTCGAATCGCAACGTTGTGAATCAACCCGATCGGAATTGGGCAGTTCTCCGAGCACTTCCCGCGTGTGTTGCCCGATTGTCGGCGCCGGCGCCATGCGACCGCGATCACCGTCGAAGGCGATTGGGCCGGACGGAACGGGGTGAGGACCCAAAACCGGATGGTTCACCTCCCGCCAAAAGTCCGTCTCCTTATGATGGGGCCACGCCAAGAGCTCTGCGGGCGTCGGAATCAAAGCGAAGGGGGCGCGGTGCTCATCGGCCATTTCGAATATCTCGGCGGCTGTGTGGGCCATCGTGAAGTCGGGAATCATGTCGCTCAGCAGCTCGTTGGCCTCTGGGTTCCAACCTCCTTGCGTAAACAGCGGGTCCTCCTTCATGTCGCCGAGTCCGATGACATCGAGGACGGATCCGGTCTGCCGAGGCATCGAGGCGACGCCGATCCAACCGTCGGCGCATTCGTAGATGCCCCACAGCGCCCTGGGATTGTTGCCGCTTCGCACCTGATCGCCGCCGTACCACAAAGACGCGGGCCCCGCGCCCTCCAAGGTCGCGGCTTGCACTTCCTGTACCGAAATGTCCGGGCTGTCTCCGACGCCCGTCGTTTTCGCGGCATATATACTGACCAGCATCGCTCCGAACGCGTGAAGCCCGGCCTGGCAATACGCTTGGTGTCCGGCGGTGAGCAACGGCGGCTTTTCGCGGTCTCCGGTCAAGTAGAGCTGTCCACCGGCAGCGGCGGCGGTGAGCGTGCTCGCCGACCAGCTCGCTCGAGGGCCATGCTGCCCGTACGGGGCGATACGGGTTACGGATAGCTGCGGCTTCGCGCCCATCAGATCATCGAGATCGATTCCAAGCTCGCGGAGTTGTCCGGGCGCCCAACTCTCGAACACGCCGTCCGCCGTCAGGATCAACTCGGTAAGGCGTCGGGCATCCTGCGGATCGTTCACGTCGAGACAAACGGAGCGCTTGCCCATCCCCAGATAGGCGAATATTATGCTCTGTTCAGGATCTTCGGATTCGTCAGGGCAGGGCGGGAGGCGCCGTATCGGATGGCCGCCCGGAGGCTCGACTGTGATGACGTCTGCACCGTAGAGCGCGCACAACCGGGCCGCGAAAGCAGCAGCGAAGTCTGTTCCAATCTCAACAATTCGGATCCCGCTCAAAACCTGTTCTTGAATCTCTGTCAATCGCTTCGTCCTCGCCGCCTATCGAATCGTGGGGCATAGTGTAACACCGGTTTTTGACCGTGTGACCAGTCCGTAACGAGTGTTCGGCATGTCGCGACGGTTTCGAGTCAACGCTGAGGCGATCGCCGCATCGACAAGAGGCGAGTCAGCGGCGCCGAGTCCCACGCAATGGCCGCTATGGTCATCAATTCAAAGCGATATGCTCACGGCTTCTCGCCGATCCGATCCCGATGCAATCGGAACGGCCCCGCAGACAACCAGGTGCGGCAGGCGACAAGATTCTTCAACTGCGGATTCAGAATGACAGGATTGGGTTGAGTCCACTTACCTTGTCGCCCACCGCCCCGGCCAACCAACTTCCGCCTGGAGCGCACGCGAAATCCAGGTGCAATGTCCTCGTCCAGGCGTTCGTTGTCATGGGTATTGGGCGGGAGTATAATGTCGCCATAAGCAGCCACTGTCAGAATTACGAACGGAGGCCTACCTATGGCGATTGACACATCTACGGAGACTGGAACATGGCGGGTTAAGTCCGGTCTGGCCCAGATGCTGAAGGGCGGCGTCATCATGGACGTCGTAACCGCCGAGCACGCCAAGATCGCCGAGGATGCCGGCGCGTGCGCCGTGATGGCTCTGGAGCGAGTCCCGTCCGACATTCGGTCGGCCGGCGGCGTGGCCAGAATGTCAGACCCCTCCATGATCATTGGCATTATCGAAGCGGTGACCATCCCGGTCATGGCGAAGGCCCGGATCGGGCATTTCGCCGAAGCGCAGGTGCTCCAGGCGCTGGGCGTCGACTACATCGACGAGTCCGAAGTCCTCACCCCCGCCGACGAGAACAACCACATCGACAAAGAGAACTTCAAAGTGCCGTTCGTGTGCGGCTGCCGGGACCTGGGCGAGGCCCTCCGGCGCATTGGCGAAGGCGCCGCGATGATCCGCACCAAAGGCGAAGCCGGCTCCGGGAACATCGTCGAGGCCGTCAGGCACGCTCGCAAGGTGATGGGCGAGATTCGCCGGATTCAGGGCATGGACGAGGCTGAGTTGATGGCGACGGCTCGCGACCTGCGGGCGCCGTTCGACCTGGTCAAAGAGGTCCACGACCTCGGCACGCTGCCAGTCGTGAACTTCGCCGCGGGCGGCATTTCGACTCCGGCCGACGCCTCTCTGATGATGCAACTGGGCGTCGATGGCGTCTTCGTCGGCTCAGGCATCTTCAAGTCACAGAACCCGCAGCGCATGGCGGATGCCATCGTCAAGGCGACCACCCACTACCAGGACCCGGATATCATCGCTGAGGTGTCCCGAGGTCTGGGCGACGCCATGGCAGGATTGGACATCCGAACCATGCCAGAGTCCGAGCAGCTCGCCACACGGGGCTGGTAGCTTGGCAAGAGTCGGAATACTCGCCATTCAAGGCGATTTCTTCGAACATCGTAGATTGCTCGAATCGTTGGGCGCCGAGGTTCGCGAAGTACGACTGGCAAAGGAGCTGGACGAAGTGGACGGGCTCATAATACCCGGCGGCGAGAGCACGACCATCGTCCAGCTCATCGATATCTTCGACATGCGCGACAAGCTCAGAGAACGCGTCCTGGTCGACGGGATGCCGACCTGGGGCACGTGCGCCGGTATGATTGTCATGGCACAGAAGCTGGCGGATCGCAGACCGGACCCGCTGCATCTCATGAACATCGAGGTCAGCCGAAACGCGTTCGGACGGCAAGTGGACAGCTTCGAGACCGACCTGGAGATCGAATCGTTGCAAGGGCCCGCGTTTCGCGCCGTGTTCATCCGCGCGCCGGCGGTGGTTCATGTCGGGGAGGGCGTGAGCGTAATCGCGTCTCTGGCTGACGGGCGTCCTGTCGCCGTTAGGCAAGCGAACATGCTGGCGACCTCGTTCCATCCTGAATTGACCGACGACGCCCGAATGCACGCGTTTTTCTTGAGTATCGTGGAACAGGCCGCCTGACCAGTCGTATCCTTGGATCGGGGAGCCTGGTTGGCAGCACCTCCAAACACCTCGGACCTGCACGACGACTGCCCCGTAAGCGGCGGCATCGGATGGGTTCGAATACGAGAGCTCCGGAAGCAGAAGTTTTCGTATGATCAGGTCGTTCAACTCGCTGGACATAGTCCGCTGCGCCGTGGCGTCGACCGCGGGCCTATCCAATCGCGCCGTAACGTTGGGCGCCCTGCCGCGCCGCGGTTCGTACTGGCATCCACTCCTTCGCCTGTCCAAGCTCCATCTGTCCCCTCGGACCGTGGATTCGGCCTGGGTTTGGACCGAAGCCAGCCAGCTTCATGGAATCGTCGTCGTAGCCCCACGCTCCGGACTGGGAAGCTGGGAAGTCACGAGTCTGCATCTGGCATCCGTGCAATCTGAGTCGCTGGCCGAGCTCCTCGAAGAGGCGACCGCGGCCGCGGCGTCGCAAGGCGCCGAGCGGGTGTTTCTTCGACTTCAAGACGACGATCCGGTTGTCGAGGCGGCGAGGAGAAGCGGATTCTTCCCTTGTTTCCGCGAGACACTGTATCGAGGCAGTCCGATGCCAAGCGGATCGCGATCGGGGTCGTTGTTCGACGCCGATTCGCGGCTGCGCGAAAAAGAGCCAAGAGACGATTACGGGTTGTTCCGCCTGCACAATGCCACCGTTCCGGTTTCCGTGCGACGGCTGACCGGAATGACGTTCGACCAGTGGCGAGCGTCGCAAGAACGGCCGCCCGGAAGACCTGTTGAGCATGTTTTCGAGAAGGCGGACGAGATTCGCGGCTGGGTTCGCTCGGCACGCCGGAGGTCAAACGGCCATCTGGCCGTCGCCCTCCACGTGGATGACAGAGCCATCATGCAAGACGTTGTGGATTCGGGACTCAAAGGCTTGGCCAGTGCAAAGACGGTCCATTGCCTGGCGCCCGAGCACGAAACAGGTTTTCAGGCAGCATTGGTGGCAACGAGCTTCGAGCCTGTCGACCAGTTTGTCACTTTGGTCAAGACCACAGGGAAGACGGCGGCCGAACTGCAGCGCGGACGGTCCGCGTTCGCATCTGTCGAGGGTCCCTGAACCGAGCACGACGGCATGGCGCGGTTGGCCTGAGAGCGGACGCGTTGTAGAATACAAATGTGGAGAACGGTTAGCTGAAATGGCGCCGCTGAAGCATCTAATCGGGAGGTGGCCGCGGCCAAGTGCTAGATAGAACCGAAACCGAGCTGGAAGTCCTGATCGACATGCTCCCCGCCCGAGTCAAGGAGCCGTTGAAAGAGCATCCTGACTTCGACGAGTTGCTGGAAGTCGTCATGGACTTGGGGCGCGTCCCCGAGGCGAGGTTCCTGGATCAGAACATGCTTCTCGATTCGGGTGAAGTCTTACGAGAAGAGCTCGACAAAACGATCGAACGGGTGGGACAGTTCGGCGGAGACAACCGAGCCGGGATCGAACGCACGCTACACAGAATCTCGGCGATCCGCAATCGCGCGGGCATCATCATCGGCCTCACGTTGAGGGTGGGCAGGGCGGTTTACGGCGCCGTCAGGGCCGTGGAAGACCTGGTGCTCACCGGCGAAAGCGTCTTGCTGTTGGGCAAGCCCGGCGTTGGCAAGACCACGATGCTGCGAGAGGTCGCGAGAGTTTTGGCCGACGGCGCCGACAAGCGAGTCGTAGTGGTCGACACATCCAACGAGATTGCCGGCGACGGAGACATCCCGCATTCAGGCATCGGTCGCAGCCGTCGGATGCAAGTCCCTTCCCCCGCGCGTCAGCACGACGTCATGATCGAGGCGGTGGAGAACCACATGCCCGAGGTCATTATCATCGACGAGATCGGCACCGAGCTCGAGGCCAACGCGGCTCGCACTATCGCCGAGCGCGGAGTGCAGCTCGTCGCCACCGCCCACGGAAACACCCTGGACAATCTCATCATGAACCCGACTCTGGCCGACTTGGTTGGCGGCATACAGTCGGTTACCCTGGGCGACATTGAGGCCCGCCGCCGTCGCACCCAGAAGACGGTCCTGGAGCGCAGAGGGCCGCCCACTTTCGACATACTCGTCGAAATTCAGAGCTGGAACATCGTGGTCGTCCACTCCGACGTTTCGGAAACCGTCGACAGGATGCTTCGCGGACTCCCCATATCGCCCGAGCGCCGGGTGTTGGAGGCTGACGGCTCCGTTTCCAGGTCGAGACCGCAGACCAGGCGTCCGTCGACCAACGGCGGCATGCCCCAATACGCCAGCCATCCGTATAGCGGCGACGACCATGAATCGGACGTCCGCGAGGAGCCGGACCAACCGCCGGTCCCGATCACCCACATCATGCCCTATGGAGTCAACAAGGGTAAGCTGCAACAGGTGGTGAAAGTCACTTCCGCATCGGTCGAGTTGGTGGACGACATCGACTCTGCGGATCTGCTGCTGACGACGAAGAACTACTACCGACGGAAGACCCAGGCGCTCCAGCTCGCCGAGCAACGAGGCAAG
This sequence comes from uncultured Dehalococcoidia bacterium, assembly GCA_964588665.1. Classification (GTDB taxonomy): domain Bacteria; phylum Chloroflexota; class Dehalococcoidia; order Lucifugimonadales; family UBA1123; genus UBA2160. Next base: position 37,298 of record CAZPQQ010000022.1, on the reverse strand, counting down.
CCAGTCTACGTGCTCCGACGCAATACGACGCCCCAGATCGAACAGTTCATCCAGGCCATAACGCGAAAGACCAACAGTCCGCGCCGAACGAAGATGTTGGACATCGCCACGCGGGAGGCGGAGAACGCCGCCGCGCGGATCCAGGGCGGCGAGCACGAGGTGGAACTGAACCCTCAGGGCGCCTACATCCGGCACGTCCAGCATGAAATCGCCGAGAAAAACGGTCTGGTGTCGTCAAGCAGCGGCGGAGAGCCCGCCCGCCACGTGGTGTTCTACGCCCGTTAGCATCCGGTGTCTTGGCGCGTAAACACCCTTGACGGGCAGATGCTCTTCGGCGACCCTTTCGCAGATCCCGACAAAGCAGGCATTCCCAGATAGATGCGTCGGGATTTACAAGCGACGGCTCTTGTATGCGGCGTTGTGACGCAATGTGATTTCTTTGCGCCAAACCGCCTATTGCCGGTCCGAGACCAGTCGGGATCTAACGAGAGTGGACAGCAATGGAAGATTTGGTTGTAGGGGAGGGTTTCAAACCCTCCCGGCCTGTCGCATGTATAAGCAGCGTCCAAATATCAGTGAGCGTGTTGTACCCGCGTGACGACAAGTCATGTCCTCGAAACCAGGCGGGAGGGTTTGAAACCCTCCCCTACGGATCTGCGCAGGGCACTCTTGACTCTGATATGGCGCAGCGTCACGGCTACTTTGCAAATGCATTGCCCGATGTGCGGACGCCATCCCGACTGTATCGGGACTCAGAGCGAATCTTCGAACATACCGGCGAGTCAAGACCGCAGTGAGACCGCAAAGATATGTCGAGTGAAACAGCGTCCACAGGGATATTCGTCGTCTTCGAAGGAGTCGAAGGCAGCGGCAAGACCACCCAGAGCGCCAAGCTGGCGCGAAGGCTCACTGAAGCTGGGCGTGATGTCAGGCTGACCGTCGAACCGGGCGGCACGCCGACCGGGGAGAGCGTCCGAGAGTGGGTCAAGACCGGCAGCGGCCTCACACCGTTGGCCGAGCTGTTTCTCTTCAACGCTGCTAGGGCTGCCTTGGTCGAGACAGTCATCGCACCGGCCCTCGAAAGTGGTCAGGACGTCGTCTGCGACAGGTACATCTACTCCACTGTTGCCTACCAAGGCCACGCGCGAGGCGTCGATCTCCGGACGATCGAGACGCTGAACTCGACCGCGACCACCGGACTCGAGCCCGATCTCGTTATCTTGCTTGACCTGTCGCCCGACCAGGGTTTCAGCAGGAAAGCAGGATCTGCGCTGGATCGCATCGAACTAGAGGATTCGGACTTCCACCTTCGGGTCAGGCAAGGGTATCTGGAGCAGGCGCAAAATGACCCGCGCCGCTGGCTCGTTCTGGATGCGACGCTCCCCGAGCCCGAACTGACGGACGCCATCTGGGAGCGGGTCTCGGCGCTGCTCGCTGATTAGCCGGCGTCACCCGACATCGGCGTCGCCAGTCATGCCACATCTCAATGGATCGGGTCGCGCGCCGAGCTACGTCTCGTTGACGACCTCGACGCCCAGGTCGCGTAGCGAGTTTACCCAGCCGGCGACGGTCTCCTGGCTCGGCGGCTCCGGATCGACGCTGCCGTCCGACTCCAGGCCGAACCGCGGACGTTTGCCGACGCCCAGGCTGTGGTACGGCATCACCTCGACGCCCAACAGGTTGGAGAGGGGTTCGACGATGCGGGCCACTTCCTGGAAGTGGTCCTGACGGTCGTTCAATCCGGGGATTATCGGCAAGCGCACGAGCACGGACGCGCCCGAGTCGTGAAGTGCGACCAGATTGTCCAAGATGCCCTTGATCGGAACTCCGGTGTTCTTACGGTGTGTGGCATCGTCCGTATCCTTGACGTCGCACAGAAACAGATCGGTGTGCGGCGCCACTCGGGCAAGCCTGTCAAATGTGACATGCCCTGCCGTCTCCACGGCGGTGTGCACGCCTGCCTTCTTCGCTCTTTGCAACAGCGTTTCGGCGAAATCGATCTGGAGGAGCGGTTCACCGCCCGACAGGGTCATGCCGCCGCCTGAACTCTCGTAAAACAACCGGTCTCGCAGCACCTGGTCAAGCACTTCGTCCGCCGAGGCATATTTCCCGACCAGTTCCAGCGCTCGCGGCGGGCACACTTCGGCGCAATTCCCGGTGGCGGTGCACTTTTCTCTGAGATAGAAGTGAGCCTCGTTCTCGTCCATGACGTGCGCCTGGTTGGGGCAGGCTTCGACGCAAACGCCGCAGGCGATGCACTTGTCCGCGGCGAACGACAGCAATGGCTCGGTGTGTATGCCTTCCGGGTTGTGGCACCAAAGACACCGGAGAGGGCACCCCTTCAGGAACACCGTGGTCCTGATGCCCGGCCCGTCGTGGATGGAAAATCGTTGAATATCGAACACGCGGCCGGTGCGCCTCGATGCCTGCATATTCGATCTGACGGCTGTCTCAATATGATCGGGGGCCATACGTCGTGCACTCCGTAAATCTACGACCTGCCGCCGATTGGACGGAGGCCGCCACTAGCCCGTTGGACGCGCTGAGTGTGATGAGATGGAAATCCTGCACAAAATAGCATATCCTAGCTCCGAATGGGGCGGTGGCGGCTTGGAACATGAATAATCGATGGAGACAGAGACCATGCTGACGACAACCCGACCCATGGCGGACAACGAGCGCCTGGTCCTCGACCCGAACAGCCGCATCCATCAGCTACGGGAAATGCACTGGCAGAAGACCCACGAAGCGGCGATGGTCCGCAGACCGGTTTTGGGCAGCGGCGAAGATACGCTGACCGGCCACGCCCAGGACTTCGCGAGCCTGCTGGAAGCCAGCGACTCGTTCATTCAACCGGGCGAGTTGATCGTCGGCGCGTGTCTGGCGACTCCCGAGGCTGCCGAGCAGATCAATCTCGGAGAATACGACCCTCACTACCCGCCAGGTCACGCCATGCTCGTGGCCAAAGGGTTGCCCGGGATGCGCGACGTGGCACGGGACAGACTTCAGGGCGAGACCGACCCGGCCGCCCGCGACTTCCTTCGTGCGGTGGAGATCTCCTACGACGCCGCCTGCCAGTACGTCGAAAGATTCGCTGGACAAGCCGATCACATGGCCTCGGTCGAACGCGATCCGATCCGGAGATCGGAGCTGGTGCGCATATCCGAGATCTGCGACGAGTTGGCGACCGGCGCTCCGGCGTCCTTTTACTCCGCGCTCCAACTTTTGCAGTTCGTACGCGTCTTCGGCGGTCGCGGGTGCATCGGGCGCTTTGACCAGTGGATGTACCCGTTCTACCAGCGAGACGTCGAACAGAATCGGATTAACCGAGAACAGGCACAAGAACTCCTGGAGTGCCTCTTCGTCAAGCTCAACCATTTCCCGGAGGCCCGCCTCGCCGACAACGACACCCTGCGCAACATATCGCTGGCAGGCCAGACCACCGACGGTCGCGACGCCTCCAACGAGCTTACCTACATGTGCATCGAGGCGTCCGGGAAGCTGATGTTGCCCGAACCCAAGATCAACGTGAGGTTCTTCCCAGGGTCGCCTTCCGACTTGGTGCGCGCCTGCGGTCGGGCGCTGGCGAAAGGCGCCAACACCCTGGCGATGTTCAACGACGAGGTCGCCGTGCCATCGCTGGTAAAACTTGGCATCTCCCTGGAGGAAGCCAGAGACTACTGCAACGACGGCTGCTCCGAGCTGATTATGGGGGGCAAAGGCACGATCAAGTTCAAGGTGCACGACGCCCTGCCTGTACTGAATGAACTTGTCTTCGATTCCGAAAGCAAACGCTACTCGACATTCGACGACGTGATGGGGGACTACAAGGCCAGGCTGGCCGCGTTGATGCCGGTTGAGCTTGGTCCGGCGCGCCCGATCACCTTCCCCTTCTTCGCCGCCAGCATCGAGGATTGCCTGGGACAGGCGTCTCCTGAGGCCGCTCGATACGCCATCAACGGCAGCATTCTGGCTCAGGTCGGCAACGCCGCGGACGGTCTGGCCGCCATCAAGAAGCTAATCTTCGACGACGGCGCCCTTACGTGGGACGAGCTCCGCGACGCCATGAATGCCGACTACAAAGGTTACGAACCGCTGCAACAGACGCTCAAGAATCGAACCGCCAAATACGGCAACGACGACGATTTCGTCGATGCGATAGTGACGGAGATCGCCGAGTTCTTCTGCGACGGCGTTCACGAAAAGTCAGGCAACCGCGAGGGGCCCGGCGGCAAATGGGCGCCCGGGTTCATGTCCTTCGGCATACACCGCAAGAGCAGCACCCCGGCCTCGCCTGACGGCAGGAGCAAAGGCGAGCTAACGGCCAACAGCTTCTCACCGGCCGTTGGCATGGACAGGAGCGGCCCGACGGCGGCCCTGCGATCCGTGGCTAAGGTGGACCTGACAAGAGCCTCGCACGGCTCTGTGTTTGACATCGCCCTGCATTCGGCCATCGTCAAAGGCGAAGACGCCTTCGAGAAATTCGTGGCTCTACTGACCACCTTCCTAAAGATGCGTTCAGCGGCCACCCTACAGGTCAACGTCATCGACCGGGACACGTTGCTCCGGGCGCGAGAGAACCCCGATTCGCCGGAGTTCCGGACGCTGATCGTTCGCGTGTGGGGCTTCTCCGCGGTCTTCGTGGATTTGCCCGAAGAATTGCAGGACCACGTGATCGCGCGCACCGAGCACGGATCGTTAGTGTCCTGACGGCTCCGGAGAAAACTGCGTCCCGGCGATAGGCGGCGGTACGCAACTGGCCTCCGGCCTACGTCGGAACGACAAGCTCAGACGAAGAAACCAGACCAGCCTGCCGATTGCGGCAGGCTGGTCTGTGTTCGCAGCGGGCAAGTGTGCGCGGCAGCCGACCGCATCTCGCCGTCGAACGCGACATCCGCATACGCTGGTCTACGGCATGCTTCCCGCAGTTCACTGACCGCATCTGCATGCGACCGGAGGTTCGGCAGTCGTGCGCAAAACCATTCCTGACTTTCCTGGATTGAGACCTTTGATCAATGCGAAAAAAGGAGTTGCCAGTTCAATCTGGCAACTCCTTTTCCGTCAGGCTAGATCAGTCTCGTTGCTTGCGAAGATTCGTTACGGCGGCGATTGGCCGCTTATCTTGTTCGCCCTCTCGGCTCCTCGGGTCCTCTCTGTCGATCTATGCCACCCGACCTAAGTTCGGCGCCGACGAAATCGATTCACTTTCTCAACGATCAACGTCAGCAAGTGCGACTACGCATCGCCTCCTACCGCTGGTTGCGCCGCGGGAAACACCGGTTCCCGGTCCGCGGGGCTAAGTTCGTCTTCCGGGTCCGTCTCGTCCGATTGGAACTCCGCGGCGAAAGCTCCTTTTGGCTCCTTAAGGAAGATCGAGCAATAAATCACGGAGAACGCAGCGCCCGCGGCGAGGATCAAGAAGAAAGTCCGCGCCTCGACCATGGACAGTATCACGAGGTAGACGACTGCCCCAACGTTTCCGTAGGCGCCGGCCATTCCGGCCACCTGGCCGGTCATGCGACGGTTGACCATTGGGATTATTGCGAACGTCGCTCCCTCTGCGCCTTGAACGAACATCGATGTCACGATTGTCAACGTGACCGCCAGCCAGAGAGGCCAGGCTTCGCCGATGAAGGCCATACCCAGGAAGCCTGCGGATATTCCAATCATGTAGCCGACCATGACGCGCTTGCGATTGGCCAACGAATCCGAGATGAATCCTCCAAGAGGGCGCGCAAACAGATTCACGAATGCGAACGATGAGGCAACGAGGCCCGCCATTGAAGGGGAGAGGGCAAAGGTGCCTTCGAAGAAGGCCGGCAGCATCGACACCACAGCCAGTTCGGCGCCGAAATTGGCGAAATAGGTGGCGTTCAGCGCTGCGACGTTGTTGAATGAAAAACGCTGTTCGCGAGGAACTCCTTTACGCAGGTGCGGAAGGTTGGTTTGCAGGGTCTTGGCCACATGGGCCATGTAAACCGCTGCCAGGATTCCCCAGATCACCCACAACATTGAGGACGAGATCATTGGGCTCGCCGAATCTCCATCGCCCACGGTGATCCTCGATCCGCGCCAAGCCAACAGCCCAAGCGCTCCCATCATAGGCATGGACCAGATCAGATACTGCGTTAGGTCGAAGCGGTCGCTGAGCAACATCGGGCCTGTCTTCCTGGTCCCGACGAAGCGCTCTGTACTGGGCACGTCGCGAACGACGAAATAGTAGATGAATCCGTAAACCAGGGTGACGATGCCGTTGGCGGCCATCGCATAGCGCCAACCGCTCTCGTAATCTCCCAAGATGTGTAGAGCAATCCAGGGAAGAGTCATCGCCGCAGCCGCGGAGCCGAAGTTGCCCCACCCAGCATAGAAGCCCTCGGACCTCCCGATGATCTTCGGCGGGAACCACTGTGCGACCATCCGGATGCCAATCACGAAACCGGCGCCGATGATGCTGAGAAGGAGCCGCGCGATCAGCAACTGAACGAAGCTGTTTCCGAACGCGAACGCAAATGTCGGTACGGACATCACTACCAACAGCACCGAGAAGACCCGCCGCGGGCCATACCGGTCCAACAGGGCGCCAATGAATACGCGCGCGGGTATCGTCAACGCCACGTTGCAGATGGCCAGCACTTTGATGTGGTCTTTGGTCAGCCAGCCGCCGTCCCCACCCAAGTCTCGAAGCATCGTGGTCGCCAACGGCGCCATATTGAACCAGACGTAGAATGTGATGAAGAATGCGATCCAAGTGAAATGGAGAGTCCTGATCCGTTCCTGTCCGAAGTCGATGATTTCAGGTGTTTTTGAAAACATTGCTTGCCGTCCTCTGATCATTTCCGGTCGATGCGACCTGGTTCAATGCCCTGCCTGTTGCTACTCATTTGCCTTACTCAACCGCACAGTTGAAATTCTTGTTTGATCGGAAGAACCAAGAGGATGTCGTCCTCATGCCCCTAGCCGGCTCCGAATGTGCGGTCGGTCCCAAACCAAGCCAGGTTCAACGCTTTCGCGATGTGTCCCTTGGCCGTCGGTGGCATCGCTGCCACAGCAGGGAGCGGGCGCGACCAGACGGCGGTTGACCTGTTGCACTTTTCTATTGACTCGTATTATCGGGCCCCTGAGAGCTCGCGGCATCACCGAAATTGGTAGTTCTATCCCCCCCTATTTGGTAGGTGTCTATGGCATGCAATCGGCGGAAGAAAGATGCACAGTCGCTACGTTCAATTACCGTGACGTTATCCACTCAATTCGACACCATGAAACGCTGAGTGGAATGTGTCGAGCAACGCACAAATCATCCTCTACAGGTAGGTGTGAGGGCAGACGGTCGAGGAATCGATCCTCTGGAATGCGAGTCGTTTCGCCGATCGCAGTTAGCTGACGCCTCGGCCATCAGGCAGATGACAGTGCGAACACTCTGGTTCACGATCGTTATGCGAGCGGCGGATGACGCCGTTGTAGACAGCAACATCACGGTCAATGTTGATCACATAGTCATGTTGCTGCCTGTTGGTTATTGCCAACCGAAAGAATCGCTACATTCTTACAAGCAGCTTACAAACAAATGCCAACAAAGCAATCGTATAGGATTCGACACGCCACAATCCGTCGGATTTACCAGGTTCGTTGGACGGCTTTCAGACATTTTGCATCGATCGAACAAACGCCATCGGAATCGTGTATGAATGACCGAATCGAGAGACGAAGTGCACGAATCCAGACCAACTATACGTTGGCCGTGGACGGTCGGATCCTACTTTCGACCGTCCACAAACTGCCGGCTTCGTGTCGGCGCGTTATGTCCGAACAACCGAGGACGTCTTGGAGCAGGGGCATGCCGAACTAATCAAACGTGTCGGGGCGGGAACAGAATCCGCCAACTCGAAGAGGGGCCGCGCTGGCAGGAATTCAGAGACTGCTCACGCAAGCCGGACAACTTGACGGATCCCGGGTGGTTGTCGACCTCTTCGACCCGCCGAGCGGTTTCCGGCGCGGCGCAAGGTCAGGCGCAGGCGAAATCATCGTGGGAGATAGAGAGCCTACGGAGAGCGGCGCAGAATCGCATGGGACGGTGTGGCAGCAGGAAAGCGGCCCGTCCGGTCGCAGCTCGTTAGAGGTTGTGCACGACGCTGTCCACGATCATGACCACGAAGAGCAGTCCGAGATAGGCGAGCGAGTACAGGTACGCGGCTTTGGCGCCTTCTACGTCAGGCAGTCGCAGGAGTTTGTACGCGTAGTAGACGAATCCCAGGCCCAAGACCACAGCACCGCCGAGATACACGTAGCCCACATCTCGAGTCAAGAACAGCGCCAGGGTCGATGCGACGAGCAGCCAGCTATATCGGAAGATCGCTGCTTTGGTCGCCTGGACGCCCGCGACGACCGGCAGCATAGGCACGCCTGCGTCGGCGTAGTCGTCCTTCAAGAGCAGGGCCAGCGCCCAGAAGTGGGGTGGAGTCCAAAGGAACACGATGGCAAACAGGATCACGGCGGGTATGCCGATTCCGTCCGTTACAGCCGCCCATGCCACCACTGGCGGAATCGCCCCCGCCACGCCACCGATCACGATGTTCTGCGGCGTGGTTCGCTTGAGCATTTTCGTGTACACGAACACGTAGTAGAGAGTGGCGCTTAGCGTCAGCACGGCGCTGAGTGAGTTGGCGAACAGCGCCAGCAGGGCGAACGCGACGACGTTCAACAGGATGCCGAACCACATCGCGTGGCCGACGCCTACCGCGCCTCGGACCATCGGACGGTCGAGCGTGCGCCCCATCCGTCCGTCGATGTCCCGGTCCAGGATATGGTTCAGCGCGTTGGCGCCGCCCGCCGCGAGAGAGCCGGCCGTCAGCACCACAAGCGTCAGCGTGGGGTCTGGCGCCTTTGGACGCTACGAACATGCCGCTCAACGCCGTGAACGCCAGCAGGACCACAATGCGTGGTTTGGTGAGGGCGATGTAGTCGCCGACCAGGCCGCTGCTCGTCAATGTCCGTGTCGCCATACTTACTCCTCGCTACGCCCGGAAATGGGGTGAAGCGGGCACTGGGCAGGCGCAAACTGCCGCATCATGCTAATCAAGACGAAAACGGCTGTCGGGCCGTCTGGAATGTGTTGTCCACAATCCATCTGGACCTCAATTCCGTGCCTAATAACGAAGGCGAGGAGGTCCAACCGGAAAAGGCTGGATCTGCACCGGGTAGAAGCCGCAACGGCGCGATCCGCTTGGTTACGCTCCGAACTCCTCCGAACTCTTCCTGAGATAGAAGTACCACAGGATTACCATCGACACCGAGTAGAACGCTACGAAGAAGTACAACCCGAGGTCAGGCGCTCCTTTGGCCTCGATCGCTTCTTTGAACACCATCGGGATGATGAACGCGCCATATGCAGCAACCGCCGACGTCCATCCGAGAACCGGCCCGCGCGTCTGGAAGGTGAACTGCTTGATTACGCCAATCATCCTGAACGTAGATCCGTTCAGCAAACCGGTGCATGTGAACATAACCAGGAAGACGGCCAGGAAGTACTTGAAGCTGTCCATGCTCGTCGGGTGAGTGAACGCCGTGACCGCTAGCGAGGACGCGATCAACCCGATGCCCGCCGCGAGCGTGACTTTGGCGCCGCTGAATTTGTCCGACAACCAACCGCCGACCGGCCTGATTAGCGACCCGAGCAATGGTCCGAGGAACGCGTACTGAAGGGCGAGCCCGTCGGGGGCGTCCGGCAGGTCGCCGTAGACGACTTTGATCGTCAGGGGGAACGCCGCCGAGTACCCGATGAAGGAACCGAAGGCCATTGTGTAGAGCCAGGTCATCACCCAATTGTGCTTCAGCTTGAATATCTTAAACTGGGCGCTGATCGGCATGCTGAAAGCCCGGAGGCTGTTCATGAAGAATATCGCCGCAACCAACACGACAATCGTCGGTACAATCCAAACAAACGCGGCGTTCTGCAACCACATGTCCTTCACCGTTCCTCCGGCGGTGAAGACCCATTCGTTGTCTACGAACTTGCCTTCTTGGTACACTGCGGCCCCACCCGCAACGGCGCCGAAAGCCCCGGCGGTGATGATGAACCGCGTCAGAAACTGTACGGAGCTGACGCCCAGGTTCCCTAGACCGGCGTTGAGGCCGAGCCCAAGCCCTTGCTGCTTCGTAGGGAAGAACGAGCTGATATTGGACATGGATGAAGCGAAATTGCCGCCGCCGAAACCGCAGAGGGCGCCAATAAACATGAACGTGCTCCAGGCTGTATCGGGGTCCTTGAGCGCGAAGAACAGCCACGTGATGGGTATCAGCAGCGAGGCTACGCTGACTATGTGGGCGACCCATCCTCCCGCCTTACTGGGGAAGAACGAGTGCGGAATCCGCAACGTCGGGCCGGTCAAGCCCGGTATCGCGGCGAGCCAGAACAACTCTCCAACCGAGAAGCCGTAGCCGATGTTGTTGAGGTTTACGACGATCGCGCTCCAAAGCAGCCACGTGGCAAACGCGAGGTGGAGCGCTGGGATGGACACGAGCAGGTTCTTCCAGGCTATCTTTTTGCCCGTGCGTTCCCAGAACCCTTCGTCCTCAGGGTCCCATTCCTGGATCCAACCGGGTTTCCACCAACTCGCGACCGATTTAGGCTCTGTGGTGCTCATTTTCCTGATCCCCCGTTCCGTCTACTTGATCGATTCAGTCGATCCGATCACTCAGCTATGTTCGCCGTCCATTCATGGCCGCGCCTTAGGCATCTCTTCGAACCGCTCGGCCACGGCCGGTGCGCTCTTGCGCATCATGCGCTGGATGACCAGGTGCATCCACACCAGAGAGATCGCCGACAATATTGCAAGGTACATCCAACTGGTCGTCCATAGTCCGGTGGCCCTCAGCAGATATCCGAAGATGACCGGGCTGACGAACCCTCCAAGGCCGCCCAAGACACCGACCATTCCGCCGACGACGCCAACGTCGTCGGGAAAGTAGTCTGGGATGTGTTTGTAAACCGCCGCCTTGCCTATCCCCATCGCTATGCCCGCGACAAAGACCAGACCGGTGAATATCCACACGTTCGCCTGAAAGAAGATATTGGTGACTCCCCGGGCCAGCAACTCTTTCTTGCCCACTTCGTCACCCACCTGAACAACTGGCTCGTGCCAGAAAGATGAGGTGGGAAACACGAGAACGCCTTCCTCTTCCCGGTCTCTCAACGCGCTTGGTTTCTTGGGATTCAGCGGGTACGAGCGTTGATCCACGACGATCTCGCTGGCCGAAACCGACGTGACTGTTCCCTCCCGCGCGGCAGTGACGCCTTCGCCGGGAGACTGAATGTCCATGCGAGGCACTATTAGTAAGAAGAAGCTGATGACACAAGTGCCGAGCACCCAGTACATGACCGTTCGGGCGCCCCACTTGTCCGACATCCAACCCCCGAGCGCCCGGATGACGCCGGAGGGCAGACTGAAGATCGTGGCCATCAACCCCGCAGTGGCCACCGTCATGGAATAAGTGCTGACGTAATAAGGAACGAGCCATTGGGCTAACGCGACGAATCCGCCGAATACGAGAAAGTAGTAGAGACCGAATCGCCATACCCTCAAATTCCGGAGTGGCGCCAATCGCTGGACGATTGTGTGACCTTGAACGTTTTCGACTTTCTTCGTGACTGTGAATACGAAGAATACGATTCCCGTGATTGCCAGCAACGCCGCGTACATCTGCGGCAGCGTTCGCCATCCGTCAAGGTTGGCGCCGTCGTCGGTCAGCGCTTTGAGTATGATCGGCGCTCCCATGCTGGTGAGCGCCGCGCCCGCGTTGCCGGCCCCGAAGATGCCGAGCGCCGTTCCCTGTCGCTCTCTGCTGAACCAAACGGATGTGTAGGCGATGCCCACCGCGAATGCCGCGCCGGACAACCCGAAACCCAACCCCGCGATCATGAACCAGAAGTAGCTGTCCGCGAAGCTGCTCAAGAACATGGGAACCGCGGCCACGAACAGCAGCGTCCCAAATACGATGCGCCCGCCGTATGCGTCGGTCAGCATCCCCACCGGTAAGCGCGCCAGGGCTCCGGTGAGGACCGGGATGCCGATTAGCCACCCCATCTGCGCCTTGTCCCAGTCGTACACTTCGTTGTCGACCAGGAACGTGATGAGCACGCCGTTCATCATCCAGGCGGCGAAACACACCGTAAATGCCAGTGTATTCACCGTCAGGACGGTGTAGGCGCGTTTCCTATCATTCAACGTAGATGCCCACCGTCCGTAATTTGGCTCTGGATGACGAAGTCCAAAATGTGCACCGACACCGGCGAACTCATCGTTTCCGGATGACCGTCCGCCGAGGAAGGCCTCACCGAACTAAGACTGGGTGCGCCGCCGGTTCCAGACCACGACCTGGTACGGCCGCCACAGGTAGGTGACGGGGAACGTTATCACGTGAACGAGTCTGGTGAACGGGAACAGGGCCAATATGACGAACCCGCCCAGCATGTGTATCTTGATCTCCCAGGGAAGCGATGTGACGAACTCCAGCTTGGGATCGAGTTTCACCAACGATATCAACCAGGGCACTGCCGTGTGAACGTACCAGTCCGATCCCCAGCGGAACACGAGAGCGACATAGAATCCCATGGCCACTTGAGTCAGCAGGACAAAGAGCAACACCCAGTCCATCGTTGACGTCACCGACATTATGCGACTGATGAACAACCGTCTTACGATTAGCAGCAACAACCCCAAGGCCGCCGACAAGCTCAGGACAAGACCGATGACCTCAAGGGTGTAGAGGCGGGTCGGTTCTGAGATGATCGTCGCCCAGACGCCAGGGAACAGCAAGACCAAAACGTGGGCAAGCAATATGAGGATCACGCCGTAATGCCACGGCACCGATCCCCAGAACAGGGCGCGGTTCTCCAGGAATTGAGCCGAAAAGCTAGAGTAGGAGAATCGGTCGTAGACATAACGGTAGCCGCCAACCCCAATGGCGAGGGCGACCGCGACGTACGGTAGTGCCGCGAATAGCACTAAATCAAGCATCGGAGGCGCCTCCTATGAAATCGCTTACGGCCTGCGGGACGACCACCGGAACCGTGGACGGTCCCAGCAACATCCGCAGCGCGTGCAGCGTGTTCTTGTAAACGGGTTCTACGGTAATTGGCTGTTCGTCCTCGACCTCTTCTTCGGTCGGTTCGACGACACGAGTCATTTTCTCGAGCGCCGGCAGTATCCCTTCATTGATAATCACGTCGCACTGTTCCGCGTCTTGGCTGATGGCAACGAAGCGCAGCACGGTGGAGATGCGATCGGGCAACTCGGTTCCGTCAATCTCGAAGTCGCACGTTCGATACTGTTCTTTCAAACCCACGAGGAAAGCGCTGCGTTGGTACGTCTCCCCGAATATGTGATAGCCCACATATGGGTGGCAGACCGGGTCCAGGTCGAATGTCGTGGAGTAGACTTCCTCCATCTGGCCGGCGGAATTTTCCCCCACGTACGCCTGGAACTGCCCCAGCAGTTCACCCATCTCGGGATTATGTGCCGAAACCAGGGCCATGCATTCGCTCACCTGCTCACCCAATCCCTCAGTCGGATAGTCCAGGATGTCGGCGAATAGATGAAGCACTCTTTTGCGTCCTGCGTCGTCGATCACTGCTACCACCTCCTCTGCGGCGCCTTCCGGAACCCGAAACCGGCCGCCGGCTTGTGTTGGCTGGGATCCAGTGTTTGCTCGATGGCCACTTCGCGGGCCATCGGCGGCACGACGAAACGCTCTTGGTACGTCGGCAGGGCGGTCAGGCGGTAGATGGCCTCGACCTCTTCCGCGGTCGTCCCGGCCTGGGCCAGAGCCTGTTCGGCCTCAGCCGCGGGGATGTCGTTGACGGTTTTCGACCGCATGTGGATTCGCACCGCGATCAGTTTCCGGTAGACTTCTTTGACTATCTCTTCGTTGCCGGCCGAGAACAGGCTGGCCATGAATCGAATCGGGACCCGGGCTTCCTCCAACGAGCTCAGCAGAGGGACGAGCCCTTCCGTGTTGGCACCGGAGATTTCGTAATGTCCGTCTTTGATTCCGGCAAGCACCGGGAGCATTGGCGGCACATAGAAGAGCATCGGCATGGTTCGGAACTCGGAGTGGAGCGGGAGCGCCAGCCCCCAAGTCTTGACGAACTTGTATACCGGCGAGTCTTGGGCAGCCTTGATCATCTGGTCAGTGAGGCCGTTCGCCTTCGCCGAGGCGATGACCTCCGGATCGAACGGATCCTGAATTATGTTTCGATGGGCATTCACCAGATCGCGCTCCGGTACGGTCGTCGCATCTTCGATTTGGTCGGCGTCGTAGAGCAACAGCCCTAGGTATCGGATGCGGCCCACGCAAGAGTGGAAGCAAGCCGGGGGCTGGCCGCTCTCGAGGCGCGGGAAGCACAGGATGCATTTCTCGGATTTGCCCGTGGACCAGTTGAAATAGGTCTTCTTGTACGGGCATCCGGTGACGCACATGCGCCACGCGCGACACTTCTCCTGGTTGATCAGAACGATGCCGTCTTCTCCGCGCTTGTAGACCGCGCCGGCCGGGCATGCTCCGACACAACCCGCATTCAGGCAATGGTTGCAGATGCGGGGGAGGTAGAAGAACACCATCCGCTCGATCTCGTTGAGCAGGCTCCGTTCTTCATCGGTTACGTGTTCGAGGTTCGGGTCGTTGGACGCGTACACGGGAGAGCCGCCCAAGTCGTCGTCCCAGTTCGGGCCGGACTCGATCTCCATGAACTTGCCCGTAACCAGCGAGATCGCGCGGGCAGTGGGCTGATCATCGCCCTCGGGTGCGTTGAACAGGTTCTGGTAGTCGTACGTCCAAGGCTCGTAGTAGTCGTCCATCGTGGGCAGGTTCGGGTTGCTGAAGATATTGCCCAAAGCTCCCCATTTGCCTTGGAGCTTTAGCTTTAGCTTCTTCTTGCTCTCGTCGAGCTCCCAGCCGCCCTTGTACTTGTCCTGGTTCTCCCACAGCGTGGGATAGCCAGTGCCTGGCTTGGTCTCTACGTTGTTCCACCACTGGTACTCGGTGCCTTCGCGGTCGGTCCAGATGTTTTTGCAAGCGATGCTGCACGTGTGGCAGCCGATGCACTTGTCCAAGTGGAACACCATAGAAACCTGTGATCGTATATCCATTCACTGCTCCTTCCCTAGCTCGCAGCCATTCCCGTGCAACCGCTGGATGGCGATGCAACCGTTCGTAACAACAGAACAATCACCACTCCAGCTTCTCCATCTTGCGAACCACGATGTGGGTGTCGCGAGTGAAGATGCCAATGGGACCCCAGTAGTTGAAGCCGTAGGTAAACTGAGCGTACCCACCGGCCAGCAACACTGGATTTATGCGGGTCCGCGTCAGGCTATTGTGCCCGCCTGCGCGCTTTCCGCCTCGCACTTGAGACTTCGGAATGTAGACCGTGCGCTCAACCGCGTGGTAGTAGAGGCACATGCCTGGTTGAACGCGGGCGCTAACCGCGGCGCGGGTGACGACGACGCCGTTGTCGTTGTACATCTCCACCCAGTCGTTGTCTTTCAGGCCGATCTTATCGGCGTCCTTGTCGTTGATCCAGCACGGGTCCATTCCGCGCGACAACGTCAGCATGCGGATGTTGTCTTTGTACGTGGAGTGGATGTTCCATTTGCCGTGCGGGGTGATGTAATTGAGCACGAGGCAATCGTCGTCCACGGGGCTGTTGATGATGTCGCCCGTCTTGTAGGGGTTGAGTTTTGGCTTGTACGTCGGCAGATTCTCGCCGAAGTCGAGGTACCACGGATGATCGACGTACATGTGCTGGCGTCCCGACAACGTCCGCCAAGGAACCAGCCGTTCGACGTTGATGCACCACGCGGAGTAGGCGCGGCCTTCGTTGACCATGCCCGTCCAGCATGGGGTTATGAGCGTGCGACGCACCTGGCGTGTGATGTCGAGGAAGTTCATGCGAACCCCTCGGACATCCTCGGCCAGATCGGCGAGCTGCAAACCCGTGCGTTCTTCTTCGTGCTTGAACGCCGCGTATGAGACCTCACCGTTGGTCTCCGGCGCCATGGTCAACAGCACGTTGGCCGCATCCAGCGCGTCCTCCACGCTGGGATACTTTTCGCCGCCCCACTCGACACATCGCATATGACGAGGGTCGGGTGAGCCGCCGACCGGGTTTTGCAACAACTCGTCGTATTGCGGGCCGACCGGCACGTGAACGCCGTTCCCGTTGACCCCATCCGTTTTGACGTTTGGCCCGAGTGAGATGAACTTGTTGTAGAGGTTCTCGTAGTCCCTCTCGACGACCGCCAGATGCGGCATCGTCTTTCCGGGAATAGGCTCGACCTCCCCTTCGGTCCAGTCCAGGACTTGGGGTTGTGCCAGCTCGTCGGGAGTGTCGTGCGCCAGCGGTGTGGCCACCAGGTCCCTGATCGGCCCGTCGAACGCCAGGCTCGACATCTCGCTTACTTTCTTCGCGAACGCCTTGAAGATCTCCCAGTCGGTCTTGGATTCCCAGACCGGCGGCACCGCTTCCCCGAGGGGGTGAACGAATGAGTGGAGGTCGGTAGTATTCAGGTCGTTCTTCTCGTACCAGAAGGCTGTCGGCAACACGATGTCCGAATACAGCGCCGAAGTGTCCATGCGGAAGTTGATATCGACAACCAAGTCCATTTTGCCGCGAGGCGCGGGTTCGCGGAACTCCACGGTCTTGACCTTTCCCGCCGCTCTCTCTTCCGCGGTCAGGTTATCATGGGTGCCAAGGTAATGCCGTAGGAAGAACTCGGATCCTTTTGCGCTCGACTGGATGGCGTTTCCACGCCAGATCATCCAGATTCTCGGCCAGTTTTCCGGCGCATCCGGATCGTCTATCGCGAATTGAGTCTTTTTGGTTTTCAGTTGTTCGACGACATTTTGGACCACTTCTTCGTTGGTGGTCGCCCCAGCGTCTTCCGCCTCTTTGACGACGTCGATCGTGTTGCGATTGAACTGTGGATAGTACGGCATCCAGCCCATGCGGACCGATTTCGCTTCCAGGTCCATCGCGTGCCCCTTGGCCCACTTGGCGTCGGGCGGCACGGCTGCGTAGTCGGTAAAGTCGCCTTCGTAGCGCCACTGGTCGCTGTTGACATAGTGCCAGGTGGGGGACTGCTGTCGGCGCGGCGGCTTCACCCAGTCCAGCGCGAATGCCAGGCTCGTCCAAGGCGCGACCAGGGTGAGTTTCTCCTGGCCAACGTAGTGGTTCATTCCTCCGCCGTTTACGCCACAGCATCCACCCAGGATTAGCGCCGTGATGGGAGCGCGGTAGGAGAGGTTGTTGTTGTACCAGTGGTTGATGCTCGCGCCGACGATGATCATCGACTTGCCGTTCGTCGCTTCGGCGTTCCCCGCGAACTCGCGTGCAAATCGAGTAATGGTGTCTCGTCCGATGCCCGTCAGATTCTCCTGCCATGCGGGAGTGTAGGGCCCGACGTCGTCGTAGCTGTCCGGGTATTCACCGGGAAGGCCACGGCCTACGCCGAACTGAGCCATCAAGAGGTCGAACGCGGTTGCCACGACGACCGGGCCGTCGACGGTCTGCACGCGCTTCACAGGCACGCCCCGCAACGATATCCTGCCTTCGACGAACTCGTTGTAGTTCAACATGACGATTTCATCGTTGTCTTCGAAGAACGACAAGATGGGGTCGATCGGGTTGTCGTCCAACCCGTCTTCCATTTTCAGGTTCCACTTGCCCATCTCTTCGCCCCAGCGATACCCGACAGTGCCCTTAGGCATGCGTGCTTCGCCGGATTGTTGGTCAAGCACCGCGAGTTTCCAGTCGCCGTTTTCGACGTCGCGATAACGCTCGAAGCGGTTGGCGCGAAGCAACTGACCGGCGGTGTAACCGTCGCCTTCCGGTGAGAGCTCGACGAGGAACGGAGAGTCGGTGTATTGCTTCAGGTAGTTGATGAAGTACGGGACCTGACGATCGGCGTAGAACTCCTTCAGGATGACGTGGTTGACTGCCATCCACAATGCGGTGTCCTGGCCGGCTGTCACCGGAATCCACCAGTCGGAGTACTTCGCCACCTGGCTGAAGTCGGGGGCGATCACAACGAACTTGGCCCCGGCCTGTCTCGCCTCGGATATGAAGTGGACGTCGGGCGTCCGTGTCATGTTGAGGTTGGCGCCCATCGAGACGATGTACTTGGAGTTGTACCAGTCGGCGCTCTCACAGACGTCGGTCTGGTCTCCCCATACTTCCGGGAACGCGTTGGGCAGGTCGGCGTACCAGTCGTAGAAGCTCATGTTCACGCCGCCGAAAAGCTGCAGGAAGCGCGAACCGCCGGCGTACGAGAGGTAAGACATGGCGGGAATCGGGGCGAACCCGAAAACGCGGTCGGGGCCCCATTTTTTCGCCGTGTAGAGCAAAGACGCCGTGACGAGTTCCATAACCTCGTCCCAGTCGGACCGCCTAAAGCCGCCCTTGCCTCGGGCTCGTTGGTATCGAGACCGTTTCTGGTCGTCTTGAACGATCGAACCCCAAGCGTCGACCGGGTTGGAGTGCTGAGCCTTGGCTTCGCGCCACTGGTCCATGAGCGCGCCGCGCATGTAGGGGTACTTGACGCGGATCGGACTGTATACGTACCACGACGCCGAGATGCCCCGTTGGCATCCGCGCGGCTCGTAAGGAGGAAGCCCGTCTTCCAGCAGCGGGTAGTCTGTCTGCTGCATCTCCCAGGTTATTATCCCGTCTTTGACGTAGATTTCCCAAGAGCAGCCGCCGGTGCAGTTGACGCCGTGCGTGCTGCGGACGGTCTTGTCGTGTTGCCAACGGTTTCGATAGAACTCTTCCCATCGCCGTTCCTTGGGATTGACTAGGTCTTGAATCCAGCCCATTTCTGTAAACCTCCGGGAGTATCTACTAACTACGCGATGTCTCGCCAGCCACCATGGGCCTTCGCACCTTCCCGAGACGCCTTCGCCAAACCAGTTGAATGAGAATAACTATTGCCGCTACGCCCGCCACCGAGATGCCGAGTAACTGCCATACCGCCTGTGATTCCCTTGCGGTGAGGCCTGCCTCTTGAATGAACGCCAGCAGGTGAACCTCTTCGTTGGGGGTCAGCGGTTTTTCGGTGAAAATGGCCGTCATTGGGGGCGTGGTCTGCGGCCAGGTAATCAGAGCGGCTCCGAGCTTTTCGTATGCGCCCGTCAGATCGGGTCCCAGATTGCCGCCGCCAAATGCGCCGATGCCGGTGATGCTGTGGCATGCGATGCACGCGGGGCCGTCGTTTCGGAGCGATGATGTGCCAATAAAGAGCTTCTTGCCGGCTGCCGGGTCACCTTCGGGCGCGGGCGCTGCCGAAGCCGGCGCGGCTGCAGGGGCTCCACCGCCGCTCAACGTACCCAGATACGCTATGAGAGACGCCACATCCGAGTCTGAGAGCCGGAGGTTGGGCATCGGCACATTGTTGAATTGCGCCAACAGTTCGGTGGCAATGGGATCGTTGTTGGCCAGCATCTCGTCGGGAGCAGAGATCCAGCTAGTCAACCAAGCCTGGTCCCGACGTTCGGTTACGCCCGTCAGGTCCGGTCCGATCGGGCTATTGTCATGACAGGCTGCACACTGTTTGTCGAACATCGCCTGCCCTTCGGCGGCCGTCTGAGTCGGAGGGGCCGCCTCGGAGACATTCTGGGGGATGAGAACTCCCGCCGCCAGCAGGCAAAGCAAAACCAGGACAGCCCGACGGGCCAGCGCTCCCAGTTCCGGTCCGCCCATGGACGCTGCTCGAATCCTTGAACGACTATATGCGGCATTAACGGTACTTAACATGATGGCGACACTCCCGCATCGGTTGGATATTGGCCGCGAACGATGGACGACCTGCGAGCATGGGCAAGGCCGGTGGATGCAAAGCGGTGAGCCGGGCGACAGTCTGCCGTATGCTGCGGCGATGACCAAATGGAGTCGATTCCCGATTTCACGCGGCGCTCGCCAGCAACGAATACGAGCGGTTCTGTGACCGCCAGCACTTCGCTGAGTTTCGGCGCCGTACTCTCTTGCATCTTTCTCCTTAACTGGCCCATGACATACGCTGAGACGACTTTAGTGATGTGATTCACAAACTAAAACATAAATCGATCCTCGCAAGTCCCCAGAACTGACGAGGGTTCACATAGGGCCGGGCAACCCCGATTCTTCGGCAATATAAGAGACAACGTCCGCCACACGCCGGAAGTACGACACCTTGTCGGCTTGGACCTGACGGACCCGCCAGCGCCACTCCGGTTCGGCTTCCACTTCTCGAGATTCGAGCCAAACGGTCATCACGAACGACACCGGTTCCATCTCCTGATCCAACCCTTTCTCAGGTTCGGACCGGCCACCTGTTACATTTTTCACATTCTGGCCTTTCATTTCGCTTACACGCGGCTGCATTGTTTTCAACCGTGGCGTGAAGCGACGAGAATGCCGTGGCTAGGTCGATGCTGAGTCCGACGCATGCATCTGCTGGTTGCTCAAGAGGATCAAAGGTTCGCCTTCAAAGGGCCGGTCATTCCTCTGGCGTCGCCAAACAAGTTTGAAAACGCGCACTATGCTACAAGGAATACACGGCAGAGCTTACCTGGGGCTTACAGACAGAAGGGAGAAAAGTTGGTGTTTGGAGTAGTTTAGGGCGGCGGAAAGGCTGAGCGGAGACTCAGTCGCCGCGAATTCGGAGGTAAAGCCTTTGTGTCTCGGCCAGAGGTTCTAAGTCGAGTTCGCGTCTGAGAATCGTTTGGCAGGCCTGGTACTGGCGAAGAGCTTCGTCACGGCGCCCAGCCTGCCACAGTGCTCGCATCAAGCCGCGATGGCTCCGCTCTCTCAAGGGGTCGACTTTCAACGCACGCCGGTAGTAGTTGATGCTCTCTTCAAACGAATCCTGCTTCAAGTAGTGGTCGGCGAGTTTGTTGAGCAGCGCAAGGCAGATTTCCTTGAGGTCTTCTCGTTCGGCCCAGCACCAATCCGCGTAGGGCTCCTCTTCGAGAAGGTCGCCTCGATAGAGGGCCATCGCCCGCTCGTAACTGCGTATCGCTTCGTCTACGGACCCGTCCCGCTCAAGCTGATTGCCGATCGAGACGCTCTTTCGGAATTCCTCTACGTCCAGCTCGTACTGGGCTTCGCGGTCGAGGTAGTAGCGATCGCCGTCACTGCGAACGTACAGCCAATTCTTGTCTCGGGGGGACGGCTCCACGATCTGTCTCAGGGCATGCACCAAGACGTAGAGCCGATTTGCCGCAGCCTGAGGATCGGACTCCGGCCAAAGGAGCTCGGTCAGAGCATCCCGCGATATTGGCCGCCCTTCCCTTATCAGGAGTATCTTGAGCAGAGTCAACGCGCCTCGACGGCTGAACATGCTGGGAGTGACCAGTCTGCCCTGCTGATATAGCTCGAACGTGCCAAGGCAACGAACCGAAAGCCAGGGTTGGGCGGGCCCGGCGTCCGCGGGCGACAGCTTTCGTGAGTGCTCCTGTGACTCACCGGCCTCCTCCGACACGGTGAGTGCGGGCAATGCCACCGGCTGGATCATCCTCGGATCGTGAGCCGTCTGTTGGATTTGCAGATTCAACCACGCCGCGTTGATGGCGCCCGCGGCCCGCTCGGCCAGGTTGAGCAGGAGCGGAAGGAACTTGGTCGTGGGCGAAGGCAAACCCTCCGCGTAGGCCAGTTGAACGATGCCAACCTCCTGATCGGCAACGACGAGCGGCAGGCAGTAGATCATCGCCGCGCCGGTTGGCGCCTGATGGCAATTTGGAGGCCAGAGACGTCGAGGGCCATGCAGTGCGACTCCATGTTTGCCCACCAGAGACGGACAATTCTGCGGGCTGCCGCCGGTGATGTCAGGGCACAGCATTCCGGAGAGTTCGCCCTGGGTCACCCTGCGCACGACGCCCTCGACATGACGGTCGTACAACAGCAATGCCCCGCCGTCGGACTGCCCGAGCGCCATCATCTGTCCAAGTACGGCACGCATGAGCCGGTCGAGCGAGCCCTCGGCATCACGCGGCGAAACTGACGCCTCCGGTTGAATGCGGTCTCGGATCTGCGAAAGGCCCGCGCGCAGCATGTTGCCAACCGGGCGGCTGGCCCAAGTCATGAGCGTGAGGGCGCGTTCGAGGTCCAAGTCTGTCCGGCGGCTAGCCGCGCTCAACGTACCCATGACGCCATCGGCTGTCATCAGCGGCACGCATGCGTAGGAGTTGAACCCTTTCTGTTTGACACGTGACCGAAGGTATCGTGAATCGCCGCCGAGATGATGCGTGAGTATGGGCTCCCCGTTGGTCGACACGAGACCGGGAAAGCCTTCACCCGGACGGAATCGGGTTATCTCAGTGAATGCGGACTTGAAGGGGCCGCTGTACGCGGAAAGCAGCAAATCCCTGCCTTGGGCCTCTCCAAGGAACAACTCGGCAGCTTCGGCGTCGAGTTCTTGGCGAAGCCAGTCGAGGGCCTGCTCGATGCTTCGTCCGAGATCGTCCGGCGAAAGGAGTGTGGACAGAGCCCCGAGAGAGCTCAAGTCGCGCAACACGTCCGTGGTGGTTTCTAGCGGGGCGTCGGCGCGGGCGGGGGCGCCTCCGTTGGAGTCTCGGCGTCCCGATCCGTTCTCGACCAGCCAGGCCGCGGCGCCGCCCGGGGGGGTCGGAATCGCAACCAATTCGGCCGTCAGCCGCCGGCGGGCGCTCGATCCGTTCGCTACGGTCATCGAGCATCTGGCGGTCATGTGCCCGGATCGCAACGCATTGATTGGGGAGCAATCTGCGCGGCACAGAACCTTGCCGAATGGAGAGCGTCCTTGCAGAACTTCGTAGCACGATTTGCCGAGAGTGGCGTCCTCGGGCAGGCCCAACCTTTGGGCGGCCGCATCGCTCCATCCAACGACCCGCTGTTGGTCGTCGATTACAAAGAAGGCTTCCTCCCGCGAGTCTGCCTCGCCGGGGCCGCCTCCTTGTTTGCTCTTTGCGCCTGTGCTCACGAAGCAAAATCCGTGGTGGATGAGCGCCGTCGGACCGATCGGATGGCGCTGATTGGACATCTCGATTGATGCACTATTATATCACAATTGTGAAAAATCGCACTTGAGGAAACATGGAAATCGAGCGCCATTCCGCACGCTCGATGCCATGGCCTTTAGGTGTAGGAATTCGTAGCGATCGATCGGCGCTAAGCTCGGTCCTCCGGTTGCACCGCAGGCGCAGACCCCTTCACGATGCCAGCTACTAATCCTCCGGCGCCGGCCAGGGCGACCGCGCCTGCCGTGGCGAATGCAGCCGCCACTCCTATGACTCCCGCAAGCGGCCCGAGTGCGATGGCACCGCCGAATCCCCCGACGTCCCATGCTCCTTGCAGCGTGGCCAGGGCCGAGGACCGCTCACTCGTCGGCGCGCGGTCGATGGTCAGCGACTGTATGCCGGGCTGAACCAACCCGAAGCCTCCGCCAGCCAGGAATGCGGCAGAAAGCAGCATGAATTGGTTTGCCGCCCCGGTCAGCACGAACATGCCCGTGGCGACGAACAGCATTCCGGGAACGATCACCGCCGCCCTCCCGAATCGGTCCGCTGCCGGGCCGGCGCCCACCATGAAGAATATGGAGACCAGCGACATCACTGTGAAATACAGACCCGGGTTCCCCAGGCCACGGTCTTCGGCGAGAATTGGCAGGAAGGTGCTCGTGGGCGCCGTGGTGACCGTGTAACAGAGAAACACTGCCGTTGGAAACAAGGCGCTCTTGCTGAAGAACGGCGCTTTCGTCGCCGGTCCCGAACTTAGCTGGCTTCCGACCCGAAGCTTCGACAACGCGAGGGCGAATCCAGTGCCTACGAGCGCCGCAATGCCCGTGTACGCGAAGGCCGCCTCGAACCCGAATCGCGAGAATAGCCAAAATCCCAGGACCGGCGAGTACATCGTCGCGGTGGCGATGGCGTTGCCAATGACAGACATCGCCTCGCCACGACGGTGAACAGGAGCAAGGTTGGCCACTATCGTGGCCGTTGCCACGGGCGTCAACGCCAGCCCGATGCCCTGGGCCATGCGGGCGGGGACGATGAGCCAGACGTTGAACGCCAGCATGTGCGCCAGCGTGGCGACGCCGAACACCGCGGAGCCCAGGACCGCCACCCTCTTGGGACCGAACGACTGAATCCATCGACCCGCAAAAGGCCGGACGGACAGGCCGGTCACTCCCATGGAGCCGACCACGACACCGACGTGCCATACCTCGCCGCCACGGTCCACGACAAATAACGGGATCACCGTGTACATACCGGCAAACGACGCGAACAGGCAGTGGGCGACTAGAAGCGTAAGTACGAAGTCCGTGGACCAGAGGCGTCCCTGCGCGGGCTGTGAGGTCGTCTGCTGCGTCCTGTCGATGGTTGACCTGGTTCCTCGACTCTGCCGTTGGGTTGAATGGCGGCGACCCGCTCGGCAATCTCGAACGTGATGTTGCTGGCGCTCGATCCCGCGCCGAGGACCGCTGGCGTCAGTCTGGCGTCGCGCCTCATATTACAGTGTTGTCACGTGCCGTTCAACACGAGCCGCAGTCGAGGTTCATGCCTGTGCCAGTCAGCCGGTGTGCACGATGTGCATCGGTCGGTCTGGGAGCGACTTGAGCGCCGCTCGAAGGAACGATGGCCGGACGTCCAGCTCGTCGAGTTCGTCCAAGGATCGCCATCCGGTGTAATGTTTCAAACCGTGTTCGTCCGACGTTTCCAATATGCCCTCAAGATTAGAAAACATTGAGACTTCTGGTAGGTTTACTCGAAAGTAAAGTCCGACTTCATGGAAGGGTTGACCATCATACGTGAAGAAATTCTCCACGGTCCACAACAATCTCTCCACTGCCACCGCGACATCCAACTCCTCAGCTATTTCCCGTTTTACGGCATCCGCAGCGGGCTCCATGATTTCGACTCTGCCGCCTGGAATCACCCAGAACGGGTCGAATTCGGTGTACTGCAGCAGCACCTGATTTCCGTGGACGACAACGCCTCCGACCCTGTAGTTGAACTTTGCGCCGTCGATATCGAACGAAATCATTGTGAATCTCCGTCACATTAGTTGCCAACCTTGCATGGATGGTTGATGATATACTCGAACAGTTTCTCGTATGTTTCTCGAAAACTAACCAACAATGGGCTAGTCTTGCGAGCCAGCCGACGCTATTCTGACTTAACCTCTTTCATTCCGAAGGCCCCGGGAGATTAGACATGCGGACAGCGGGAATGCGCAACGGCCTCATCGAAAACGGTTCGAGGCACGACACCTGGAAGTCAGACGAGGAAGCGCTAGTGAACGCTCTGGTCGGCGCGGCGTGGCGCAACGAGATGGACCAGCGGTCCTGGTTGCGATCCAGCATGTCCGTCATCTGGCGCAAGGTGGCCCACAAGAACCGACGGGGACACTGATCGCGCTGCTCGCCCGGGCGGCATGCTAAGTGATCTCAAGCGAGGCGCAATGCCCTTGGCTCTATGCCAACGGCGTCCCGTCCGATGTCGGGATCGCGCCTTGCTCTCTCAGCTCTTGGATCTCCTCCGTTGTGTAGCCCAACTCGCGGAGAACGTCCTCGGTGTCGCCTCCAAACGCGGGCGAGGCGCCTGTGATCGCGGGCGTTCGGCTCAACTGCGGCGCGACACCCGCATGTCGTATCGCCCCGAACGCTTCATGCCTCCCTGACACGATCAGGCCGCGACGCTCGGCGTCCGCGTCACGTCGAAGCCCGGATAACTCTCGATTCGGCGTAGCGACCACTCCACGTGCTCGCAGCCGGTTGGTCAGATCCTCGACCGTTGCGCCTGAAAATGCGTCGGCGAGCTCCGTCTCCAAAGCGTCTTCGTTGCGTACACGAGCCTCGCGGGTGGCAAATTCGGCTTTCCCTTTGAGATGCTTCAGTTCAGTCAGATCCGTGAGCTTGTCCCAATCGCCCTCTGCGTCCGCCGACAGGAAGAACCAGCGGTCGGATGCTTGATACAGCCTCGAAAGAGCGCCGAAACCCCTGGCCGTGGGTCCTTCAACTTCGTTTCGATGATGCCCGTCGTAGTCGATCATGTAAGCGGACGAGAAGGTCGACGCGGTGAACGCCAGCGACGTCTCGATGCGCTGACCGATGCCCGTCCGTTCGCGCTCCAGCAGCGCCAGCATCACGCCGTATGCAGCCATAAGGCCGGTGCCGTAGTCGTTGAATGTATAAGGAGGGGGCGCCGGAGTCCCGTCCCTGCCTCCGTTGCGCACCTGCATGCCAGTGGCGGCCTGGGCGTTTTGATCGAACCCCGGCCGCATCGCCCATGGCCCTTCCTGACCGAAGGCGTTGATTGACACGTATACGATGCCGGGATTTCGTTCACGGAGCTGCTGGTAGCCCACGCCCAGCCTGTCGGCCACCCCTTTGCGGAACCCCTCGAGCACGACGTCCGCCGTGTCCAGCAGGCGGTGGAAAGCGTCGAAGCCTCCTGGTTTCGTGATGTTCAGGCAGATGCTGCGTTTCGCCCTGCCGACTTCGAGCCAGGGCGTCAGACCGGGTTTGCGGTGCTCGGGGTCAATCTTGATGACGTCGGCGCCGTACTCGCCCAATGTCCTACCGCACGTTGGCCCGGCCAATATGATGCACATGTCCAAGACCCTGATTCCGTCTAACGCGCCAGGCATGGATGCTCCTTCGCCCTGTTCGATGCGGCCAGCGACCGTCACGTCGCTGCTCTCGTGTGACATTCGTTCTCGCGGTTTATTTCGACGAGAGCGACGCTATTATGGCTTCCGTGTGCTCGCCGAGACCGGGTGCCGGTCCGCGCACACGCCCCGGTGTTTCGCTGAGCCGCACCTGCACGCCCACCTGACGCATCGGGCCGTGCAGGGGATCGTCCAGGCCGATCACGGCTTCCGATTCTCGCGCGTGAGCCGTGTCCATCCATTCTTCGATGGTTCGGCACATCGTGCAAGGCCCGCCTACCCGCTCCATCACGTCTTCCCACTCGACCGCCGTCCGCTCCTTCCAGACGGAAGCGAAGCGACCGGACCACTCCCGACGTAGCTCTGCGTCGTCCCTCAGCACGGGGTCGGTGAGTGGACCGTACCATTCCGGATGGCCCGCGGCGTCGAGCAACGGACGAAGCGCACGCTCGAACCCGGCGTTGATGTTGACCCAGCGGCCGTCTTTGCACAGATAAAAGCGCTCGATAACCGGCGACAGGGTGGCCGGTCCGGACGGTACGTCCGGTCGTTCCACAAGGGATGCTCCCATGGCGGTGAACATGGAATCGTAGAGCGGCACGGTAACCTTCTGGCCCTCGCCCGTGCGCGCTCGATGGAACAGCGCGGCTGTGACTGCCGGGGCGGCGACAAACGCGGCGAAGATGCTGACATATGGCAGCGCGATGAAGCTTGGTCCGTCTACGCCGTCGGAGCTCCGATCCGCGTACACTCCCGTCGACGCGCCGACAACGGTCTCCCACGCGGCTGACGCTTCGTGATCGCTGCCGTCGACGAACGCGGGCATCGAGACGTACACGATTCCACCATTGTCTGTGACAAAGTCCTCATACCCGGCGCCGGCGTCATCTGCGCCCGATGCGCCATCGGCGATCAGCACGTCCGCAGTCTTTACCAACTCTGCGACGAAGTCGTCGTCTCCTGAGGAACGAGGGTTCAAAACCACCGACATCTTGCCTCGATTCCACACGGAAAAAACGGGGTGGCCTCGCAACGGGTCTCCGGCCTGCGGTTCAAGCTTCACGACCTGCGCGCCTTGGTCGGCCAAAAGCATGCCCAGCACGGACACGGCCACGCTGCCGCCCTGCTCCAAAACACGGTATCCCTCGAGAGCTCCAGGCAAGACTCACCTCCACCGGGAGATTCTATCACCCAACCAGGCGGCGCCGCCGATTTGGAGCCTCCGGACGGATTCGTCATGTGGCACGAAGAGCGGACGCATAGAGTCGAAAACGTCGGCTCCACGGACATCCGAGCGATCATCTTCGAGCCTAAGTAACCGAGCTGGGAAGCCGGCGGAAAACCGCCGTGCCGACCGGCTGCCAAAATAACAACAAGAGGACGGGCTCGCGAGTCCGTCCTTCTTTTTTTTTCGCGAATGCGGTTTGGCCGCCGATCAGCCTTGCAGAATATCCAGACACGCTTCGCACATCTCTTGAGGCGAAGTCTCTGCATCGACATGAATCGCCGGCAAGCCCAGCCGTGCAACCGCCTCCGCCAACGCTGAGTTGTACGCAGCATTCCTCGCGACGTAAGCGCGTATCATCGCTTCCTCGTCAGAGCCGCCGGCGCTGAAGTTGGTGTCGGCCCTGATCCTGGCTTCTAAAGTTTGGTCATCTCCGATCAGCCAGAGCGACGACACATTTGGCAAGCCAAGCTTGGCGACAAGCTCGGGCCACTGCGCCCAGCCTTCGACCACCGCAGGGTGGCCCCAAGCAGCATGCGCCCTCACGATAGCCTCGATCGCAGGCCACATCGCCTCATGAGACCGACGGGCGTCCGACATCAGAGCATCCAACGGGCGGGAGATGTAGTATTCCGTATGGAGTTGGCCGGCCATCGGGTGCAGCGCCGGATGGGATTCAGGTGTGGTGACCGCTCGCAACGCCTGCCCGATGTCGTCCGTCGATGCGTAGCCATAGCCGAGCTCGGCGGCAATCAAGCGACCCACGGTTGACTTGCCGGAAAACGGCGCCCCGCCGATCAGTATGACTTTGGCGGCTGGCATTCTCACTCCAGTGTGCTCAGCGCATGCGTCGCCAGGTGAGAACCGTCATTTCGGTCACCACCGCGTTTCTCGAGATCGGCAAGCACGCTACAAGACCGTGGAGGTGCTGTCGAGTGTTCGGAGGGCCGTGACCCGCTTGAGATTGCTGGTCCTCCGGGATTTCGCCGACATTGGCTGCATCTGTTCTCGGGCCTGGCCCGGGCCCGGGCCGCAGAGGCTGCTACATCTCCATCTTCTTTTCGCCGGAGAGGTACGCCTCGGGCTCCTTCTGGAACGCTCGGTTGCATCCGTTGCCGCAGAAGTAATACGTCTCGCCGTTGTAGTCGTAGGATCCTCCGCCCGGCTTGCCGGTGTCGACGTCCATGTCGCATACGGGGTCCTTGGCGGTGGTTCCTCCACCTCTATTGAACAATGGCAATCTCACGGTCTTCCTCCAATTCACGACCCGACGGGCCGTCCAATTCCGTAAACAACATTGACACGGTTAAGGGCAGTCTCGGTTTCAGGCAACCGTCACCGCCCTCACACCGCATTCGGCTTGAATCGTTTCAATCGCAGGGAGTTGGACACCACCGTGACCGAACTGATCGCCATGGCGCCTGCCGCGAGGATCGGGTTCAGGAAGCCGTACTCTCCCAGGATCGGCTCAAGCGACGACGGCACGCCGCCTCCCGAGAACACCGGGTAGAGCACGCCCGCGGCGATGGGTATCAACGCCACGTTGTAGGCGAATGCCCAGAACAGGTTTTGACGAATGACGCGCATCGTCGACTTGCTCAGGCCGATGGCGGTCGATACGCCTCGCAAGTCGCCTCCAACCAGAGTGACGTCCGCGGCTTCGATGGCCACGTCGGTTCCGGTGCCTATCGCGATCCCAATGTCAGCCTGGACCAGGGCGGGGGCGTCGTTGATCCCGTCGCCCACCATGGCCACGATCCTTCCCTCGTTTTGGATCGCCTTGATCTGCTCGGCCTTGTCGGCGGGCAACACCTCGGCAACCACGCGGTCGATCCCGATCTCCCGGGCGATTGCATGTGCGGTTCGGGCATTGTCGCCAGTCAGCATCACGACCTCGGCGCCCATCGATCTCAGCGAGCGCACTACGTCGACGGCGCCGGGTTTGATCGTGTCGGCCACGGCGATAATCCCGCGGACCTGGCCGTCGGTCGCCACGTACATTGGCGTCTTGCCCTGCGTCGACAACTCCTCCGCAACCGACTCCAGGCCCTCGAGATGCAGCCCTTCACTTTCCATGAGCGTGAGGTTGCCCAGTGCGAGGCTCGACCCGTTCACACGAGCGACTATGCCTGCTCCAGGGAGGGCGTTGAACTCCACCACCTTCTCGAGGACGAGTCCCCGTTCCTGCGCGGCCGCCACAATCGCGGCGCCCAACGAGTGCTCCGATCCTTGCTCGGCCGAGGCCGCCAGTCGCAACAGCTCGTCGTCGTCGAAATCCGGAGCGTGTATGTCGGTAACAGAAGGGGCGCCTTTCGTCAGCGTGCCCGTCTTGTCCAGCACCACCACTTGTGTCTTGTGCGCGCGCTCCAAGGCTTCGGCGCTTCGTATGAGAATCCCGTTTTCGGCGCCCTTGCCGGTCCCGACCATGATGGCCGTGGGAGTCGCGAGGCCCATGGCGCAGGGGCAGGCGATGATCAACACCGCGACCGACGTCAGAATGGCGGTCACGTAGCTGGGGGTCGGGCCGAGCACCAGCCATATCATGAAGACGACCGCCGCGGCCCCGATCACGGCGGGGACGAAGTAAGAAGAGATCATGTCGGCCAGCCGCTGGATAGGCGCTTTCGAGCCCTGGGCCTCCTCCACCAAACGGATGATGTTGGACAGCATGGTCTGGCGTCCGACCTTGGTGGCGCGGAATGTGAAGCTGCCGGTGGCGTTTATGGTCGCTCCGTACACTTCGCTGCCGACCTCTTTGTCGACCAGAGCGCTTTCACCAGTGAGCATCGACTCGTCCACGGCCGACACTCCGTCGACCAGCTCGCCGTCCACGGGGATCTTCTCGCCGGGCCGAACCAGGACGACATCGCCAGCCACAAGGTCGTCGATCGGGATGTCGACGAACTCGCCGTCTCGGGACACTCGGGCGGTTTTGGGTTGAAGTCCCATCAGCGCTTTGATCGCGTTGGAGGCCCGACTCTTTGCCCTTGCTTCGAAGAACCTGCCAAGGAGCACCAGACCGATAATTGCCGTCGACGTGTCGAAATAGGTTTCGTTGACCTGCCCGTCGAAGAACGACGAATCGCCGATCAAGGTGACGACCGCGCTGTACAGGAAGGTAGCCGAAGTGCCCATGGCGATCAGCGTGTTCATATTGGACGTGGCGTGCTTCAAGGCGCCCCATGCACTGGCGTAGAACTGTCGCGCGGCCCACACCTGAACCGGGGAGGCCAACGCCAGCAATAAGTAATCCATCTTGAAGGGGAACCAGTCCCCGGCCCCGGGGATGGCCATCAGAGCCATAATGATTCCCGCGACCACAAGGCTCACGATGAACTTGGTGCGCAGAACGGAGATGTCTTTGGGGGTGGCTGCGTCATCGTCGTTGCCGACGACCGACGAGACCGCGTACCCGGAGTCTTCTACGGCATGCCGAAGATCCGATATTCCGGCCATGCCGGGTACGTACTCGATGGTCGCCTGTTCCGCGGCTAGGTTGATCCCTGCCGAGGTCACTCCGTCAACTGCGCGGAGCGCGTTCTCAATGCTTCCAACGGAGGACGCCGACGTAATGCCGCCGATACCCAGGGTCACCTTTTCGGTGCGCAATCCGTAGCCCGCGTCCTCGAGCGCGTACACCAGATCCCCCAACTCCGGGCTCTCATCCGCCAACGTGACCGTCGCCTTCTCAGTCGCCAGGTTCACATTGACCTGATCGACGCCCGGAACTTTCACTAACGCGTTGGTAACGTGACTCACGCAGGCGGCGCAAGTCATCCCTTTGACGGGGAAAGTCATCTGCTCTCTTGTCTGTACAACCATTTCCTACCTCTTATCTGACAGAGAAAACAGCTCGAGGAGCTCGTCCAACACCTGGTCTTCGCGTCCGTCCCTGACCCCGTCGATGACACACGAGTGCAGGTGGCCTTCCAGCAGCACCGACTCCAGTTTCTGAATCGCCCGACGAACGGCAAAAGTTTGCTTGAGGATGTCGACGCAGTATTTGTCGTCCTCCACCATTCGGCGAACCCCGTTGAGGTGGCCGTCGATGTAGTTGAGACGCTTGAGAGCGTCCTTCTTCGCCTCCGGCAGTTGTTCGTGCTCGTGGACATGATTTGCCGTCGCCATGGTTTCGGCCACCCTCGTCAGATTATTACCCATACCCCCTGGGAGGGGGTTTAACAACAGGCTACCGATCATCCAGATGACTGTCAAGTTTACTGGTCATCAACTGGATAGAAGTGCTCAAGGCAGTTCGCCATGCTGATCCTTCCGCAGAAGGAGAAGTATCTGCGGCTCCGCAGGCGACCGCGTGTGGAAGTCGACGAGGTTTCTTCCGCCTTTAGCGTACGGATTCAGAATGACACATGGCGGTTGCCACCTCCGTATCAAAGCATGAAAACTAGGCTTGGCGCTGAATGGCCAGAGCACCAATTGCATGGTGGGCTCGGCCTTCAGGGCGACCCTGTGCAACCATCACGTGACGCCAGCACGTCGCTTCCACGATCGTTCCGTTGTCCGTTGCGCGTCAAACCGGGTCGGTGGCGACCAGAGATCGGATTTCGCGGTTCTGAGTTCGGACGGCGCCGAAACCTGCGCACTAACTCGTGCGCCGAACACGGCGGAATTCACTTCTGATCCCGCATGGCCGCAACCAAGCTGCGAGGCGGCCGCGTGCCTTGGATTCGATACCGATGCACAGCGGCACAGGACGTGTAATCTTAGACAAAGTGTAAAATAGTTATCAAAATAAGTTTAGTACATAGCATAAGGTGGTTCAAATAGAAGTCGTGGGGCGTTACATCGACTGGGGATCTTCCCATGATGCCTGACAGACAGCACGTGTGGGGCGGCGTTGTCAACAGCCGGAGAATGATCTAAGACATTGTGTCAGATCACTTCTATGCCAACGGTTATGCAATACAGTAGCTAATTCAGTGAACGAATCCAATGTCCGACTTCGGCGCGTCGCGCAATTTCACGACTGTCGCGATAGCGGTCCGAGCGGATGACAACGACGCGGCAGGGGAAGCGGCGTGATCCGTAAGCGACGGACCGTCCTAAGAAGATTACGAACCGATTCTGCGCGGTCGACCGCACAACGGATGAGTGCGCCGTCCAGGAGGAAGCAAGAAGGTGCTCTACAGGATTCAGCATCTAAGAGCTCCACTCGCCGTGGTCGCACTGGTCCTCTTGACGGTCAGCCTTTGGTTGATGCTCGGAGGGTGCGGCGGGACCGCTGAAGCGTTTGCGAGCACCGGTACGGCAGGCGCCGGCTGGGTCGATCCGGTCACAGACGATTCCCCGGGCGGACAAAACGATTGGACCGCAGCCGCGCAACACGACGGGCCATGGTCCGCAAGACGCGATACAGGTACGAGTATGGGCGCCATACATCTGATCGAGGATGCGGGCCAGACCGACCTGAGATTGAGTCGGGTGGAGGGCGATTCGTCACGGCGCCTCGGCGCGCAAGAATGGCCAGCAATAACGACGCTGTGGTCAGGGGCAGACGCGGGTCGATTCGTGCTCACGCGAAACTCGCGTCTGAAACGGGCTGATTCGAAGCTGTGAAAGGAGCTGCACCGGAAGCGCCGCGCCACCTGACTTGGCAGTCGGCGCCTGTCATTGGTTTGGTCAACAGCGTGCGGGGTGTAAACAGATGTGATAAGGAGGCGGACGGCCAAAGCGACGGAATTCAATGAAGAGTGCACAAGGCTGACACCGACGCCACGGTCGGCCGAGGCGTGAACCGATTCGGCCGAGATTCGACATATCGGTAAGTGCACCGTGGGCGACGGCAGTGTCGCTGAGAGGCTCGCGGTCGAACGAGTCGACAGCCGTCTCGCTAGATGGTCCTGATGACGCCAACCACGCGGCCGCGGACTGAGACGTCTTTTGCTGGCACCACGATGGCTTCCATGGCTTCGTTCTCAGGTTGGAGTCGAACCATATCTCCCTCAAGGAAGAAACGCTTGAGCGTTGTCGACTCTTGGCTGTTCACCCAGGCGGCCACCATGTCGCCGTTTTTCGCCTCAGAAGCCGGTTGCATGAGGACGAGATCCCCGTCCGCCACCAAGGCGTCGATCATCGACGTTCCTTTGACGCGAAGGGCGAAAACATCGGGGCCGACGCCGGCCATCGACGGCGGCAAATCAATCGAATCGTAGGCGTCGTCCGCACTTCCGGCGGCATCCGGTACGTGCATGAGCTCGCCAGCGGCGATGTTGCCCATGATCGGAATCGAGATCATGTCCGCACGAGATCCACGCAACCCTTCACCGACAAGCTCGATGCCCCGCGACACCTCGCGTTCCCTTCTCAGGTAGCCTCGATCCTTCAGCTTGTGGAGATTGTAGTCCACAACCGAAGTCGAGCTGATGTTGCACCCGCCTTGAATGTCCCGAACGGTTGGCGGGTATCTGCGCTCGTCCATGAAGTCGCGGATGTATTGAAGGATCTGTTCCTGGCGAACTGAAAGAGGTCGGTTCATGGCACATTCCTAACGCACTAATGTTCTGTTGGTCTTTGCTGAAAGATATCAGACCATATGTGCTGTGTCAAGGCATTTCAGGTCGTCTGTTCGGGTCGTGTCAAACACAACAAGTCGAATAAGCTTTGCGAGCCGTTTTGATCGGCAAAAGGCGGGCCGATCTCGGAAGCGCGGAGACGGCGCCGCAATTCGCCCGGAGGAGACACGACCCCGCTGGCCATACCGGGAGATCACAGCCTCCAATCGACGACCCGTGCGTCTCGTCGGCTACGCGGATTCGGCGGTCGGGAGAGCGTCGATCGCGTGCGTCCGGCTGATTGACGGAGCATTTTCCCAGGTGCTAGGATGTTGGGCGGCTCAAGCGACCCCGCATACGTCATTGAAAACCATCCCCTAAGTGAACCCAAGGAGAAAACCGTTGATGAGGTCAGTTACGTTCGTTTTGATGCTCGGCGTCGTGCTCGTTGCGCTCGCGGCCTGCGGCGGCGGCGACAGCGAAGACCCGACAGCAACACCGGTTCAACCCGCTTCACCGCCCGCTCCTGCATCCGCGCCAGCGACGGCTCCTGCGCCTGCCGCGGCGCCAGCGGCGGCGCCTGCGACGGGCGGGACTGCAGTGACTGTTAGCCTGCTCGACGCCGGCGGACGAGGCCCGTTCGTTTTCGACCCCGTGGACTTCACGTACAGCGCAGGCACAACCGTGGACTTCAAATTTGTCGGCGACGCGACGTTCCATACCTTTACGGTGGACGATCTGGGAATCGACGTAGAGGTGAACGGCGGCGAGACAGTCGATTTCAGCTTTACGTTCGACGCGGCAGGCTCCTACGAATTAATCTGCATACCTCACGAAGCACTCGGCATGGTGGGAACCATAACCATCAACTGACCTGAGTCGTTGTAACGGATAACTGGGCGTTCCCGTGTCCGGCGGGGACGCCTTTTTCATTTCTATGGTAGGCGGCAATCTGATCTCACGTACGCGGTCGAGCAAAAGTCCGGTTCATCTGATAGTCGCTTTGGGCGCCTCGGTGCTCACGGCGGTCGCCTTGCTCGCGTGC
This sequence comes from uncultured Dehalococcoidia bacterium, assembly GCA_964588665.1. Classification (GTDB taxonomy): domain Bacteria; phylum Chloroflexota; class Dehalococcoidia; order Lucifugimonadales; family UBA1123; genus UBA2160. Next base: position 1,845 of record CAZPQQ010000022.1, on the reverse strand, counting down.
GGCGGCGCCTCCGACGATGACTTGACGCGTGACACGCGGCCTTCTCCGATCGTCGAGATCCCTACCGCCGCGTCGGCTCCCGCCCTTGACAGTCTCACAGTTCAGTCCACACCGACGCCCACGCCCACGCCCACGCCTGTGCCGCCTTCAAAGCAGGTGAACGACACTGGAGCGATGTCGCTTACGATAACCGGCGGAATCGCCCGATACAGGGTCGCCGAGCAACTCGCGCGCCGAAACCTCCCCAACGATGCGATAGGCGAAACACCAGACGTTTCGGGCTCGATCGCGTTCGATCCGGACGGAACGGTACGACCAGGGGAGTCCGAACTCACCATCGACCTCACGACCCTCAAGAGCGACGAATCGCGCCGCGACGGCTACGTTCAGGATGCTGGGCGACATGACCATGCACGGCGTCACGAGTCCGGTCGTGTTCGACGTCACGGCCCAATTCTCCGCCGACCGGGTCTCGGCTGACGCCAGCACGGTCATCACGTTCGACCAGTTCGGGATGACCAAGCCCCGATTGTTCTTCATCGTGAGCGTGGCAGACGAGATATCGTTGGAGTTGGAGGTCGAAGGAATCGTGACCGCCGCGAACTGATCAGGCGCAAGTCACCAACATGCAGGGGTTTGGCGACACGCAAAGCGCTAAATGATGTATGTATGCGTTGACGCCTCTGTCGTGAGAATCTATACTACCCTAGACTAAACTGGGGGGAGTACAATGCGCCTTTCTTGCCTGCAAGAAAATCTGAGCCAGGGCTTGTCCGTCGTGCAGCGCGCGGTCGCCACGCGGACGCCTCTGCCCATCACTCAGAACGTTCACCTATCCACTGACAACCATCGACTCAAACTGGCAGCCACCAATCTGGAGATCGCCATCAGCACATGGGTCCCCGGTCAGGTGGACGAAGAGGGAGCGATCACAATTCCCGCTCGGCTGCTGACGGAATTCGTCAACTCGCTGCCGCAGAAACCAATCGACATCGCCTTAATCCAGCAGCCGTTGGGCCTGGAGCTAACCTGCACCAGCTTCAAAGCTCACATCAACGGACAGGATGCCGACGACTTTCCGCCCATCCCCACCGTCGACACCGGCATAATCGGCAAGATTTCCGCCGCGGTCCTCAAGGACGCCATCACTCACGTCGCCTTTGCCGCCGCCACCGAAGACTCCCGCCCCGTGCTGACCGGCGTCAAAGTCGAGATCACAGGCGAAGATTTCAAATTCGCCGCCGCCGACGGCTTCCGCCTCGCCGTATTCGAGGGCAAACTGCTCGAACCGATATCCGAAGACATCAGCTTCCTCATGCCGGCCAGGACCTTCCTAGAAGTCAACCGCCTCATCGGCAGCCAGGACGCGACTATCGAATTCACCGTCACTCCCTCGAAGAGCCAGGCGTTGTTCCGGCTGGAAAACGTCGAGATCGTCTCCCAACTCGTGCAGGGCACGTTCCCCAACTACTCGCAGCTAATCCCGGATTCGTTCGACACCCGAGCCGTCGTGGACCAGGCGTCGTTCCTGAGCGCCACGCGCACCGCCTCGATATTCGCCCGAGACGGCAGCGGCATCGTACGCATCAGCAGCAGCCCCTCCGAAAACGGCGCGGGCGGCAATCTCACCATCAGCTCCCGAGCGGAAGAGCTCGGCGACAACGAGGGCGAGATCGAAGCGGCCGTCGAAGGCCCGGAATCGAAGATCGCCTTCAACAGCAAGTACCTGACCGAGGTCCTGGACGTGCTGGGCTCCGGCGAGATCGCCCTGGAGACAACCACCCCCTCATCCCCAGGCGTAATCCGCCCCCTCGCCAAAGACGGCTACGTGCATGTTGTCATGCC
>CAZPQQ010000021.1:0-46249 GCA_964588665.1 uncultured Dehalococcoidia bacterium | reverse complement strand
GACTGTAGCTTAACTGGCCCCCAGTCCTGTCCAAACGATGGGGTCCACCTCAATGCTAGTTAAGGGGGAAGTTAAGCAGGTTCCAGAATTGGCTGCACTCGACAATGTTGGGGGGCGAATTACCAAAGAAATTGTAACTCAATTCCAATCGGCGTATATTTCCCAAAACCGAGGTACGGTACAATTCACGGAAGTATTAGAAACCAACCCTCTTCTCGGCCAAAGGAATATCGTTGGCGGGATCCTACCGGATTTCTATTTGATCCCGGCAGTTCGTGATCTTGGTGATGAAACAAAGACTACTAGTTCTGCTGCATTCAGTCGATTGTTGCAACGAGCCGTTTTAGAAATGACCGCCAACAACCCTACGTTTGTACAGCTCCAAAATGATCTAGACAGTCTCGTGGACCAACTCAACCAACGATCACCAGACCTTGCAGAGCAACCTTCTAACGAGTTGATCAAGCTCGAGCAGAATATCCAAGCCGAACTTGAATCGTGGGGTGTCGGCGTCAGCATACGCGTTTTGTCACCGGAGGTCCGGCGCGTTCTCGAGCTTGGCACCGAGTTGATGATCGATGACGGACACGAAACCGTGGCCGAACGCAAGGGTCACGGTTTGCAACGTGCGATAATCTTCTCGCTTGTAAAAGCTTGGTCGTCCGTGGTTCGCACGTCCTCGACGGCGGGTACCCAACGAACGCGGGCAGCATCAGAGTCACTTGTTTTCGCCATCGAGGAGCCCGAGTTGTATTTGCACCCACACGCTCAGCGGGAGCTCGCAGATGCTCTAAGGTTGCTCTCTGAGCCTGCTGACCACCAGGTGTTGATTTGCACGCATTCCACTCATTTTGTGGATCTTGCGAATTACGAGTCGATCGGGATCATCAACAGGCTTGAACCAAACGAAGGACAAGAATCAAGCAATGCCAAAGTGACCTCTTCGATGGTGAGAGTAATCGGGACAGAAAACGTCGATTTCAGATGGCAAATTGGATCAACCCTGATCGTGGTGAGTTGTTCTTCGCAACGAAAGTTGTGTTAGTCGAAGGAGAAACCGAAAGAGTTATCTTCCCTTATTTAGCAAATCGGCTTGGTTGTTATCAACGGTCGATCTCGGTGATTGATTGTGGTGGCAAATACAATCTGGAATTATACATCCATATTCTCAACGGGTTCGCGATCAACTACGTAGTTGTTCATGATGAAGATCCGATCCCCGATCCCGTACCGTGTTGGTCGGAAGATCGATTGCGCCAATCACAGAAAACATACCAGCTGAATGAGCTTATTCAGCGGGAAATTGACCAGCGCTTTGGGCTCGTGGAAATGATCGCCGGTGATTTTGAGCGATTTTCTGACATCCCGAAATCACAAGGAGATAAAAAGGGCAAGGCTCTTGCGGCACTCGACCACTTCGATACCCTGGGCGATAACGACATTCCGGCAGGGGTTACTGAGCTCGTCAAGAGAATTTACGATGATTGAGGTTTTCAAGGCCCCAATGTGTAATACATGACGTGTGCCTTCCCTCTGGTTGTCAGTACCACTTCGACTTGTCGACCACGTTTGTGAGCGGATCGCCGGCGACGAAGCGGCGGGCGTTGTCTAGGATGATCGCGAAGCGGCGGTCGGGGAGGTTGTCGGCGTCTCGGACGGCGACGTGGGGGGTGAGCAGCACGTTCGTCAGACGCCAGAGTTTGTGGCCGGCTGGGAGCGGCTCTTGTTCGAAGACGTCGAGGCCGCATCCGCCGATCTCGCCGCTGTCGATGGCGTCGGCTAGGTCGTCGATCTTGCACACTTTGCCCCGGCCGATGTTGATGAAGTACGCGGTGTTTTTCATCAGGCGGAAGCGGTCCGCGTTGAAGATGCCTTCCGTTTCAGGTGTGTGGGGGACCGTCGTGACGACGAAATCTGCCCTCGGCAGATGGTCGTCAAGCTCGTCGGGGGTGTGCATCTCGACGAACGGGACGTCGTACTCGCCACGAGGCTCGACGCCGATGACCTTCATGCCGATCTCATTGCAGATCCTGGCCGTCTCGTGGCCGACGCCGCCCACGCCGTTGATCAGTATCGTTGATTCGGTGAGATCGACGTACGGCGACTTCCGAGCCTGATTGTCCCAAATTCCCTTCTTCTGAGCGTCGACGTACCAGGGCAGGCCGCGGGCGAGGGCGAAGACGAACATCATGATGTGATGGCTGATGTGGTCGAAGTAGATGCCGCGCGGGTTGGTCACGATTACTTCGTGCTCGGTTAGCTCCGGGTAGTACCAGCCGAAGAACGAGCCCGAGTCCGGATTGTGCAGCCACTTCAGCTTGCGTGCGCCCTCCAGGGCGTCTGGCGGCACCCATCCGCAGGCGGCGTCGGCGTCGCGGATGGCTTCGAGCGCCTCCTCGTCGGTGGCCGGCGACTCGACATCGTAGTCGGGCATCGTATCGGCGAGGCGTGCGGCGAACATCTTCTTGAGGTCGTCTTGCGGGGGCATGAACACGAATTTCGGCATCGGTTGTCCTCACTCTTGGATTGCCTTCCAGGATCGTCGCGGCCTGTCGGGCGCAAATGGATGTAGGGTGACGGCGCGAGTTTAGCAAGGGGGCCTTGATCGGTCAACCAATCATCGGTCTGGTGGTATGTTACTCTCCGACACGAAACGTGATGAAAGAACGAAGATGCGCCAAAGGGGTTCGCCCCTCTGGACTCCCCACGATGGAGACGCGCGATGAGGATTATCGACACACATTGCCATGCAGGGCTCAATTGGTTCGAGCCGATCGAGTTGCTGGTCCACCAGATGAACCTGAACTCGGTCGAGAAGGCAGTCCTCATCCAACACGGGGTGCCGCAGTCAGGCGGCTACGATCACACGTATCTCTTCGAGTGCGTCGAACGCTTTCCGGGCCGGTTCTCGGTGGTCGTGATCGTCGATCTGGCCCAACCGGACGCGCTCGGGACGCTGGAACGATACGCGGAGCAGGGGGCTGCCGGAATCCGACTCAACTCGGATCAACGGTCGCCGGGCGAGGACCCGCTGGCGATCTGGCGAAAAGCCGACGAACTTGAGCTTGTCGTTAGCTTAAGAACCGAGGTCAAAGGCGCGTCGTCCAGCGAATTCAACAAACTCGTGGCGCAGTTCCCATCGTTGCCTGTCGTCATTGAACATCTGGCCGAAGGCGCCGAAAAAGCAGCGTACCCCGCGAACGGACCGGGTCCCGAGCCTCCGTACGACGAATTCAAGAAGGCCTTGGAGTTGGCGAAATATCCGAACACGTACATCAAGGTCCACGGGATCGGTGAGTTGGTTGGCCGACCTGAAGTTCTCGCTGCCAACTACGACGGCGACTTCTTCGGTCCCGTGCCTCCTCTGATCGAACTCGCCCGCGACGCATTCGGGGCCAAACGCATGATGTGGGGCAGCGACTACCCGCCCGTCAGCCAGCGCGAAGGCTATCGCAACGCGCTTCAAGGCCTCATGAACCACCCGGCGTTCGACTCGCGAGAAGAACGAGAGTGGGTGATGGGCAAGACGGCGATGAGCGTGTTCGGCCTGGATTGACGAGTCACATATTACCAACCAACACCACAGCAGAAACGGAGCTGCCATGCCGACGACTCTAGCCGACCTGGACGCGATGAGCATCGACGAAGCGAACGCCCTGCCGTTCGAGGAGCGAGATCGGCTCTTGGACCTGATCATCGCAGACGGCCGTCGGCAGGCCACAGACGCGACTTCATACCGGTCGGGCCTGTACGGCGATTATTTCGAAGAGGACCAAGTCCGCATGCTCAAGGTACGCTCGATCAAAGTGCTTCCGCGCGGGATCACGTCATCCGGGTTCGACGGGGTGATTGCCGGCGACTCGGACGAAGAGCAATATCGCGCCGCATTCCGACATCTGCAGACGACGCTGGAGGCGGCCGGGACTAGTTACGAACGCGTGGTCAGCCTGCAGATATTCCTGACGGACATGGACAAGTGGTTGCTGCTGAACGAGATCTACAGCGAGTTCATACACAACTCGCCGTGCCGGGCGGTCCTGGGCACGACGGGTTTGGCCCAGAAGCCGCTGACGATCGAGATCGTTGCGGTTGTCGCGCACAAGGTGGCGGGATAGCTCGGTCAGCGGTCAGCGGTCAGCGGTCAGCGGTCAGCGGTCAGCGGTCAGCGGTCAGCGAAATCATGCGCCAATGCCTTTCGTCCCTGTTGTCCCTCGCGTCACTTGTCGCTTCGCATCCGGATTTGTTCTCGCGTCCTCACAATGCATGCTCCGAAGGACGCACGCCCTTGGCGAATCCGCCGTAGCCGAATGCGGTCGGGCTGTAATCGCCGACGAACTCAACGTCGCTTGCACCCTGGATTCGACCCTCCATCTCCATGCCCCAGTAGCACGCGTTCACCAGCATGCGACGCAGCCCGCTGTTCTCGAGATCGACGGAGGCGCCCATCGTTGTGCAGAACACGCGAGACGTGTTCCCTTCGTCGCCCGCGTAGGTCTTGGTCCACGCGATTGGCATCCGGGTCTTGTCGAGGTTGGGGCCGTCCCGCGGGTCCGTGCCCGCGAGCACCTGCCCCCAGACCACCACCTGTGGATTGCCGGTGATTTCGGCGACGGCGTAGACATCGGTTGGGCACCAGATGTCTTGCACTCCCGTCAGCACGGGATGCGTCCGGTTCGTCTCGTCGATGACGCCGCGAGTGCTCTCTATGCCGTGGTCGCCGTGATGGTCGACCCACGTCTCGCCTAGAACCTGCCGGCCGTATCCGCCCTCGAATCGTTCATCTTCGCAACTGTACTTGGCATAGGGACTCTGCGGATTCTTGGCGTACTTGAACGCGTGCGTCGCTGTTCTCAGACCCATGATCGGCTTTCCCCGGTTCGTGTAGTCGACGATATGTTTCATCTGTTCGTCGGGGAGCTCACGAAACCGGGTGAGCAGGATCATCATGTCGGCGGTGTCGAGATGATGCAGGCCCGGGATGTTGTCCAACGTCTCAGGGTCGATGGCGCCGGTCTCAGGGTCGATCGCGAACAGCACCGTGCACTTAAACCCGTGACGCACCGCCAGTATCTTCGCCAGCATCGGCAGGCCCTCTTCTGACCTGTACTCCTCGTCGCCGCTGACGAGGACGATGTGCTTCCCAGCGCCGGGACCGGCTTCGCCCTGATACGTGATCCAAAGATCTTCGTTTTGCCTATTCATGATCTGTGTTCCTTGCTATCGGTTGACCGCTGACTGCTCACTGCTATTGGCCTCGAAGCTTCATGCCCAGGGGTCCAACAAAACCTTCCCGCATTCAAGCGTCGACTGCAGATCCCAGGCCTGCTGCACTCGACTCATCGGGAAGGCGTGCGTAATGAGCTTGTCGAGGCGCCCCGGCGACCGCTCGATGACTCTCATCAGTTTCGAGTAGTCGGCCAGGTTGTAGTGCCAAGCCCCTCTCAGGACCAGGCCCTTGCGGATCATGTCCCCGCTCGCCGCCAGAGGAAACTCGCCGCCTTCACCAACGAAGCTTGCCTGCCCTTTTCGCCGCACCGAGTCGATCATCAACCGGTGGGCCCGCGAGTTGCCGGAGCAATCCATGGCGTTGTCGACGCCGATGCCGCCTGTGAGGTCCATAATCTGTTCCAGGATATTGACGTCGTCAGGGTCCAGCACCGCCTCGGCCCCCAACTCCTTGGCCAAGCGGGCGCGATAGGGATTGCGTTCGACACCGATGACCCGCGCGCCGAGGTAGTTTGCGTTGACGACTCCGCCCAGTCCGACAGGCCCCAACCCGGTGATCAGGATCGTATCATGAGCATCGACCGCCATCTGTTGCATGGCGCCAAAGGTTGGACCCAGTCCGCAGCACGCCATGCTCGCATGCTCGTAGCTCACCCCGTCGGGTATCGGCGAGAGGAGCCAGTCTGCTTTCAACAGATATTGGGCATAGGTCGCGGCGCCGGTGCTTGAGCCGGTGATCTGGTGTACGTCCCGGGGACTCTGGCAGTGGATGTGATCTCCAGCGAGGCACAAAGAACACCTTCCGCAAGGGTGGCCCGGTTGCACCACAACGCGATCCCCGACCTTGACGCGCCCCGATTGTGCGACCTCGACTACCTCGCCAGCCGCCTCGTGGCCGAAGCGATGGCCCTCGCGTCCGGACTCGAAGGCTTTGTACTCGGTGCACATCGGGACGATGTGGACTTTAACCAGCACGAAGTCCTCTTTCGGGACCGGCTTCGGCGCATCGACGACGCCTGCTGCACGTTCGCCGAATATGGCGGCCACTTTCACTGTTGTCACTCCTCAATATAGCTCTGCCCGCAAAGATTATCACATAGCATCGTCGATTCTCTGTCGATGCCATCATGCCCGTATATTCCAGTAATTACGATATTTGACAATGATGTAATGCTGTAATATATTGACGCCAGCTTACATCGAGCGAGGAGAATACGATGACCGAAGAAGGACCACGAAGAACCAGGATTGCGGAAGGCCTCGAGACCTTCGTCGACGAGGCTGAGGCTGCGGTGAAGTCTGCGCTTCGCCGTTCCGACACCATTGGCGAGAACCTGAAAGAAACCATTCAGGGCGCACTGTCGTCGCGAAAGAACGTGGTGATGGTTCGACTCAATGAGGCCAGTCTGCAGCGGGTGGACGACCTCGTTGAATCCGGAGTCGTCAAGAGCCGCTCCGAAGCGTCCGCGTTTCTAATCGGCGAAGGGATCAAGGCCAGAGCAGATATATTTGCTCGCATCGGAGAGAAGATCGACACCATCCGAGCTGCCAGGCAGGAGCTCCGGGACCTCATGGACGAGACACCGCCCGACGAACCAGCGGCGGAATCAGAGGAAACAGATCAACCGGCAGCCGACGAAGCGCCGAACCGTCAAGAGTAACCGGCCGGCTCAAATCAAGATGGTCCACAGATGGGATGTTGTGCTAACGATTCACAATCGGCAACCCACCGACACCCCAAGCAGGAGGAAGGAACAACAATGGAGAAATTCGGAGCCGCGGGCCTTCTACTCGTCGCCGCATTCCTGTTAGCGACAGGGTTGATTCTTCGTATGGATCTGATCGACTGGCTGATTAGCGCAGTCGGGTTCCTGTTCATAGCCGCTGGGCTAATCACAGGCGCGATCGGCTTGATCAGGCTGTTCACCGGCGGGCGAAGGGGCGAAGCGGGAGCGATCTAGCGTCTCCGAATCGGCGCCAGCAGCCAAGCCCTTCGCGTAAGAGCGCCTATCGTGTATGCGGAGGCGCTCTTTGCTGTTCCGCCGATCGGAGAGTCAGACCGAAAAACGCGACAGGCATCGATTACGATACTGTGGCGTGTTCCCGAACGAGGTTACACCGCGCCCATCTTTCTGAGATTCCGAAGGAATCCGGCAAAGCTCTGCAACGTAGCCAACTCGCTCGCCGAGAGGCCTTCGGGATCGAAGTGCATGACGGTGTTTCGTATCTCGCGAACTTGATCCAATTCTTCGATGAATTGTCGGCGATCAATCGCGAGGCCAACCTTCTCCCAGCGTTCAGGGTTCGACAGCAGTTGCACATAGGCGCCGAGTGTGAGATCTGAACTGCCTTCTACAGATTGGTCAGCATCGTTTGGGTGTTGTGCTTCTTCAAGTTCTTGGCTCGTGAATTTGCCGTGGATCATGATTCGCACGTGATTTTCGATCTCACCGGTCAGCATGAATGGCTCTGCCAATTGACGAAACTGTTGGCTCAGGTCGCTGGCCGTGACGATGCCGCTTATCGACTTGTCTCCGGCGACAACAAGCACGTAACTGTGCTCAGCGATTATGTCGATCGCAGAAAATAGAGACGCGTCGATGTCGATAAGCTGCGCTGTGTCCATGCAGTTACGGACTTCATCGCTGGGCATTCCAAGTGACAGTCTGCTGCTGATGGTCTTCCAACTGATGATTCCTTTGACATCTCGGGGCCCCGTCATCACGGGCAACTGAGAATAATCACGCGTCAGCATCAACGTCGTCGCCGCCGACAGAGCACTGTCAGGCGCCACGAATATCGGCTTGCGGTGCGCGGATTCGAGCAAATCGATCCTGTGAGTTGGATCGTCGATCTGCGATTCAACAGATGACGAAGTTGATCCGGCCGGAACGAGGGAGACTTTGTTGTCGATATATGTGAACTCGAAATCCGGATCGGTTGTCAACTCCGCTTGATCCATTGTCCGCCTAATGTTGCGGACAATGACGGGCCCTCTTCGTTCAGCTCTGAACCAAGGCAAAAACTCTCTTACGGTCACGGGGTCTGGCATCACGCCGTTCTTGATCCGCTCGGCCGCTGTTTCGAGTTCCTTGATGACAAGTGGCATGATCTGATTTCGTACTTTCCGCTTGAACAGCTATGTAGCTGTGCGATTCATTCGGATTCCAATTCGGCGTCTCTGCCGGGCGTGAATCCGAGCCGTTCCGTGGGCGAATCTTTCACGCACAAGGCCGTTCGACATTTTCGGGTCGAACGGCCCTGCGTCGTCTTCGCCCTCTTGAGTTCCTTGTCGCCCTACACCATGTATTGGTCGATGCCCACCGTCGCCGGGCTGGGGCCGCTGGGCATCACGAGCGTCTTGGCTCTGTCAGCGCCGATGACCAGGATGTACCAGCGCTGGGCGTTTTCCAGGACCGGCACCGTGGTGTTCAGGCGCTGCTCTTCGGTGAGTCCTTCGAGCCACTTCCAGTTGGCGGCTACCCTGGCCTCGCCCTCGAGCGGCATGTACTGGATCATCTTGCCCAGGCTTCCGTTGGCGTGGAAGTGGATGAACTCTTTGGCGGCGGTCTTGGAGAAACCCTCTGACCCGACCGGGCGCGCCACGTCGGGAGGCATGAAGATCAGCCTCTCGGCCGTGTGTCGCTCGCCGAGGCTACGGGTACCGAACGTGGACCCGTACGCGAGATTCTTTAGCAATCCTTCGGCGGTGGTGTTCCCTTGGTCTTGCACGTCGAGCTCGCCGTCCGTGACAAACACGCTGATCGCGCTCTCGTCCCGCTTGAATCCCTGGTCCATGTGGAAGGGGTCCCAAGGGCTCATCTCTTCGTTCTCGGCGAGGCAATGGACGAACTTTCGGGTCGTGCCTATCGTGTCCATGTCCATCTTGTTCGGATACCAATACCCGAGGTTTCGCAAGCACAACGAGAAAGCTCGGCCTATCGTGATGTTCACCATGTTGTCGCGACCGGGGCCCAGGCCGGAACGGGGATTGATGCCCAGCTTCTTGGCGATCGGTCCGTTCACGACCAGCATTGGCGCGTGCGGGCTGGTGGACATGAGCAGCGATTTTCCGCCGTGCGGTCCGACCTCCGAGAGCGCCTTCACCGCCGCGATGATGACCGGCATGTGCTCGGGCTTGGCGCCTGCCATGGCGGCATTTATCGCGATCTTCTCGACGGTCGCCAGCCCGAAGCCGGGCGGCATGTCGCACACCAGGTGGTCGGCGGGCAGGTTCGTGCCCGTTATCAGCTCGTCCACTGCTTCGTGCGTCGCGGGATACAACGGGAATGCGTCGCCCCAGTCCCGCATGATGAAGTCGTCGTTCATACGCGCGACGGCGTCATAGCGATCTTCTCCCTCGAAACGCTCGACTCCGGCGGTGTCCGTGCCGTTAGTGTCGCGTGCGCCAGCGTCGGCGGTCAGCGTCTGGACTAAGCTGTCGATCGCGAGCTCGGTCTGGCTGATGCACTCAGGAATCGGCAGGTTTCGGTATATCCTCGGCACCAGAACGAACTGGAGACTGGGCATGCCGAACGCGTTGGACGATGCGATTGCGTCGTCCTCGAATCGACCGGATACGATGGGCACCGCGGGCTTGCCCATCTTCTCGATCTCGATCATGTCGTGGACCATCCACGACGCGCACGTTCCTCAATCGGCTGTGGCGCCGATGACGACGTCGCACTCCTCCGCTGCTTGCTTGACGATGGGAGGCGGCGCGGGGTAGTTCCCGCCAGTGTAGAAGTTCACGCTTACGTTGGCGAACCTCTCCTGGATCATTTCACCGGCTCGTTTCAATGCGACGTCCCCGCCGTGAGTGCCGCTCCACAGCAACCCGACCGTTTTGTTGTCCAACGACTCGGGCCGTGAATTCGCTGTCAAAACATTCAGCAGACCCCGCTGCTCCGCCACTGGATTCAGTACCTCTAGCAGATGCATCTGCACAACCTCCTGATATTGCCGCTTGAATGATGGGTTCAATCCTATCTTAAGAGGACAAGATGTGCCAGAGGCTGGCCGGGCGCCCGCTAAAAAGCAAGTGACCCTTCCCCCCGATGCAATCGGGGGGAAGGGTCGCCGGGGACTCGACGCCGAATCGAGATGCGGGCAGTTTACGGGTAGACGCCGCTCTGGAATCCCGCACTCGGGGGCAGGAAGGCGTAGAGGCCCTGGACGTTGCCTTGATGGTCGATGTACCAGATGTACGATCCGTCGTATATGTTCGACGATCCGTCGGGCTTGTTGTCGGCGGAGGCCGAGTCAGGAACCTCGTTCAGTATCTGTCCCGTGACCAACGCTTCGAAGTCGATGAAGTAGTACCGTGCGTCGACGAAGTAGGTGTTGCTTCCCTTGGTGACCGACACGTCGGTCCAGCTATCGGGCGAGCTTCCGTCGATGTCCCGGAATCCGTCGGAGTCGCCGTCGGACCATGCTGCGCTGAGGTTGGCGCCCTGGAAGCCGCCGAGGGGGTTCCACAATTCAGTGGAGGTGCCCGAGAATGGGTCCTGGTCGTCGGTGCGCGATCCTGAGCTAGTGGAGTTGACGAGAGCCTGGTCTGTCTGGGCTCGGCCGATGATCGGGTACTGCCGTTTGCCGAGATACCTGGTGTTGTTGTTGGAGCTGATCCAGGAGTCGACTGCGGTCTGCAGTCTGCCTTTTTCGGCGTTGAACGAGCGTTCCTTCGAGCTGCCCAGGTAGCTGCTAACGGTTGGCACCGCGATTGCGCCCAGGGTTCCCAGGATCGCTATGACCACGATCAACTCGATGAGCGTGAATCCTGATTGGCTGTTGATTCGCTTCTTCACGTCAGTCCTCTTTCTTTGTGATTGCATCGGTTTGCCGGTATCCAGCGGGCGGATGAGTTTTGGGAGCTCGGTCCGCCCTGCCAATTGAACGCTTTGTGCTTTGGAGCCTGCTTAGAAGATCTGCCCGTAGGTGAGCACGACTTCTTCGCCGATCTCGTCCTGGTCAACCTTGATCAGCTTGAAGACTACAACTTTCCTGCCGTCGTCATCAGTCTGCTTGGATGAAGTCTTCTTGAAGAGCCACAGGAAGTTGTGGAACTCGCCGTCGCTCAGGAGGGTAACGCCCTTGGGTTGCTTGGACAGGTATTCGTCGGCCCTGTCGTCTGCCGATATGCCAGTCAGAAGGCCGAAATCGACGGCCGTAAATTTGGTGAGCAGGTCGGACCTGCTGATTTCCGCGCCGTTGTCGTCGGTGATGACGACCGCTCTGGCCACTGAGCCGGTGTCTGTGCTTGAGGCTCTGAACTCCACGGCGTAGAAACCGGTGGACGTGCCTAATCCTGTCAGGTACGTTTCCGGCCAACGAGAGCTTTTCTTCTGAGTGCTGGTGGCGGCGGTGGTCTGGTCCGCGTTGATGTTGGCGTTGATCTCGGCTGTCAGGGGTGTGACGACTTCAGCGGCTGTCTGGTCCGCGAAGAAGTCGCCGGAGATGCTTTCGACCGTGAAAGCGCCCTCCTTGACCTCCGCATCCGTGCTGGCCTCTCGTGTGCCCGAGACCGCCGGGACCACGGTTGCCGCCAGAATGCCGATGATGGCCATGACGGCCAACAACTCTATCAGTGTAAATCCGCTCTGAGATCGTAAGATTGACTTCCTCATCGCTGTTCCTCTCTTGGCTTTCTGCCCTCGATGAGAACCTTCGTGGTTCCGCTCATTTCCGTCTCGATTTCCAGTATGCGTTCGCACGGTCGAGCACACATCCTTCGACCGGGTGAGGGATCGGGTGATTGAAGGGTGAGAAAAGGATGAGGCGGGCCGTTGATCCGATCGCGGGACGTGTCGTTGGCGGCGCCGAGGTTCTCCATCGCGCCTGACCCTTGTGCAAACAGGACATAGGCTTTATCGTTGTCCCTACGAAGCTGAAGTCAGGCGTCATCGGCGTTTGAGATTTAAGGAGGAATGTTATGCACGATGCCGTAGTCGTTAGCGGGGCGAGGACCCCCGTAGGCAGGTTTGGCGGGTCGTTCAAGGACGTGTCCGCTCCCGATCTGGGCGCCGTTGCCATCAAAGCTGCTCTCGAGCGCGCCGGGGTTTCCCCGGACATGGTCGACGAGGTTGTCCTGGGCAATGCACTGCAGGCGACGGAGGCAGGTTACGCCGCACGTCTCTCGTCGTTGCGCGCGGGCGTTCCCGAGGAAGTGCCGACCATCGCGATCAACCGCCAGTGTTCGTCAGGACTCGAGGCCATCAACATGGCCGCTCAACTCGTGCGAACCGGAGAGGTCGACATCGTCGTGGCCGGCGGAATCGAGAACATGAGCCAGGCGCCGTACATGCTGGACTACAAGGTCCGCTTTGACGGCCTCCGAATGGGAGACGGCTCTCTGATCGACGGGTTGGTCGAAGGGCTTGGTTGCCCTGTCAACCGATACCACATGGGCGTGACCGCCGAAAACGTGGCGGAACGCTTCGGCGTCAGCCGTGAAGACCAGGACGAGATGGCGCTGATGAGCCACAGCCGTGCCGTCGCGGCCATCGAAAGCGGCCGGTTCAAAGGCCAGATCGAATCGGTGTCCGTGCCGCAGCGCAGGGGTGACCCCCTCGTCGTCGACACCGATGAAGGGCCCAGGGCTGACACCACGCTCGAGCGGCTCGCTCAACTCAGGCCTGTATTCAAGAAAGACGGCTCCGTCACCGCGGGCAACGCCTCCGGCATCAACGACGGCGCGGCGGCGGTCGTGCTCATGTCCGCGGAGAAGGCGGCTGAGCTGGGACTCAAGCCCAAACTCAAGTGGCACACCCGAGGCGTCGCTGGAGTCGAACCCGCCGTCATGGGAATCGGCCCCGTGCCCGCCGTCCGCAAAGCGCTGGGCAAAGCCGGCATGGAGATGGGCGACATTGACCTCGTCGAGCTCAACGAAGCCTTCGCCTCCCAAGCCCTCTACTGCATCCGCGAACTTGGCATGGACATCGACAAGACCAACGTCAACGGCAGCGGCATCAGCCTGGGGCATCCAGTGGGCGCCACCGGCGCGATCATGACCGTCAAGCTGCTGGACGAGATCGAGCAGCGAGACCAGACTCTCGGCCTCGTCACGATGTGCGTGGGCGGAGGCCAGGGCGTCGCGACAATCTTCGAACGCATCAACTAGAAGACGCGGACCGCCAGCGCCCGCTGACACGTCGCGCAACTCACATATCCCGGTCCCGGAGCAAATGCCTCCGGGACCGTTGAACGGCAGCGCATGACCGAATCCGAGAAATACCTCCGGGCCATGCTCACGCCCTCGCGGGAGCAGCTTGCACGGCTCGTCGAGCGATTCCAAGGTGAAGTCCGGCGTGGCTTGGCCGGCGAAGACAGCTCCATCGCGATGCACCCCTCCTTTGTCAGCCGTCCGTCCGGCGGCGAGACCGGGCGGTTCGTCGCACTCGACCTGGGAGGGAGCAACGTTCGCGTCATCATCGTGGAGCCGGACGGTCACGGGTCGGCCGCGGTGACGCGTCAGGAGTCGTTTCGTCTGACCGCGACCTCAGGGGACGCCCGCGACCTTTTCGACCCCGTGGCCGAATTCATCGGCGCAGTGCTCGACACAGACGGCTCGCATGAATTGGGGTTCATCTTCTCGTTTCCTGTGCAACAGGAGAGCGTCAGGAACGGACGCCTCGAGAAATGGACCAAGGAGTTTGCCTTCGGTGGCGTCGAGGGCATGGACGTCGTGCGACTCCTCGAAGAGGCGATCACATCCAAGTCGAACGAAATCCCCGCGCTCAAGGCCCTCTCTGTGAGCGCGCTAGCCAACGACACGGTGTCGACGCTCGCTTGGGGGGCGTACCTCGACCCTCGATGCGACATGGGGTTGATCGTCGCCACGGGAATGAACATGGCGGCGGCGGTCAGTCGCGACCTGATCACGAAGACGCTGCCGCCCGCCGTCGGCAATCCCGACGAGATGCTGTTCAACATGGAGTGCGGCAACTTCGACGGCGTCGAGCTCATCCACACGCCGTTGGACACCCGGCTGGTGTCAGAATCCGGAACGCGTGGTCAGCTCCTGGAGAAGATGATCTCCGGCCGGTACCTCGGCGAGCTCGTTCGACTGGCCGTTGCTCATCTGGAGTCGAGGGGCGACGCCTTCTCGGGCTGGACGGCCTCCGGGTCGGCGTTCGGCGCCGAGTTCGGAATCACGTCGGAGCATATCTCGGACATCGTGCACGACGAGTCGCCGGAGTTGGTCGGCGTCGGGATGTTGACGCGCCGCCTGGGGATCGCCGCCAGCACGGTCGACGACAGACGTCTGCTGAAACATGCGTGCCATCTGATCGCGAACAGGTCGGCTCGGTTGGTCGCGATGGGCATCGCCGCAACGGCGCTGTTCATGGACCCGGAGCTGGAGTCCGAGCACGTCGTTGCGGTGGACGGCAGCCTGTTCCGAGGCTATCCCGGCTACCAGACCGAGGTCCGGACCGGCCTGCGAGAACTGCTCGGCGAGAGCCCGTCCGACCGTGTGCAAGTGACCTACCTCAGAGACGCCTCCGGAGTTGGCGCGGCGATAATCGCTGCAGTGGCGGCGGGGTGAGGCGGACCGACACGGTCTGCATGGCAGCGTATCGGTCCGAGCCCATCCGCCCCTCAGCTTGTTTACGATTCGCGCCTCCGGCCCCGACTACTCCTCGGAGATAATGATCGTCTTGATTGCGACGCCCGGAGTGGAGGCTGAACCGGGGTCGCGGGGCGGGATGGCGTTGACGACGTCCATGCCCTCGGTCACGGCGCCGAACACGGTGTGTGCGTCGTTTAGGTGCGGCGTAGGTACGAACGTGATGAAGAACTGGCTGCCGTTGGTGCCGGGTCCCGCGTTGGCCATCGAGAGGATGCCGGGCTTGTCGTGGCGCCGGGCGGGGTGGAACTCGTCCTGGAACCTGTATCCGGGTCCGCCTGAGCCCGTTCCGGTCGGGTCGCCGCCCTGGGCCATGAAGTCGGGGATGACGCGATGGAACGTCACGCCGTCGTAGAAGCCGTCACGAGCCAGGAACACGAAGTTGTTGACGGTAATCGGCGCTTCCGCGGCATAGAGCTCAACGACGAACTCGCCGCCGCTATCCAGCTCGAATGTTGCCTTGTAGCTCTTGTCGGTGTCGATGGTCATCTCGGGCGGTGAATCGTAGCTTTTTGCCAAAGGTGTCTCCTCTTCGGGTTGATTTGGTGTTACCTGCGCGGTATCGTCGACGCGCTCGATGAGTTCGACGGTCTGCGCAATGCTCTCGAAAATCGGCACGTAACGTCGGGCCTTCTCGTTGGTTGTGGCCAGCGTAACGGCCCACAACATCGTGCCTTGCGCTAGCAAGTATTGACTGACCGCAAGCTGGACGGTCTCGTTGTTGTCGTCCGGGGCATTCATGACGTAGCGGATCTCTTCGGCAGGGACGCCGTCGAGGTCCAACGTTGTTTGCTGAACGTCGCCGTCAATATCGAGCACGAGGTTGACCTGTTCCACGCTCAATTCGGCGAACAGATCCAGTCCGACTTCGAAGCCCGCGTCTTCGGCGACCAGGTTCATAGTCGTCAAATCCGTGTCATCAGCGGCAACGTCCGTGTCGTAGGCGAACAGCTTGAACCCGCCGTCGTCCATGAGGCTAAGCATCTGCTCCTCGACCCTTTCGGCCAGAACCGGGTTGACGTCTTCGATCGCGCTGAATATCGCCGAGGCGCGTTCAGGATCGAGTCGGGTCGCCTGCCAGGTGGGAGGCAGCGCGACGGCGAATCCCATCTCCGGCAGCTCGTAACGGAACCAACCTGACTCAAGCTCTTCGGGCGCGAGAGGCGCCAGTGGGTCGGCCATCGGGAGATCCGGGGCGACGATGTTGACGGGCTTGTCGTAGTCCGAAAACGTAAGCACCGCGCTAAACTTGGCATCGCTGACGTCGAGGTCGCCCACGGGGAGGTCGTCGGTCACCAGGTCTTCGGCGTCGAGCACACCGGCGAAAGACACTTGGAGGAACAGGCTGTCCTCCACGCCGATCCAGAACTCAGTCGCGAAGTCCTCAGCGCCCGCGGCGACGGATTCATCTTCTGACAGTTTGCCTACCAAATGGTAGGCCTGGATTCCGTTGAGGTCTTCGATGCCGGCGACAGTCAGGTCGGCAAAGCTGCCGGCGGACTCGAGGAAATCGGGGTCCGCGAAGTCGGCGGGATTTCCGAAGAATACGCCGTTCGCCGAGCCGGTTGTCCATTCTCCCGTATCGGGGTCGGTGGAGTACGAATTCTCGCCGATGTTGACGAATTCCGTCTCGACCTTGAACAGAATGATGTTCATCGAGAGGGAGCCTCGACTGCGGTCCGGAGCTTGGAAGTCGCCTATCATTTCGACGGGAATCGTGAACCCAAGTCCGTCTGAAGCCAACGACAGTGTCGCATTCATCTCGTAATGGAAGGCTTCGACAAGCCCCATCGCACTGGCGGCGTCGGAGTATATCTGTTCCGCTTCATTCAGGGGGGTCGTTGCAGCCTGGGGCTGGCCGGAGACCGGCCTTCGAGTCGGCACGGGTGTAGGCGTCGGCATCGGTGTGGGCGTGGGAACCGGCGTTGGGGTCGGCGTCGGCGTGGCGGTCGGCGTCGGAGTTGCAGTGGGCTCCGGCGTGGGCGTCGCGGTTGGCATCGGCGTGTCCGTCGGCGCCGGTGTCGGCGCTTCCGTTACAGCCGGAGGCTCGATTGTCGGAAGCTCGTCGTCCCCGCACGCTGCCGCCACAGCAAACACCGCCAGCAATGGCGCCAATAGAAGCAGACGAGCCGCTGATTTCATTGTATCAATCGACATCCATTATTCCTTGGGATTCCTTTAGCTTGGCGCCATTGCCGGTTCTAACGATAGGGCAAACCGGTACGCTCACTCTGCACCGGTTAGCAGCTCCAGCGCCCGGTCCTCGGCGGAGAAGTCCCATTCCTGTTGGTCGAGACCCGATGCCGTCCACCACTCGTAGGTCATGCGGAGGCCGTCCGCCATGCGATATTTGGGCGACCAGTCCATGTCGCGCCGCGCCTTATCGGTCGAGTATACAGTGCTTCGGTCCCAGCCAAACGGGAACGCCCGAGCTTCGGCCTCCAGCGCATCGTATTGGGCAGGCGACGTATGCACGATCTCCGGCGCAATGCCCATCGCGTCGCCGATCGCATCGAGCCAGCCGTCGAGCGTGATCGCGTCCGGACCGCAGATCGTGTAGGTCTGGCCCATCGTCGTCTCGGTTTCAGGCGCCGCGACGAAAGCATCCACCAGATCGTCGACGTGGACAGAGTGGACCAAAGTTCGCCCAGTCCCCGGCACGATGATGCGTCTCCCTCGTGCCAGCCTGGCGAAGTAGCTGAACTCTCGTTGTGAAAGGTAGTTGTCCGGCCCGTACACGTAAGGCGGGCGCAATATCGTCATCGGGAAGCCGCGTGCGTCGAAGAGGTCCAAGAGCAGGTCTTCGCACAGGATCTTGTTTCGGGAGTAATCGCCAGCGTCCGGGTCTCTGAACAGCGGGTGGTCTTCCTCGACCGGAGTGACGTCGCCGGGAGCGTAGACGGAGGTCGTGCTGCAGAACACGAACCGACCGACGTTCCCCTCCAGCGCGCGAACCACCGGGTCGAGGCTCTCGGGAGTGTAGCCTGATATGTCGAACGCGACATCCTAGGACCGGTCGAAAAGCGCATCGCGAACTTGCTCGGGCTCGGTGCGGTCGGCGGTCAGACGCTCAACGTCGTCGGGCAACTCGGCCTCGGTTTGCCCTCGATTCAACACGGTGACTCTGTGCCCTTGGCTGCTCAAGAGCCGCACAAGGTGCAGCCCGATGAACCGGCTTCCCCCCAACACCAATGCTTCCAACAACTGCCTCCAACGAATCACGGGGTCTGCGCCGGCGATCAAGTGCCGCAAACATTCCAAGTATCGTAACCCCGCCAGACGCCGGCTGTCGAGCAAGGGGGTGGTTTTCTCTGGCCGGCGAGCGTTCACACCGTGCTACACTCGGCGACACCGAAACCCGGCACATTACGTTGGAGGACGCGACCATGTACGACCTGCTTATCAAGAACGGGAGCATTCTCGACGGCACGGGCAGCCCGGCGTATGGCGCCGACGTCGCGGCCGTGGGCGGTGAGATCGTGGCCATCGGCAGGCTGGAGGGCGAGTCCGCGACTACCGTCGACGCGTCGGGGTTGACCGTGTGCCCCGGCTTCATCGACCTGCACACGCACAGCGACATGTCGTTTCTGCCGGACAACACGGCCCAGAGCAAGGTGCGGCAGGGGGTGACACTTGAGCTGGCGGGCAACTGCGGGACCAGCTTCTGCGCTCCGTTGCAGGGCGATGCCAGAGAAGCGCTCGAGGCTCGCGTTTCCCAGTACACCGACAACTTCGAGATCACCTGGAGCGACTTCGGGGGCTACCTAGACGCTCTCGAGGCGGCGCGACCATCGCTGAACATCGCTGTGCAGGTGGGACACGGGACGGTGCGGTCGTGCGTAGTCGGCTTGGACTCCAGAGCGCCCAACGGCGAAGAGCTGGACCGGATGAAGGCGCTTGTCGCAGAGAGCCTCGACGCCGGAGCGATGGGCATCTCGACCGGGCTGTTCTACGCGCCCGGCAACTACGCCCGACTCGAGGAGGTCATCGCGCTGGCGGCGGTGGCGTCAGAGCGCGACAAGCTCTACTCGACCCACATGCGCGACGAGGGGAGCCACAGCGTAGGCCTGTTTGTCGCCATCAACGAGGCTATAGAAATCGGGCGACGGACCGGAATTCGGCTCGAGATATCGCACGTCAAATGCATGGGACCGGCGGTTTGGGGACGAGCGTCCGCGGTTTTGGACCTGTTCGAGCTGACGCGCGACGAAGGGATCGACATCGCGGGCGACCAGTATCCGTACACCGCCGGAAGCACGACTTTGACCGGAGCCTTGTTCCCGCGCTGGGCGCTGGACGGAGGCCGGGCCGCCACCCTGGACATCATGGCCGACACCGCGCTCAGGCCGAGGCTACTTGCCGACATCGAAGACATCTACAAGCACACCCGTGATCCCGCCGGCGTCGTCATCGCGCGGTTTACGCCGGACCCTCGTTTCGAGGGGATGAACATGCTTCAGGTCGCCGAGGAGCTTCGTTGCGATGCTCCCGAGGCGGCCATCAAGCCGTACGAACAAGGCGACGGGCAGGTCATCATCCACATGATGCAGGAGCCGGACGTCGAGGTGATCGCCGGAAGCCCGCTGGTATCGGTAGGCTCGGACGGGAGCTCGTTGTCGACGTCGGGCATCCTGGGCGTGGGACAGCCTCATCCTCGAAGCTACGGAACGAACCCGCGTTTCCTCGCGCGATACGTCTGAGAGAAGGGTGTCGTCTCGCTGCCGGAGGCCATCCGCAAAATGACGATGCTCCGCGCGTCTCGACTGGGCCTCACGCGCCGAGGGAGGGTCGCTCCGGGCATGGCCGCCGACCTGGTCGTCTTCGATCCGGACACCGTGGCCGACACGGCGACGTTCGAGGCGCCGCGCAGCTACGCGGTCGGCATCCCCCACGTGGCCGTCAACGGGACGTTGGTCGTCGAGAACGGGGAGTTCACCGGCGCGACTCCGGGACAGGTCGTGCGAGACTTCGCAGGCTGAGTCTCAGGCGTCAACCCACGCGAAGCCGGCTGCTACAGGCGGAGTGGCGTCGCCGGACGCGCCAGCCACCGTCAACCCGGCGCCGCGCATGAACGCCGCGATGTCGAACGGCGGCACGCCGCGTGTCTTCGATCCGTACGCGCCGACGATCAACCTCCCGCCGGGTTCGACGAATTCGGCCAGCAGATGCTCGATGCACTCGGCGAGGTACGCCTCTGGAACGCAGTCGTACAGCATGTACACGTACCGATAGCGTCGCGGCGGGCGCCAGTCCCAGGCGTTTCCAACGTGAAAGTTCTCGGCGAATCCAGGATGTCGCAGACGAGCCAACTCGATCAACCTCGGACCAAGGTCCAGCCCGTGCGGAGTGAGATTCAAGCCTCGCTCCCTGCCCCACGAAACCAGGCACTCGAGCAGATAACCGTTGGCGCAACCGATGTCGAGTATGTCGCCGTCGTGTTCGGCCGCATCGAGGATCGGCTCGCGCTCGGTCCGCCATCGTTGAGCGCCGCCGCCGAACCCGGATTGCCGGATGGGGTCGTCGCTGTCGAGATACGACTGTTCCAGGGCGCGGGCTGAGTCCAGAAAGCTTTGCGGGAGTTCTTCGGGCAGTGGGGTGATGTGCGTCATGGCTCGTCGTTGGATGGTCGAGGATCGCGAGATATCTGGGTGGGCGCCGGACGGCCTTTCGACAGGCTCAGGGCGAACGGAGAATGAATGCTTTGGTGAACCCGCGAATCGAAATTAGCTCTGCTCTTCCTCGACGGCGATGTACTTTGACGGGCACTTGACGATGACGTTCTCGCTTTGGAAAACGCCGTCGATGCCGTACGACCCTTCGAGGATTATCTCGGAGTGCTCGTTGAAGAATAGGTCGGGCAGCACGCCTTGGTGCATGGCCGACAGGCTCACGTTTCCGTCGGTCAGATCGAACTCCGACAGTACGGAGCCGTCGGCACGGATGAACGACTCGGGCTGCAGTTTGCCGCTGACCCGGACCATCTTGCCTTCAGGCGTCGGTCCTTGCTCGCGTATCTCGCCGACCGAATAGTAGTAGACGGTGGCGCCGTCGAACGCCATGAAGGCGAAGTAGCCCAGCGCGCCCACAAGCACCACCAGGGCTACGAGGAGCTTGCCTCTGTTGGCGCCAATCGAGCCGTCGTTTGCCACTGGCAATTGCTCCAGCGGTGAATCTATGTTCGACATCTTCGTCCACCCATCATGACTTTTGGCCGGTAGACCGTTCGGCCCTATGACTGAACGGTCTATTTTCGTTCGTACTGGTTCTCAACTGGATGCGTCGTCCCTAGCGAATGTCGCCGGCTCGCCGTCAGCCGGATCCCGAGTCGCTCTCGCTCTTTTGGGCGTCTTCCTGACGCTCCAGCAATCGTCGCAACGCGGCGATTTCGCGTCGCATCTCACGTTGGCGACGGGACATATAGAACGCGTGGCCGAAGAACGCCGCCCAGGTAACGATGTATACGGCAAAGAGGAACGGCAAATTGGCCTCGACGTCGCTGCTCTGCGCTTGGGGCGCGTCTGACGAGGACGCCGCGTCCGTCGAGTCGTCGGCGAAGGCGTTGATCGTCGCGGCTATCGGGATCGCAGCCGACAGCGCCGCGACCACGGCAATGGCGATCACGGCCGTTGGGCCGAGGTGTCTAGGCAGTTTGTTGAATAAGCTCATCGAGTTCGGATTCCGCTCTCTTCAGGGAGTACCGCTCCCATAGGATATACCCGTGCAACAGGGTGAACGTCAGCAAGGCCACCATCAGCGTCAGGACCATGCGCCCGTCGAGGTCGGACGGCACGTTGCGTTCGGGGTGCGCCGTGTTCCACCAGTCGGTTGCTTTGAATATGATCGGCGAGTCCACGGCGCCAATGAGGGCTATCACGGAAGCGAAACGCTTCCCCTGGCCGCCGATCGGACCGTACGCTCGAATCATCAGATAGCCGACGTAGATGAACCACAGCACGAGCGTGGTCGTCAGCTTGGCGTCCCACGTCCACCACACGCCCCAGACCGGTTTGGCCCACATGGCGCCGGTCACGATTATCAGCGACGCGAAAATGACGCCCAACTCGGCCGTGGCGTAGGCCAGGCTGTCCCATTTATCGTTGCGGGTGACCAAGTGCATGAGGCTGGCGATCGCCACGATTACGATCGACACCATGCCGATCCAGCCCAGGGGGACGTGGAAGTAAAAGATGCGCTGGGAAACGCCCAGATTGAGCTCTGTCGGGACCCAAAGGAAGACAAGGTACAGGGTGACAGCCATCATGACCGTGGTGGCCACGAGGAGGCCGTCGCGCACGACGCCGCTCCAGTCGACTGGCCGTTTCGATGATTGCGTAGCTTGCGCCTGGGTCATGTGAGAAATATAGCACAATCGAAGCAGGGCGGTCACGAAACGGCCCCTGAACCCTTTGACCGTGAAATGCATCGGATTACACGGTCGAGAAAGCCGCTGAATAGCCTTGGTACGCCGTCCACATCCCTGGAGCCGATAAGCTGCCGCGGAATGTTACAGAAATGTCACACAACGTTAACTGGCCGTTAACAATCGTCCGGTATCCTGTAACTGGCAGCCTTCGGGCCGCCTCCTTTGAAAACCAACCGCCTCGATATCCGGTCCGAGTGAAGAGCCACGAGGGTTCGCGACGCGGTACACGAAAATAAGCCGCTCTATTGAGCCACGACAGGAGTACGGACATGGAAGTCGGCGAACTAATGAACGAAGACGCCTACACCGTTGGGCTGGACTCCAGCATCGCGGACGCGGCCCAGTTGATGACGAGAACCGGGGCCAATTGCCTGGTTGTCATGGAGAACGACAAGATCGAGGGGATCATCACCGACCGAGACATGGCGCTCGGCTGTCTGGTGGACGGACATACTTCGTGGAAATGTTCGGTCTACAGGCACATGTCGTTGCAGCATCTGACGATCCAGCCCGATCTGCACTTCGCTGATGCGTCGATCTTGATGATCGATCGGGATCTCGAGCACCTGCCCGTGGTAGACGACGGAGAGTTGGTCGGATTGCTGTCGTCCGAAGAGTTGCTCGGCGCAGTCGACCGAGACATGACTCTCTCTTTGGTGTAGGACCGGTCGAAGGTCCTCGCTCGCGCCTGATCTCATTGGCTTGGCCTCAGTGTTTACAGGCTTGGCCGTAAACGGCCAGAGCACCGGCACGAACGCGAACACCACCGGTTGCCTCGGTTCGCCTTGGACGAATCTGCCTCAGGCATGATCTTCAGGCAGAGCTGTCATCCCTCGCTTGGCCGTAAACGGCCAGAGCACCGACATGAACGCAGACACCGCTTGTGGCCTCGGTTCGCCTTGGGCGAATCTGCCTCAGGCATGATCTTCAGGCAGAGCCTGGGGCACACCCCTCCTATCCGGTGACAGCGCCCTCCGACGCCGAAGAAACCAGCTTCGCGTACTTGGCCAAAACGCCTGTCGTGTAGTTTGGCGGCGGCGGCGCCCACAAAGCGCGGCGTCGGGCCAGTTCCTGAACCGATAGTTTGACTCTGAGTTCGCGACGACCAGCGTCCATGGCGAGGATGTCGCCGTCTTCGATCAGCGCGATCGGTCCGCCCACGGCAGCCTCGGGTGCCACGTGACCGATCATCGGACCGCGGGTGGCGCCGGAAAAGCGTCCGTCCGTGATGAGCATGACGCTCTCTCCCAAACCCTTTCCGACGATGGCGCTGGTGACCGACAGCATCTCCTGCATGCCGGGGCCGCCCTTGGGCCCTTCATATCGAACGACCATCGAGTCGCCAGGCTCGACCTCGCCCGATACGACCGCGTTGAAGGCCGCTCGCTCGCTGTCGAAGACTCGTGCAGGCCCTTCGTGCTTCAGGTACGTCGTCCCCGCTACCTTCATCACCGCGCCGTCGGGCGCCAGGTTGCCCTTCAGCACCACGAGCCCACCGGTCGGACTGCGTGGAGTAGATGTCGGGTGAACGGACTTCCCGTCGGGTCGCTGCGTCACGCTCTCGAGGTTTTGGGCCATTGTTCGCCCGGTAACGGTCATGGCGTCGCCGTGAATCAGTCCGGCGTCGAGCAGCTCCCTGAGCACCATCGGGATGCCGCCGACGGCATCGACGTCGGCCATGACAAACCGGCCTCCGGGTTTGAGGTCGGCGAGGTACGGCGTCCGAGTGCTGAGGCTGTCGAAGTCGTGCAGGTCCAATTGCGCCCCCGCCTCATGGGCGATGGCCAGCAGATGCAGCACCGCGTTGGTGGACCCTCCCAGCGCGAGGACCAACGTGACTGCGTTCTCGAACGCCTTGCGCGTCATCACGTCCCGAGGCAGGAGGCCGTTCTTCAGCGCGTCGAACACGGCCTGTCCGGCGTTGTTCGCCAGATCGAGGGTGCGCGGGTCGGACGCCAGCAGCGAAGCGGAGCCTGGGATCGCCATGCCGAGAGCCTCGGCTGCCGCCGCCATCGTGTTGGCGGTGAACATGCCCGGGCAGGCGCCCTCGCCGGGGCAGACGACGCGCTCGAGCCGTTGGAGCTCATCGAGTTCGATCTCACCGCCGTAGTAGGCGCCCACGCCTTCCATGACGTCCTGTGCGTTGACGGTCTCGCCGTGAAAGGTCCCGGTCGCGATCGATCCGCCGTAGACGTACACCGAAGGGATGTTCAGTCGCGCCATCGCCATGAGAGCGCCGGGGCCGTTCTTGTCGCAGCCGCCCACCGCAATCAGTCCGTCCATGCTCTCCGCGAAGCAGACGGCCTCGATGGAGTCGGCAATGATCTCGCGACTGACCAGCGAGGCTTTCATGCCTTCGTGTCCCATCGATACGCCGTCGCTGGTGGTGATCGTGCCGAACGTGAACGGCACGCCGCCCGCGGATCGGACGCCTTCCCTGGCGGCGTCAGCCAGCCGATGCAGGTGCATGTTGCAAGGGGTCACGTCGCTGCCCATGTCCGCGATGCCGACGAATGGCTTGCTCAGGTCGTCCACGGACAGGCCGACTGCGTGTAGCATCGCCCGGGCGCCGACCCTGCTCAAGTCGGAGGCGATCCCCTGGCTGCGGTGTTTGAGCCGTCCGACGGTGTCTCGTTCAGTCATGAATCCGGTCACTCTGTTTCGAGGGGTACCGATTTAGCCGGGGTCCGAGTTGCTGGGACTTCCGAGCAACGGCTGCTATGCCAAGTCGATCTCCTCGCCGATAGCGACGTGCCCAGCCGAGACGAAATGGGGTGCAGGGGCGAAGCCCCGCCGGGGTCTGGGGTGTCCCCAGAGAACCTTCGCGGGCGGGCGGGTGGGACAAAAACGGCGTTGATGAAAGAACCTCCCGTTCAATCGCCAAACGTCAGATCGATTCGCCAAAGGCGCCGCCGCAATTTGTCTTTGCCTTGTCCGCGGTGTGGACCCCAACGAGTCGGAACCCGTCGAACTAGGGGTGCGCTACGGATCCCGCGGCCTACGTCGTAACCGCGCCCTTTGACGCCGATGACACCAGCTTGGCGTACTTGGCCATCACGCCGTGAGGGTACCCGTTCTCGCGAGGCGTCCATTGCGCGCGTCGCTTCTCCATCTCTTCGTCGGACACCTTTACGTTGAGCTCGCGCGCCTCGGCGTCCAGCGTGATGATGTCGCCGTCTTGGACGAGTCCGATCGGACCGCCGACCGCTGCTTCGGGCGCCACGTGGCCGATCATGGGACCGTGAGTCGCTCCGGAGAAGCGACCGTCCGTGAGCAGCAGTACGTCGTCGCCGCGCCCGACGCCCATAATCGCGCCGGTCACCGCCAGCATCTCCTGCATGCCCGGTCCGCCCTTCGGTCCTTCGTATCTGAGGACGAGGACGTCGCCGGGCTGGATGTCGCCTCGGGTGACGGCTTCGAAGGCGGCCCGTTCTCCGTCGTAGACCTTCGCCGGCCCTTCATGCGTGAGATGCTTGGTGCCCGACACCTTCATGACCGCGCCGTCGGGAGCGAGGTTGCCTTTGAGGATCGCAAGTCCGCCCGTCGGGCTTCTGGGATTCGAGATCGGGTAGATCGTTCGGCTGTCAGGCGCCTGGTCGAATTCGGCGAGGTTCTCGGCGATCGTTTTGCCGGTGACCGTGATCGCGTCGCCGTGGAGTAAACCCGCCTTCAGCAGCTCGTTCATGAGCACCGGAACGCCTCCGGACTTGTCCATGTCCGGCATCACGTACTGTCCGGCCGGCCGGAGGTCCGTCAGGTACGGCGTGGTGCGGCTAAGCATGTCGAAATCGTCGATCGAAAGCTCGACCTGGGCCTCGTGGGCTATGGCGAGCAGGTGGAGCACCGCGTTCGTCGATCCGCCCATGGCCAGGACGACCCGGATGGCGTTCTCAAACGCGTCATGCGTCATGATGTCTCGCGGCTTGAGGTCCATCTCGAGCAGCTTGTAGATGACCTGACCGGAGTTGAAGGCGATGTCCTCGTTGAGTGCGCTGATCGCCGGGACCGACGAGGCTCCGGGGACGGACATGCCCATCGCCTCAATTGCCGACGCCATCGTGTTGGCCGTGAACATGCCCGCGCAGGCGCCTTCACCGGGGCAGGCGACCCGCTCCATGCCGATGAGCTCGTCGAGCGTGATCTTGCCCTGCGAGTGGGCGCCGATCGCCTCGTACATGTCCTGGATGTTGATGTCTTTGCCCTGCCAGTTCCCAGGCATTATCGAGCCGCCGTAGACAAAGAGGGACGGAACATTCAACCGAGCCATCGCCATCATCGCGCCGGGCATGTTCTTGTCGCAGGCCGCCACGACGGCCAGGCCGTCCATGCTCTCGCCGAACGTCACGGTCTCGATGGAATCGGCGATGACCTCTCGGCTTACGAGAGACGCCTTCATGCCCTCGGTGCCCATCGAGATGCCGTCGCTGATGGTGATGGTGCCGAACATGAACGGCACGCTCTTGGCATGCCAGAGTCCCCGTTTCACCTTTTGCGCGAGCCGGTCCAGATGGACGTTGCACGGCGTTACGTCGGACGCGAGGTTGGCGATCGCCACGAACGGCTTGTCCATGTCGTCGTCTCTGAGTCCGGCCGCGCGCAGCATCGCACGAGCGCCCGCTCGAGACGGGCCGTCGCTGACGACGCTGCTCTTGCGCTTGAGGTTGATCTTCGTCTCCATGGCCATCAGCTCCTCCAGGATTTTTTGTATCTTGGATGTGCGAGTCATAGGGTCGGTTGAGTCGCCGTACGACAGCCTGTCGCGGGCACGCCTCAGCCTGCTCTTCGCGTACGGCAGATCATATCACGAAGGCGTTCTCAGCGGAAAGCAGAAGGCAAATCCGGCGATGACAAAGATGGGGTTCCCTCGGCCGGACGATGGGCGGCAGCGTTGGGGATTCACAATGAAGTCGCGATGTCGCTGGAGCAAGCGCTGGCGCTAAATCACCCAGACGCCATCACGTCTAAGAATAGCTTCGAAGACGCCATTCGCGCCAAGAACCGATTCAAAAACGCTTCCAAACCGGTCGAGTAAGTTGTCAGGTTTTCTCTGTTATTCGTCTACTCATCAGCATCGACACCTCACAATATCCGCGCATCGTGCAGCCCAATCACCTGGCTAGGATGGATGGCTGCCCTCACGACAGGGATTGGATTCGGATTACCCAGATAGGCTTGACATGCGATTGACACCGTTAGCGACGAGGCATACAGTCTGTGCCATCTCAGGAGGCAGTTGTTACAAAGGCGCCGGGTTCTATCTGGTGAACCCGGGTCTATTCACCCCAGGAGCAAACCGATGGCCGACATTCTTATATCAGGCGGCGACGTAATCACGATGAACCCGGACCGAGCAGTCATCGATGATGGCGCCGTAGCGATTCAAGGCGATCGCATCGTCGCCGTTGGTCCACGTCGTGAGGTGGAAGCAGCCCACACTGCCCTTGAACACATCGACGCCTCACGAAAAGTCGTGATGCCGGGGCTGATCGACGGTCATGGTCACGCCGGGCACGGTCTCGTCAAGACGTTGGGTTCCGGCGTGTCGAGCCTCTGGTACGAGGCGTGCGAGAAGATATATGCTGAGGCCTCCGACGAGGAGTTCTGGCATCAGGAGGCCTTACTCACCTCTCTCGGGCGCCTGAAGTTCGGAGTCACCTGCGGGGTCAGCTACCTGGGCGGTGGGGACAGCGTCATGCGCACCGACGATCCCGCGTTCGGCGACCTCCACTGCAAAGCCACCGAGCAGGTGGGAGTGCGCGAGTTCGTCGCCGTCGGGCCACGCCGTCCGCCCTTTCCGAGCCAGTTTTCCCGTTGGAACGGCGACCAAAAGAGAAACACCGATGTCTCGATGGAGCAGCAGCTAGAGACCAGCGAATCGCTTATCGAGCGCTGGCACGGAGGCGCGGACGGCAAGATCAGCGTGTGCATGACGCTGCCTGTTCACGACCCAAGAATATACGGTGACGGTGTACGCGCGGTTGGAGAAGCCGTGGCTCAGGCACGGGCCGTCCGAGAGATAACCCGCCGCCACGGCGTTCTGTTCACCCAGGACGGCCACACGACCGGTTCGATCAAGTTCGCTCACGACATTCTCGACATTCTCGGTCCGGACGCCCTGATGTCTCACTCCACCGGCCTGACCGAGGAGGAGATCCGCCTCTGCGCGGAGACCGATACGAAAATCGTCCACAATCCAAGCTCCGCGGCTTCCTACGCGGCCCACTGTCCCGTGCCTGATCTCCTCGACGCCGGCGTAACTGTGATTCTGGGGACGGACGGCACCGCCCCTGACCGCAGCTACGACATGTTCCGGCACATGTTCCAGTGCTCGCGTCACCACCGATCGTATTACAAGGACCCGTCCCTGATGCCACCCGGAAAAGTCCTTGAGATGACGACCATAGACTCTGCCAAGGCCCTTGGCTTGGAAAACAACCTCGGTTCCCTGGAGACTGGCAAAAAGGCCGATGTCATTCTCATCGACATGTTCAAGCCGCACCTGTATCCGTTGAACATGCCGGTCCACCGCGTCGTCGGATTCGCTAACGGCAACGACATCGATACCGTCATCGTCGACGGGAAGGTTCTGATGCGAAACCGGTCGGTCGTCACAATCGATGAGGCGGAGGTCTTGGAAGGGGCGCAGCGGGCGACTGAGACGATGCTGGACCGGAGCGGTTTGCGGCATCTCCTGAACGACGCCGACGGCTTCTGGGGCGCCAGCCGCCTATCGTAGCCACGTTCGACCCGTTCCTCTCGCCTGACACTAGACTGCATCGTCAATACTGCGTACGTCATTCGCGGTGGCGTCAGAGCGGTTGATTGCGTCAGTCTCGATAACAGGTGTCATCTTCGTCCGGACACCCCAACTTCCTGCTTTTAGTCTGCCCGTGCCGCCGTCATCGTCGTTCGGCTTGAGACCGGGACGGTTACCCGGCACGCTCCGGCCACACCGGGTCGTGGTGGCCCAGCGGCGCCGTCGGTCGCGCCCAGTGCGGCGGGGTCTCGGAAAGTCGCACCACCGGCGCGAGATGGCGTAGTTTGCCGACCGGAGTGTCGCTCTCCATTGACTAGCGCTCCAGCTCCGCGGGCGTGAATTCGGTGACCACGCGCTCGAATTCGGCGACCAGCGTCTGGCCGCGGCCGACGAGCCAGTGTCCGGTTTGCGCAAGGGACAGGCGGACCAGCCAGCTTCCGCCTTCCAGAGCGCGTCGCTTGAGCGCCAGCAGCGTGCCGAACGCCATCAGGTAACCCGTCAGATAGTCGATCGCCGACACCGGGTAGAATTGCGGGCCCGGGGCATCGCCGGGGAACAGTTCGCCCTGGCGGCTTGTGATGCCGCTCACCGTCTGAATCACGGTGTCAAAGCCGCGACGCATTGCCCATGGTCCGACATGGCCGAACGCGGACAGCGAAACATAGACGATGCCGGGCCGGATTTGGGCGAGCGCTTCCGCAGATAGCCCACGTTTGTCGAGGGCGCCCGGCCGGTAACCCTGTGAGAATACATCGCTCTCGCGGATCAGTCCGCGCAGCATCTCGAGGTCATCTTGCTCGCGCAGGTCGAGTTGTGCCGAGAGCTTGCCGTGGCCGGTGTCGTACTCTTGGTAGCCGATGTTCGGCAGGTGCGCTCCGGTGATCTTCATCACGTCCGCGCCGTGTTCGGCGAGGGTGCGGGCGCAGGTCGGCCCGGCCAGGACTCGCGTCAGGTCGAGCACCCGAACGCCCGACAGCGGCCGGTCGCCGTCGGGCAGCGGCGCCGGAGGACTGTCGCCGATCTTGACGATCTCCATCAGCGGCAGCGAAGCGATGGCGGCGGCCTGCGGGTGCTGAGACCACTCTTCCATCGTGCGAACCATGCCCCCGGCGCCGTTCGCCGCGATGATCGCCTCTTCCAGTTCGAGAGCGTCCCAATTCGCGACCGCTTTTCGTACCTCTTCGCGATCTTCTGAAACGCCAAGCACGCTGAGGGCGGCCTCACGGTGGTTTGGGAAGTTGCAGTGGCGATAGCTCCAGCGGCCCTTCTTCGCTGGATAGACGCCCATCATCGTGTTCCGGGCGGAGGAGACGGAGGCGTCGTCCATTTGCATGTAGGTTCCGCTGCGCAACGAAGCGGTTGCCTGGCGCGTATCGACCGCGACCTCCTGGTCGCGTCCGGTGCGCAGCTTCCACAGATCGGAGACGGCGAGGCCGACTGCTGCGAGCGCCGCGGCGCTGGTCTGGCCGATGAGGAACGGCGTGGGCAATATCGGGTCGCTGTCGCCGGTGAGCTCGACCGCGTGGGTACGCTCCTCGGGCCACCCGGCGATGGGCAATAGCGTTCGCAGAGCATCATTGATCATGATCGGTTCTTCTCTCTATCCCGTCGAGCCCGCCTGCCAAAGCCAAAGGCTCGATCTGAGACGATTGATACGAGTATTTTTCACCGAATGGCAGAACCTCATGCCCGATGAGACGGCGAAACTCACGAATCGACTGGCGTGCAGTGGGTGTGTCCCAAGGTTTGAGTTCACCGCAATGGCTTCAATGCCGCGGACGGGAGGCACTTCCAACCCACGGTCAACTCGATACGGCGGCTTCCCTTTTCTTGGCGCGTGCCCTCATCACGTTGCGAAGCAGGAACAACATCCCGCCGATTAAGACGATGCTTGCATAGGTTATCGAGCGGTCGACGATGGCAACCGACACGGCGTCGTCCCTATCCAGGCTGAGCAGCAACAAGCCCGTAATGCCGGGCTCCACGGCGCCCAGCCCACCGGGCGTTGGGACGGTGCTGAGGATCGCATGACCGAGCGCAACCACCGGAACCAGGGCGATGGCGATCTCCAAATCCAGCGCCAACACGACTAGATACAACCGGCCCATTTCCAACAGCCATCCGATGAGACCCAATATCAGCATCAGCGGAAGTTGCCCCCGCAGGCTTCCCAGCGTTCCTTGCTGGAATCGATTGAACGCCGTTTCGAATCTGGTTGGCAAGCGCTGCGCCACCCTGGCGCCGAAAATCCTCATCGACAGGATTATTGCGATGACGCCGAAGGCCATGACGAAAGCCATAATCACGATGTACTGGGCGACTGCAAGGTCGGATGTGGCCGTGAGCACGAACACGCTTATGAAGATGACGCCCGCGACGGTGGCCATGTCCAGCACACGCTCCGCCAGAACCGTGCCGAGGCTCCAAGGAAACGTGGTCTTGGAATCTTCCGAGAAAGCCAGAGCCCGGTAGGCGTCTCCCAGTCGGAGCCACGCGATCGAATTGACGAACCAGCCGAGAATTATAAGGCGGCCACAGTGCAACGGCGACGGCATGTCCGCCTC
The DNA here is from genome assembly GCA_964588665.1 of uncultured Dehalococcoidia bacterium. Lineage (GTDB taxonomy): Bacteria > Chloroflexota > Dehalococcoidia > Lucifugimonadales > UBA1123 > UBA2160. The sequence goes on along the minus strand of CAZPQQ010000021.1, from coordinate 14,654 downwards.
TCCGCCGGCGCTGTCCGCAGCGTTGAGTGCAAGAACCCGCCATCTGTATCCTCGGAACAGAAAGCTCAAGTAGTAAACGACCACGGCGGCGATGTAGAGCCACACGTTGATCGACCGAATGTTGTCCCAGGTTTCGTCCCAGTCGAGGCCCGAACTCGTGGACAACATGACGATCACGGCTATCGCAACCCCAAATGAGAGCAAAGTGGGGAGCGAGAAGAACCTTCTTCGGAGCGATACCCCTCTATGTCGCTCGGGACCGTTCGAAATCATCGTACGTTGGCCGCGACGAGCCGCGGCGCCGGCTGGCAAAGCAAATCGGCGCGATGCTCAACCGCATCGACAGTCGTCGTCATAGCGGCCGCTTCGCCGGCATTCCCGGCCACCGAGGGTAACGGTCTGGGGTGCTGCCCACCTTTTCAAGCACCGCCAGTGTCCTGCCGTCGCTCACGCCCGTCACCGAAACGTCGATCACGGATTTCGATACGCCTCCCATGGCCGCCGTGGCGGTCGCGGCCGCCTCTATCTCGTCGTGGGCGCCGCGGGTCTTGTACAGAATCGACAGCCCGCCTTTCCGGCAAAAGGGTAGGGTCAACTCCGCCATGGCGGGCGCCGGCGAAACCGCCCTCGACACCACCAAGTCGAAAGTTTCGCGGTATTTCGGGTCGTGCGCCAGGTCCTCTGCCCTCCCGCACTGAACTTCCAAACCGTCGAGCCCGAGTGCATCGACCACATGTTCGAGGAACCTGGCTTTCTTGCCGACGGATTCAATGAGCACACCGGTCATCCCCGGAAATGCGATCTTCAATGGAATGCCCGGCAGCCCGGCGCCGCTGCCTACATCGGCGAAACGACCGGATTCGAGAATTCGCTCGGGCAAGCCCAAGACAACCGTCAGGGAGTCGAGATAGTGCCTCGACTGAACCTTGTCCCACTCCGTCACGCCCGTAAGATTGACCCTCGAATTCCAGTCGACGAGCTCGGAGTGGTGTCTCTCGAATTGAGCGATCTGTCCTGCGTCGAGCTTGATTCCAAGGTCCGCTATGCCACGCTTCAGAATGGATGCATCTCCGGAGCCAATTGAGTCTCTCTGGTCCGATCTGTCATCCAACTGGCATATGTCGTCTTCGCGAGTCAGCGTGATGCCTCCAAGTTGAGCGGCAATCTACAACCTATGCGTCTGTTGTCACAGGGCGCCGAATGATAACCCTTTGCCGTTTGATTCGTTTTACGGTTACGAGAAGGAACCGATTTGCTCGATGCCAACGCAGATTATACCAAAGCCACCCTGAACGCCGTCCCCGGGGGAGTAATTAGGAAGGCAGGGCGACGGCATGGAATTCGCATTCGGCGCCAACAGTTTGCGACTGCGTTGAAATTCAACCATGGGCGAAGCCGGGTGCGTGTGACCTTCGAGCTCCGTTAACGGGACCCTCGCGGGTCGTTCCCATGGCAGAAGTGCAGCGCAGATCCTGGAGGAGACAGCCATGAGTCAACAGACTCCTGAAGACAAACAGCTTCTCGCGTCGATCGTCGATCGAGACCTCGAAGCGTTGGAGTCGTTGCACACCAGGTATTCGGGCCGCGTGTTCGCTCACGTCATACGCGTGCTCAGAGACCCGGGCGCGGCCGAGGAAGTGACCCAGGACGTGTTCTTCAACGTATGGCGCCGGGCTGCCAGCTACAGTGCTCTGCGCGGCAGCGTGACGGCGTGGCTGTTTACGATCGCGCATAACCGTGCCATCGACGAGCTGAGGCGTAGGCGCCGGCAGCAGAGCCATCTCCAGCATGACGCCGATCTCAGCAATCGCCCCTCCGAGACCACAGACGGCGATCCCACCGAATACGCCAAGGCTGAGTACGAGCGAAGCCAGATCAAGCAGGCCCTTACCACACTGCGTCCGGATCAGCGCGAGGTGGTCGTGCTGGCGTATTTCGGCGGTTTCACCCACTCGGAAATTGCAAACCATCTCAAGCAACCCCTGGGAACGGTGAAGACCAGAATTCGTCTGGCGATCAAAAAGTTGCGTGTTGCCATGGGTCCACAAGCTCAGGAAAGCGCGGACTTCGGGATATAGATGCTTCGCATTCGACACGTTGAGCTTCCCGGATCACTGCCGCACACCCTCCCGCGGGGCTGATGCTGCGACTGCCGATTAGGCTGGCAGCAGGCTGCGCCCAACCTCCGTATCACCATGGACTCGACGAGACCGAGTCGGACTGGTATGATACCGGTGCCCTATCGTGGAAGTTCGAGGCGATGGGGTCACAATACTGCACTCAGAGGTCGTTTGGGCCTTGTGGCGAATTCGTCCCCGGTGACGGGTGATTGAATTTGCCGCAAACTTTGTCCCACAAGGCCTATGCGCGGCTAGTACCTTGTGGTAGTGTATGAACGGTGCGAAATCATTCGGATTCTCGGTATCTTCGCGTCAACCTTAGTAGGGGGGACACTCAGTATGTCCAGGTCTAAATTCATTCTAGTCTTGGCTCTTTTGTTCGTGCTGGCTTTGCCTGCCGTGGCGCAGGCGCAGGAAGCAGTGCCGGTGCTCATCTCAGTGGGAGCGCCTGAAGGAACAGGAACAGCGGTAATTTCCGACGGCGCCAGTCTTAGCGACAGCATAACGATCACGATGGCGGACGTCACCGCGCCCGACGCAGGCATGGAATACGTTGCGTATCTTGTTTCCGACGACGGTGCACAGACGCTGAGTCTGGGAGCGCTGACCGTCGGCACCGACGGAAGCGTTAGCCATACCTTCGACAGCAGTTCCGCCAACTATGACGGCGCCAACCTCATCGCCATGTACAGCTCGGTGGTGATTAGTTCGGAGACTGAAGGCGCCGATCCTACGGCTCCCTCCGGCGACGGAGTGTTTGGCGACTCCCTGCTCATCGCCGGTTTGGCGCACGTACGACACCTGCTGATCAGTTGGCCTGCCGACGCGGACATGGGCATCCTGCCTAACTTGCAGGCTCAATTGGATGCGGCGATCGAAAAGGCTCAAGCTGCCGCGAACTCTGCGACCATCGAGGATGTGCAGCTTAATGCCCAGGCGGTCATCGACATCATTGAAGCCGATGGCACCGGAGTGTTGGCCCATGCGGCCGACCGCAGTCATGCCGCGTTGGGCGCTGCCGGCGACCCCGACAATACGGTCATGGCTGCCCACGCTGCCGCGTTGGACGTGAACGGCGCCAACGTCGAAATGTGGGCCATGCAGGCTCGTGACATCGCCGTTCAGGTGGTGGGCACAAGCAACTTGACCCTGGCGAAGATATTGCTTGGTCCCGGCGGCAACACGGTCATAAGCACCCTTCAGGCCGCTCGAAACGGCTACGACTCCGACGGCGATGGCACGATTGAATCCATTGCCAACGAAGGCGGCGCCGACCAAGCATACGTCGAAGCTCAAATGATGGCGACCTACAGCATCGTTGCCGGTCCAGTCGCCCCCGTGACGACGCCAACGCCGGTCCCGACCGCGACGCCCGAACCGACCGCCGCACCGCAACCCGCGGGACCTGGCCGCGGACTGCCGAGCGTCGGTGACGACTCGGTCCCGTTGGCGGCCCAACTTGGGTTGCTAGCGGCCATCGCGATGCTGGGCGCTGGCGGCCTCCTCATGATCCGAGGGCGCAAGACCCAGTAACACGCGGCTCCGACGGAGCCTGGCTGAATTCGGTCTATTACAAATGGACCCTGTCTATCTGACAGGGTCCATTTGCTTTATGGCGTGAGAGTCAAGACCGAGGATGGCGCCGTTATTGATTGCACAATCCGGATGTCGAGCCCAACCCTTACACCTCCACTCGATGACAGACCGCAGAGCAGGCTCCCCCTTTTGGGCACTGGCGCCATGCGCTTGCCGACGGCGTTGGTCCGGCGAGGCAAACGGCACTGGCCAGTAATTGAATGGGGGTGTCGTTTGCGACGAGAAGTCGGCGGACCTTCTCGATGCTGAGACGGCCTGTGTATCTGCGCAAGACGACGAAAGGGAGTTGGGAGATTCTACGACTGAGTCGGAGGGATCCTCGGCGTCCGATGGTGGGGCCGGGCAAGACTGCCGTCAGCGTGGGCTACCCGCCGATATGGTACATCTCGACCTTTTTATGGGGCTCGTCGGCCGACTGCGATCGAAGCTCGGAATAGCGGTCGGTTCGACCGCCCCACGTGCTTCGGACAATCGCTTCCAACTCGTCGTCGGTGGCGCCGCCGCGCATCGGACCGCGAAGGTCGGGGCCGGCGCCTGAAAACAGACATGTGACTATGGCGCCCTCAGGAGACAGCCTAAGCCTGGTGCAGCCGCCGCAGAAAGGCTTGGTAACAGACGCGATCACGCCAATCTCGCCCTCGCCGTCGGCGTACGCATAGCGCAGGGCAACTTCGCCGTCGTAGTTTCCGTCCACTGCCTTCAGCGGCATCTCGGCGTCGATCAGGGCCACGATCTCATCGGCGGACACGACCTGGGTGGGTTGCCAGCCGTTGAGGTTCCCCACGTCCATGTACTCGATGAAGCGAACGATGTAACCTCGCTCCTTGGCGAAGCGGGCCAGATCCACGATGGCATGTTCGTTGACGCCGCGCTGGACCACCGAGTTGATCTTGATGGGCGCCAGTCCAGCTTGTTGGGCCGCGGCGATCCCTTCGATCACCCGCTGCGTGCCGAACCCACGACCGTTCATCTGCTTGAAAATGTCCTCATCCAACGAGTCCAGACTGACGGTGATCCGCTGCAGTCCGGCGTCCTTGAGTTTCTGGGCCATCTGGGCGAGGAGGTAACCGTTGGACGTCATGGCCAGGTCGTCAAGTCCGTCGATCTCCGACAGCATCGCAACGAGCCGGTCCACTTGGTTCCGAACCAAGGGCTCGCCGCCGGTCAAGCGGATCTTCGAGACGCCCAGGCCGACGAGTATTCGGGCGATCCGAGTGATCTCCTCGAAGGTCAAGACCGAGTCTCGATCCAGAAAGCTGTAGCGTTCTCCGTAGATCTCTTCCGGCATGCAGTACGGGCAACGGAAGTTGCACCTGTCGGTTACTGAGATGCGCAGGTCGCGAAGCGGGCGCTTCAACCGGTCAAATGTCGTTGTGCTGTCGTTAGTCGTGGCCAAAGAGGCTGCTCTCGCTTTAGCGAATGTCAAACCCTTATGAGTATTGCTATAAGCGCGATCATCGTGGTTATCCACGTGGTAACAATCAGCCCAAGCATCCAGTTGAAACGAGTGTCTATCCTGGACTCCATGGCATTCATTCGGCTGTCAAGGGCGCTGATGCGATTGTCAATGCTGCCGAGCCGATCGAGAATCGCCTCTACAATGCCCTCAAGCCTGGATATCCGATCGCTCTCAGTTACCATCTCTCAGCCCGCAGTTCTCGATTAGACGTGAGCCGAGTCTGTATTATACTCGAAAACGGCAACCACTAGCTGTCGTACCACTGTTACTGGGTGAGTCGCGCCACGAACGCGGCAGCGGCCTTTTTCGCGGCACCGCTCCGGTGGCTTATCCGGTTCTTCTGCGCCGGGGTGAGCTCGGCCATGGTCTTGCCCAACTCCGGTATGTAGAACACGGGGTCATAGCCGAAACCGTTCTCGCCTCTGCCTCGCCGTACGATCCTGCCCTCGCAGGCGCCCGAATAAAGTTCAGTGGGCCGGTCCGGCCAAGACACCGCGACGACGCAACGGAATCGCGCCGACCACATGTCCTCCGGTATATTGTCCAGCTTCCCGACCAAAAAGGCAATTCTATCGGCGTCGGAAGCGCCTTCTCCGGCGTAGCGGGCGGAGCGGACCCCAGGCTCGCCGTCGAGTGCGTCGACCTCGAGGCCCGAGTCGTCGGCCAGAGTCGGCAGGCCGCTGAGGCGGCAGTAGGTTTCAGCTTTGAGCGCCGCGTTCTGCTCGAAGGTTTCGCCCGTCTCTTCGACCTCGTCGTCGACTCCAACATCGTCCAAGGAGACGAGGTCGAAGGGAGCCGAGTCTAGGAGCTCGGCGAGCTCACGCAGTTTGCCGGCGTTGCGAGTGGCTATCAGAAGTCGGCGCCTAGCCATAGGTGCGCATCGCGGCCTAGTCGGCGGCCGCGACCGCCTCCATCGCCGGCGTGTATTCGCCCCTACGAGCGGCGGCGGTCACGCGAGCTCGATGGTAGTAGGCTTGTGACGCCTTCTCCAGGTTGCCCGCTGATCCGCCCCACGCCTGCAGCGGCGCAGCTTGGAGGCCGCGTCCGTAGGAGAAGGTCATTTGCCAGGGCACGCCGACGGCGGCGGCACGCTTGGCGATGGCGTTGAGGTTGACTGTCGCCTCCTCGTCGCTCTGCCCCCCGGAGAGGAATAGGACGCCGGGGACCGCGGCGGGAATCGTGCGTTGGAAGCAGGTGATCGTATTCTCGGCGACCTCTTCTGCGTTTGCCCTGCTTGCAGCGCTCTTGCCGGATAGGACCATGTTGGGCTTCAGCAACGAGCCCTCCAGGCTGACGCCGTGGCGGCCAAGCTGGTAGTACACTTCTCGCAGCGTCTCCTCTGTAGCCTCGAAGCACTGGTCGATGGTGTGGGCGCCGTCCATCAGCACCTCTGGTTCCACGATGGGCACAAGGTTGGCTTCCTGGCTCAGCGCTGCGAAGCGCGCCAACAGTTGTGCGTTTGCTTCGATGCACTGACGGCTTGGCATGCCGTCGCCGATCGTGATGACCGCCCGCCACTTCGTGAACCTAGCGCCGAGGGCGTAGTATTCGGCGGCGCGGTCGCGGAGTCCGTCGATGCCGTCGGTGGTCAGTTCGCCCTTTGACCCGGCTAGCGGATTCGTGCTCTTGTCGACTTTTATGCCGGGGATGATGCCCTGGTCCTGAAGCACCTTCACCAGCGGGGCGCCGTCTTGAGCGCTATTTTGTCGCAATGTCTCGTCGTACAGAATGACGCCGCTGATGAACTCTGACGCCCCAGGGGTCCTGAAGAGCATCTCCCGATAGTTGAGGCGGCTCGCCTCGGTGGACTCGACGTTAATCGAGTCGAATCGCTTCTTGATCGTCCCGGTGCTCTCGTCCGCCGCAAGAATGCCCTTGCCCGGCGCCACGATGGCCCTTGCGTTTTTGGTAAGTTCGCCCAGGTTCACGGTTAGTCTCCTTTTCTCGCGGGCTGTCGCAGACGGTTGTTCCTGCTATTTCCCACCCATGATCGACACAGTCTGCTCCACAACGTCTTTGTTGCCGATGATAAGCGGGGTTCGCTGATGCAGCCGCTCCGGTTGAATGTCCAATATGCGCTGCGTTCCCGACGACGCAGCCCCTCCGGCCTGTTCTACTACGTATCCCAGGGGGTTGGCTTCGTACATGAATCTTAGCTTACCGTTCGGGGCCGTTGGGTCGCCCGGATACAGGAAAATGCCGCCCTTGAGCAGGTTGCGATGAAAATCCGCCACTAGCGATCCCACGTAACGTAGCGAGTAGGTGTCCCGCAACGCGGTGAAGGCTTTCTGCGTCGAGCAGTCCAGCTTATTGAAGTTGCCCTCGTTGGCACTATAGCACGAGCACTTGTCGGGCACCCGGAGGTCTGGGTGCGTCAAGACGAAGTCGTCCGCGTCGGGGTCCAAAGTGAAGCCTTGAACGCTGTTTTCGACCGCGACCACGAGCACCGTGCTCGAGCCGTAAACCACGTATGCGGCGGCGATCTGCTCGTTTCCGGGGCGGAGCAATGACTCGTCGGAGACCGGGTCGTCGGCTTCTCGGCGCCAGATCCCGAAGATAGAGCCGATGCTTATCGCCACGTCGATGTTCGACGAGCCGTCCAGCGGATCCATCTGCACGATGTAATTGTGACGCGAGCCGTGTCCGACGAGGACCGTCTCCTCGATCTCCTCCGAGCCGATGGCGGCGACACGGCCGCTCTCGCTGAGAAAGTTCACGAACGTGTTCGACGCAGCCATGTCGAGAAGCTGTACGATCTCGCCCTGAACGTTGATTTCCCCGGTAGCCCCGATCACATTGGCAAGAGTCGCAGCTCGCACCAACGCCTGAATCCGGCAGGCGCCTTCAGCGATCGCGGAGATGACCACGTCGAGCCCGTCGTAGCGTGTGTCGCTGCTCCAGGCGACGGCCGCGTATTCGTCGAGAGTTCCGGGGTGTGTCAAAGTCGATGATGCCATGCTGTCTCCCTGAATTTCCGGCTCCGCGAGCCCTTTGGTCGCGCTGACGACGATTGCTTACCAAGCCTCAGTGAACGGCGCCCCGGACTGGGTGTCGAACCTGTCGGCGATGGCCTCGTCCGTGATGAACACGTTGAACGGCAAGCGATCCCGGTTGAGCAGCGCTTCGATGGCGCCGGCCTTGCCCTCGCCACCCGCGGCGGCGATGACCTTGGCCGGACCGTCGGACAGCCGGGCAAGCTCGTCGCCCGTGACGGCTATCAGCTTCGAAAAGTCGACGAATTCACCGTTGGAGTCGAAGGGCTGGTACCCGATCTCGCCCGCCATGCCTCGTTCGTCGGCCAGATCGACGGCAAGGTCGTCCAGCACTCGCCGGTAGCGCTGATCGTGTTGACCGGCGCCGATGCCCAGCACGAATATGTCCGCGGCCTTTGCGCCTTCCAGATACTCCTTGTACTTGGTCACCTGCCGCACACGTTCATCTTCGCTCATGCTGTCGAGTTCTCTGTAGAAATCCAGCGGCGGCTGCGGCGCGTGGGCGATGACCTTGCACCCGAGCGTCATGAGCCGCATGGCCAGATAGACGACCAACGCCGACGGGTAGATGCTGGTTGACGGATACTCGCTGTCGATGTGGAAGCGCAACGTCGGCTCCCAGTACAGGCTCAGTGGATAGAGCACAATGGTCTTTTGCTTTAGCTGTTCCAGCACGTTCGGCTGCCTGCGCAGGTGCTCGATGAAGTGGGTTATCACCGAGAGCAGAGTGTTGCCGCAGGCCATGCAGATGCTGACGGTGTCTCCCGGATGATCCACGAGGGCATCGACGAGATACCCCGCGGTCACCGTGCCCAGGTTCTCCTCGTTCTTCCCGGCGTTCAGCCCGATGCCGCGTGGGACAACACGAACGTCGCCAACGCCCTTGCCGGCGAGCCTGCGCATCATCGCGGACTCCAGCCTGCGCAAGGGCGGCGGGAAGATCACATGCTGGACGATCTCCTCGTCCTCGGCCTGACGCAGCAGCCGCGAAACCCTGGCCTGGGGTATACCCAAAGCATGGGCGATCTCAGTTTGAGTTGCGCCTGACTGAAAATAAAGGCGTGCAATCTCGACGAGTTCTCCGTAGTCGGTCCTATGGTTTTGGCCTCGGCGGCTTCGTGTCGACATGGAATCCTACTCGCTTGGGCTGAGTGTACGACTACCGGTTCACCATTCGCCCAATGGGACGTGAATCGACATTACAGACGTTGCGAATATTTAACGCAATTATATTCATGTAGTGAATAAGATCACGTTAAATGTACCACAGGCCCTCTCGTATGTCGATGCGACCGCATCAATTCGTTGCATCCCAACGTCGTGTCCGGCCAGCGCCGCCCCTTGATCCACGAGTGAATCGTTCTCGTCGGCGCTGCTGAGTCGTCGTGCTTGCGTTCGTACGAGTCCAGCGAACCGGCAGGACGCAAAGAGGCGGCGCCTCGATGAAGGCGCCGCCTCTTTCCTGTGTTGGATTATCGGGGCCTAACTGCCTCCAGCCCGACCCGGTTCCGATTTCGACTGTGATACGACCCGAGGATGCACCCATCGAATTCGGTTGTCTCAACGATCGTACGCTTCACTCGATTCATGGGCTCCATCCGCTGGATCATTCCGCGCGTCGAGAAGACGAGACAACCTTCGCTGCTATTGCCCCCAGTATCGCGAGATGGTCTCCTCCTCCTTGGTCATCATTTCAAGCAGGGCGGGCTGACCGGATTTGTTCGCTTCGAGAGCCCGATGGATCGCGGGTCCGATCTGGTCCGGGGATTCGACCCTTTCGCCGTACGCGCCCAAGGCTTCGGCGACTTTGGCGTACTCACCGCCCAGGCGGTTGCTGCCCCACCGCTCGGTGGCGGCAGGCATGCTGGCGCCGTAGTGGGTCATGACTCCGTTGTTCAGAACCACCGTGAGGATAGGTATCTCTGACCGGGCGGCAGTTTCGATGTCCAGCCCGGACATGCCGAAGGCCGCGTCGCCCATGACGTTGACGACCGTCTTTTCGGGAGCGGCGAGTTTGGCGCCCAGGGCCAAACCGAGGCCGTAGCCGAGTTGCGTCGACTTGCCCCAGCCGATGTAGCTGCGCGGGTTCAGCGCGGGCCAGAAAGGCACGAACTGCTCTCTCGGGTAGCCGGAGTCGTGGGTTACGATGGCGTCGCGAGGGTTGATCGCTTTCGTGAGCTCGGTCAAAACTCGGTAAGGACTGATGGGCACTTCGTCGGAGTTGAGACGCGGCGACCACTCGGCCATCCATTCAGCCTTGTCTTTAGCGACCTCGGCCGCGACGCCGTGAACGTCGCCCCTGCCGTGCTCGCCGACCTGGCTCTTGACTTCCTCGATCATCTGGCGAAGCACCAGTTTCGCGTCGCCAATCGCGCCGAGTGCGATTCGGTAGTCTTTGTTGACGTCCTCGGCGCAGTTCGTCACTTGCGCCATAATCTTGCCCGTAGGCAACGGAGCGTTGAAACCGGAGATCGTTAGGCTGGTTCCGATGCCCAGAATGAAGTCTGTTTTTTGGAACGCACGATGGACCATCAGCGGTCCGGAGCCTGCGCCCGTGCCGAGCGCCAAAGCGTGGTCCTCGGGGAACCCGCTCTTTCCGGCCAGGGTGGTGAACACCGGTATGTTCGTGAGTTCGGCGAGCTCCACGAGTTCGTCGGTCGCCTCCGCGTACAGAACCCCTTGGCCGGCGTTGATGATCGGGTAGTCCGCGGCCAATACGGCCTTGACGAGGTCTCGGACATCGTCCGGGTCGGCCCCGGATTTGAATGGTTTCACCGGCGTGTAGTTCAGGGAGTCTTCGGCAATCTCGGCGCCCGTGACGTCACGCGGCAACTCCAGCAACACAGGACCCGGCCTGCCGTGCTTTAGCTGGCTGAATGCCATGCCCATCAGCTCCGAAATGCGGCCGGGGAGGTTGATGGTGGCCATATATTTCGTGATGCCGCCGTAGTTTTTCGTGGACTCGAAGTTCGGGTGAACGTCCTGGCGTCCGCCCGGCTGACCGCCGGGGAGCAGCAGGATCGGCACCGAGTCGGCGTAGGCCTGAGCGACGCCGCCAAACGCGTTCTCCGCGCCCGGGCCGGTCTGCATCGTGAATACGCCGATCTTGTTGCCGTTGTTGATGCGGCTAAAGGCGTCGGCCATGTTTACCCCGGCGCGTTCCTGACGCACCAAGACCGGCCTGATGCCTGCCTGCGTGCAGGCGTCAATCAAGCCCTGCGCGGGAAAACACGCGATCCACTCCACGCCCTCTGCTTTGAGAATCTTTGCTATTGCCTGGTCGCCGTTCAATGGTCACTCTCCTCGTGTCGTGTAGTTTCCGTCACATCAAATAATGCGGGTTGACACCGCTCAAGATCAAGTCGCCCTCTCTAGCGAACCCTGACGAACTTCTGGATTCGTTGGCCTTCCAGCACCTCTCCTATACATATGTCGCCCCGAGAATCGACGGCGATGCCGTGCGGCGCGCCGAGTCGACCGGGATCGTGGCTGCCCTCGCCGCCCCACCGAGTGAATACGTTTCCGTCGCCACATTGCATCAGATCGCCTCCGGGCTCAGGCCGCTCTGGTGGCTAGACGCGCTGCCAGCGTCGTCGGAGATATTGACTGGGCTTGGGCGTGAACGCCCGGCGCACGGCTTGCCTCGGCGTTCATCCGAGCCATTTCGGCCACGCTCGGCAAATATACGTTGTCGCGAACGCATGGTCAACCAAACCGAATCTACACCGCCCCGTCGATCGACACGTCGAGCAGGGCGGGGGCGCCGAGGTTGAGGGCGTGGCGCATGGCGGGGGCTAGGTCGGCTGGGTCTTCGATGTTGCGACTGTGGACGCCGATGGCTTCGGCGATCCCGGCTATGTTCATCGGGGTCGGGAAGTCCATTGCCAGGTAGTCGCTCTTGGGGTCTTGCTCGCCCAAAATTTGTGTCTTGTAAGCGTTCATGTTGAGCTTGAGGACGCGGTAGGCCCGGTTGTTGCAGATGACGTAGACGACCGGGATGCGGGAGTTGGCGGCAGTCCATAACGCCTGCACAGTCATCATGGCGCTGCCGTCTCCGATGACGCCGACGACGGGTCGGTCCGGATTGGCCAGCTTCACGCCCATCGCTCCGCCCATGCCCCAGCCCAGCGCGCCGCCTCGCTCTCCGAACACCGAGCCGGGCTCGTTGAACGCGATCGCGTCGTGGACCGCGTCTCGACTCGTGACCGAGTCGTCGGCGATGATCGTGTCGGGCGGCAAGACGGATGCGATCTCGTGCATCATCCGCTCGGCGGACATCGGCGCCAAGTCCCACCGATCTCTGAGGCGTCGGTCGCGCGCTGCGATCTGGTCTGCTTTTGCTTGGGCGAGACCCGCGATCCGAACGCAGGCCGACTCCCGAGCAGTGCCCGTCATGTCCGACTCTAAAGCGTCGGATAGTTCGGCGAGCGCCGACTTCGGGTCGGCTACGATGCCAATGTCCGTCGGCTCGGACTTGCCGATCTCGCTATGCGCCGAGTCGATGTGGATGAGCTTGGTTGCCGGTCCAAGCGCAGGCCCGGAGAAGTAGAAGAATCCCGAGAACACGTTCGTCCCGACGGCCAGCACGACGTCGCCTCGCGACAGCAGCGCCTGACCCGCCGGCATGCCCGGAGCGATCCGGCCCATGAACTGCGGGTGGTCGGTCGGGAAGTTCATCCCCGAGTACGACGCGGCGTAGACCGTGGCCCCAGTGACCTCGGCGAGACGCACGGCTTCGTTCACACCGCCCGACTGCGCCAGCCGGTCGCCCACGACGATGATCGGGTTCTCGGCGCGCGACAGCAGCTCGCTGGCATCGGCCACGGCGCGGGGGTCGGGGTGGACCCGCGGATACCCGGGCGCTGATGGGACGATGTCCATGTCGGCTTCGTCATCCAGCGCATTGGCCGAGAACGCGACGTAGACGGGGCCCGTCGGGGGCGTCATCGCCTCGGTGAAAGCCCGCCGCATCACGGACGGAATCTGCTCAGGATGAGTGACCTCGGCGCTCCATTTGGTGAACATCCTCGTCATTTCGGCGAGTTGAGTTCGACCCTCCGCCAGCTTGCGTATATCTTTGTTGGCGCTCGTGAGCACCAGCGGCGTGCCGCCTTCGTTGGCGTTGTGCAGCAGGCTGATGCCGTTCGCTAGCCCCGTTTCGATGTGAAGGTTTACGAACGCGGCTTTACCGGTGGCGCGCGCGTAGCCGTCCGCCATGCCCATGGCGACGCCCTCCTGTGTGGAGAGCACGTACTCCATGCCCTGGGCACCCTCCAGCGCATCGAGGATTGGGCCCTCGCTCGTCCCCGGGTTTCCGAAGACGTACCGGACGCCCTCGGCCTCCAACATTCGAATCAGCCCTCGTTTTCCTGTCATTCTCGGCATGGACCTCTCCTGTCCAAGGCGGCGCCGCGCGCGATGACGGCCGCGATTCGTAGTTGCGATCAGACGGACCCGGCCACGGATGTTGACCGGCAGGATTCGGATTTGCGACTCCTCGAATTCAAGCGCTTCCCATCATATTCCGTTTCGACTCGACGCGAAAGCGCCCGGAATCACCGAAGACGGACCAGCTCGATCATCACAGGCAAACGACTTCCACGCACTTTCGGAGCGGATTCCTCGCATTTTCCCGTATACGATGAATAGCGGTGGGGGGACAGCCGCCGACATCTTCACCGATTCGGCGCCTCATCAGATCAGCCCCCTGGGGCCTGCGCGCGAATGAGCTCCTCTGCGAAGCGGGTAACAGGGGGTTTTCCTATTCCTCGAATGATGTGTCACAGGCGTGACAGCGCCTGATATAATACGTGTGACGACATCGGGAGGTAACCCATGAAGCTGGAAGTCATCACCGTCTCCCCAAACGAGGATCGCGTCCTGTTGTTTTTCGACCCTGAGAAGGACTCGGAGGACGATGCCAAGGTGCGGTCCTACCTGGCCGAAAACAGTCTCGACCCAAAACGCGAGTACACTGAGACGCGAGAGTCCACCGACTATAACGTCTACTACTTCGGCCACTGCTACATCAAAGGCCACATGGAATCGCTGACCGCGATGGCTTCGGAGGGCGCGCCATAGCTTGACGCAAATCGAGCTTGGTTCCGTCGATGGATCGGACCGAGCATGACCGCCGGCGCAACCGGCGAACGCCACCGTCGAGTCAATCGCAGGCACGACGGATGTGGCGGTTTGCGGCGTTTGACAGGGGTTGCAGGCCGTGATAGACTACATATCTGGTCGAAATATGCCCTTGACAACAATCTTGTATCATTTACTCTGACTCCACCCTGCTGTAAGCAAGCCTCTTTCCCCCTCATTTCATACTTCGACTGTATCGTAATCACGGGCCTAAATCTTCGTTTTCCCGAGGAGTGTGAGCGCGCATGACGTCATCCGTTCTGCAAGTGTCCAACGGTAGCAACGGCCAACCCCCAAAACGATCTTACTCACGAATACCGGCATCAATCGACGTACCCAACCTCA
>CAZPQQ010000020.1:0-46608 GCA_964588665.1 uncultured Dehalococcoidia bacterium | reverse complement strand
GTACACGAACGAAGCTATCGAGATGTCTTGGATCGAGAGTCCGACGCTCTTGAACAGGGTTATCTCTTGGTCGTTCTCCCGTCCTTTTTTTCGGCCCGTGACGAGTTCGCCGAGTTCGCCGTATAGGTCGTCAGCGGTGAGCGCGCCTTCTTCGATGGGGATCTGTATGTCACCGGCCTCGGCCAGGCATGCGGCCAACTGATCGCACACGGTCTTGGACCTGACCACGCTTCGGGTGTCCAATTCCCGAACACCGGGAGCGTGGGAGCCGATTGCGTTGATGTGTGTGCCTCCCCTGATCCAGTCGCCGTCTAGGATCGGCGTCGAGGCAGTGGTCGCCAGCGAAAGAATGTCGGAGCCCTCGATCACCGCGCGGCCGCTTTCCGCCACTTCAACGGGAACACCAAGCAATTCGGACATCTCGCCGGCGAACGCTTGCTGCGCCTCGGGCGGATCTTGGGAGTAGCACAGGACGCGATCGAGCTTGCGAGCGACGGCCATCCCTTGCAACTGAGCCCGAGCCTGGACTCCGGCGCCAAGCACGCCCGCCACGGTCGCGTCCTGACGCGCCAGGTGCTTCGTGGCCAGGCCAGTCACCGCGCCGGTTCGCACGGCGGTGAGGTACCCGCCGTCCATGACCGACAGCGCCTGCCCCGTCTCACCGTCCAGCAGCACGATGGTGGCCAATGTGCTGGGAAGATCGTGCTTCGAGGGGTTGTCTTTGTAGACGGTCACGGCCTTTATGCCCAGGGCGCCCATGTTCTTTAGTTGGGCGGGCATGAACGCGTACCACCCGTTGTGCTCGGGATCGACCTCGGCGACGCGCGGCGGCATGACCGCGTCGCCCTCTGCTAACTCCGCAAATGCCTGCTCAATGATGCCGACGGCGCCCTCCATGTCCACCAGTCCACGGATCGTTTCTCTGTCGAGTAGCAGTGCCATCTTGGCCCCCTTACTGGCTAGTCGCAAACGGCTGTTTTTCGAATGTCCCTACCGTAGCACGCCGTCGACGTAGAGTTGGTCGACGTCGGCTTCGTCCACGGCGAGGAGCTCCTTGAGGACGTACTCAGTGTGCTCGCCCATCAGCGGCGCGCGCTCGACGACAGGCTCCGCGCCCGACATCGTGATCGGCTCGCCGTGGGTCGTCATCGGCTCGGTCTCCGGGTGATCCATGACGAGAACGTGACGCTCCCGATACGCCGGGTCGTTGTTGAGCAGGTCGTCGGAATCCTGCACCACTCCCGCGGGCACGCCTTGCGCCTGCAACGAATTCATGACGTCGTAGGGTTCGCGGACGCTGGTCCAGCCTTCGATTAGCCGGTCCAGGTCATCGTGGTGCTTCCGGCGCTCCGTGATGGTCGTGAAGCGGCTTTCTTGCGTCCACTCCGGATCTCCCATCGCCCGGCAGAGTCCGCGCCATTCGTCTTCGCTCTCGACGGCGATGGCGCACCATCGGTCATCTCCGGCGCACCTGTACACCCCGTGCGGAGCGGCAAAATTGGAGCGGTTGCCCGGACGCGGTGGGAGACTACCGCCGGCCGTGTACTGAAGCACGCTGGTGCCCAACAGTGCGATCGTTGATTCGTACTGTGCGAGGTCGATGAATTGCCCTTTTCCCGTGCGGTTGCGATGTCGCAGCGCCGCCAGCACCGCCAACCCGGCGTGGTTCGGGTTGCCCGCGAAGTCCGGATAGAGCGAGCCCGTGCCCACTGGAGCTCGATTGGGAAAGCCGGTTATGCCGCTGATCCCGGCGCCGGCGATGATGTTGATGCCGTTGCCGCCGTAGCGCTGGTGGACGCCGGTCGTCCCCATCATCGGCATGCTCAGCATGATGATGTCCGGTTTGATCTTGATCAGGTCCTCGTAGGCCATCCCCCAACGGCCCATTCGATCTCCGCGGAAGGAGTTCGTGACGACATCGCTGACCGCCACGATGTCTTTTGCAACGTCGAGCCCCTCGGGCGATCCCAAATCGAGGGCCAAACTCAGCTTTGAGGTGTTGCAGTCGTTGAACACGCCTGCGGTGTTCGGGCTCGTGTTGCCCTCGGGACGCGGCCCGCCGGTTCGAATGGTGTCGTAGCGCGCCGCCGACTCGATGCGGATTACCTCCGCTCCGAAATTGGCCATGACCCGCGTCGTCAACGGACCGGCTATCATCCAGGAGAAGTCCGCGACTCGAATGCCCCTGAGCGGAAGGTTCGTGGATCCGTTAGTCATTCGCCGATTCCCCCTGTGCCAACATCGCTTCCGCCTGCGCATCCGATAATCCGAGCCAGTCGCCAAGGACTTCTCGGGCGTGTTCGCCTACCAAGGGAGCTCGATTTCGCAGTTGCCACGGGGTCTCCGACAGCTTGTACGGCGCTCCGGGATATTTGAACGACCTGTCCAGTTCGGGATGCTCCACATCGACGAAGAACTCGCGGTCGCGTAGCTGCTCGTCTTTCGTCAGGTCCTCTACGTTTTGGACCGGTGAGCACAACAGCATGTAGCGCTGGGCCGAATGGTATAACTCTTGAGCGGTGTGCTGAGCTGCGAATTCGGTCAGGATTATGTCGATGCGCCACTGTCTTTCTCGCCGGTATTCAAGGTCTTTGAACCTTGGGTCGCCGAGCTCCTGTTCCGCGCCGAATTCAGCGAGCCACTCCACGAAATGCTGCCAAGCAAGCGGCGGGTCGGCATGCTGTGCATACGCGATCCAACCGTCGAGACATTGGTACAACGTCGGCGGAAATGTCCGTACCGTCGATGGCTTGGACTGTGAGGTGAATGCGTGGTTCAAGCCTGTTCGGTGTCGAAGCACGCCGAGCCAAGTATAAGCATTGAAGTTCGCGGTCTGCAGCGTTGCCATCGAGATCGAGTCTTGGAGCGCGATCTGCACGTCGGCGCCTATGCCGTCGAGATCGCGGCTCAGGAGCGCCATGAGCGTGCCGACTGCCGCATGCAACGAGGCGACGTGGTAGGCCTGCTCGCCTCCGACCTGGTTGGGCGGGTCCTCGGGGTAGCCGGTAAGCGCCATCAGTCCGCCCATCGCCTGCGCAACGATGTCGGTCGCCTTGTAGTCGACGTATGGCCCCACCGTGCCGAACCCCGTGATCGTGGTGTGCACCAACCCAGGGTAGGTCTCTCGCAGGGTTTGTGAGTCCAGATCGAGTGTCTTCGCCTCGGACGGGCGAAACGTATCTACCAAGACGTCAGCCGCCGCCAAAAGAGAGTCGAACACCTCGCGGTCGGAGGCGCTCGAAATGTCCAAGGCGACGCTGCGCTTGTTCGTGTGAAAGTGCCAGCGGTAGAGGCTTTGGTTCTCGTCCGGCTCGTCTCCGAAGAACGGTCCGGGCGAATGGTCGGGGTCGCTCTCGGGCGGATCGATGCGAACGACGTCCGCGCCCAGATCGGCCATGAGCTTGGTGCAGTAGAAGCCCGCCGGACCCGAGATGTCCAGGACGCGGACACCCTCCAACGCCCGGGGGCTGTTCGTACTCAATGATTCTTGAGTCAAGGTCAGATTCTGCTCCTCGTATTGGAATAGGCGTTCAGCGCACGTGAAGCGCCGCGCCCTACCATGTGTCGACGTAAGGGTGTTTCTTGCCCGTGCGGGGCGGCAGCGGCGGCAGACTGCGCAATCCAGCGACCATCCATCGCCGAGTTTCGGACGGATCGATGACGTCGTCAATGCCGAAGCTGCTCACCGCGTTCACCGCCCTGGCCCGCTCGTAACCCCGCGCAACCATGTCGTCGTACGTTTTCAGACGTTCCTGTGGGTCATCGATGGCGGCGAACTCCCTGCGGTATCCGAGCTTGACCCCGCCCTCGATGTTCATTCCCGCGAATTCAGCGGTAGGCCAGGCTACCGTGAAGAAAGGGACAAGAGAGCCGCCGCCGCACATCGCCTGGCCGCCAAGTCCGTAAGCCTTCCTGACCACCACTCCAAACATCGGGGTCGTAACGTTGGCTCCGGCGTTGAAAAGACGCGCGCAGTGGCGGACCAACGCCGTCTCCTCCACCTCCGGACCGACCATTATGCCAGGGCAGTCGATCAGCGTGATCACGGGGATGTCAAAGGCATCGCATAGCTGCAAGAAACGGGCGCCCTTGTCGGCGCCGTCGCTGTCGATGGCACCCGCTAAATGGGCCGGATTGTTGGCGATCACGCCCAGCGGATGCCCTTCGATTCGGATGAAGGAAGTGATCATTCCGATCCCGAAGTCTTTGCGAATCTCCAGGACAGAGTCCTTGTCAGCCATGGTTTCGATGATCTCGCGCATGTCGTACATGCGGACCCGGTTTTCCGGTATCGCGTGCCGCAACGTCCGTTGGTCGTGCGCTTCCCATTCCTTCACAGGGCCCTGGAAGTATGAGAGGTATTTCTTGCCGACGGCGACGGCCTCTTCTTCGTCTTTCACCAGGATGTCGACGACCCCGTTCGGGACTTGGAACGACATGGGCCCCACCTCTTCCGGGGTGTAGATGCCCAGGCCGCCGCCTTCGATCATCGCGGGCCCGCCCATGGCAACCGTAGAGCCCTCGGTGGCGATGATCACGTCGCAGCATGCCAACAGGGCGGTGTTCCCGGCGAAACAACGGCCGGATGTAATCCCCACCATGGGCACAAGGCCGCTCAATTGGGACCAGGTGGTAAATGTCGTGGTGCTGACGCCCACACCGCCTCCGCCGCCGGTCCCTGCAGTGCCAAAGGTTCCGCCGCCAGGCCGGCCGCCGCCCCCTTCGGAGAAGAGGACCACGGGCAACTTGAACCGATGCGCCAGCTCGTACACTCGGTCCTGCTTATAGTGACCTTTGCCGCCTTGGGTGCCGGCTAACACGGAGTAGTCGTATGAAATTGCCAGAACGCGCGAATCCTTGTCATCGAACATTCCGCCGTTCACGGTGCCAATGCCGCAGATGAGACCGTCGGCGGGAGTGTTGATGCGAAGCCACTCTTGATCGTGACCCGACCATTGCGCCGCGTGCGCCAGAGGGCCGAACTCCATGAACGTGTCCGCGTCACACAGGTCGGCGATGTTCTCTCGGGCTGTCCTATGGTTCCACTTTCTGCGGCGCGCCACGGCCTCAGGACGGTTCTCGTCTTGTTGATAGGAGTGCCGGTGAATCAGCTCCTCGAGGTCGGAACGAATGTGGTCCGGGTCGATGACCTCGACCGTCGTTGCTGCGACTTCGGCGACCTCTGCATCTTCAATGAAGACCAGAGGGTACCCTTGGCGGATGGTCTCGCCGACGGAAACCGCGACGCGTCGAACGATCCCATCGCGGTCGGCGCTGATGACATGCTCCATCTTCATGGCTTCCATCACCACTAGCTGGTCGTTCTCATGCACCTCGTCGCCTTCGCTCACGTCGATGCTCAGGATGGTGCCCTGAATGGGGGCTGGCATGCCGACCGACCCGCTAGGTCCTTCCAAATCAGCGGACACAGCCTCAGATTCTGCTTCGTCCGTGGTTTGGGCGGCTTTGACCTGTGAGTCGTAGTTGAACAGGGCCAACGGGTCGCGGCTGTCGATGTTGGCGCCGGCCAGGCCCGTGGCCGCGGGCGCTGCGCTTGCCGCGGGCGGTGCAGGTTCGGGCGCCGTGCTGACGGAATCCATGAAGCGCTGTTGCTGCATGCGATCTTGAGTGGGAATGAGCTCGGCTATGTGGTCGTCGACAAACCGCGTGTATACCTGTCCTCCGACGAAATCCGGATGACTCAAAACATTTTGCAGGAACGGGATGTTTGTCTCGACGCCGGCGATCCGAAACTCGCTCAACGCACGAGACGTCCGCGCAATCGCGTCGGACAGCTTCGACGACGGCGAATGGCCAATCACCTTGGCCAGCAACGAGTCGTACGACTGGTTCGTCTTGTAGCCCGAGTAGCAGAAGCCATCCGTGCGGACGCCCGGCCCGCCCGGGGCCTCGTACGCCGTCAGGGTGCCGCTCGACGGCCTGACTGTTCCGTCCTCGCCAAAGGTCTCCATGTTTACGCGAACCTGGATGGCGTAACCTCGGGGAGTGGCGATTCCGGGTTGGTCGAGGCCGAGGTCGGCGATCGACTCGCCCGCGGCAAGACGAATCTGCGACTGCACGATGTCCACGCCGGTGACCTCCTCGGTCACCGTGTGCTCCACCTGGAGGCGGGCGTTGGCCTCGATGAACGCAAAGGCGTCGTCGCCGTTTGCCGCATTCGCGTAGACGAGAAACTCGAAGGTGCCGAGGTTGGTGTAACCAACACTCTTCGCCAAACGAAGCGCCGCGTCAATGATGCTGGTGCGCAGATCGTCCGACAGGTTGGGCGCTGGCGCGATCTCGACGACTTTCTGATGACGCCGCTGGATGGTGCACTCGCGCTCGCCTAGGTGCACGATTGTCCCGCCCGTATCGCCAAGTATCTGAACCTCGACGTGGCGCGCCCTCTGAACCAGCTCTTCCACGTACAGGTCGCCGTTTCCGAAACTTCTCTTGGCCTCGGATTGGGCGCGTCTGTAGGATCGATCAATTTCGTCCGCGCCTGTTACGACCCGCGTCCCTCGTCCACCGCCGCCGGCGATAGCCTTGATCATCATCGCGCCGCCAGCGCCAAGCGAAGCGAAGAACTCATGCGCTTCTTCGACCGACACGGGCTCGTCGATGCCTTTCATGATCGGGATATCCGCAGCCTCGGCTGCCGCGCGCGCCCTGCCTTTGTCACCGAAAAGATCGAGATTCTCCACGCTCGGCCCGACGTAGGTGATGCCTTCTTCGGCACAGCGTCGGGCGAACTCAGCGCTCTCCGCGAGGAAACCGTACCCGGGATGGATTGCGTCGCAGCCCGCGTCTTTTGCAATTTGGATGAGCCCGTCGGTGTCGAGGTACGGTGGAATGCCGGCGCCGTTCAAAGGCCGCGCTTCATCCGCCATGCGGGTGTGAAGAGAGGTGGCGTCGTCTTCCGAGTAGATGGCAACAGTGCGCAAGCCAAGGCTGGCCGCAGCACGGATAATACGGATGGCGATCTCACCGCGATTCGCGATGAGCAACGATGTGAAGTTCATATATCTGCCTGACTTGACTTTGGATTGATCAGACGGTCGCGCGTGCCGCAGAGTCCGCCTCGACCGACGTGGTCGTATGTTGGCCGATGTCATCTGGCGCGTTCGAAAGCGCCTGTTTTCGGCTAGCAAAGACTATATGACCGCTCGGCCATACTGTCAATCGCCAGCGTCGGGGCGCCACCGCTCCCGTGACGGGCGCCTTACGGATTCGCGGCGCTCACCGTCTCCAGCTTCGACGCTTCCCAGGCCGCGATGCCGCCAACCAGATCGGCGACGCCGTTTCGTCCGTGCTTCTGCAGCATGCTGGCGGCTATCGACGAGCGGTAGCCG
Source organism: uncultured Dehalococcoidia bacterium (assembly GCA_964588665.1). Lineage (GTDB taxonomy): Bacteria > Chloroflexota > Dehalococcoidia > Lucifugimonadales > UBA1123 > UBA2160. Next base: position 39,256 of record CAZPQQ010000020.1, on the reverse strand, counting down.
GTGCGGCAGTGCACGACGATCGACCTGTCTTCGGGCGCCTGGTCGATGCGCTCGGCAAGATGGTTGAGCGGGATGAGCATGGAACCCGCGATGGCGTTTTCTGTCCATTCGCTCTCGGCCCGGACGTCGAGCACGACCGGCGGCGCCGCTGATCCGAGTTGTTCGGCAAGTGTGGCTGCCGTAATTCGTTCCATGCGACCCAACAGATCGGTGCGCGAAGCCAGAGCTTGCATCCCGCCGTCGAGGTAGCCTGCGACGTGGTCGAAACCGATTCGGGCCAGGCGGACGGCGGCCTCGTTCTCTCCGCCCGGCTCGGCCACGATCACGATCGGGTCTTCTCGATTCAAGATGGTCCCGCACCAATTGGCGTAGCTTCCGCTCAATCCGATGTTCAGGCTGCCAGCGAGGTGGGCGCCCGCGAAATCCGGAGACTCCCGCACGTCGACGACTTGGGCGCCGGAGTCGATCAACTCCAATACTCGATCCAAGGAGAGAGGGTTGAGCGCGCTGTCAAGCATGGAGTCCAGCGTCGGACGCTCTTGCCGGTTCAACAAGGCATCGTAGACGAAGTATGCCGGAGCTTCGGGCTGGTCCGCGGTCACCAGCTCGACGAACGCCTCTTTGCTCATCGGCTGCAGGGCGTAGTTGTACTGGCGCTGGATTCCGATCGTGGACACCCTGTCCGTGCTCAGGTTCCGTCCGCACGCGGAACCGGCGCCATGAGCGGGATAGACCAGGGTTTCGTCCGGCAGCGTAAGCAGTTTCATGTGAAGCGAGTCGTACAGCATCGAGGCCAGATCCGATGCCGTCCATCCGATAGACGCAAGGAGATCGGGGCGCCCGACGTCGCCGATGAACAACGTGTCGCCTGTGAAGACGGCATGCGGAGCCGTGGCGCTCGTCTCCAGGTCGTACACCAGGATGGACATCCCTTCGGGGGTGTGGCCGGGCTTTTCGAGGCTGCGGAGCCGCACTGAGCCCATGTCGGGGTCAACGCGATCGGACATCGAAACGAAGGCGTAATCAGCCTCGGCACGGCCTCCAAGACGAATCTCGGCGCCAACGAGGTCCCTGAGCTCGAGATGACCGGCGATGAAGTCGGCGTGGAAGTGGGTCAGGAACGCGTACCGGATTTCGAGGCCCAACAAACGGGCGTCCTCCAGGTATTGACCCACATCTCGCTGAGGGTCGATCACCGCCGCCTGTCCCGTCTTTTCGTCGCCGACAAGATACGACGCGTGCGCAAGGCATCCAAGATAGTACTGTTTGAAAATCAATAGCGCCACCTCCCTACACGACGGACCGCCGACACTCATCTGACGCATCCGCGGCGAACCGCCGACACTCACCTGACGCCTATCGCAAGTACCGAGCGGTGCACGGTGTGATTCGGAATCTCAAGATGGTAGCATGAAACTAGAGAGTGGCTGGCGCAGCCTGCCTGCCGGATGTCGCATATATCCTGGCTCCGGTTGAACCGACTTCAATTACGACAATGCGTCTGTTATTGGCCTGAGCGCTCGCGGCGCCCAGTATTGGTCCCCTTTTCATGTTTTAGGCTCCAGTCATGTGTCCATGTCTTTAGTGGTGCACTTGTGGCAGCGGGCGGAAGAGACGGCGCCAGGGGTCATGGGCAGATACAAGTGGACCAGTCCGGGCGTTCGGCGATCGCTTCTCGGTCGATCAGAGCAACCGGCGCGCCGTTCTTTACTTGGGCATAGGCAGATGGCATTCGTGAGGTTGTATTGGTCGCTGACAATCCAAATCCGACCGTACTCGTCATCGAGGATGACCAGGCGATCAGTGACATCGTCAGCAGGGTCCTCGGCAAAGAGGGTTTCGTAACCCACGCCGCCTATGACGGCACCCAGGGTCTGGACGCATACCAGGCGACGCTACCCGACCTGATCATCTTGGACGTCAAGATGCCGATCATGGACGGCTGGGAGACGCTGGCGCGTTTGAGGCGCATGTCCGAGGTGCCCGTGATCATGCTGACGGTGTACTCCGCCAAGCAGGACATTATCAAGGGACTCGAACTAGGGGCCGACGATTATCTGGTCAAGCCATTCGGGATACGCGAGTTGATCGCTCGGGTCAACGCCGTTCTGCGTCGCACCAGCCTGGTCCTCTGAGGCGGCCTGCCGCCTTCCTTGCAGCGTCCTTGATCGCTTCGTTCGACCTGCGTTCTCGCATTTCGCAATCGCGACTCAGATAGTCGCTCGGCCTGTGGCCGCTTCCTCTGCGCCAGTTGAGTTGCGTTGAGGGTGTAACGCGGTCCTGTTATGCAATTGGTCTTGTGCCCACCCGCCCGCCTGCGAAGGTGTTGTGGGGACACCCCACACCCCGGCGGGGCTTCGCCCCTGCGCCCCATCTCGTCGCGTTTGACTGCGGTTCGGCTGCCAGTGTCCTGGGTCAGAAGTTCGTTGCGTATACCGCGCCTTGTGTTTCAGTGGGTCCCGAATCTAGCGGGGCTCGCAATGAACAAGTAGACTCACACTTCCGTTCGCCCCTTCGGAAATCTCAGGGCAGGCTCTGAGCTTGTCGAAGGGTCGTCGATCGCCCGGAATTGTTGAACGAACTTCGGAATCACGACACTAGCTCGGGGGTGTGTTTGACTCGTCCAATCGGTGTGCCTTAGGGGGTGTCGTGCGATTTATGCGCGCAGGTAAGCAACGTTTTGCGTCACCAGAACCGCCACCAACTGCCGGAAGAGGTCGGTTTTCTGGAAGGCTCGATCTCGACTGTCTTTCCTTCCAGGATCGCCTTCGGCGTGTCTACCACCATGCGCTTCGCCGCCTCCTCGCCAACGATCTTGGCCACTGCCTCGACACCTCTGCGCAGCTTCGGCGAACGCGGCCCAGACGGGTTGTGCGTATCCGATGCGAGTATGTGGACCAGGTTCCTGTCCAGCATGTCTCGCGTGATCCGTTGGACTCTGCGGCCGAAATGCCCGACCGGGCTGCCGGCGGTTACCTGGGTCAATATGCCCCTGTCGACAAACATGGCGAGCATGTCCGGGTCGCGCTGGAACGCCTCGATCCGCTCGGGGTGGGCGAGCACTGGCTTCAGACCTTGCAACTGAATCTGAAACAGCACTTCTTGGACCCAGTTCGGCCTGCCGAAGAACGGCATTTCGACGAGGATGTACTCGGTCCCGTTCATGGGCAAGGCCCTGCCCGCCTCGATCTCGTCCGGAAGGTCCAAGTCGAGGTGGTTTTCCATGCCCAGCACCATCGTCAGGTCGTACTCTCGCTCACCGAGCCACGCGTTCACTTCGCCTACGAGTGACTGGATGTGCGCCACCGACGACTGCTCGGTCACGTCCTTCCGATGGGGCGTGGCCAGCAGCATTTTGGTCCCCTGTTCCGCCGCGACAACGGTCATGGCCAGGGTTTCTTCCATGGTCCGGGCGCCGTCGTCCACTGCCGGCAGGATGTGGGCGTGCAGGTCGTACATTGGACTGCCCTACCCGCGTATGTTGATTCGGCGAAATGCCTCCGCGTAGATGAGGTCCGCCTTCTCACCCATACGCTTGGCGTTGGCCTTGATGAAGTCGCCTACGTCTCCGCCTGAGCCGTCCGAGGACACCTGAGACGCGTGTTTCTTCAGCGATTCGATCTTTGCCTCGATCGTGTCGGTGATGTCCAGGTACGTGTCGGCCTCTTCCGTGCCCCACAGAAGTATGTCGGCGACCTTGTACGTCTCGAGGCCCTCGTCCTTGATGTGCTCCGGGTAGTGGAGGTGGTCTCTGGCGAATGGGAACACTGCGTCAATCGTGACCTGCCCGCATACACGGTGGTCCCTGTGAAGGTAGAACCCGCGGCGGAACGGATCGGGCGTCATGACCACTTCCGGTTGGTGTTTGCGTATCGCATGGACCAGTTGACCGCGAAACTCGCTGGTGTCCTCCAACATCCCGTCAGGGTATCGGAGGTAGACGACCTCTTTGATCCCAAGCACGTCGGCCGCTTCGGCCTGCTCCCGCTCTCGGATCTCCGCCAATCGCTCGGAGGTCATCTCCAGGTCGCCGGAACCCTTGTCTCCGTTGGTGCACAGCACGTAGACGACTTCGGTCCCGGCCTTGATCCAGGCGCCTATTGTCCCGCCGCAGCCGATCTCGGCGTCGTCCGGGTGGGGTGTAACCACCATCGCTCGTTCAGGTCTGTCCATCGCTATCGAATCGCCCCTCTCGGATTTTTCGCACGCCTATCATGATAGATGTTGGCCTGAGTCGCCACAAGGGCGCCGTCAATTGTTAGGCCAGACTTGCTCTGCTACAATCAGTCTGCTTTCAGGCACAAGCCTACTACTCGGGACGATATGCATGCCGAATTCTCATAAGATCAGGAATTTCCGTTGGGACGATATCGACCAGATGCGAGATCTGTTCAACGGCGTCAATTCGATCGAAGGCACGGTCAAAGAGTTCGACTCCGAACTCATGCGCCAGATATTGGAACACCCCTCGTGCAAGCCCGAGGAAAATTGCTACGTCGCTGAGATCGGGTCGCGGTTGGTTGGCTTTACCATCGTGTCTCCGGAGGTCCCCATCAGCCGCGCGGTCGCTGGCGGCGGGGTGCTCGAGCAGCACCGACATCAAGGCATCGGACGGGCGCTTCTCCGCAAAGCCCTGGATCGGGCGCGGGGTCTCGGAGTAACCGTGTTTCACGTCCAAGCCGGCGCCGATCCGACGGTCGCCCGCGATCTTCTGGTGTCGGAAGGCTTTGCCCAAGTCAAAGAGTACTGGCAGATGCAGTGGCGCGACGGGAACCTGCCTACCGTGAAACTCCCTGACGGGATGCGGCTGCGGCCATTCGCCTTGGATCAGGATGAGGAAGCCCTCACCATCGTGCAAAACAGGGCGTTCGGCGAACACTGGGGCTTCTGTCCAAACACCGTCGAGGAGATCGCCGCTCGCGTGCGCATGAGCAACACCTCGCCGGAGGGCATCGTGCTCATCGCCGAGGGCGACAAGGTGGCGGGGTACAACTGGACTATCCGCAACCACAACGAGCACGGCTCCGTTGGGTTCGTCGCGATGACGGGCGTGGACCCGGACTACAGGGGCAGAGGGCTCGGCACGGCAGTCGTGGTCTCGGGAATGCAGTACTTGAACGAACGGAATGTCGAGGCCATCGAACTCGAGGTTGATTCAGCGAACGAACCGGCCCTGGCGCTGTATCGCAAGCTAGGATTCAAGCAAGTGGCCCGTACCGCCTGGTACGAAAAGGCCCTCAAGTAGGCCAACGCGACCGCCTCAGTGACGGGGGAGCGCCGCCTCGATTACGGCTCTTGCCGCTCCGGAAGCTGTGCATCACTCCTGACTCCGCCGTTCTGGAGACCGGACAGCATCATGTCCGGCAGTATGATCCCACCGGAGAACACCACCTTCATGGCCTCTTCCACCGTAATGTCGGTTTCCGTGACCTGATCCTCGTCCAATATCGCGAGCATGCCGGAGGTGGGATTGGGCACGGTGGGGATGTAGACGACGATCTTCAGCGTGTCGCTGTCAGGCATGTGACAATGTCCGGTCACGAGGCCCATCGCGGTAACGCCCGGCCTCGGCCATTCGACGAACACGACTCTGGAAAACTCGTGCTGCGAACCGGTAGAGAGAGCCTCAGTGGCTTGCCTCACAACGCTGTATATGCTCTTGACCACGGGGATGCGGCTCAGGATGGCATTCTGGAGCTGGATAACCCGCCGCCTCGAACCGGCAGACACCAACGCGCCGGCGAAGTAGAAGGTCCCAAGCACCACCGCCACAAAGACTACCCATGTGAAAACGTCGATCGCGGGCAGGCTTTCGATGAAAGGAACTTGCACGAACCCGTCGATGAACGGCCGCAAGACATCGATGAAAGCGCCGATGGTGTAGTTTACGATGATCAAGGTGACCAGCAGGGGTATCAGCACCAAGAAGCCCGTGCCCAGTCTTTGCAGCACGTGGCCCTCCACCCGCTGGAACGTGCTGCGTGAGCCGTCCGGGTGTGGGTCTTTGTGTTGACCGTTCATCGTTAGTCTCCCGCCACGCTCTCCCATGAATCGCAACGCAGGGCGGTGTAGCACTCCAACATGCAATCCGCAGTATGTCCCCAGCCCATTTTCAGAGCCCTTGCCCTGGCCGCTAGCCCCATGGCGTTCTTGAGCTCCGGATTGGCCAGTAACATCTCAAGGCGCTGTGCGAAGGGTTCCGGACAGCGCCAAGGAACCAGATAGCCGGTTTCCCCGCTATTAATAAATGTCTTGAGCCCGCCGACCCTGGACGCCACGACCGGCGTGCCGCACGCCATCGCTTCTAGGGCCGCGAGACCGAAACTCTCGGAGTACGACGGCAGGACGAATGCGTCGGCGGCGCTGTAGTAGTTGGGCAACTCGCCTTGCTCGACCGCTCCCGTGAAGGTCACGACATCTTGGAGTCCAAGCTCCGTGGTGAGCGCTCGCAGTCGGTCCAACTCGGCATCGTTTTCGGGATGCCCTCCGACGATCAACACTCGCATGTCCGCGACGTCCTCGATGAGGGCCACAGACCTTAGCAAGATCTCGATTCCCTTCAATCGCTCTATCCGGCCTACGTATAGTATAACCCGCTTTTCCCGAATACCCAATGCCTCGCGAGCAATTGGTTTCTCGACGGGCTCGAACAGGTCCAGGTCAACCCCTGCGGGCACCACTGAGATCTTGTGAGGTTCCGCATCGTACAGTCGGACGACATCCTGTTTCTCTTCTTCCGTGGAGACTATGATGGAGTCCACATTTTGCATGACGAGGCTCTCGACGTTCACGCGTCGCATGGGTTCCCGCTCTCCAACTCGGGCCCGCAGCTTCGTCTTGGCCAGTGTATGGAAGGTCGTGACATGCGGGACGTCCCACTTCTGGCTCAACGTCATGCCCACGCGGCCTGACAGCCAGTAATGGGAGTGCACCAGATCGTACGTGGTGTCTTCGGAACGCTGGAAAGCATATAGTTCGCCCAGAAACTCGGGAATGAAGTCGAAGAGGTCTTCCTTGGCGGCGTCGATCGGGCCCGCCTTCAGATGAACGACTCTGGCGCCTTCTTCGAGTTGGACTACTTTGGGGTCGTTGGGGTCGTGATATCGGGTGAAAACGTCCACGCTGGTTCCTTGTCGAGCCAACTCACGGGCTAGCTGCAGGACATAGACGTTCATTCCACCGGTGTCCTTCTCACCCAGTCGCGCCACCGGACATCCGTGGAAACTCAGTATCGCCAATCTTCGCATCTATGGCTCCATTGATCCTTGCCAAATCGCCCTCGCCGAACGAGGACGGTTTGAAATACTCGGGCATTCAGGCGTCTGCGCCCTGACGCCAAACGTCCCTTCGGTACGGCAGGACCATACGGCCCGTTCGCTGTCGATAAGTTGTTTATCCGCTGTTTTTGGCGGACGATTCAATCTGCGTTGTCTACGAATGCCAAGACCGGCGTGATCTATGGCTGGAGAAGCAGTGTCGCGTCGAAATGCGGCTCGAAACGGCGTCCCCGGGCATCCCAAGCAACCCGGATGTCCAGCCGCGTTCTGGGTCCGTCAACGGCGCGCCAACATGTCGAACAGAGACTCGTCCTGAGCCCCAAGATCGTATTTGTAGCGCTCGTTGCCTTTGAGGAAGTTGAAGGATTCTCGCCCTTCTTCGATCGCCGCCTGGATGCTGAACGCCTTGTTTATCAGCCCGACGCTCAGCTTGGAGTATTCAGGATTGTAGCCGCTATTGTACAGCAGATAGGATTGCCCGTAGTCGAAACATATGCACCCTGCTACACGCTCGCCTTCGACTTCGAGGAAGTAGAGCTTGAACTGGTCGCGGGTCGTTAGCTCTCGGGCGATATCAATGAAGAACTTCTCGCGTTCGGGTGTAAGGAACCCGTCCTTCTCGTCGCTGCTGGCGCGAAGAAGCCGGAAGAAGTCCTCCATGCAGCCGTCGCCGGTTTCGGTCAGTTGGCACGAGTACTGGTGAGGACTGTCGGCTTTTTCGAGGCGACGGATCTTCCTTCGGAGTTCGTGCCGGTCCTTTTTGCGCAGCCCTCCCAGGTACTCATCCCAGGTTGCGGGAAGGTACGTGACCGGGGTGGTCTCTTTTTCCTCGAGGTTCACCGAAAAGCCCATCTGCCGCAAGATTTCCGGCAGATGCCGCAGCGTGGGCGAGTTCTGGGGAACAGACGGCAAATCCAACGTGTGAAAATCAACCTCTGCCAGGTGTTCGCCTAGTGCGGTGTAGAAGGCTGTCTCTTCGCCTTCGGCGACCAGGAAGTCGAAGTAGTCGAAGAGATCGCGGTCGCCCGCGAAAGTCAAAACGCCTTCGCTCAGCATCAGAGGCGAGATCCCGATGAGTCGGTCTCCGTCTCGAATGGAGCTGATGTGAAGTTCGTTCTCAGACCCGAAGTTGTCCCACCAAACTTTTTGCCACCATGGAGTCACGAATATCGTGTTGGTCGAACACGAGGGCAGGATGCTTTCCCACTCGCTCCATATCGATTCGTATGTCTCTTGTCGGATGATGCTGCCCACCTTCACATCCCCTGTAACATCGCCGGAAAGTCGCGCCTTACATCCGGTTGATCTTTCAGGCTGCCTCTGCTGGCTTGGGTAACGATCTCGGACCCTGGCTTCTTCACGCCCCTCATCGTCATGCACATGTGCTTGGCGCTCAGGATGACGGCCACGCCCTCGGGCTGAAGGGTAGTGTACACCACGTCGACGAATTGATTTGTCAGGCGCTCCTGCAACTGGGGGCGCCTGGCGAGCACGTCCAGAACGCGGGCCAGTTTGCTTGCGCCCACCACTCGCCCGCTGGGAACATAGCCGATATGGGCGGTCCCGTAGAACGGAAGGAAATGATGCTCGCAGATGGAGCTAAACTCGATGCCTCTCAGAACGACGATGTCGCGGTGACCCTCTTCGAAGCCCGTCGAGAGCTCCTCCGCGGGGTCTTGCGAAAGGCCGGAGAAGAACTCGGCGTACATGCGGGCCACCCGTCCGGGCGTCTCTCTGAGGCCTTCGCGGCTGACGTCTTCTCCGATGGCGTCGATTATCGAGGCAACAGCCTCGCAGATTTGCTCTTCTTTTACCAGGCGTTTACCAACCTTCCGTGCGTGGTTTGACCGAACCTCGATCCGCCAAGAAGCGACTTTTCAAGCGGCGGAGCGGCAACCGCGCTGACGTGACCCTGAGACAGTATCCGCCATATATGGGATTCCGGCAGACACAAAAGGATTCATTCCAAAGTGCGGCCCCGCCTCGTCGTCCTTCCCTTGGCGCGCTCTTTCCATCCCTATGATCACCAAGCCGCGCGCTCCCCGCATCGCACCCGTCAACTCAATTTCAGGGCTTCTTCGACGGCGGAAACGTCGGGCGGGTACTCTTCCATCCAGACGGGCTCAACTTCGTTCGCGAGGTCCGGGTCCTTGAGGCCCGAGCCAGTTATGACGCAAACGACCCGCTTCCCTTCGAGGGACAGGCCTGCCTCCGTGCGCTTGATCAGCCCGGCGACGCCCGCGGCGGACGCCGGCTCGCAGAACAGACCCTCGCCGTTAGCCATCAGCTTGTATGCGTCCATGATCTCGTCGTCGGACACCATGCCGATCGCGCCGCCGGATTCGTCTCGCGCTTCGATGGCACTGCTCCAACTCGCGGGATTGCCGATTCTGATCGCGGACGCGATGGTTTCGGGCTCAGCGACAACGTCGCCTCGGACGATGGGCGCGGCGCCCTCCGCCTGGAAGCCCATCATCATGGGCAGAACCGACGTCCATTCGTTGTGGTAGGCCTCTTTAAATCCCAGCCAATAGGCCGTGATGTTCCCCGCGTTGCCAACCGGGATGAAGAGGTAGTCCGGCGCCGTTCCCAGGTCTTCGACAACCTCGAACGAAGCGGTTTTTTGACCTTGAATTCGGTTAGGGTTGACCGAGTTGACCAACACGATCGGGTTGCGCTCGGTGAGTTCTCGAACCATCTGCAGCGCGAGATCGAAGCTTCCCTGGATCAGCATGATTCGGGCGCCGTAGGCGATCGCTTGGGCCAGCTTCCCCCGGGACACGTTGCCCTTCGGGACGATAACCGTGGTGGGCAGCCCGCAATAGGCGCCGTACGCCGCGGCCGACGCGCTGGTGTTGCCCGTGGACGCGCAGGCCAGGCTCGTTCCGCCGGCCTCGATAGCCTTAGCCACTGCCACGACCATGCCGCGATCCTTGAACGATCCCGTCGGGTTGCAACCTTCCAACTTGAAGTAGAGTTCGTCGCACCCCACCACATCGGCGATCTTACGGGATTTTACGAGGGGCGTCGCGCCTTCCCCCATGGAAAACATCGGCGTGTCGCTTGTAACGGGAAGGAATTCTTTGTATTTTTCGAGGAGGCCTTGTCTCATCGCGGTCACTCTCGAACCTGGTTGAAATCGGATTCAACTTACTCTAACCCACAGCCTCGACGGGTGACAAGTGTGGAGGTGCGTAGGCTTGATCGGCCCAACGACTGCACTTACAATGAAGACATCGTCTCGGTTCGTCGGCGCAAGCTACTGCACGAGGCGCCCGACCGGCGATATTCCTTCCTTCGGAGGCACTCGCGTTGGACATTCGCATCCAGGCCAAGAACATCGACCTCAACCCGGACACCGAGAATTACATACACAAGAAGCTCGACCGCTTGGAGCGCCACATGTCGCCGATCTCGAGCATCCGCGTCGAGATCTCGCGCGGCGCATCCAAGGGGCAAGGCAAGTCTATCGTCGCCCAGATTACGCTGTCTGTCGGCAAGTACACACTCCGAGGACAGGACAGCGGCGTCAACGTCTACGCGGCCGTCGACGGCGTCACCGATGTCGTCGACCGCCAGATTCGCCGGTTCAAAGGCAAGGTGTACCACTCAGGGCAGTTGCGGCGACGGGGCGCGGACGTCGGCGCGGCGGAAGCATCCGCCGTCGACCAGGCCGACCTTGCCAGCCAGGAAGAAACGGTTGAGGAACTTGGCAGCGTCGTCAGGACCAAGCGGTTCCCCATGACGCCCATGGCGGTGGATGATGCAATTTTCCAGATGGAGTTGTTGAGCCACGGGTTCTTCCTGTTTTTCAACATGGACTCCAACGAGTACAATGTTGCATACCGTCGCCAAGACGGCGACTACGGGGTGATCGAGCCCGAACTCACCTAGCTCCGCTACGGGTTTGGCCGGTGCCTGACGCCCGGAAATCGAGTCCGACGGACTCTGCTTCTGTTCGATGCCCCAACGGCGTTTGCCGTCAGACGCCGTCAACGTTCGTTGAGACAATATCCGGCGCCGGAGGACCGACATGACTTCGCTCCTGGAACAAGACCCGCAGATTGCCCAGGTTATCGCCAACGAGATCGATCGCCAACGCAGCAACATCAACCTGATTGCATCCGAGAACTACGCCAGCAAGGCCGTGCTCGAAGCTCAGGGCTCTGTTCTGACCAACAAGTACGCCGAAGGGTATCCGGGACGTCGCTACTACGGCGGCTGCGAGTTCGTAGACGTGGGCGAACGTCTGGCGATCCAGAGGGCGAAGGAACTTTTCGAAGCCGACCACGCCAACGTCCAGCCTCACTCGGGCGCACAGGCCAACATGGCTGCCTACTTCTCCGTGCTCGAGCCCGGAGACACCGTGATGGGGATGAGTCTGGACCACGGCGGGCACCTCACGCATGGCAGCCCGGTCAACTTCTCATCGAAGCTCTACAATTTCGTGCCGTACGGTGTAGACCGGGAACTCGAGTTGATCGACTACGACGCGCTTGCGCGTTCAGCCGAGGAACACCGGCCCAAGCTGATCGTGTCCGGAGCGACCGCGTACACCAGGGAGATCGACTTCCACAAGCTGAGGGAGATCGCGGACCAGGTCGGCGCCCAGCTTATGGCGGACATGGCCCACATCGCCGGATTGGTGGCCTCGGACGAGCATCCCACGCCCATCGGCGAAGCTCACATCGTCTCGACAACGACGCATAAGACGCTTCGCGGACCGCGAGGCGGCATGATCTTGTGCGACGAAGACCTGGCGCGGAACGTGGACCGGGCAGTGTTCCCGAACGCTCAGGGCGGGCCGCTGCAACACATCGTCGCCGCCAAGGCAGTCGCATTCGGAGAGGCGCTGAAACCCGAGTTCGCCGAGTACCAACGCCAGATCAAGGCCAATGCACGTGCGCTGGCCGACACGCTGCGCGAGGGAGGCCTCCGACTCGTGGCCGGCGGCACCGACAACCACATGGTGCTGGTGGATCTGACACCCGCCGAGACGACCGGCAGGCGCGCCGAGGAAGCCTTGGGCCGCGCCAACATCGTCGTGAACCGCAATGCGATCCCTTATGACCCGCGGCCACCGCGAGTCGCCAGTGGAGTTCGTTTGGGGACTCCGGCCATTACGTCTCGAGGCCTCATGGAAGAAGACTCCCGCACGGTGGGTCGCCTGATCCTTCGGGTGCTCAACGCCATGGGCGACGAGACCGTCGAGAACCAGGTGCGGGACGAAGTCGTCGCATTGGCGGACAGATTCCCCGTGCCAGGGATCGACCGCTAGGGCTAGTCGGCGGCCTCGCCGGGTCGCCTCACTCAGAAACCGCCCCTAAAAAGAAGAGCCCTCGCACGTCGCCGTGGAGGGTTTTTGACTTCACGTGTGGTCGGGATATAAGCACTCGGCCACCGCCGAAGCCTCGCCACGGCGGCCAAATGCTTATGTGTATTATACACCCTTTTGCAAATCCGGCCTAGCAACGAGCCGCGAACCTGCCGAGGGACTTGCCCGCGACGGCACGGCCAACCTGTTCAAGCAGCCAAAATGAGTTGTGCTGCGATGGGGCGGAATATGTATACGGATGTGTGACACGATGGCGATACCGCGCACCGGTCCATATATCTGGGTGACCTGGCTCTCGAAGCTGTTGGTCGGGGACGCCTCTTGCGAGTGGGCGACCTGGTTCCGGGCACATCACAAAGAGTACGCCAAGATGCCTCGCACCCACGGCCTCGCGGCCTGGCAAATGGACCATGCGGCCCGCCTTGGCGAAGTCAGCGCCGCCCTCGAGTCCGACGGCAAAACCGTGCTTACGGAAAGGCAGTGCCACTTCAGTCCGCGAGGCGCTTCGGGAGCCATGCTGGCGGGCAGGCCAGACCTCGTGGCGATGGATGACCGGCGCGGCGGCGTCTGCGACGTCAAGACAGGCCAGCCGTCATTGGCGGATCACGCGCAGCTCATGACCTACATGTACGCCCTGCCGCACGTGGGCCGTTTCAAAGGAATGGAGCTGTCAGGCAGAATCGTCTACCGCGACCATGAAGTTGACGTCCCAGCCGACGCGGTCGACGACGCTTTTCGGGGCAACCTCTTCTCTCTCATAGGGCGCACGGCATCACCGGACCCGCCCAGAATCGCCCCGAGCCAATTGGAACGCGCGTTCTGCGATCTTACCCCTGACGACTGCCCGCAACGGGTCGAAGGCGCTCAAGCCAACGAGGTGGTTGACGTACCCGATTTCTAGCCAGATCGCGTCAGCGCTCGACGACGCGGCTGAACTCGTCGGTATGTCCAGTCCTAACTTGGACAATGACTTGTGTGTCGTGCAGCAACAGGCGGTCCTTCCATATGCCTCTGTCTACTATGATGCGCGGCGGAGTCGAAACCGGACAGACATCACGGGATGCACGGAAGATGATCGGGCTAGTTGGCCGGGCAGCACACTGTCATCCCGGCGACGGGGGTTGGAAGCTCGGCCGAAAACCAGGAACATCTCGCCTACATGTATCCCATTTTGTCACCGAAATGTTCACTTTACTGGACTAAGTTGCAATTAGCAGCTATGGACGAGGGGTGGTATTCTCGGATGCGGTCCAGAGTACCGCGATAGGGGCGGCGAGGTATGGCCGGACATGGTTGGGGCGCAATCCGCAGCAACTCCGAGCACCCAATGTGAATGATCGTAAGTTAGGAAATCATCCATGCGGGCGGGCACAGGGGGATCGTGATGACACAGTTGACGGCATAATCCAGTTTACGTTGGATCATGGTTATCGGAGTCGTGACGGCGATCGGTTTTTTGGCGTTGGGGTTGCAAACCGGCCCAGTGGCCGCCGCGGAGACGCTGAGTTGTGCCAATGAAGAACTTAGCAAGACGGTGATCAAGAAACATAACAAGAAATTCAAGAAAATCGAAGTATTGGGCATTGTCGGCGATGGGGTTACGGTCGAAAGATTCTCCATATGGCAAGACGAGCCGGTGGGTGGGAAGGTAACTGGCAAGAAGAAGAAAGAGAATCAAACCTCTCCGGACGCCAAAATAATCGGAGACGGGAATTTCAAGGTGCGGGCCGAGCGCAGAAATAACGGCGACGGTCGCGTCTACCACATCAGTATAAGGGCTACTGACGCCCAGAACGCGATCTGCGTCGCCTTTCTGAAGGTGAGCGTGCTGAAGAACAAGAACGCGGACCCCGATGTTGCTGGCCTCCCCTTGTTTGACTCGACCTGCAAGCGGGACTGCCCAAAAGCCCCTACAGGTTAGCCGGGGGACGGCTACCCACTTTCGCAAGGGGACCGGCGCTCCCCGACATGAAATAGAGTCCGACTAAAACTTGGCCGAGTGAACAACAAAACAGGCCCCGTTCCTGAATGGAGCGGGGCCTGTTCGTCTGCGGCGGGGTAGTGCCGCGCGTTGAACCTAGACTTCGATGCCTTTGACGACCACTTCCATGTTTTCCAATATGACTGTCAGATCGTAGTGGCCGGGCGCAACATCCGGAATGCTGAAATCGCCGAGGGCGTCTACGCTGGATTCGCTGATAGAATCGCCGTTCTGGCGGAGTGAGACGATAGCTTGTGCGACCTTGAGCAGGCTCCCTCCGCGTTTGTTGCGACCGATCTTGCGTTCGAGCCGCGCCATGTTGGCGCCGGCGTCCACGGGTTCGAGGACATAGATGTCCGTGCCTGGGAAGCTACGGACCGTTACCGTATTGTACTTGGTATTGATATTCGCTATGTTCTTGCCCGGCTTGAGCTTGACGACGAGGTGGGTGTCGCCGCCGCACTCGGCAGCGTCCGCAAACGCAGGAGTGGGGTCTATTAGGCTGTCTCCGGTCGAGAACATCCCCACTGACGAAGCAGCCACCATGCCAAGGACCAGCAGGCCGATTGCGAGAAGTCGTTTCATTTGAGGTCCACCTTGCGTCCAGCAATCTTCGTAGTCGCTCCAGGACCGAGTTGGGGATCGTGGACAGCGTCCCTGGCCGGTCTTATCTGAAGCTCCTGATTGGCACGCTCTTCCATTTGCCGAGCGTATCAATCGAAAGTATTCAAATACTATTGAGTGGGTGTGAGTACCGATACCGTGTCACCATCGGAGACGGGTAGGTGCTGCCACCCATGTCGGCGATTTTCTGTCTCAAATCGGCGGATTGCGACACCCGTTTGGCCTGTTCCCGCCACGTAGACGGCATATCGCTGGCACATGGTACCAGGTTCGGCGTCGATGCTGCCTTCCAGCAGACGCACCTAGTAGCTGTGCCTGGTGGCCTTGACACGAATGGGAGTATCGAAATACGAGCGGCTCCACTGCGGATTCAATTGATGCGCTGGCCGTCGTAACGGCTGGCCCCCGACCACCCTGGAGGACATAATTTGATGACCATCGTTCGAAATGTCACGCTGGGCACACTGCTCTCGGTAGTGGCAATGTTGCTTGTCTTTGGGGCCACGCACACGGCGGAAGCTGCCACGATCGTCGTCGACACAGTCGTCGATGAAAACACCATCAACGGCTCTTGCTCGTTGCGTGAGGCTTTGTTGGCGGCGGATACGAACGCGAGTGTGGACTCCTGCGCTGCGGGGTCCGGCGCCGACACCATCACCGTCCCTCCGGGCGTTTACACGCTTACGTTGGGCGTTCAACTCACTATCACGTCGGACATCGCCATTGTCGGCGGGGGCGCCGACACCACGATTATCGAGGCGGCGTCTTCATCCGGGACCGCGACGGCGCGAGTCCTCATCATAAACGCGGGCACGGTCTCGTTGACGGGCCTAACGTTTCGCCACGGCAACATCGCCGACCACGGGGCGGGAATCCGCAACTCCGGCGTTCTCACTGTGACGGACAGTACGATCAGCGACAACAGCTCTATCTCGTCGCGACATGGGGGCGGCATCAACAACACTACAGGGTCGACTCTCGTCGTCGTCCGAAGCACATTCAGCGGCAACTCGGCATCCGAGGGCGGCGCCATCCAGAATCGCGGCTCCGCGACGATTACGAACAGCACCTTTAGCGGCAACTCTGCAAGCAACAGCGGTGGCGGGCTAGACAACATCAGCGGCACGTCTGTGGTCACCAACAGCACTTTCACGAGCAACTCCGCTGGCAGCGGAGGCGGAATATTCAACATCTTCGGTTCGGTGACGATCACAAATACCATCGTGTTTGGCAACACCGGCGGTTCCCTGCGCGAGGATTGCTTCAGCGGGATCACATCCGGCGGTCACAACCTGGTCGGAATCGGCACAGGTTGCCCGACTGGCGGAACTGGCGACGTGGCCACGGCGAACGCCATGCTGGGCGCGCTGCAGGACAACGGCGGGACGACGTTCACTCATGCGCCCCAATCCGGCAGCCCAGCGGTGGATGCGGGCGATGACGGCGCAGCGCCAGTCACGGACCAAATCGGCACGACACGCCCGGTGGGTTCGGCCAGCGACATCGGGGCATTCGAGGGTACCGTAGGCGGCGGAGCGGCGGCCGTTCCGGGTCTTTCCCAGTGGGGTTTGATAGCGATGGCACTGGCGCTGACGTCGGTCTTCGCGTGGCGAACGATCAGGCGTCGAAACCTCACCCAAGCCTGAACTCGCCGCGCAGGATAGCGGACGCCGGCTAGGGCTTGATGGTCGTCAACCAAATATGGTTCGTAGGCGAACGCCATGCTGAGCGGAGCGAAGTATCTGGAGCACTGCAGGCCACTCTGCCTGTGTCAATCGACGAGATTCTTCGCCTTCGGGCTCAGAATGGCGAGACAAAGTCGCGTCCACGTTGATTGTTCATCACCGCAATGCCCTGCGCAGCGCGCCGTCTACCGCAGGGCAGGCTCTTCGAGGAACTCGTCCATGCCGAGACGGTGAAGGGTCGCCGCAGTAGGAAATCCAGTGTCCACGTTCCACTCCATGTTTCGGTAGTACTCGTCCACCATTGCGGGCAGGTACGGCTCGATGCTCAACCCCTTCGACGGTCCGGCCGGGGGTGGCTCCAGGTGTTTCGCGGACACGTCGAACTCGTCGGCCTTCGTGAAGCCGCGTCGCGCGTACACAAGCCTCATCAGGTTGGTCACCCTTTCACCAACGGTCATGCCTTCGGCGAACGTGAAGTCATCCCAGCCGACGGCCTGCGCAAGGCTCTTGGCCGTAAGGTCGACGGACCCTTCGACGCCGCGGACGGCGAACATGCAGATGCCCAGGGTGTCGGCGAAAAGCTTGGCGAACTGAGTGTCGCAAACCGGTTTGACCTTGGCAATCGCCTCTTCCATATTGTGTGCAACACCGGGCATCGTCTCCGGATATCCGAGCTCCGGACGGGCATTTGCGTCAGCGCCGGTGCCCTGGATGCTGGGCCCCGAGCCGGAGATTAACTCGCCGAAGAACACGCTCCAGAACTGACGATGATCGTGCATGACCACGCCCTCGCCCTTGACGTCCAGAACCTTGCTCCGCAGCTCGTCGACCACCCCTTTTTCGGCGCCGAGGGCCTGGGGCAGCGCTTTGATTCCGCCGGAGAGCCTCGCGCCGACGCCCTCCCCTTTGATGGTTTTGTTCACGAGCTCCATGGCGTTTTCCCAGTTGCCCCATGACAGGTCCAAGCCGTCGGTGTCCTCGAGGTTGAGCACGCCGTCGTTGAATGCCTGGTAAACCGCGCCGAGAATGCTGCCGAATTGACCGGACTCCAAGCCCATGCCGTCGTAGAAGTCGGTCATGATCACGATCGCGGCGGGGTCGTCGACGCCGATGATGGCCGCCGCGCCCTCCATGTTCTCGGCGCCTCCGCAAGGGCTGCCGACGAACCCGGCATACGGGCCGTCGGTGACCTCAATGTCGTAAGCGCACGATATCTTGCAGTTGTAAGACGGCTGCGGCGTGACCTTCCAGCGGCTGCAAGCCTCTACGTATTTGCGCGCGAACTCCGTGCCCCACTCGGGGTCGGTCATGTTCTTGGCCGCGACCCTCAAAGCCTTGCCCCAGGGGTCGTAGTAGTTCCGGGTGATGCCTCCGTCCTGCAGCCAGGGCAACGACGCCAGCAGGTTCTCTTCCCAGACCTCGGCCGTCTCTGTCATGGCCTGGGCTTCGGCCAATTGCACCGTGCCAGTGCCTCTGACCGCGATGGCTTTGAGCATCTTGCCCCCCATGATCGCGCCTGGACTGCCCTTCCCTGCCCCGTGGTTCCGGTCCGCTTTCACCATCGAGCCAGGGAGCTGGGCCTCGCCCGCGGGTCCGATGCAGGCCACGCTGATGTTCGCGGGGTCGCCGAGCTCCAGTTTGAGGCGGCGCTCTGTCTCTCGTGTGTCCAAGCCCCATAGATGGCTGGCGTCTCGAAGCTCGACCTTGTCGTCGTCAATCCAAAGGTAGGAGGGCTTCGTGCTCTGCCCGGTGAAGATGATGCCCTCGAAACCCGCGTGCTTCAGGTACGCGCCCCACTGGCCGTGGGCGTGTCCGATTCCGGCGGAATACGGGATGGTCAGGTTGTAGCAGATCGTCGTCCAGTCGGACGAATTGACGGCAGGTGTCCCGGTCAACGGACCCAGCATAAACATCAAAGGAGCGTCCGGATCGGTGGCGTTGACGTGAGCCGGTCCGTCTTTTAACAGGTAGTACAGGCCAAGGCCCGTACCGCCGACGTACTTGCGTAATATTGCCTCGTCCGGAAGCGGCTCGCGATCGATCGTCTCCTCGTTTAGGTCAATGCGTAGGATGAAAGGTTGATATCCGCCGCGGATCGTCATCGTGCATCTCCTAGAGAGTCATTCGAGGCCGTCTTGTCTTGGGTCGATGCCGGGTCGAATCCAGCTACAGATTCCGTGCCCGAATCGTGGGCGTAGGCTAGCATGAAGACCTGTCGGATTCAACCGCGGACGCCACGCGACGAGCATGACGGCTCGGCCATATTGGCGAATAAGGAACGATTATTTGCCAATATGAAGAACCAAACGATACTGGAAACTGTCGTTTGGTAGCAATATGATGATTTAGGCTCTGGTTAAAAGCCGCTCGGCCGCACGATGACGAACCGGCTGCACGATTAGTTTCGACAACATTCGAAACTGGCAGCCGGCGCTGGCGGTATGGCATATGATCGAGAAGCCTGCCGATGCGTCCCCGGATCTGGAGGCGTGGAAGCTGTAGTGGACGTAATTTGGGAGGATACGATGGAAGGCTTTGCTCTAATTCTCATAGGCGCCGCGATCTTTTCTCATTCCTGGTATCTCCTGGGACTGTATTCGGACGCCCGACCCGTGGGGATAGTGATGGCCGCGTTGGCCGCGGGCATACTCATCACGTTGACCATGCAACCTCAAGTGGTCGGCTACATGGGGTCGAACGGGGTCCAGTTGGTGGGTGAGATGACGATGATGAAGATGCTCATCGTCATGTGGGCGGTGTACGCCGTTATCGTGGCGGCCCAAGGTTGGTGGGACCTTGAAGAGCGATCGATCGGGCTTTACGCGGCGCCTTTGGCCGTCGCCAGCGCCATGGGAATCTTCTTCTTCGCCACCCAACTGTCGGAGCACAGCGATATCGCCGGCGTCGACGCGGACGGGGTGACCGCCACAATGACAGGCGCTACTGCGATCCTGACTGTTCTCGCGGTGGTGCTGTTCGCGTACATGGCCAAGCCCGTTTACGCGCTGAAGTCGGTTGCCGGATGGTTCATGCTGGCAGGGTCGGTTGGTGTGATGGTCATCGGATTGGCCATAATTAGCACTGTTGTCGCGTATTAGGCGAAAGTGACGCTGGGTTGCCAGACGACCCCAAATCACCCTCCTGATACGCTGCGAGGAAAACTATGTCGACGCCCAATTCCGCGGTAGACAACCTGCTGCTAGTAGCCGAACAGGAAGCCGGAAGGCACACCTGGGAAGGGTCGTTTTCCGAATACCTGACCAAGGTGATCGTCGATCCGTCGGTCTCTCGGCTGTCCCATCGCCTCGTGTACGACGCGATCATGGACGGAGGCGCGACCGAAACACCGGCCGGAGAACCGGTCTACGGCGTCTTCCAGAGTAAGATTTTCGGCCTGGACGACTCGCTGGACAGAATCGTCCAATACTTCAGTTCGGCAGCAAGACGGCTTGAAATACGAAAACGGATCCTTCTTCTGCTGGGTCCGCCTGCCAGCGGCAAGTCCTCCATCGCAGATCTCATAAAAGAGGCGTTGGAGCGACACACGCGCTCCGACGCGGGCGCCGCGTATGCGATCAAGGGATGTCCGATGCAGGAGGAGCCGCTCCACCTGGTGCCGGACAGCCTGAGACCCAGACTGATGCGTGAGTACGGCATCCACATCGAAGGGCAGCTCTGCCCGAGATGCCGGTACATGTTCCGCGGCAAATACAAGGGCGCCCCGGCGAAGGTGCCTGTCGTCCGGGTGGTCTTCTCGGCGCAGGAAGCCGTCGGAATAGGCCAATATGTCGCCACCAACCCCAGTCCCCGCACGGAGTTGCTGGTAGGCAGCATCAACGACGACAAACTCGAAGGCGATCGATTGGAGGTCGCGGGCAAGGCTTTCAGGCTGGACGGGGAATTCAACGTGGCCAACCGCGGGCTCGTCGAGTTCGTCGAGATGTTCAAGGCCGACGAACACCTCCTGACCGCGTTGCTGGGCCTGTCTCAAGAACAGCTCATCAAGATGGAGCGGTTCGGCTCCGTGTACGCGGATGAAGTCATCATGGCCCACTCGAACGTCGCCGACTTCAACGAATTCTTGGCGAAACCGACCTCTGAGGCGTTACGTGATCGGATCATCGCCGTCCAGATCCCATACAACACCCGGGTAAGCGACGAAGTCAAGATATATGAGGCCATGATCAAGAGCAGCGGGTTGGAAAACGTCCACATCCCGCCTCTCACACTGCCGACCGCCAGCGTATTCGCCGTTTTGTCCCGGCTGAAGTCGCCAAACAAAGCGGCCGTCAGCCTCCTCGACAAAATGCGCGCCTACGATGGCGTGCTGGTCCGCAACTTTGACGCCGCCGACGTCAAAAAGGAACGCATCCACTTCCCCGACGAAGCCATGGAAGGCGTATCGCCGCGATACGTGATGAATCGCTTGAGCCACGTCGCCAGCAAGCCCGAGGTTTCATGCGTAGCCCCGCTGCTGGCGCTAGAAAGCCTATGGGACGGTCTCAGCGAGTACGTCGATGCGAGCGAGACGCGCACAGCCCAATACATAAGACTCATCAGGGACACGGTGGAAGAGTACAACGAACGGGCCACCAAAGACGTTCAACAAGCGTACATGGAACGATTCGAGGAGACTGCCGCCGAACTTCTGGACGACTATCTGAATAATCTAATCATCGAATTCAGCTCCGACGTCGAACGCGATCCGGGAACCGGCGCAAGGCGTGAGGCTGACGAACGCAGCATGCGCGAGATGGAGAAGCACATCGGCATCTCCGACCGAGAACGCCGGCAGTTCAGATGGGACATCCACCTGTTCTTCACGGACCGCAAGCGCAGGAGCGCGTCGTTCGATTACACGTCGGAACCTCGGATGAAGGCTGCCATCGACGCTCGTCTCTTCCCAGATCGTCGAACGCTCCATACCACCCTCTCGAAGCCAAGATCGGCGAAGATGCAGGTTGAGTGGGCGCGCAGGCGAGGGGCGATCCACAATCGCCTTGTAAACGCCTATGGCTACTGCGACGATTGCGCCGAGGACACCGTCGAGTACGTGATTCACGTCCTCAAGGGCAGAGCAGCCATCAGGACTCAGAAGAAAGAGCGCATCGACTGGCTGTGGGGTCACGAGTCGAGCTCGCCGCCGGGCGTTCTGGAAACCGAGGAATCGCCAGAGAGCGAAGAGGCCGCGGACGACTGACCGGGTGACCTGAAACACGATCAATTCATTAGCTGGGCAGACGCCCGGCGGGGTTCACAATCCCCGTCGGGCGTTTTTCGTGCGAGTGCATTCCATGCATCGATTCGATTCCTTCGACATGCCGAATCCGCTCCTCGACTCTCTGTGTACTTCAGAAACCTCGACATCCGCGTCCTGTACGCTTGGCGGAACAGCGCCCGTGGTGCGATAATCCTCGTAATCTGCACCGAAGAGCCGCCATGTCGCTTGTCCGATTCGTTCACGCCGCCGACCTCCACCTCGACAGTCCGTTCCAAGGGATTGCCGCCTCCGACTCGACCGTCGCGGCCAGGCTGCGGAGCGCGACGTTCGACGCCTACGAAAGGATCATCGACCTTTGCATCGAGGAGCAGGTTGACGCCCTGTTGGTCGCAGGCGACATATTCGACGGCAAAGATCGCAGCCTCCAGGCCCAACTCAAGTTTGTCGCAGGCCTCCAACGCCTGGACGACGCCGGGGTGCGCTCATTCATCTGCCACGGCAATCACGACCCGCTGGACGGATGGGACGCCAATCTCACATTTCCTCCGAGCGCTCTGAGCTTCGGTCCGGAGGTCGAACGTGCACCCGTGTTCCCCGACAATCCGGATCGAGTAGCGGTTTACGGCATGAGCTACCCGACCAGCGTGGTCAAAGAAAACCTCATCCCTCGATTCGGCTCCAAAGGCGCCGAGCGATTCGCCATCGGCCTGGTCCACGCCAATGTCGGGACGGACACCGGTCACGAGGCATATGCGCCATGCACGCTGGGCGACCTCGAAGCGACCGGTTTCGACTACTGGGCGCTGGGCCACGTCCACACGCGGCAGGTGCTGCGCGGGAACGGTCCGGCGGTCGTGTACCCCGGCAATCCCCAGGGCAGGCATCCCAACGAAGACGGACCGAGAGGTGTGTACCTAGTCGAAATTTCCGACGCTGGCGACGTCGGGCTCGAATTCCACCCCACCGATCTCGTGCGCTGGCAGGGGTTGGAGCTTCGCATAGACGACATCGACGACACGCAAGACCTCCTGGATCGACTGGACCAGGAGATAGGTGCCGCACGGGAAGCGGCCGACGGGCGAGACCTCGTCGCGAAGCTGACCTTGTCCGGCAGAGGACCCGTGCACGGCGATTTAGTTCGCCCCGGATTCATCGACGGACTGCAGTCGGACCTTAACCAGTCCTGGTCGAGCAGACGCCCGTTTGCCTATTGCGAACGTGTAACCGATTCGACATTCCCGGCCGTGGACCGAAACGAACGCAAACAGGCCGAGGACTTCATCGGCGATTTATTGCGACTCGTGGACGATTATCGCAACGACCCGGCCAATCTCGACGATCTGCGCACGGCGCTCGATCCGCTGTTTACGAACGCACGGGCGTCGCGATACTTGCGGGACGCCGTGCCAACCGACCAAGAGTTGTCGGCGCTTTTGAGCGCCGCGGAAGGCGCCTGCCTCGACCTGTTGCTGGGAGACGGGCCGTGAGGATCGACCGCATCTTCATCGACGGGTTCGGCCACTTCCACGACGTGGATATCCTCGCCAACGGTCCGCTGACCGTCATATCGGGCGCCAACGAGGCAGGGAAAAGCACCCTGTTGTCGTTTGTGCGCACAGTGCTGTTCGGATTCCCAGGCCGTCTGGCGAACCGGCACTACCCGCCGTTCGCAGGCGGCGTGCACGGCGGACGTCTTACTTTGACCAACGGCGTCGGGCAACAATACACGGTCCAGCGACACCAAGGACCGCGTGGCGGGCCGCTGGACGTCACCGGGCCGAACGGCGCTCGTTTCGACGACAGTGTGATGCCCTCGCTCGTCGGACCTTCCGCAGACCTCTTCAAGTCGGTGTTCGCTTTCAGCCTGGACGAACTACAGGACATGAAATCGCTGAGTGGCGAGGAAGTCAGCGGCCGTATCTACAGCGCCGGCGTTGGCGCGGCAAACCTGCCCGCGGCGGTCCGAGAACTCGACGCCAGCCGACAAGCGATCTTCGCACCGAGAGGCCGCTCACACAAGGCGGCCACAATTCTGAACGAGCTGCAAGACACGGAGTCGCAACTCGCCGAGACGGCGAATCAAGCTGTTGAGTACGGCCGGCTCACAACTCGAGGACAGCAAGTGCGCGAAGAGCTGGAGTCCATCGCCGCACGAAGGGCCGAACTTTCGTCGCAAGCGAGCGATCTTGATCGACTCTCGCGAGCATGGGACGAATGGGCCCCCATCAGGCTGCGTGAGGACCGCCTCCGAGCACTGCCTGAGTTTGTCCGATTCCCCGAGAACGCGGCCGTGCGGCTGGAGGGCTTGGACGAACGAATCGAGGAAGCGGCGCCGGAAGTCGAAGACGCCCAGGCGGCGTTGACCCAAGCGGAGATCGAGGCGAGCAAAGATGTGCCGGACGAAGATCTGACGCCTGAGGCAACGGTGATCGAATCCATTCGCAGAGGTCGCGACAGATTCGATAGCTCGGTTTACGACCTTCCTAAACGCGTGGCCGATCTCGGGGCGGACAGCAAAAAGCTTACGCATGACCTGCGCGACCTGGGCCAGGACTGGGACGAAGCGAGACTTGATAGGTTCGACGCATCGATGGTCGTCCGAGATGAGGCGGAACAACTGCGCGAGCGGCTCACGGCGGCCGAACAGGCAGTTCGGGATTGCAACATCGGTTTGGAGCGATCCCAACAGGATCAGCGGGATGCTGCCCAAGCCCAACGCGAGGCCGAGGCGGCGTTCGACGGAATCGATCAGCCAGCGTTGGATTCGGAGCAGCTTCAGGAACAACGTCGACGCGTGCGTGCCGCTAGAACCAGCTACGCGGAGCTGATCGCGGCTCGCCAGCGAACACAAGACCTAGACAGTCAACTCGCAGCCTTCGACGCCGACGACGACAAGGCCTCAGTGACCCGCCTCCCGCTGACGCCTATTCTCCTCGTGGTTGGGGGTTTGATTGCCCTCGGCGTTGGCGTCGTCCTCGATGGGCAACAGGCGGCTTTGGCGCTCGGCGCCGTGCTCGTGGTGTTTGGCATCGCCACGTACCTGACGCGAACGACGAAGCAGTCCGACGACACTGGCAGTCGGGAAGGCGCGCTGCGCGCCCAGCATCGTGAAGCTGCATCGACAGAGCAGTCGGCTGACAAAGAGATTCAGAACGCGGGTGAAGCGATAGGGTTGGCCGAGATAGACTCAGCGTCGTTGGATGAATTCGAGGAGGGCTTGAGCGGCATTCAGGAGGCCATACGTCGATATCAGGTGGCGGCGGGAACCCTCGGCGAATCCGAGCGCGTGGTGGTGCGACAGACAGCGCGGACGGCTGAAGCACAAGAGCTGCTCGATGCCGCGACGGCGTCAAGTGAGTCGGCTCTCAATGATTGGCGTACATGGCTGATTGCCAGGGACCTTGCCGAGACGCTCACGCCAAATACGTTCATGCAGTTGCTGGGTCGCGTCGAGACCGCACGTGCCCAACGCACCCCTGTCGTCCAAATGCGTGACCGTATCAAGGCGATCGAGCGAGACATCTCCGAATACCGTGATCTGGTCGAGTCCGTAGCTTCGAGGCATGGATTGGACCTCGACGGCGCCAACTCATCGAAGGTGTCAATGGCAGCCGACGACCTGATCAGGCGGTTGGACCAGGCGAACGAAGCGATTCTAGCGCGCCAAAACGCCGAAAAGGCGTTGGAAGATGCCAGTCAGCGTCTCGGCAGCACGCAACGACGCCTTGAGAGGCTCAACGCTGAGCGCAGTGAACTCATCGCCACGGCCGGCGCCGCTGACCCCGAAGACCTTCGGCGTAGAGCCGGTCAACACAAACAAAGGCAGGACTTAGAGCGTCAACTCACCGAGGAGCGTGAACACCTTCAGCGTCTGTGCCTTCCGAATCAGCCTCTGCAACAACTCATAAACACTCTGGCACAGACTTCGTCTGAGTACCTGAATGACGAGCTGACGACGGTCAAGCACGACATCGAAACGCTGGACGCTCAACGTAGCGAGTCGGACAAAGAGGGAGGCAGCCTCACGAATGAGCTCGGGCGTCTGGCGACCGACGAGGCGTCCTCCGAACTGAGGGCGCGCCGGGAGTCCTTGTTGGCGCAGATCAAAGACCTCGCGGCCGAGTGGTCGAAGCTGACAATCGCCGCCACGATTCTCCAGCGTACGAGACAGAAGTACGAGCAGGAGCGACAACCGGGCGTGATCCGCCACGCGCAAGAGTTCTTCGCCACCATCACCGGAGATCGGTACTGTCGCGTGTTCATTCCCGCCGACCAACCATCACAGGTGTATGTCGAGACATCCACCGGCGCGACACTGGAGCCGGAACAGCTCAGCCGCGGAACGCGAGAGCAGCTCTACCTGGCGCTGAGGTTCGGGTTGATCCGTGAGTTCGGAGAGCACTCGGAAAGCCTGCCCGTCATCGTCGACGAGGTGCTGGTCAACTTCGATCCTGATCGACAGCACAAGGCCGCGGAAGCCTTCGCTGAGTTGTCGAAGACCAACCAGGTGTTGGTCTTCACGTGCCACCCGGAGATGGTCGAGCTGTTCTGCAAGGTCGCCCCTGGCACCGAGGTCATCGACCTCGACGCTCTGCCATAGGCCGCGTCGCCAATCATCGCCAACTCGATCACCTCAGCATTGCGTCGACTTGCATCGACTCGTATCATGATCGGCGTTCGGGGCGCGCGATACGCCTCGGGCAAACTTTGATTTTGGGAGACACTGCGACATGGCAATCATGGTTACAGGCGGGACGGGATTCATAGGCGCTCGGATCATCCGGGAGTTGGTCGACAGAGGAGAGGATGTCGTCTGTTTCGACATGGCGCCACCTCGGGCCAACCTGGAGCCGCTCCTGGATCGCATAACTGTGCACCGCGGCGACATCACTCAGATTTCCCACCTGATGGACGCCGCGAGCGCCAACAACGTCAGCCGAATCATCCACATGGCCGCGATGTTGCCACCCGACACCGAGGAACGCCCACACTCCGGCATGTTCGTCAACATCCAGGGCACGAACAACGTCTTCGAAGTCGCCCGATGGATCGCCGTGGAAAGAGTTGTGTACGCGAGCTCGATCGCCGTTTACGGCGTGCAGGAGACGTTCGGCGACCGGCTTGTGATCGAAGACGACATGGCGAGCCCGGTGAACGTCTACGGCATGACCAAGACGGCCAACGATTTCTCGGC
The DNA here is from genome assembly GCA_964588665.1 of uncultured Dehalococcoidia bacterium. Lineage (GTDB taxonomy): Bacteria > Chloroflexota > Dehalococcoidia > Lucifugimonadales > UBA1123 > UBA2160. Next base: position 11,939 of record CAZPQQ010000020.1, on the reverse strand, counting down.
GGGCAAGTACATCGACCTGTACGGCATGGATGTGCGAGGGGTGCGCATCTGCACCGTGTTCGGCCACGGACGCGTCACCGGGATGACGGGGATTGTGGGCGGTCTCCTTGCGTCGCTGCCCGCCGTGGGCAAGCCGGTGGACGTTCCGTTTTCATCTGCTGAGCCGTCCGCCATGATTCACGCCGAAGACGCCGCGCAGATCTTCGTCCGAGTCGCGTTGGCCGACAAGCTGAACCACCGCACGTACAACAGCGGCGGACACCTGGCCACGGTCGGAGACATGGCCAACGCGGTGCGGAGCTTCCTCCCGGACGCCCGGATCAGCACCGGCGAGCGGCGCGTCCCACACGTGTACCTTGTCGACAACAGCCAGATGTTGGCCGACATCGGCTACGAGATGGCCCCGCTCAGCGTTCGGATTCTGGAGCACATCAACGACGCCCGCCGCGAGGCTGGCATGCCGGAGATCAGCGGCTGAGCCGGGTGCGCCTGGCGGCTTCTACTCTGAATCGACCCAGTCACCAGGAACGACTCGTCGGTGAACCAGAGGCCCTTGTACGCGGAAAGAACCGGTGCCATCAGGCTGACGTGAGGCCAGCCGCCCGAAGAATGATGGGAATCCTCGACTCCCATCCGATGGCCATTATGTGCACACCCTGGCACGTCGAAGAGATTTCGTTGATCGTACGGGCCGCGATCTCGATGCATTTAGCACTCTTGTCTTCGGCGCTGTCTAGCTCGTCGATCAGGCCATCGGGCACGGTCACGCCCGAGAGGTTGGCGTTCAGGTTGCGGGCCATGTCGCCCGATTTCGGAAGGATCATGCCCGCGAGCACCGGAACGTCGAACGCCTTAGCCTCGGCCATAAACGTGCCGAATGCTTTGGGATCGTACACGGCCTGAGTCTGGAAGAACTCGGCTCCAGCCGTGATCTTCTCCTCCATGCGCCTCAGCTCTCCATCCATGTCCGGCGAGCCGGGATTGCACACGGCGCCGACATGGAACTCCGGAGCGCCTCTGAGTTGGGCGCCCATCATGTCGGTCCCCGATCGGAGCGAGACTGCCGCCTCCAGCAAGTCGATCGTCTCGATATCGAAAACCGGTTTCGCGTCGGGATGGTCACCTGCCTGAGGGTCGTCGCCACGCATGCAGAGGAGGTTCGTGATCCCGAGCGCGGAGGCGCCAAGGAGATCGGCCTGGAGGGCAATCCGGTTCTTGTCGCGGCACGTGATCTGCAGGATCGGCTCCAATCCTTCGTCGAGCAGCATGTGGGCCGCGGCGACCGGCGCCATCGTCATGCGGGAGCTGGCCGAATCCGTTACGTTGAACGCGTCGACCAAACCTTTGAGAGGCGCCGCACGCCGGAGCATCGGCCTGAGGTCCGTGCCCTTCGGCAGGTTGAGCTCCGCGGTCACAGCGAACCTGCCGGACTGTAAGACGTTGGCGAGCTGGTTCAACACGATCTCTCTAGCGCAGCCGGCGCCGACATGTCGGGATGCGTTTGACATTGTATTGCATCTGAAAGACGCGGTGGGCTTTTCCTCACGTTGAGTCGAACTGCATCGCAGATAAACGGGTATGATGGGAATTTCGGCGCCGTCGCCAAACCGCACCGTTGTCGTGGGAGTTGAACGTCACGCACGTAGTCACAGGGGCTTTCGGATACACGGGCAAGTACATCGCCCGACGTTTGTTGGACGCCGGAAGCGAGGTGCGCACTCTGACAGGCCATCCCGACCGGCCAGACCCATTCGAAGGTCGCGTCAGCGCGTTGCCTCTCGATTTCGACAGCGCGCAGGAGATGCGACGCGCGCTAGACGGCGCCGACACCCTGTTCAACACGTACTGGATACGCTTCGCCAAGGGTGAGCTCACGCACCAGCGTGCTGTGCGGGACATCCGGGCGCTGATTCAAGCCGCTGAGGAGGCTGGCGTCCGCCGAATCGTCCACGTCAGCATCACCAACGCGACCAGGGATTCACCGCTGCCGTACTTCCGGGGCAAAGCGGAAGTGGAGGACGCCATCCGACAATCCGGGTTGTCTTACGCCATTCTCAGGCCGACACTGATATTCGGGATCGAGGACATCCTCACGAACAACATCGCGTGGCTCTTGCGGCGCTTCCCCATGCATCCGATATTCGGCTCCGGTCAATACCGTGTGCAGCCGATATTCGTAGACGACCTGGCCCGGCTCGCCGTCAAGATGGGTGAACGGAACGACAACGTGGCGCTTGACGCGGTGGGGCCAGAGGTGTTCACGTACGAAGCCATGGTCCGTCTCATCGCGACGAAGATCGGCGCTCGATCAACGCTCGTTCACGTGAACCCACGCCTAGCGATGCTGGCATCGAAGCTGATGGGGCTGCTGGTCCGAGACGTGGTGCTAACAAAGGACGAGCTGGACGGCCTCACAGCCGATCTGCTGGTGTCGAAGCCAGGCGAGCCACCACCCGGCGCGACCCGCCTCTCCGATTGGCTGGACACGCACGCATCGGAGCTCGGGGCGCGGTACGCGTCGGAGCTGGATCGGCACTACAAGTAGCGGGCGGCATAGCCGGTCACAGACGATAAACAGCGCACGCGCATTTCGCGAATCGCTTCCGTGATGGTGAAGGCCAAAAACTCACGCCACGGGCGCTTCCCAACACGGGTCCGTACGGGCACGTCGGTTATTTGTGCGTCAGCGGCTAGCTAACCCATGTGGGGGATCACTTGGACTCCCTGCCAACGTTCCTTCCGCTTCAACCGATTGATCGGGTTTTCGAATTCACAGGGCACTTTGGTCTGACACAAGCCGCAACCGGCTACGCTCGTTTCGTTGACATATCCGTTCTTCAACGCCTCGGTCGAGTAACCGATGCTGTTCAGGTACTGCTGACACTTGATCTTATCGTGGCCCTTCTCAGTGATGGCGTCGGCCGGGCACCGGATGATGCAAGCTCGACAGTTGACTCCCGCGTCGAAGAGGCAGTTTGCGTATGGTCCTGTGGCTGTCCTTAGGCTGGTCGGCAATTCGAGATCGGTGACAACGTTCCCGACGCGATGGGCGATTCCGACCTCAGTGATCAAACCATCAGAAAGACTGAACGTGCCGTGCCCCGCGGCGTAGGCGGCATGCCGCTCGGACCAGTTCGAATACGGCCCTTTGTCATTGGCAAACGTCTTGAAGTAAGGCTGCATGAACGGGGCTACAGCCATGTATCCCATGCCGGTGAGGAGCTCGACGACATAATCGCGCAACGTTTCGTTGAACTTTTCGCCATGCCAGCGGGTGTGGGACCAGAGCCTGCCGGGGACTTCCGTTTCGTCACGGTTCGACTTTCGGGTTGCTTCGACGGCGGGGAGAATCCAGCTTATGACCGAAAGGGGTCCCTGGATGTCTTCCACCCGTTTGTCATAGGCTTTGGCCAGCGCCTCACGGGGAGTGAGATGAGTAGGAGCGATTATGGTCTTGTACTGCTCGAAAAGGGGATCGTCGCCGTCAGCATACTTCACAAGCGGTTCCGCCCACATGACATAGTCGTCCAAGAAAGGAAGGCGGTTTCCCGGGTTGGTGGCCACAAATTCCTTGATTTCTTGCTCTACGAACTGTGCCGGATCGGCGTGAAGCCTTTCTTCGGCCGTTGTCGCTAAACTCATTCGTGCCTCCTGATTACGCGCTTGGATTACGTGTGCCCCGGGTCAGCCGACGTTCGCTCTCAGACGCCGTGGAAGCTGGCGTTGGGCGGCGCCTGGCGGGGCCATTGTAGTTTCGCTCGTCAACGCTGTCAATGTCCTGTCATGGCCCAAAAACCGATGCATCGACGTCGAAAACTAGCGCTGACCGGACGCGAATGGAGTTTTCATCACGTCTTCGCCTCCGCTCAGTTTCTGCGGGCAGACGCTTCGATATGATTGAGGATCGCGTGATCCAGGCTTATCATGAAACTGGCGCGGACTGTGATCTGAATCGCGGCGGCTGACATCGCAAATCGCATCGAATGGAGTCTGGCATGCAGACAACCACGTTCATCGCCGAATGCCTGAGGGGCGTCCAGATCCGCCTGATGGGCTCGTGCAGCGGGCTGACCCGAGAGCAAGTCGTCTGGCGACCCACGCCCCGCTCGAACAACATCGGCTTCGTTCTGAGGCACTTGGCACGGGCCGAAGACAACATGCTCGGCGAGATCAGCGCACAGACGCCTTTGTGGATCGTGGACGCCTGGCACGAAAGGTTCGATCGACCTGTCGACGCCCCGGATCCAGGTGACAGGATGGGTCTGCAGAGCCTAGACATCCCTCAACTGAAGATCCTCGCGTCCTACCTGGCAGCGGTCCACGATCGGAGCCTGACTTACCTGGCATCGTTGAAAGACGCCGACCTTTCAGTCGCGCCTGATCCTGGTCAACCAGATCGAACGCGAGCGGCCGTTCTCCGTCACATGATCACTTACAAGAACCACCACCAGGGGCAGATCGACTTCATCCGCGGCCTGCAGGAAGAGGCGTGGGACCTGCCTCGAGGCACGGGGATCGTTCTGCCGCCATAGGCTGGGCCGCGATCCTGTTACGCCCGAGCCAGCGAAGCTCGGGCCGGAGCGAAAACCACGAAGATGGTCATGTCCTCCGTGATCGAGTGGAAGCGGTGCTCGACGTGTCGCGCCACGAACACGACGCTGCCCGGCCCAACCGGCCTGTCCTCGTCCGCGACTCGGATCGCTCCCCTGCCGGAGACGACGTAGTAGACCTCGTCCTCGGTGTGAGGCTGCTGCGAATCGACCCCTCCCGCCGGCAATGCGTAGACCCCTGTGGACATCGCCGGAAAGGTCAGGAATTCGAGGTACCGCTCTCCTGTTCGCTCCCTTTGTTGCTCCAAATCACCGAACTCGAATGCATCCATGACGACCCATCCTCCTCACTAATGTGTTTGAACAGCATATTCCGATCGCGCCACTTCACGATGCTCTCTATGGAGCGCTTGTATTCCCGATCTTCGGCGTTCGCCGCGACGGCCCCGGCGCAGATAACCAAGCCGTCCTCGGGCCTGGTTGGCAACCGTTTGACCGAGCGGATGCCGATATCCCAGGTAGTCGGCGGCAGACACTCCCGCGATGCGGCCGGTTTCCAGCGCCACCGCGCCGCTCTCGACTCCGGCCGCGTCGCCGCACACGAACAGACCGGGAATCGTCGTGCCCATGCCGCTGTCGTGAACCGGCGATGGTCCGCCGAGAGCATCGATGTTCAGCGCGGGGCATCCTACCGAATCCGACAGCGCCGTGTCGGGCGATCTCGGCAGTGCGAACAACAGGGCATCGGCTTGCAGCTCCCGAATTCGGCGGCTGCCGTCTTCGGCAACGAACAGCACGCAAATCCGTTCGAGTCGCTCATGCCCGATTGCGCGCACGATCCGCGTCGAGGTCAGCATCTCAACCCCGCGGTCTCGGAGCGGCTGCGCGTTGAGCTCCCTGCCCTCGACACGCGGCGACTCGTCGACGATGGCCAGCACGTCGGCGCCCGCGTCCAACAGGTTTTGGGCGATAAGCAAGCCCGAGTTATCCGACCCGACGACGACGATGCGTTCGCCAACACGGCGGCGTTTGATGTTCAGCGTTGCTTGAGCGTCGCCTGCCAGCATCACCCCGTCGAGGTCGGAGCCGTCGAACATCGGCAACGGCTCCGTCGATCCGGTGGCCAGAACTACTGCCCGTGCCGTGATCGGAGAATCGAGGCCGGCGATCTGAACCGACCAGGTCAGACGCGTTTGGCCCGCTTCGGGTCGCTGGGTCACCGCCGCTACTCTGACGCCTGACCGAACTTCTGCGCCTGCCGTCCTGGCTTCATCCTCTAGGGAGCGCGCGATTTCGAGTCCCGTCGCCCCCGAGAATCCCCTTCCGGGTCCCTGGAGGGGCTGTGTCTGCAAACCCAGCATGCCTCCCGGCCAGTCGAAGCGGTCGAGGACGACGGCGGACCCTCCGGACTGGGCGGCGATCGTCGCGGCCGTCAGTCCAGCCGAACCGCCGCCGACCACCACGATCTCATAGTCCACGTTTGCGTCCACCTTGGCACATCCAACCGATCCACGTCCGTGCTTGCCGCCGTCAGAGGCCACATTATATACTTGGCGCGTCGTCAAAGGGGGGGTGGAAATTGAGCACGAATTCGCAGGCTGATCAGTCACAAATCACGGTCCGACGCGCCACACCGGGCGATGCCGAGCACATCATCGGCTTCCAACAGAACATGGCGATGGAGACCGAGGGCAAGACTCTCGACCCGGCCTTGATCGCCACCGGCGTCGCGGCGGTGTTCGGCTCCGACGACAAGGGCTTTTACCTCGTCGCCGAAGCCGACGGGCAGGTCGTCGGCAGCTTGCTTGTCACGTACGAGTGGAGCGACTGGCGAAACGCGACGTTCCTGTGGATCCAAAGCGTCTACGTGGACGCCAACTGGAGGCGCAACGGCGTCTACACGGCGATGCACGGGCACGTCAACGACATCGCCACGTCCCGGGACGACATCTGCGGGATCCGGCTGTACGTGGAGCACGAGAACCGCATCGCGCAGCAAACCTACAACAAACTGGGCATGTCCGAAGCCCACTACTACATGTACGAAGTCGACTTCGTGCTGTAAGCCGCAATTCCGTAGGGGAGGGTTTCAAACCCTCCCGCGTGGTGTCGTGGACATATAGGTTGCGTTGCGTGGGAATACCGTACTTGCGGATCCTTTCGCAACACATTTGGTTGCATCGCCACGGGAGGGTTTGAAACCCTCCCCTACGGGAATCTCGCGCGATCCTGAATGTTCGCGGTACACTGGCTGGTCTGGCAACTACGAACAGATCATTTTGAACATGGCGGTCAGACAAGAAGCCCGCTTAAGCACAACCCCAACCCCCTCCGAGGTGAAACGAACCATGCTCACAGACGAAGCCCGCGCATTCGTGACCGAGAACAAACAGGCGGTGCTGACGACCTTCCGTCAGAGTGGCGCCGCCCAGATGAGCATCGTCACCGTGTGCCCATTCGGCGACGGAGTCGGGTTTTCAACGACGACGGGCCGGGCGAAGCTGGTCAACGCTCGAAGGGAACCGCGCTGTTCGCTGCTTGTCTCGAAGTCGGACTGGTGGGGGTTCGTCGTCCTCGAAGGACAGGCGCAAATCCTGGCGCCGGACAACACCGACGCCGACGAACTCCGACTGGCCCTCCGTGAAGTGTACCGAGGCGCGGCCGGCAAAGAGCACCCGGACTGGGCCGACTACGACGCCACCATGGTGCGAGACAGCCGCGCCGTCATGATCGTCGTGCCCGACCGGGTCTACGGCACGGCGCTGTGATTGAGGTGTGACACTCGAATCGCTGACTTTTCGGGATGGCTCTCGCTGTTGAGAGCGGTGCGGCCCAGAGGAGTTTGATCTGAAGGAAATCGGCATTTCGAACACCGAGATCACGTCCTTCATCGATGGAGGGCCGTTGGATGGCTAACCTGAAGCAAGACGTAGACATCATCTGGCAGGTCGTCAAGATGGAGAAGACGATCAGAGCGGCGTGTGTCGAGAATCGGGCCGAGGCCAAAATGATGGGATGGATAACGGAAGCCCTGCGGATATGGGGTTGGATCATAAACAGAGCACATTTGCTCTCATCCGTAGCTGTCATTGTCATAGTGCCCTCATTGTTCGCCCACTATATCGTTCGCTCTGTGATCTTCGAAAAACCCAAAAGTAAGAGGTAATGCTGTGACTATGGGGAGCCGCAGGGAACATGCGATGCATATCGGGTGGTGACGATCCTATTGAAAGTGTCGGGGATCGCAAATTATCTTCTCCGAGGGTTGTTATTCGCCGCAGTCGTTTTGTGGGTCTGGGCACCGATAGCGGGAGCGATTTGGGCCGATCTGTGGAGAGTGGTCTATCTTCTGCCAGCAGCTTTGCTTGCGACTTGGTTCGTCTACTTGATCGGTGGATTGTTGGCTGTGGTTATCGCTTGGCCTTTCGCTGGTTTGGTTGCATGGCTCGTGATGGAAGCAGGGGAAGAGCCCAATGGGGGGTAAGATGAAGTTGGCACATCGTCGAATGTGTCCGACGCACTTGGCGGTCAAAGGTGAGCAATTGCGCGATCTGACGACCAACAGATCTGGCAGTCGTTCGCCACAGTGCGCTGCCCTCGCCAGGATGCGAAGTTTCGATTTGGCAAACTACGACGACGCCATGGTGTGAGACAACCAAGCCGTCATGATCGTCGTGCCCGACCGCGTGTACGGCACGGCGTTGTGAAATTGGCCCGGGCGACGAGCTAGACTAAGATTGTCCCCGTGGACAGGTCTCGACAAGGCGGGAATTCTAACATGCCCGAATTCGAAGCAGTGGCAGCCATGTCAAGGCGATTCTCCGTGGATGCCGTACCCCATCGCGTCGAAATGGGGTGCCGAGCCGACGCCGAACGTCTACCGCCGCGGCTCGATGATCACCTTCAGCGAATCCTGCGCCTCGGCTGTGAGTTTGAAGCCAAGGCCCGCATCGGCCAGGCCGAGCCTATGGGTGATCATCTCGCCCACGCGGACGCTTCCTGCTTCAATCAGATCCAGCGCCGCGGCCAGATTGGCGGGAGATGCGGCGTAAGTGGTCGTAAGCGTGATGTCGTTTCGGAAGAATGTGTCGTTGATCGACACGGGGACGGTGACGCCCGGCTCAGTAGGCGCGAAGAACAGCACGGTGCCTCCGCGCTCCACCGATCGCAACGCTTGGTCCAGAGCTTGGCGAGCGCCGGTGCACACGATGACCAGGTCAGCCAGACGGTCGTCGTTGACCTCACGCATGCGGGCCGGTATGTCGTCGCTGGCCGGAAACGCATGATCGGCACCGAACTTTCGCGCCGCGTCTAGCCGGTAATCGACCAGATCCGTGGCTGCGATTCGACCGGCGCCCAGGGTGCGAGCCAAGTTCACGTGGAGCAGACCGGTTAGGCCACTGCCGAGGACAAGCACGCTCTGGCCGGGCCGAATGTTGGCTCGCTCCTGCCCTCGCAAGACGCACGCCAGGGGTTCGGCGAAAGAGGCGTATTCGAAGGACATGTCGTCCGGGATCTTGAACACGCCACGGTCGACGTTGATGGCCGGGACGCGAAGATACTCGGCGAAGCCGCCCGGGTCGAAGCTGGTTTGACGCAGGGTGTCGCAGACGGTGTGGCGGCCGCTCAGGCAGTGGTGGCAGGTGTTGCAGGGCACGTGATGGGTGACAACGATGCGGTCGCCCTCGACGAAACGCTCCACACCTTCGCCAGTCTGAACGACCTCGCCGGCGACCTCGTGGCCCAACACGGCCGGCGCCTTCTCGACGCGATACCACTCCATGACATCGCTGCCGCAGATGCCGCTCGCCTCGACGCGAACGAGCAGCTCGCCGGGGCCGATCTCTGGCGCCGGAGCCTCCTCCAGTCGCACGTCCTGGTTGGTGTAATACATCGCGACGCGCACGAAGACTACCTCACCCGATCGGATATGTCGGCGTTGGTGATTGACTCGGTTATCCGCATCACACTGTCACGGGCGAAAGCCCGACGTCTCCGGACTTAGCCGTTTCGAAGACCTCTTGAGCTTCCTGGACCGAGCCGTTTCCGTGGATGATGTGATCCAAGGCACGCATCATGGGCACCGGGTGTTCGCTCTGCCAGACGTTTCTGCCGAGATTGATCCCGATGGCGCCGTTTTGAATGCCGTCGTGCACAAACTCCAGGACCTCGAATTCCGTGTCGGCCTGAGGTCCGCCGGCCATCACCACCGGAACGGGGCAGCCAGCCACGACCTTGTCGAAGCCGTCGTCGCACCAGTAGGTCTTCACCACCCGAGCTCCCAGTTCGGCCGCAATGCGACAAGCCAACGCGAGGTACCGGGCGTCACGCTTATCCAACTCCTTGCCGACCGCGGTGACCGCCATCACGGGGATGCCGTACTTTTCGCCCGCGTCCACCAGCTTGCCCAGATTCAGCAGCGACTGGCGCTCGTACTCGGTGCCTATGAACAGCGAGATGCCGAGGGCGGCCACGTTCAGCCGAAGGGCCTCCTCGATCGACGTGGTGATCCCTTCGTTGGCCAGGTCGGCGCCGACCGTGCTCGTTCCGCCGGAAACCCGCAGGATGATCGGCTTGGCGCCGGCGGGGTCCAGGCACGAGCGCACGACGCCCCTGGTCGCGAACACGGCGTCGGCGTACGGAAGCAGCGGCTCGAGCGTCTTGCCCGGCTCCTCCAGCATGTGGGTCGGGCCCAGAAAGTACCCATGATCGATGGGCATAAATATGCACCGACCGTCCGGTCGGATTAGCTGGGCCATTCGGTTTGCCATTCCCCAATCCATAGTCACGTGGCACCTTCTTTCTTCGACTCAGATCGCAACGACGAATGCGCCGGTCGATCTGTCGATGTCGAATGATCTCAGACTCGCCGACATTATACAGGCAGTCGCCGCAGTCAGCTATCAGCTATCAGCCGTCAGCCGTCAACCGTCAGCCGTCAGCCATCAGCCATCAGCCATCAGCCATCAGCCACCAGCCACCAGCCGTCAGCCATCAGCCATCAGCCTGGCGGCGAGACGGCCCGATCCCAGGGTTCGAATCCCACAGACGGTCCGCCCGTTACACCATTTCCTTGGGTTTCACGGCTGCGAGGCCTGTTTTCGCCGCGACGCCGAGAGGAATGGGACGCCCGCGTTGTGCTACGATTAAGGCCCCCACACGCGTGCCGAAGTGGCGGAATGGTAGACGCGGCGGTCTCAAAAACCGTTGGGAGTTAAATCCCGTGCCGGTTCGAGTCCGGCCTTCGGCACCAAATCTCAGGCACGAAATGAATGCCCTCGACAGCTTGTCGGGGGCATTTATGTTGTCTGGGAATCGCGATTCTGTCCATTGTTGTCCATTGTCGCTCAGAATCATGACCAAATGCGCTTGGGCGTCCGATGCGAAGGCGTTCACTCTCGCGGGCTGGCTCGTTGCTCAACATTCGCGACCATGGCAGGTTTTGCAAAGCTGGCCTGGATTCTGAGCCCACCATTGCCGCTGGTTGCCCCTCCGTCTGCGCATGCCCAGAATTTCCCTAGCACGCCCTAGTTCTTTTTTTAGCCTCAAAGGAGTGTCGTCGCATCGCTCAACCGCAACCGACAGCGGCTCATGCCATATTTGCTGCAAGAATAGGTTTTTGGCGATGGTCTCTAACCGGCCGTAGTTGTCCAGCCGCATTCCTGCACGGCCATGGCCCGTGGAGTCCGTGGGGATCGAATATGCGCCAAGTTCAGTTTGTCCAATTAGCCAATCGAGATCCGGCTTCCACACCAGGTCATGAGTCACGCGCGGCCCGTATGGGGCTTGGGCGAATAGCACTGTCGCCAAGAAGTGCAGGCCGCATCGACTGCACAGGTATCGGCTCTGAATCGGCACACGGTCACCTCTGCGATAAAGAACGTCGCCGCGAATCGAGTCGTACCTGCCGAGGGTGTCTTGTTGCATGCGCACAAGGAATTCTTCGTAGGCGGCTTTCGGAAGTGCGTCCTTAGCCGTGTCTAACTCGCCATCTACGTAAGCATCGAATGATCCGAACCGACGCGTTTGTTCTTCAAAAAAAGTGAAAGCATCGCCTTGATCCGGCCTCATGTCAGCGAACGCCGTCCGCAGATACCGCGCCCAAGGCTGGAACGGATCATTTTGGACTACCAGGCCGACGTAAGCGGTAAACAACATCTGTCGCGTCTCAGCGTGCCGGGGTATCTCACGCCCGCGCCATTGTCGTGCTCCAACGCCCAGCAACTCCAATGTTTTCCGGTCGAACGTGAGCGTTGGCAAACGTTTTACGACTCGCTTCCGAGTCTTGGATACCTCGACCATTGCACTGATCGATTCTTTGAGGTCTCCCCGAATCTCGTTCATCCGTGGCTCCAGTTTGGGGTATTCAACTGCACCGTACGCCCCCAA
>CAZPQQ010000019.1:0-47545 GCA_964588665.1 uncultured Dehalococcoidia bacterium | reverse complement strand
GTTCGTGGTGAGCCTGTCGAACCACAGTGCCGCTCAAGTGCACGTCTCGATATGTGCAACGAACCTGCGAGTCAGGACACTAGCGGGCGTATGGCCAGAGGGTTGGCAGAAAGCAGAAGCGGACCGCATGAGCGGACCGCTTCTGATGATTCGAGGTTGGACAAGCGATGTCGAGCGATGACCGCTCCGGGGCCGGCCTATGCTGCGGCGGCTAGCTGTCCTTTCGCTTGCTCGGCGATCTGCGTGAACGCCTCAGGATCGCGTATCGCCATTTCCGAGAGCATCTTGCGGTTCACGTCGACGCTGGCCAGCTTGAGGCCGTGGATGAGCTGGCTGTAGGTCGTCCCGTTGGCTCGGGCGGCGGCGTTGATGCGAAGGTTCCAGAGCTTCCGCATGTCCCCTTTGCGCTCTTTCCTGTGAGCGTAGGAGTAGCGGAGGGCGTGGATCAGCGACTCGTGGGCCCGCCGGAAGTGCAGGTGCCGCACACCCTGGTGCCCCTTGGTGGCCTTGAGCATCTTCTTATGCCGGCGCTTCTTGACGACGCCCCGTTTTATCCTGGTCAACGTAGACTCCTCGGTTGTCTGTTCTACTACACGTATGTCCGGCGCGTCGGCGAGAATTCGTCCTCGGCGCTCGGCCATACCATCCTAGCAAGGGACGGCCCATGAACGCCACGCTAGTGCGTGACGGCGACACGGCGACACTCTTGGGCAAGGAAACGCCCCCGGCATTCAGCAAGGGGCGAGATTCTGATAATTCGTCTGAGCGGATGTCCTTAGTTCAGGCCGTACGGCAATGCGCGCTTGAGCTGCGGAACGTCCGCCGGGCTGATCTGCAACTTCTTGCTGTACAGCCTTTTGGCGTTTCCGGGCTTCTTCCTGCGGAGGTGGCTTTTGTGGCCTTTCATCCGCACGATTTTGCCGGTTCCTGTGATTCGGAAGCGCCGTTTCGCTCCCTTGTGGGTCTTAAGCTTCGGCACGGTCTAGCACCTTTTCGGGCTCAGCCTGTTCGGGTTCGGCTTTTTCAGCCTGCACCGGTTCAGGCGGCGCCTGTTCAGTTTGTTTCTCGGTTTGTGCGGCGATTTCGACAATCGGCGAAACGATCATCGAAAGGCTTCGCCGGCTCTCGAATCGCGGCGGGCTCTCCAGCGTCGCTTTGTCCACCAGTTGATCGGCGACCGCCTTTAACAATACCATGCCGACCTCGGGATGTTCGACCTCGCGGCCTCTGAACACGACCGAAACTTTCACTTTCGATCCTTGTCCAAGCAGGCGCAGGACCAGCCGGGTCTTGGCTTCGCGGTCGTGCAACCCTATGCGTGTCTTCATTCGAACTTCACGCAGTTCGTTGGTCACTTTGGATTTTCGCGCTTTCCGGGCTTCGCGTTCCTTGCGGGTCGCCTCGTATTTGAACTTTCCGAAGTCCATGAGACGGCACACGGGCGGATTCGCCGCTGGGGCAACCTCGACGAGATCGTACCCTCGTTCGTCGGCGATTTCCAAGGCCTGTCTGGTCGGCATCACGCCCAACTGTTCGCTCTCTTCGTCGACAAGCCTAACTTCAGGCACACGAATGCGCTCGTTGGCCCGGTATTCTCTCGCTATGCTACACCTCGTCCAAGTACTATTGCCCAGGTGTCTTCCTGGGTCGTTACGAATATATCACACACGGCTCGCGCAGGCAATGTCAATCACGACAATACCACCTGACGGCGGTCGTGGAAGCTCGGGGAGAGTTCGACGGGTGGCCGGCTTCTCCCCGAGCCAACTAGCCAATGGACGCCTCGGAGACGATCCGCGCGGTCAGCTCGTCGAGCGGCACCGCGCCGAGGTCCTCGCCGGAGCGCAGCCGGACGCCGACCGCGTCAGCCGCTTCCTCGCGGTCGCCGACGATCAGCATGTACGGTATCTTCTGCACCTGCGCCTCACGAATCTTGAGGTTCATGCGCTGGTTCCGGGTGTCGTTCCCCACCCTGACTCCAGCGTCGGTCAGCGCGGCGGCGACTTTGCCGGCGTACTCGTGGTGGCGGTCCGCAATCGGAACGATGATCGCCTGCACTGGCGCGAGCCACGTCGGGAATGCGCCGCCAAAGTGCTCGATCAGCATGCCCATGAACCGTTCGAGCGAGCCGAACAACGCCCGGTGCACCATGTAGGGACGATGCTCCTGGCCGTCTTCGCCGATGTACGCGATGTCGAATCGACGAGGCAGGTTGAAGTCGAATTGCACGGTGGTGCACTGCCACAGCCTGCCGATGGCGTCCCTGATGTGTATGTCGATCTTCGGGCCGTAGAAGACGCCGCCGCCCTCATCGACCTCGTAATCCATCCCGCGCTTATCCAGGGTGTCGCGCAACGAACTGGTGGCCAGATCCCATTCCTCGTCGGAGCCGACCGATTTATCGGGTCTCGTGGCCAGCATCACCTCGTACTCGTGGAAATCGAACTTCTCCAGCAGGTGGAACGTCAGGTCGAGGACGCCGTTGACTTCGTCCGCGATCTGGTCGGGCCGACAGAAGATGTGCGCGTCGTCTTGGGTGAAGCCCCTGACGCGCAGCATTCCGTGCAGCGTGCCGCCTCGCTCGTATCGGTAAACGGCGCCAAGTTCGCCGACGCGCATCGGCAGGTCGCGGTAGCTGCGCAGACCGGTCTTGTAGTACATCACGTGGAACGGGCAGTTCATCGGCTTCAGATAGTATTCCTGCCCGTCCAGGTCCATCGGAGCGTACATGCCGTCTTTGTAATTCTCCAGGTGGCCGCTGGTCTCCCAAAGGCCTGCCCGACCCACGTGCGGGGTGTTGACCAGATCGTAGCCCCATCGGTAGTGCTCGCGCTTCCACAGATCCTCGAACAGACCTCGGACCCGCGCGCCCTTAGGGTGCCATATGACGAGTCCAGGGCCCGTTTCGTCGTGAATCGAGAACAGGTCCAACTCTCGACCCAACACCCGGTGGTCGCGCTTCTTCGCCTCTTCGAGACGTTCGAGGTGCTCGTCCAGAGCCTCTTGCGACTCGAAGGCAGTGCCGTAGATCCGCTGAAGCATCTGTCGGTTCTCGTCGCCGCGCCAGTAAGCGCCCGCCACGCTCAGCAGTTTGAATGCGGGGATGTGGCCGGTCGACTCGACGTGCGGTCCTGCACACAGGTCTTCGAATTCGCCATGGGTGTACGTCGAGATCGCCTCTTCTTCGGGAATCCCCTCGATTATCTCCACCTTCAGAGGTTCGTCTGAGTGCAAGCTGAGAGCGTCGGGCCGAGGGTATTCGCGATACTCGAAGGGCAGGCTCTTGCCCATGACTTCCTTCATCTTGCCTTCGATCTTCTCAAGGTCATCGGTGGTGAAGGCCTCCTCGATCCAGAAGTCGTAGTAGAATCCGTCGTCGGTGGGCGGCCCGATGCCCAGCTTGGCGTCAGGGAACATGGTCGTCACCACGTCCGCCATCACGTGGGCGGCGGAGTGGCGGATCCGCTCTCTGATGCCGGCCAGTTCCGGGTCTATTCGTAGCGTCATTGTTCGGTTCTCCTATGTGGGTTGGGGCACGCTCGGAGCGGTAGTCCGGCGTGCGCCACCAGGGATATGGTTTGCCAGTGGCAGCAAGTTGGCCCGAAAACACAGAAGCCCCCCGCGCCGAATGGGCCTGGCGCACGGGAGGCTAGATAGTCAGCAGTGTGGATGAACTTGAGAGTATTACGCGGTTCCCAAGACTGTTGCCTTCCTGTTTCGGGTTCGATTGCTACAAGTAATTCTATCGAGGTATCCGAACCGTGGTCAAGCTTGGTTCAGCAAACATATTCGAAATGCCAGCGGACGCGCCGGGTGAGACCGATCTTACGATGAATCGTCGTCCCCGAAAAACCGGGCCAGCTCGTCACGTTCGAAGCGTGGAAGAGCGACATCGCCGTGTCCGGTGAGCATCTGAAGGCCCTGGCTCTTGTCCGTGACTCGGCCGATCTCGAAAGCAGCGATGCCCGCATCGCCGAGCGCGGATGTCAGCCTCGCGACATCCGCGGGGGCCACGGCGGCCAGCAACGAGCCGGACGCAATCAAGCCCAGCGGGTCCAGTCCGAGTGCGTCGCAGACGGCTTTGGTCTCGGGAAGCACCGGAATCCGGTCTCGGTCGATCTCGAGTCCCACGCCAGCGCCCAGGGCCATCTCCAGCAGGCCTCCCACGAGACCTCCTTCGGTCGGGTCATGCATGGCGTGGACCGACACTGCATCGACTGCAATGGAGGCGTCTCGCACGACGCTGATCCCCGGCGAGAACAAGAACTCCGCGGCTCGGGCGATCACATCTGCGCCGACTCCGTTCGCGGCCAGCTCGTCGGACGCCTCCCGCGCGAGGATTGCCGTGCCCTCGACGGCGATCCCCTTCGTGATGACGATGGCGTCGCCGGGTTTGGCCCCTGAGGTCAGCACGACGCGATCCTTGTCCACCTCGCCGAGCATCGCCCCGACGGCCAGCGGCCTGTCGATGCCGTAGGTGATCTCGGTGTGCCCGCCGATCAGCGTGATTCCCAACTCTTTGCAGGTGGCCGTCAACTGGCTGAACACCTCGCGAACCTGCTCGGCCTCGGTCCCTTCCGGCAGCATCGCGGTCGCCATAAGCCATCGCGGCGTCGCGCCCATGACGGCGAGGTCGTTGGCGTTGACCTGCACCAAGTACCATCCGATCAGGTCCGTCGCGAACGTGATCGGGTCGGTTTTCGCTACGAGGTAACGGTCGCCGAAGTCGATCAGAGCCGCGTCCTCACCCGTCTTTGGGCCGAGGACTACACGAGGGTCGTTGATCTCGATGCCGTCGAGCAGTTCGCTCAAGAGCTCGACAGGCAGTTTTCCAGCCTTCATGTTTGCCGACTCCATCGCCAATAAACGGCGTGCCATCAGTGGACAATCGATGGCGGTGACGCTTTGTCCGCGATCCATGCGGTGTAGGGGCGGGTTTCAAACCCGACCGTGGGCTTCGATTACAAACACGTATCATCTCGTGCGATACGGGTTGTATGTCGTGTCGATCGACGCATGTCACACCAAACGACCACCGGTAGGGTTTGAAACCCTACCCTACGCAGCAGCGCACCGCCACGGACTCTCGATTTCATTTCTCCGGTGAACGACGCCGGCGGCAGGCCTGACAGGTCGGAGGCGCAATGCTATCATACTCGCGCCATGATAAAAGCGATATTCTTCGACCTCTACGGGACCCTCGCAGGCTTCCAGCCATCGCGATACGAGATACAGTCGGCGGCCTGCGCACTGTTCGGACTCACGGTGACTCCGGAGGGCATTCTGCGTGGCTACGGCGCCGCGGACGGGCTGATGGCCGAGCAAAACGCCGTCAAGCCGATCCGTGAGCTCGACCGGCAGGAGCGCATCGACTTCTTCTCGGAGTACGAACGGCGCGTGCTAGCGGGCTCAGGCGTCGAAGTCACTCCCGAAGAGGCGCACGAGATCTGGCTAGCCATCCGCGAGATGCCGCACGAAATGCGCCGGTTCGACGACGTGTTGGCGACGTTGGACATTCTGAGACAGCAAGGTCTGTCGTTGGGACTGATCTCGAACCTGGATGTCGGCGCAAACGAGATCATGGAGAACATGGGGTTGACCCAGTATCTGGATTTCGCCGTGACATCGCGCGACGTCGGCTCGACGAAGCCGCACCCGCCCATATTCCAAGCTGCGCTGAACCGATCGGGCGCTCAACCGGACGAGGCCATTCACGTCGGCGACCAGATCACGTCCGATATCGAGGGCGCGATGGGCGTCGGCATCAATCCAGTGCTCCTCGACCGTGACGGCAACCACGTCGGCATCACGATGTGTCCGCGAATCGAGACGATGAAGGAGCTGCCGGGGTTGCTGTCGGAGTACGTTTAAGGTCCGGCTCTGAGGGCCGTTCATGAAACTCGTTTGGTCCCGCCCACCCGCCCGCGAAGGTTTTCTAGGGACACCCTAGGACCTGGCGGGGCTTCGCCCCTGCACCCCATGTAATCGCCGTCGGGGACGGCGCCATCTCCAAGGAAATCGACATCCGCAAAGAGCCGTTACTTGGAAGTCCCGACGCGTCGGGACCCAGGCCTCGTCGGGATCTTTCGAACCACCCGCCGAAGTCACTCCAGTCCCGGAGGATCCAGACGAATCTCGCGGCCGTCCAAGGTCCAAGAATGATTGCCGGCGATGTCCGGCGCTTAGCTCCCCGCCGCCACGCCGAGCAACTGCGTCGCCATCTGCTCTCGGAATTCTGCGAACTTCCGCACGGTTTCCACCAGCGGCTCTTCCCAGCCTTCTTCGAGTTGACCGAGGTCGAGGCGGATCTGTTCGTTGCCCACTTCGGCGGCTCGATCCAAACGTCGCTGGAGCGCACGCCTGGCGCCTCCCACCTGATCGGTCAGGCGCAACACAATCCGGTCGCCGTCGCGGGTGATGGATTCCACTCCGGCAGAGCGCGCCACCAGCTTCAACCGCATCACGTAGAGGAGATTGCGAGCCTGCCAGGGCAGTGGGCCGAATCGGTCTCGAAGCTCGTCCTCGACGCCGTCGATTGCTTCGAGCTCCTCTTGCTGGATGAGACGCTGATAAAGCCCTAGTCG
The DNA here is from genome assembly GCA_964588665.1 of uncultured Dehalococcoidia bacterium. Taxonomy (GTDB): domain Bacteria; phylum Chloroflexota; class Dehalococcoidia; order Lucifugimonadales; family UBA1123; genus UBA2160. The sequence continues at coordinate 40,961 of CAZPQQ010000019.1, read as the reverse complement.
GGACGGCAGATCGGGGATGTACTCCGCGGGAAGACTGGCGGGGATGCCCAAGTCGACGTTTACCCCCGGGTCGGGCGCAAGGCTGTCGACTGTCGGGAGTTCGAGCTCACCGATGTCGCCGTCGACGGGTATCGGAGTCTCTCCGCTGAACGTCTCACCGGCTTCGCGCCTGGCGTGAAGCTCCTCGACCGCGCTGGCCAGCAGCTTCGTGTAGAGATCGAAGCCGATGGCGTGGATGTGTCCGCTCTGCTCGGCGCCCAATATGTTGCCGGCCCCGCGGATCTCCAGGTCTTTCATGGCGATGCGGAACCCGGCGCCCAACTCGGTCGCCGCGAGCATGGCCCGAAGTCTGCGTTCGGCGGTCTCCGTGAGCGAGCGAGTCTTGGGAACCAACATGTACGAGTAGGCCCGTCGAACGCTGCGCCCCACCCTTCCACGAAGCTGATATAGCTGAGCAAGTCCGAACATGTCGGCTCGGTTGACGATCAGGGTGTTGACGTTGGGGATGTCGAGGCCGGACTCGATGATCGTAGTACACACGAGAACGTCGAACTTGCCTTCGGCGAAATCGGCCATCGCGCCCTCGAGTTCGCGTTCGCCCATCTGTCCATGGGCTATGCCGACCTCGGCCTCGGGGACGATTCGCTTGATGTAGTCGCCCATGTAACCGATGTTGTACACCCGGTTATGCAGGAAGTAGACCTGTCCCTGACGGTCCAGCTCCCGCAGAATCGCCTCGCGTATGAGCTCGTCGCTGAACTCGGACACGTAGGTCTTGATGGGCAGGCGTTCTTCGGGCGGCGTTTCCATCGTGCTCATGTCCCGTACGCCGGCCAAAGACATGTGCAGGGTGCGCGGTATCGGTGTTGCGGTCAGCGTCAGAACGTCTACTTCCCGACGCATCTGCTTGAGGCGTTCCTTGTGAGCGACGCCAAATCGCTGCTCCTCGTCGACGATTACCAACCCCAGATCCTTGAACTTCACATCTTTCTGTATGATCCGATGGGTCCCGATGCAGATGTCGATCTTCCCTTCAGCGAGGGCTTCGACGATGTCCTTTTGCTCTTTCGATGTTCGGAACCGGCTCAGAACATCGATCGTGGGAGGATAAGCGCTCATGCGTTGGGAGAAGGTGACGTAGTGTTGCTGCGCCAGGACCGTCGTCGGGACGAGGACGGCGACCTGTTTACCGTCCATCACCGCCTTGAAAGCCGCTCGCAGCGCGATCTCGGTTTTGCCGTAACCCACGTCGCCGCAAACCAGGCGGTCCATCGGCTTCTCGGCTTCCATGTCGTCCTTGACCTCAGACAGCGTCGAGATCTGATCCTTGGTTTCTTCGAATGGGAATGACTCCTCGAGCTCCGCCTGCCACGGGGTGTCAGGGCCGTGCGCGTGACCTTTCTCCAGCTCGCGCGCCGCGTACAGGGCGAGGAGATCGGACGCCATCTGGCGCGTGGATCGTTCGGCCCGCGCCTTTGCTCTGGACCACTCCTGGGTCCCCAATCGAGTCAGGTGCGGCGGCCGGTCGCTGGGGCCGACGTAATGAGTCACCCTGTCGAGGTGCTCCATCGGTACGAACAGCCTGTCTCCTTCAGCGAACTGGAGTATCAGGTACTCAGCGCCCTCGGACTCCTCGTCCGTCGGCCTGCCGGTTCCCGCGAACTTCCCAATGCCGTGCTCCACATGAACCACGAAGTCGCCAGGCGAAATCTCCGACAGAAAAGCATCCCACTTTACGCCCGGCCGTCGGGCCGTGCGCCTCTGCTTGGCGATGCCGAATATTTCCGTGTCTCCCAATACGATCAGGCCGCCGCCCGTGTTGGACATCGCAAACCCGTCGCCAAAACTCGCTCCCTCGGCCTGGAGCACGGTGAGTCTTCCCGCCGCGGGCGCCTCGATGAGGGTTGCCGGCAGGTCGGCGTCTGCGCCGTAGTCCGCGAGGATTTCGCCCAGCCGTTTCGAGTGCGCCGTGATCGCAACCACGGTCTGACCTCCTTTGGTCAGGTCGGTCGCCTCCTCGACAAAGCTGTCCAGTTTGCCCAGGAACGTCGGGGCGGAGCCGAACGGGAGCGCGTGGACTTCCTTATAGGTCAGGTCGTCGACTCCCCATTGGGTCACTTCCATGCGTTTGGACACGGCGTCGATCTGAGTCTCCAGTTCGGACCAAGGAACGTGGAACGACGGGAAGTTGTACGGCAACTCGCCGCGCTCTTCTTTGGCGGCCCGGAGCTCGTGGATTCGCTCTTCCGTGTCCCAGGCGGTTCCGGCAACGTCGGGTGGGCGCAAGGTGACCACCAGGCCGTCACGCGGAAAGTAGTCGAGCAGCGTGCCGTGGTTGAAGAATCCCGCGTACAGATTCAGGTCGTCGACTTCGTGGCCTTCCAGCAGTTGACTGAACTCTTCCCGGATCCGGTCCTGCTGTTGCTCCGTGCAGTTCGACACGTTGATCCGCGAAATGTCCGATTCGAACTGATCCCGATCGGTCATCGCGGGCAATGTCTCGTGGGCAGCGATGACCTCGATCGAGTCCACCATGTCAGTCGATCTTTGGTTCGACGGGTCGAACATTCGGATGCTGTCGATCTCGTTGCCCCAGAGCTCGATGCGTGCAGGCAACGACGCGCCGACGGGGAATATATCGATGATCCCTCCCCGCCTGCTCACCACTCCGGGACCGTACACTGATGACTCGAACCGGTAGCCCATCCTTCGCCAAAGATCCAACATCTCTTCGAGGTCCACTTCGTCATTCACTTTCAGTGTGTGAACGTTCGATTCGAAGCTTTCTCGGGCAACCGTGCGCTGGGCGACCGCAACCGAGGACGCCACCAGCATCGGCGATCCGACGCCAGTCGTGAGCGCGTACAGCGCTCGGAGCCTCTGTTGCGCGGTGTCGATCTCGGTAACGACTCGCTCGAATGGCAGGGTCTCGGTCTCTGGGAAGTGAAGGACGGAATCGTCGTCGCCAGACCACGCCGTCAGGCTCTCATGGAGTCGCCTAGCCTCCTCCGGTTTCGGCGCGATCACGAGCACGGGAACGCCAAGGTCCCGCCAAAGGGTGGTCAACAAGAACGGAGTGGCCTCCGGCAACGCCTGAACGGTTGCCGACGCCGAGGTTTTTCGCAACGCGTCGCTCAGCAGTTTGTACTGAGGGGTTAGTTCGAGAAAAGCCGATAACGAACTGAGATCCATATGTGGCGCCATCCCGTAAAATGCAAACCTGCTTATGCCGTCCCGATGGCCCAAAACGCCTAAACGGCCAGCACCCGAAGTCGTAGCTTGTCACGACTCGCGCTCTGGCCTTCGTCAATTGTATCACCAGGCGAACAAGGGACGCGCCGCTACGATGCCCCCATCGCGTCCAGTTCATCGTCGCCTATGCCGAAGTGGTGTGCGACCTCATGCACGACGGTGTCGCGAACCTCTTTAACCACGTCTTCATCGCTGGGGCACACGCTCTCGATGGTGTTCTGAAATAAGGTGATCTTATCTGGGAGAACGAGGTTGTAGTCGTACCGGTCGGGCAGCGGAATGCCCTCGTACAACCCCAGGAGCAGCTCGTCGTCGTCGAGGCCGGAACCGATGAGCTGGTCACGCGACGCGACCTCCTCCACGACGACGTCCACATTGTCCATGCACGAGAGGATATCGCCCGGCAGGTCATCGAGGGCCTGGCGTACAAGCCGTTCAAACTGTGCTCTTTCCATAGCCCAAAGAGTGTACCAGAGTTGGCGGCGCCGCTTGCAAGGCAAATCTCGCCCTTGACCGAGTTCATCGGTTGAAATATGGTTGCGTCGGACAAGGGGACGGTGCGTAGGACGGCAACGGTGGGAGATTTGACAGAAGCGATCGTACATTTCATCACTGTACTGGAAGGCTGTTTATGAAGCCTGTTTGGTCCCGCCCACCCGCCCGCAAAGGCTTTCTAGGGACACCCTACTACCCGGCGGGGCTTCGCCCCTGCACCCCATGTACTCGCCGCTCGGGACGACGCTGTCGGCGCGGAAATCGACATGAACACAGAGCCGTTACTTGGAAGCAACGTTATGTACGCGCGGCGGAAAATGCATTGGCGAGTAACGGAGGGTGGATGACTAGGTAATGTCGAAGGGCCGCAGATCTCGCGTAAGAAAACTGTCATTCTGAGCGAAGTCGAAGAATCTGGGGCCCCGCAGGGAGCAAATTGTCGCGTAGAGCCAGATCCTTCGGCTTCGCTCAGGACGGGAATTTTGAACCGGTGCATTTGGGCCTGAAAACAGCAGTTTCCTCCTCCGTTCGCCCCTTCGACGAACTCAGGGCTGGCTCTGAGCTTGTCGAAGGGTCGCCGGGCGCCAGTTCTGTTGAGCGAGCCGCTTGCAGTCCACCCACTAATCACATGCCATATTCAATCAGGAGGCAGTCGTGAAAGTCACAGCCATCAAAAGCTACTCGGTCCAGTCGAGCGACGGTCGCCCCTATTTCATCGTGAAGGTGGAGACGGACGAGGGCATCTACGGTCTCGGCGATATCGGCATCCGAAACTGGGGCGGCGCGATCACCGAGGCCATCAACCACCTGTCCGAGGTCGTGATCGGCGAAGACCCGTGGAGCACCGAACGCCTGTGGCAGCACATGTTCCGGGGCGGGTTCTTCCCCGCGGACAAGGTCTACTGCTGCGCCATCAGCGCCATTGACATCGCCTTATGGGACATCAAGGGCAAGTCAGTTGGGATGCCCGTGTACAAACTGCTGGGCGGACCGGTCCGCGACAAGGTCGTCTGCTATCCACACACCCAGGGTCACACGACGCAGGAGTTGGTGGACAACTGCGTCGAACACGTCGAGGCGGGCTGGAAATTCGTTCGATGGGGGCAACCCGAAACCGGCGGGGAGTTCGAGTACCAGGGCATGGACGGCCGGCTGGAGCCCGTCGAGTCGATCCGCATCGCCGAAGAACAGATGACCGCAGTGCGGGAGGCCGTCGGTCCTGACATCCAAATTTGTTTCGATGTGCACACCAGGCTCGACACGGCCCATGTCGTCACCATGTGCCGGGTTCTGGAGCAGTTCAACCCGTTCTTCATCGAGGATCCGTTGAGGTCGGAGAATCCAGCCAGCTACAGAACCCTGGCCCGTCACGTTTCGTTGCCGATCGCGGCTGGCGAACAGTGGGCGACCAAATGGCCCTTCCGTGAGGTCATCGAGGAGGAGCTCATCAACTACGCTCGGATCGACCTTTGCATCGTCGGAGGCTTGACCGAGGCGCTCAAGATCACGCATTGGGCGGAGACTCACTACATCGACATCGTGCCGCACAATCCGCTGGGACCGGTCAGCGCGGCGGCGTGCGCCAACCTGTGCATGGCATCGACGAATGTAGGAGTCCAAGAGATGCCGCGGCGACCCGGAACGTTCGCGACCGACCTCTTCCCGGTTCAGATCGAGTGGGAGGACGGCTACGCCTGGATACCTTCCGATCGACCCGGCCTCGGCGTCGACTTCGACGAGGCGGTCGCCCAGGCAAATCCAGCGCCGCTCACGGGCTGGACACCGCTGTTGCGCCGCAACGACGGCGCGTTGACGAACTGGTAGCCTGCCACAGGCAGCGGTTGTCTGGGCGTGGCAATCGGAACGGAAAGTTTCGCTCGACGCCGGCGCGGCGGCAATGTCAGTCGTACGACATCACCCGGACGCCGGCGCCGTCGGCCACCAGCAGCACGTTGGCCCCTGGGGCTTCGGCCACCTGGCGCGCCAAGTCGGTGAAGTCGATTGCGACCGGTTGGGGCGTCGATGCGTCGGCGTCGGCCCAAGCCAGCGTTCGGATAGCGTAGCCCAACGCGTCTTCGAGTCCGCGAACGAATTCGCTCGTGTCGCCGGCGGCGAGCAGTGCGACCTGCTTCGATTCCGGCCCGGGGGTGTCGGCTACTTCCGGCGCGGCGTCGCGGTCGGAGCGGTAGATCGACCAGAAATAGGGCAGGAAGGCGCCCGCAGTCACCGCGACGCCGATGGCGGGACGGATGTCGCGCACGGTCTCTATGGAGAGACTGGCGTCCAGCGCGTCCCGAAGAAACACGAATATTGTCCCGCTCAGGCTGCCGACTGCCGCTAGAACCCCCACGCCGAGGGCCGCGAACAAGAATGTGCGGCGCGAGAGGGCGGTCCGCTCTCCTGGCATCCCTGCATCCACGCGGCTCTGGGCGTCACGCCAGTAGTAGACCAGCAGCGGGGCGCCTATGAGGCCAAGCGTGAGCACCAGAGCTATCGGCTCTTTCCAGAGGTCTTCGCCCGCTACGAGGATCCTCGTGCGTTCGGTCAGGAGGGCTAGCGCCGTGTTGACGAGGGTGAACGTTGCGAAGGTCAACGTGCCCAACCCAAGAGCGGACACCATGTAGATGTACGCGCGTCTGGAGCCGGTCGACTGCCCGGAGCCGGAGGCGCCTTCGGCTCGGACCGCCCACCAGTGATACGCCCAGAGCGTCACGCCGACGGCCAATGTGGCCAAGGCTGACGGCAGTATCTCGAAGTGCGCGACCGCGGGATCGGCGTCCGGCGCTCTTAGCGCCCACTCCAGGACGCGATTGACTATGATTCCGGCGCCCACCAGCGCGGTTATGGCGCCGCCAAGGATCGTGTATCCGTACAAGTAGGCCATCCGCAAAGATGAGCCGCGATCCCCGGCTACGAACCTGAGCCAGTGGAGCGCCCACAAGCCTCCGCCCGCGATGCCGACGGCAAAGGCTTCACGAAGTGCGGGCCGCCATAGCCCGGTGTCGGCCGGCGGCAGCAGCGGAACCGAGAACGCGGCCACGTAGCCCTCGACCAAAATCACGTGCATTATCCGCGCCAAGCCGAACGCCAGCATCGACACGCTGACCAGCGACGCCAGGTAGAGGTACATCCGCCGCACACCGAGGGTTTCGGGCGAATCCTGGCCCTCCTCTCGTTCCAGCGCCCAGTGCCACGCCCAGACGGCCGGTGCGACAACCAGAGCAGCCCAGGCGAAACCGGCGAAGTCCCGAGCATCGAAGATCCACAGAAGAGCGCCTACGAGCCCACTTGCGACCAAGACGAAGCAGACGGCGAGCACCAAATAGAGGTATAGCTTGCGCAACACCGACAACCGCTCGACAGGCAACTCCGCGACGTATCGTTGAATCGCCCGCCAGTGGAACGCCCACAGCGGCGCGCCCACGATGACCAGGGCCAAACCCCATGCGAGTCTGGTGGTCGTCGTCTCAACGACGTCCGATATGACGATTCGCTCCAGCAGGTCGGCGCCCACCAGGATCACGCCGTTCACCGCCATCATCAGCGTCACGAAAGCGACCGTGTAGAAATAAAGACGTTTGACGGTCCCTATCCCCGGGTCGCCTGGCCGCCTGCGGTTGCGCATGCTGAGGCCCGCATAGATCGCGTACGCGATGCCGGCCACGACGACAACGAAGGCGACAAGTGAGATCAGAACCCCGATTGGCATCTTCTAGCTCCGGTTCCAGCGTTGGCTTCAGGCGGTAGGCGTGGGAACGGTGGTTGGTTTCGGCGCCGGAGCCGGCTTCTCGGCCGGGAGCTCGCGAACCGGCAGAGCGGGCTTGTACGGTCCACAGTTGTTCAGCGGCCACGGAAATTCGCTGAACCGCCAGTCGCCGTTTTCGAATTTCAGAACGTATCGCTGTTCATGCGAGGACTCCGAGCTGCCGAACGGGCTGTCAGACCGGAATTCGGTGATCCTGAGGGTCACGAATGTCGCATCGCCGATCGTGTCCGTCTCCTCGAGGGTGATGCGGTTGTTCTCGAATCGGTCGTCGTATGCGAAACGTGAGGTGAACATCTGCTCGGGACCGCAATCCACCTGAAGGTCGGAGGCCAGCATCCCGTGGGCGTTTTCATACTCACTTTGTCCCATTGCCTTCAGGAATCGCTGAACCGTTGCTTCCGGAGTGCCGGGCTCGAACTCGCTCTCGCGCTCCGTCAACGCAACGACGACGCTGACGACCAAAAGGACGCCCAGCGCTGAAGCCGCTCCAATCATCCAGACCTTTCCCATTTCCGATCGTCCTCTCACATGTCGCCGAAGAGCGGTCTCGGATTCGGACCACTTGCCCAAGTATGCCAGAGCGCCCAGGGTGCGTGTAGGTGCTTTCGGACTATCTTCCGGTGGTCGAGGAATGAGCCTGGATTCCGATTGACACCCAAAATGGGTGTTGCTAAACTGAAGCCGCCTTCGGGCCGGTACTTGAAGGAGGCGTCGTTGCCCCAGGGATTCGACATCAACTGGATCGCCGTGTTGCTGGTCGGAGGCGTAGGCCTCGGGGCAGTTGCCGGAATGTTCGTTGCATCCTACATTCTCGCGCCCAAACGGCCCTCCGAGATCAAAGACACTCCGTACGAGTGCGGCATTCCACCGGCGCCCTTCGTCTGGTCTCAGATACAGATTCGTTACTACGTCTTTGCCATCCTTTTCATCATTTTCGACGTCGAAGCGGTCTTCTTGTTTCCGTGGGCTGTCGTCTTCCTCAAGGCCACGCCCGCGGTTTTCTACGAGATGCTGATATTCATTGGGATACTGTTCTTCGGGGTCGTCTACGGGTGGAGGAAGGGTGTGCTGCAGTGGAGATAACTCTGGGGCAGAACTACGAACCCGGCCGAGGCAACACTCCCGCATCCAGCATTCTGGAGAAGGTCCTCCCCAACGCGATTACGGCTCGATCGAACGACCTGTTCGCGCTGGCTCGCAGCTCCTCGCTGTGGACGTTGTCGTTCGGCCTGGCATGCTGCGCAATAGAGATGATGAGCGCCTACATGTCTCATCATGACTTGGACAGGTTCGGCATCGTCACCTGGCCGTCGCCCAGACAGGCGGACGTGATGATCGTCGCGGGCACGGTCGTCAAGAAGATGGCCGACCCGATCAAGCTGCTCTACGAACAGATGCCCGACCCGAAGTGGGTCATCGCCATGGGGAGTTGCGCCACAAACGGCGGACCGTACTATCGATCCTACTCTGTCGTCATGGGCGTCGATCATCTCATCCCGGTCGACGTGTATGTCCCGGGATGTCCGCCGCGCCCCGAGGCGCTGATGCATGGACTCATGCAACTACAAGAAAAGATCAAGAAAGACGTCCGACAACGTGGCACAACGTCCTAGACGCGAGCCCCAAATTCCGGAAGCCCCAGCAGCACTGAACGAGACCGGCGAAGCACTGTCCGCTCTCGTAGTCGAGATCATTTCCCCAAAGTTCGAGGTCCAGGTTGGCGCGGCGGTCGATGAAGTCACCGTCGTCGTCAGACCCGAGGACATCCCGGGCGTCTGCCTCCTGGCGCGGGATGATCCGCGGCTCGATTTCAACTATCTCCGTTGCTTGAGCGTGGTCGATTACATCGACCGGCTTGAGGTCAACTTCCATCTGTTCTCGCTGGACAAACGCCACAAGATGGCGGTCAAGGCCAACTTGCCGCCCGACGAACCCGAGGTCGGCTCGGTTATCGAGGTTTGGCCCGGCGCGGACTGGTACGAGAGGGAGAACCACGATCTCTTCGGGGTGACGTTCACCGGACACCCCAACCTCGTTCCCTTGCTTCTGTACGAGGGGTTCGAGGGGTTCCCGGGCCGCAAGAGCTTCCCGTTCCACGAGTACAAGGAATGGTAGCCTGCGACCGGTCTCATAATGAAGTGTCTGCCATCCCGGCGGCTATATGTGAGGTGCATTGAGATGTTGCGACTGGTATATCGAGCGGAGGTCTTCCAGGAAGACGATCAATGGGTCGGACTCTGCCCTGATCTTGATGTATCGAGTTTTGGCGACAACCCGGATGAAGCTAAACAGTCCCTCAAAGAAACTGTAGAAGCATTCATCGAAGGCTGCGCTGAGCTTGGGAGCCTGCCAGACGTTCTCGTCGAATCCGGATTTGTTAAGGAAGGGGATGTCTGGCGCATCCGCGAGAGATTTACGGATGAACTCAAGGCTGTTGTGGCGTGAGTTTGGGGGCATCGGAGGTTCTTCGCCAATATCGAACGATTGTGTGATTGGAGCCTGTGGTTCGACAGGCTCACCACGAACGGAATGACAAAGACACTCACCACGAACGGAGTAATAACCAAAACGACGAATTAGACTCCAGCACGAATGCAGCAGACACTCAGCACGGACGAAGCGAACACAACTCTCCGTTCGCCCTGAGCCTGTCGAAGGGCCGCTAAGGATCACCCGCATTTTGACTAGGGCTCAGGCGTCCGACCCGCGGGTTATCAGCTAACCATGCAAATTCAAGAACAACCCACAGACCAGGCCAATACCGTTGATCTTCTGATCAACATGGGCCCTCAGCACCCCAGCACTCACGGGGTGTTTCGCCTGGTTATCTGGGTCGACGGCGAACGCATCGTCCGCGCCGAGCCGCACATCGGCTACCTTCATCGGGGCGCCGAGAAGCTGTGCGAGGACGAGCAATACAGTCAAGTCATCACCTTATTCGACCGACTGGATTACATCTCCAACTTCAACAGCGAGTTGGCGTTCTGCGTGGCAGTCGAAAAGCTCATGGACGTGGAGGTCCCGGAACGGGCCGAGTACATCCGCGTCATACTGTGCGAGCTCAACCGCATCGCCAACCACATGCTGTTCTACGGCGTCTTCGGCCTGGATGCCGGCGCCATGACCCCGGTGCTGTACGGCTTCCGCGAACGAGAGAACATCCAGTCCCTGTTCGAGTCCGTGACCGGCGCGCGCATGATGCACAACTACTTCCGCGTGGGCGGAGTCAACGCGGACCTGCCAGACGACTTCGGCAGCCGGTTGACCGTGTTGACCTCGCAGCTCAAACAGGCAATCGAAGAGTGCGACGAGCTGCTGTCCCAAAACGAGATGTTTCTCGCGAGAACTAAAGGAATCGGCGTACTGGAAGCCGACGAGGCGATCGCACTGGGAGTAACCGGCCCTGCGTTGCGCGCCAGCGGCGTGCTCGAAGACGTACGCATCTCGGAACCGTATTCGATCTACGACCGTTTCGACTTCGGCATCCCAATCGGGAAATTCGGCGACTGCTGGGACCGCTACTATGTTCGCGTCGAAGAGATGCGCCAGTCGCTTCGAATCATCGACCAGGCCGTCGCCCAGATGGAATCCGGGGAGATCCAAGCAAAGACGCGACGCATCGCCAGACCTCCGAAAGGCGAGGTCTACGCACGAACCGAATCTCCACGGGGAGACCTGGCAGTATTCCTGGTCAGCGACGGGTCGGACAAGCCGTATCGCGTGAAGGTTCGCGCCCCGTCTTTCGCCAACCTGCAGGCGCTCTTGCCGATGCTTAGAGACGCCTTCATCGCGGACGCCGTGGTTGTCCTCGGGTCGACCGACATCGTGCTAGGGGAGGTGGACCGGTGACACTCACCGAAGCTCTCTACTACTCGCTTGGCGCGGCCGGTCTGTTTGGCTTCCTATCGGTCATGGTCCTTGTACTTACCTACGCCGAGCGCAAGATTCTCGCCCGGTTCCAGCAGCGTCTGGGACCAATGCGCGTCGGGTTCTTCGGCGTGCTCCAACCGTTCGCCGACGCGATCAAGCTCATGACCAAAGAGGACATCCTGCCATCGTGGGCCGACCGACCCGTGTACTGGATAGCGCCCGTGGCGGTGTTCCTGCCAGCGATAATGATCTGGGTGACCATTCCGATGGCACGAGATTTGGTGCTTCGGAACCTTGACCTGGGACTCTTCTACATCTCGGCGATATCCGTCTTGTCCGTGATGGGGCTTCTCATGGCGGGCTGGGGTTCGGCCAACAAGTACGCCATGCTGGGCGGCATCCGCGCCGCGGGGCAGCTTATCAGCTACGAAATCCCGTTCATCATGGCCATCCTAGCGGTGGCGATGCTCGTACAGTCGTTGGACTTGATCACGATCGTTGACGGCCAGAACAACTTCGGAAACGCCCTGATCCAGCCGTTGGGCCTGTTCATTTTCATCACCGCGGCCCTCGCCGAGATCGGCCGGACGCCGTTTGACATCCACCACGCCGAATCGGAGGTCGTGGGCGGTCCTTTCGTCGAGTACAGCGGCGCGCACTGGGCGGTTTTTTTCTTGGCGGAGTACATGAACACGTTCACGATGGCGGCGTTGACGGTGCTGTTGTTCTTCGGCGGATGGAGATGGCCGGCGATGCCGTTGGACGGCGCAGCCAACTCCGCTCTGTCGATGGCATGGTTCATGAGCAAGACCGCCGTCGTCATTTGGGTTATATTCTGGATCAGAGCCACCTACCCCAGGCTTCGGATCGACCAGCTAATGTCGTTTGGATGGAAGCTGCTGGTGCCTCTCTCTTTCGTCAATATCGTCATCACGGCAATCGTGCTGTTTTACGGCTGGCCCCTCTGGTCACTGACGGTCATGTCTCTGCTATTATTGGGCGGGACTTTCTACCCGATCGTCAAGAATCCCGGAACCCGCATGGAGCGCCATACCGTTACGGTGCGCGAAATCCGCGCAACTGGGTCGAAGTCGACCGCGGATCAACCGCGGGGTTAACGCCTCCGGTCGTCCCGTACGACGCGACCGCGGTCCGCGTCTATTCGCAGCGCAACGAGTCAAAACAACCGACGCGCTCGGCTTGAAAAGAACGAACATGGTCGGATTTCTCGAAGGGTTGGCGGTAACGCTGAAGACAGCGCTCCGCAAGCCCGTGACAGCACAGTACCCGGAGCCAAAGAAGCGATTGCCGATCGCTTTGCGGTACAAGGGTTTCCCCGCGCTGATGTGGGACGGCGAGATCGACGAACCGTTCTGCACCGGTTGCATGGTCTGCGTCCGCGCCTGCCCAACCCAGTGCATGACCGCCGATATGAAGGACAACCCTCTTTTCACCGAAGAGAAAAGCCGGCGACGGAAGATCATCGACACGTTCGAGATCAACCTTGGCCGGTGTATTCTGTGCGCCATCTGCGTGGACGTCTGCAATTTCGACGCCATCGAGATGAGCCACGTCCATGAACTGAGCAAGTACCAACGCGATGACAACCGAGTCGCGCTTAGCCAGCTTCTCGACATGGGCAAGAGCTACCAGTCGGAGATCGGCTGGTCGCCCAAACAGCCCGAGAAGAACAGCGGCGTCCCGGTGAAGAAGGACGAAGGGGCCAAACCAACTCGTCAACGCACGAGCAAACGCCCCCAGGCCGACTCCACTACAGGCGCCCAATCCACGCCGCCAACGCCGGGGCAATCCGGAGCCGATCCTGAATCCGTGCCTGGGGACCAGGCCTGATGATCTCTTCGTCGCTCATTCTTTTCTACATCGCCGGTTCCGTCACGCTGGGCGGGGCATTGGGCGTCGTCATGACTCGCAACATCGTGTACGCGGCATTCTCGCTCTTGGCTTGCATGCTGGGCGTCGCGGGCGTCTTCCTTTTGGCATACGCCGAGTTCCTGGCTCTGGTGCAGATACTGATCTACGGCGGCGCGGTTGTCATCGTCATCCTGTTTGCGCTGATGCTAACCCGCATCGAGGACTTCGCAACGCTCACGGATCACCGTCAATGGCCCGTCGCGGCCGTGGTCGCCATCGCGGTCTTCGGCGTGCTCGCGGCTGCGATCACCACGACGGTCGTCCAGGTGGGAGCACGCCAGAGCGTGAGTTTCGACGCGCTCGGAGAGACTCTTTTCACCAGTTGGGCGATCCCGTTCGAGGTCGCATCCCTGGTCTTGCTGGTTGCGTTGATTGGCGCGGTGGTCCTGGTTCGAGTTCAAGGAGGGCGAGATTGATAGAACTGGCTCACCTTCAGGTTCTCAGCGCGGGACTGTTCGCCATCGGCACGTACGGCGTGCTCGCCCGACGCAGCGCTGTCATGATCTTGATGTCGATCGAGTTGATGTTGAACGCGGTGAACATCAACCTGATCGGTTACGCGGCTTTCTCCCGGTTCGACGAAACCCAGCGCGTAACGGGTCAGGTGCTGGTAATCTTCGTCATCACGATCGCGGCGGCGGAACTCGCTCTCGCGATGGCCATTATCTTGCGACTGTACCGAAACCGGTCCTCGGTGAACATCGACGAAATCGACCTGATGAAGTGGTGAGGGCAGAACACAACCTCTGATGCCATTAGCCGACTCGATAGGGACAGATTGGGCCTGGGTTATCCCAGCCCTTTGCGCGTCGGCCTTTTTTCTTATCTTCCCGTTCAGGCGTTACCTGCCAGGCCAGGGCGCGTTCCTCTCGCTGCTGGCCATCCTCGGCGGCTTCGTGCTCTTCTGGTTCGTGCTCGGCGACCTGCTCACGGACGGACGCGGGCAATTCGAGATAACCTGGCTCACCGTGGGCGACACAACTCTGAGTTGGGGCGTCGTCGTGGACAAGCTCTCCGTCACCATGCTCGGCCTGGTGACGTTCGTTGCACTGCTCGTTCAGGTGTACTCGCTGGGATACATGAAGCACGCCGGGCGCCTCGATCCCGGCATCGGCCGCTATTACGCGTTTCATTCACTTTTCGCCGCGGCCATGCTAACGCTCGTGCTTGCGGACAACCTGCTGTTCTTGTACATCGCCTGGGAGCTCGTGGGTCTTGGGTCTTACCTCTTGATCGGCTTCTGGTACGAGCGCCGCTCTGCCGCGGAAGCAGCAAAGAAGGCGTTCATCACGACGCGGATTGGCGACGTCGCGTTGTTGATCGGCATCATCATGCTTTTCAAAGCGACGGGCACGTTCGACGTCGGCGGGATCATCCACATCGCCGAACAAGGCGGCATCGAAAACACGACGTTGAACATCGCCATGTTCCTGATCTTTCTCGGGGCGATGGGGAAGTCAGCACAGTTCCCGTTCCACGTGTGGCTGCCGGACGCCATGGAGGGCCCGACGCCCGTCAGCGCGCTCATTCACGCCGCGACGATGGTCGCGGCGGGCGTGTATCTGGTCGCCAGGCTGCTTCCGCTGTTCGAGATGACGCCGAACGTCCTGACATTCGTTGCGGCTGTTGGGCTGTTCACTTTCCTCTTCGCCGGGTCGATGGCCCTGGTGATGACCGATATCAAGCGGGTGCTGGCCTACTCGACGATCAGTCATCTGGGGCTCATGATGCTGGCTCTCGGAGCGGGAGCGTTGGGCGCCGCGATATTCCATCTTGTCGCCCATGGCGTCTCCAAGGCGTTGCTGTTCCTCGGCGCCGGCAGCGTCATGCACTCCATGGACGATGAAACGAATATGTGGAAGATGGGCGGACTGAGGCACAAACTTCCGGTGACCGCGTGGACATTCGTAATCGGCGCGGCGTCGCTGGCGGGCATCGCACCCCTGGCCGGATTCTTCAGCAAAGACGAAGTGTTGCTGCACGTCCTCGACCATCGAAACCCGGTGTTCATCGCCTTGGCTTTAGCCGGGGTCGTCTTGAGCGCGCTGTATATGGCTCGCGTGGTGTTCGCCGTATTCTTCGGCAAGCAGAAGGCCGAGAACGACGCCGTCCGCGAATCGCCGTTGGTCATGATCGTGCCGCTGATGCTGCTGGCGTTCTGCGCCGCGACCGTCGGATTCCTGGCGTTCGGCTACGGCAGCGACTACGACGGCTTCGGCGGATACCTGGAGGGCAACGGCGAGTTCGAGCTCCGAATCTGGCTTACGGTCGCGTCGCTGGCGCTGGCGACTTTCGGCGTGTGGCTCGGTTGGAGCGCATACGTTCGCGGCGCCATCTCACATGAACGCCTGGCGCTCCGATTCGCGTTCATCCATCGACTGCTGGTGAACAAGTACTACCTCGACGACGCTATCCAGTGGACCATCGACAAGGTGGTCTTGACCTTCAGCAAAGCAGTGTCCGTCTTCGATCGATCGGTGATCAACGACACAGCCGTCGACGGTTCCGCGCTGTCGGTCTGGAGCTCCGCGAGAGTGGTGCGGCTGGTTCAAACCGGACGATTTTACAACTACGGCATGGCCATGGCCCTGGGATTCGTGGGCCTGGCTGTCATCTGGTGGGTAGTGCGAACCTGACTTCGATTCCGTCCCGCTATTCGCGATCGGGACGGAAGAGGTCAGACAGGCACGACAACATATGGAAACATTCGACTCATACGCGCTGTTCCTGCTGATTGCCATCCCACTGGCGGGAGCGGCGGTCATCATGCTCGTTCCGAGCCGCATGGCGCAGGCAATTCGCTGGGCCGCGACCGGCGCCGCCACCGCGAACCTCCTGTTGTCGTTTTACGTGTTCGCCGCCTACGATTTCGAGGAGGGCGGGTTCCAGTTCCAGCGGGCTTGGGACTGGATTCAGATCCCCGGTCCGTGGTCCCACGGCGACAAAGCCATCACGCTGAACCTTGGCATGGACGGGATCGCCGCGCCGATGGTGCTGCTCACCGGCATCGTGCTCTTCACTGGCGTCCTCATTTCGTGGAAAATCGCAAACCGGAACAAAGACTTCTTCATCCTCTACTTACTCTTGCTGTCCGGCGTGTTCGGCGTCTTCGTCTCCGTCGACATGTTCTTCTTTTTCTTTTTCTACGAGCTCGCCGTCCTCCCCATGTACCTGCTCATCGGGGTTTGGGGCTCGAGCTCCACGTTCCCGACCTTTTCTCGCACCAAAGAGTACAGCGCAATGAAGTTGATGCTCTTCCTGGTGGCGGGCAGCGTGCTTGTGTGGATCGCCATAATGGCGATATTCGTCGAGGCCGGGCTCGGCACGTTCAACTTGATGGAGCTTCAGAACGTCTCGCTCGACAACGATTTCCAGCGGGTGTTCTTTCCGTTCCTGATGATCGGTTTCGGAGTGCTTGCAGGTCTCTGGCCTTTCCACACCTGGTCTCCTGACGGCCACGTCGCGGCGCCGACGGCTGTCAGCATGGTCCACGCCGGGGTGCTCATGAAACTGGGCGCATTCGGCATCATCCGCATCGGCATGCTGTTGATGCCGGAAGGCGCGCAGGACTGGATGCCGGTGCTGATCGCTCTCGGCACGGTCAACGTGCTGTACGGCGCTTGGTCGGCCATGGGGCAAACCGACCTCAAGTACGTTATCGGCTACTCCAGCGTCAGCCACATGGGCTACGTGATGATGGGCCTCGCGACGCTGCACTCGCTGGGAGTTGCCGGAGCGGTGCTGCAGATGCTGTCCCACGGACTGATGACCGCCCTCTTCTTTGCCGTCGTCGGCGTCGTGTACGATCGGACGCACACCCGAGACATGACGGTGCTCGACGGACTCGCCAAACGGATGGGTTTCACGGCGGTGCTATTCGCGCTGGCTGGCTTGGCGTCCCTAGGATTGCCCGGTCTCAGCGGTTTCGTGGCCGAGCTCCTCGTGTTCCTCGGA
This sequence comes from uncultured Dehalococcoidia bacterium, assembly GCA_964588665.1. Taxonomy (GTDB): domain Bacteria; phylum Chloroflexota; class Dehalococcoidia; order Lucifugimonadales; family UBA1123; genus UBA2160. The sequence continues at coordinate 23,692 of CAZPQQ010000019.1, read as the reverse complement.
CTGTTCCACACGTATCCCGTGCTGGGCGTACTCGGCATTATCGGGGCTGGGATCACGGCCGTGTACATCCTACGTTTGCTTGCACGGGTGTTCTTCGGCCCAATCGGCGAGCAGTGGAAGGATCAGACCGATGCTTCGCGAATCGAGCGGATCGCGGCGATCGTCCTCGCCGGTTTCATCTTATTGGTGGGTTTGTTCCCGTTCCCGTTCATTCGAGTCATTAACAGCGGCGTGATGGAACTTCTGGCCCGTTTTGAGGGAGTCGGATGAACGTAAACTTCGCGCTCCTGCTTCCCGAATTCCTGGTGACAGGGTTGGCGTTCGCCATCCTGACGGCTGACTTTTTCCTCAAGACCGACCGCAAGCACTTCCTGGCCTACCTGGCGGCCCTGGGACTGATCGGCATCTTGGCCTTCACGTTGGCGTACCAATGGGACCGTCGAGAGGACCTTTACCAAGGGCTCATCCATGTCGATGCCTACTCGCTGTTTTTCAAGGGCTTCTTCCTGGTGCTGGGCGTGGTCGTTATCTTGACATCCGTGGACTATGCGAAGCGGAACTCGGAGCATCCGGGCGAATACTACGGCATCATCGTGTTCACGATCGTCGGGATGATGCTGATGGCGGCGTCCGGCGAGTTGCTGACGGCGTACATCTCGCTGGAACTGCTGAGCTTCGGGCTGTACGTGCTCGTCTCGTTCGACCGATACAACCCGAAGTCGAACGAAGGGGGCGCCAAGTACATCCTGCTTGGGGCGTTCTCGTCGGCGCTGATGTTGTACGGGATCAGCCAGGTCTACGGCCTGACCGGAACGACGCGGTTCGACGAGATCAGCCAGGCGCTCGCGGCCTCCGGGGAGCTCTCGCCCGGCTTGATAGTCGGGCTCGTGTTGATCATCGCCGGCTTAGGATTCAAGGTGGCGGCCGTCCCATTCCACATGTGGGCGCCGGACGCTTACGAGGGCGCGCCAATCCCCGTGACGGCCTATCTGGCGGTCGGATCGAAGGCGGCCGCGTTCGCCCTGATCATCAGATTCTTCACGGCTGCGCTCATGCCGGCTGTTGCGGATTGGCAGCTCATCGTCATCATCCTGGCCGCGCTGACGATGACGCTCGGCAACCTCGTGGCCCTGACTCAACGCAACATCAAACGCCTTTTGGCGTACTCCAGCATCGGCCACGTCGGGTATCTGTTGGTCGGCGTCGCGGCGCTGGCGGCCGTCAATCCGAACGGCGTCTTCCAACTTCAGTTTTCTCATGTGGCGACAAACGCGCTGATGCTCCATTTGGTCGCGTACGGAATCACCAACATGGCCGCGTTCGGGGCCGTCGCGATCGTCTACAACGCCACCGGCAAGGACGACATCGACGGCCTGGCAGGATTGGCCCAGCGCTCACCTTTCGTCGCGCTGGTCCTGACGTCCGCGCTGTTCTCGCTTGCGGGGCTGCCAATATTCGCCGGATTTGTCTCGAAGTTCTACCTGTTCAACGCCGCGGCGACGCAGGGGTTGCTGTGGTTGGCGGGACTGGCAATATTCACCAGCCTGATCTCACTGTACTACTACCTGAACGTGATCAGGGTCATATACATTTCGGAGCCGGCGGACTCGTCTCGCATCCACGCTCCGCGGCTTGCCGTCGGGGTCCTCGGCGTGCTGTTCCTGGCGATGATCTTCATCGGAGTCTACCCCGCGCCGGTCCTCGACGCCGTTCAACAAGCCACCGACGCGGTGCTGTCCTCCGACAGCATGCTCCGCCTGGCCGGGGCGCTGGACTGACGGCTGACGATTCTGTTGCACACGGCGGCTCGCAACCGCTAGACTATTTTCTTAGACGGCCATGAATTGTGGCCGTCTTCGATTTTCCGGCAGGGAGGGAACCGTAGATGACGGAAGAGGAAAAGTTTTCACGAGGAATGGTCGTAGTGGCTCATGCAGATGACGCGGAATACGGCTGTTCAGGCACCGTGGCCAAGCTGTGCGCCCAGGGGTGGGAGATGGTGTACGTGATGTGCACTGACGGCTCGAAGGGAAGCAGCGACCGAGAGGTTTCCCAGCAAGATCTGGCAGCGACTCGACGACAGGAGCAGGTCAACGCGGGTAAAGCGCTCGGTCTCAAGGATGTCGTTTTCCTCGACTACCCGGACAGCTACCTACAGCCGACCCTCGAAGTTCGACGCGACATCGCCCGAGAGATCAGACGACACAGACCCGACGTGGTGCTATGCCAGTACCCGATGCGAAACCTGGACGGCGGCTGGGGCGTCGGACATCCCGACCACATGGCGGCAGGCGAGGCGGCTCTCGCGGCCGTGTTCCCCACGGCCCGAGACCACATGACATTCCCCGAACTGTTGGAGCAAGGCTTCGAGCCGCACAAGGTGGCCGAGGTCTGGATTATGGGCCACCCCGAGCCCGACCACTTCGTCGACGTGACCGATCATCTGGTCACGGCTGCCGAGGGACTTGCGGCGCACGTCTCGCAGACCGGGGGCCGACCCGCCGAAGAGCTCGTCGACCGAATGCGCGAGGGACGTCGCGGCAGAGGCGTCGGCAGGGGCATGCAGCACGCTGAGGCCTTCAGGAAGATCACCTTCCGGCGGTAGGTTATCGCCCGACTGGTTTCGCGGCGAGGCAGAGCGGACGGGACCCAAGAGACGCCAGGGACCGAAGAGGCGTCGCTAGAAGTTCCACACAACACTCGCTAGCCAGTCGCTACTCCCTCGCCCCATCCTTCGCGGCAATCGCGGCGCGAATCTTGGCCGGCGTTAGCGGCAGCGAGGTCATCCTGACGCCGATGGCGTTGGAGACGGCGTTGGCGATTGCGGCAAGGGGCGGCACTAGCGCTACTTCACCGATGCCTCGGGCGCCGAATGGATGGCCGGGGTTGGGAACCTCCACCAGCACCGCTTCGATCATCGGCAGGTCCAGCGCGGTCGGTATCCGGTAGTCGAGGAAGCTGGAGTTGAGCATCCGCCCGTCGTCGCCGAAGTAGTACTCTTCGTTGAGCGCCCAGCCTATCCCCTGAACTACTCCTCCCTGCATCTGGCCTTCCACGTACGAGGGATGTATCGCCTTTCCGACATCTTGCACCGCCGTGTAGCGGAGGACCTGCACTTTGCCGGTGGCAGGGTCCACCTCGACATCCACCACGTGGCACGCGAAGGCGTTTCCGACGCCGCCGGGATTGACGGTTGCCCGACCCACGATGGGGCCGCCGGTTCCATTCAACCTACCTGCGAGTTCTTGGAAGGTCATGTTCAGTTCCGAATCCTGCTTGTGCTTGAGCACGCCGTCATCGTAGTCGACGTCGTCCGGGCTCACCTCCCAGACACGGGCCGCGCGTTCGATCATCTGACGCCTGACGTCTTGGGCGGCCTCGAAGCATGCCGTGCCCATCTTGTGGGTCAGGCTGCTTCCTCCGGCGCCGGAGCTGTATCCGATCGAGTCAGTGTCGCCAACGGCCGGTTTGACGTCTTCAGCGGTGATCCCCAGCACCTCGGCCACATGCATCGCCATCACCACACGCGCGCCGCCAAGGTCTGGTGTGCCTTCCGTCAGGCTGACGGTGCCATCCGGGTTGACGCTCGCGATTGCGCTGGCTGGGCCGGTTCCGTTGAACCATGCGCCGCTCGCGACGCCTCGACCTCGGAACGGTCCGTCGAGCTTGGTCTGAGAGTGGGCGTGGTCTCGAACCGCCTCCATCGTCTCGACGTTTCCGATTCGCAAGTACGCCGGCCCACCGATCCGCCTGGCGCCCTCTTTAGCCGCGTTGAGCAGCCTGAGTTCAATCGGGTCCATGCCGAGCTCCAAGGCGAGCATGTCGATCGCCTGCTCGCCAGCGAACGCGGCAGCCGGCGAGCCCGGAGCCCGGTAGGCGCCTGACTTTTGCTTGTTGACCACGACGTCGACGCCTTCCACAAGCCCGTTGGGGATGTCGTACGCTGCGAACATCGTTTGAGAGCCCGATCCTACCGGTGAGCCGGGAAACGCCCCGGCTTCGTAGACGAGGTGCGCCTCGGCTGCCGTGATGCGTCCGTCCTGGGTCGCGCCCAGTTTGACGCGGATGTTCGTTCCGGAGGCAGGACCCGTGCCAAGAAAGACGTCAGACCTGCTCATGACGATCTTCACGGGTTTACCTGTTTTTCGAGAAAGGAACGCGGCAGTCGGCTCAACGTAGACGCCGCCCATCCCTTTGCCCCCGAAGCCGCCGCCGATCTCGGTCGGGATCACTTTGATCTTGGACATCGGCAGATCCAGCATCGTCGCGAGATGGTCTCTGAACGGGAAACTGCCCTGACAACTCGCCCAAACGGTGACGTTGCCGTCGCCGCCCCACAGGGCCGTCGTCGCATGGGGCTCGATGTATCCCTGGTGAACCGATTCCGTGCTGAACGTTTCCTCGACCACGACATCGGCTTCCCTGAACGCCGTTTCGACATCTCCCACCCGAAACTCGAACCGGTTGGCGAGGTTCGTCTTCCCACCGGTGTCGCCCCAGCCTCCAGCGCGTCGGCCCACACTGTCCATGGTCTGCAATCGCTCGTGCACGGCGGGCGCTCCGTCAGCCAGCGCTGACTCCGCGTCCAGGACTGCGGGCAACACCTCGTACTCCACGTCGATGAGCGCCAGCGCTTCTTCGGCGACGCTTGGACTCGTCGCCGCAACAGCCGCCACGACATGGCCGACGTACAAAGCCTTTTCCCGAGCCATGACGTTGCGGGTGTAGAACCCGTAGTTAACCATGACGCCCTCGGCCTGGTCGCTCACCTCGGCGGAAACCTCGGGCATGTCCTGCGCCGTCACGACTGCCTGCACTCCGGGGAGCTGCAACGCCCGACTGGCGTCGATGGACAGGATTCTTGCGTGAGCATGAGGACTGCGCAGCAACTTGCCGTGCGACGTACCGGGCAGGTTGATGTCCGCTCCGAATCGCGCTCTGCCAGTGACTTTTTCATAGCCGTCGTGCCGGATGGGCCGCGTGCCGATCACGTTGTACTGCGGGGCCGTCTGGCCTTGCGTTTGCTGCTGCATGTTCGTACCTCCAATATCGCCTGCACACCGAACTGATGCAGCCGAATCTGTCTGGTCGTAATCTATCACACCAGTCGCGCCTGGGCTATCGTCATCGGGGCTGATCGTCGGGGTAATCGTACGGACCTCTGCCGCCTGTGTCGCCACGTGTGGTTCCGACCGCGCCGTCTGAAATTCGGATTCGTTTTTGACCGTTCCTGAAAGCAGTGTTAATCTCTGTGCGGCGTCGAGTATAGTATATGCTCGCACGTGGGCCGTTCGAAAATATCGACAACGGCAGATTGAGCACAAAGATCCGCCTAGCAGGCGAGACTTCCGCCTGTGTACACAAGGGAACGCTATTGATTGTTGATCCGGAACAGCCGGCCGCGACCGGCGCAGCCGAGACGCTGTCAACGACGGCGGTTCGGACTGGCGACATAGAGCTCGCTATTGTCGTGTTGGCGGATGGGTTCAGAAACGACGTCGTTCGTGACCTGATTCGGTCGGGCGACCTCCCGAACATCTCTCGTTATATTCTCAGCGAGGGCTCGCAATATGACGGGGTGACTGTATTCCCGAGCGTCACGAATGTCGCATACCTGCCTATGCTGACTGGGCAATACCCCGGCACGGCAAACATCCCCGGCATCCGGTGGCTGGACAAGGCGAAGTTCACCTCGGGGCATCTGTTCGACGCGGGCCAGCGCACCTACGTTGGCGCGGCCCACACCAAACTGAACAGCGACCTGCCGGACACCTTGGAGACGTTGTTCGAGCTCTGCCCCGATTCGATGGCGTTTAGGAGCGACATCCACAGAGGGCTCTCCAACGGCCTCAATCGCTTCTTCAAATTGTCCCGGCCCTGGATGTTCGCGTCGCACTACCTCAAGCGGGCTGACTTCATCGACAAATTGGTCATGAGGAGCCTTCTCAGCGCTCTGCGCAGCAGAGCAAGCAACCTGCCAAGGTTCATCTTCGTTCCGTTGCTCGACGTCGACTCAGCGTCTCACGCGCGAGGTCCGCAGCACAAACGCACATTTGATGCCTACCGACGCATCGACGACGCCATCGGCACCTTGGTGGAGTGCCTGACAAAGCTGGGCGCGTGGAACAAAACACACCTGATGATCGTGAGCGACCACGGTCATTCGCGAACGACTGAACATCTGGACTTGAGCCGCTTGGTGTCCGAGCTTGGCTACGACGTATTCGAGCACCCTAACATCTTCCGGAGCAAGGCGGACGCTGCGATAGCGGTTTCAGGCAACTCGTTCGCCAATGTCTACGTTTCGTACGAGGGCAAATGGGAGCGGCCCTTGACGGGCGATGAGCTGGAGAGCGCGCACAAGCCGTTGCTGTCCGCGCTCGCTCAACGGCCCGAAGTTGAGTGGACGGCATATCGCGACAGTAACGGTTCGATCAAGGTAGATTCCGGCTCAGGAACCGCGTTGGTTGGCCGAAACGACGGCCACTACGAGTACAGCTTCGACGGCGCCGACCCGCTTCAGCTTGGACTTCCACACACAACGGTAGACAGGACCGACGCACTCAGAATGACGGTCGACACCGAGTTCCCGGACGCGCTGGAACAACTCTGGCAACTGTTCACCAGCCAGCGCACCGGCGACATCGTGGTCACGTCCAAACCCGGGTACGATCTGAGGGGTTGGCGCGAATGGCCGGAACACCGATCCTCACACGGATCTCTGCGACGAGAGCACATGATGGTCCCCGTGCTGAGCAATCGCCCGCTCACCGCCAACGGACCGGTGCGCACGGTCGACGTCTTTTCGACCATCGCGGATTCCCTTGATCTGGCAGCCACCAGATCGGTCAGCGGCAGCAGTTTGTGGTAGAGGGCGACGCGCCCAAACCCCCTCTGATTGAGCGACGCACGCTGCTCCTGACGGCTGCCGTCATCGTGCCGGCAATCTTAAGCACTTGGCTCATGTGGAAGTACCTTCCGGATTGGTGGAAACTTGCGAGTTTCTTTTGGTACTCGATTCCAGGCAACAGTTTTCTTTGGCTGCCGCACGAGCCGGCCGTAATCGCCGCCGGCCTGATCTACGCCCCGATCTGGGTCGCCCTCGTGGGCGGATTGGCCACGGCGATCGCCTCGGTGATAGATCACATGCTGTTTACGAGGGCATTTCAGATGGATCGGCTCGAATCGGTCAAGCGGGCCAAACCCGTGGTGAAAGCGGTGCGACTCTTCAATCGACGGCCCTGGTGGACGATTGTGGTGTTCGCGTTCACGCCGATTCCGTTTTACCCGATGCGACTTGTGGCTCCGGCGGCCAGCTACCCCATGCTGAGATACGTCACGGCGGTTGTGGTGGGGCGCGTGCCGCGCTACTTCTTGCTGGCGCTCGGAGGGACTTGGATATCGGCCATCGGCGGCAACTGGACGTTCGATTGGATCACGCGCTGGATTCCCTGATGCGCGGACGCTCGCGCACGTGATGATTGGGAAGCGCGGTTCGGGCCTTCCGTCGACGGCAAGCAGGCGTCGAAGTCCGGCAGGCGGCGCCTCTACCTCGGGAACCTCACCGGTCCGGGCAGGTCCTCCGGAGGGTCGTCGGCAATCACTCTGTCCTTGTACAAGTCAGCAAGTTCTTCGTCTGTCATCTCGAGCAGATCTTGCAGGATGAGTCGATTATGCTGGCCAAAGCACGGCGATGCCATTCGGACGTCCCCAGGAGTTTCTGACAGGCGCCACGGCATCCCCGGATACTGAAATACGCCCATCTCCGGGTGCTCCACGGGCACGTAGAACCCGCGCTCGTGAAAGTGCGGATTGCTTACCAGCTCCCAGTTGGCCAGAACCGGACCGGACGGAACGCCGGCGGCCTGGAGAAGCGCGGCCGCCTCGTTGTGGTCGTATCTTGACGTCCACTCGGCGATCAGCTCGTCGAGCTCGTCGTGGCGCTCGCGTCGATGGGCTGCCGTCGCATAACGTGCGTCACCCGCCAATTCCGGGCGACCGACGGCCGTCGCCAGCTTGGCCCATTCGTCGTCCGTTCCGGCGCACAACACAACCCAGGCATCGTCGCCCACAGATGGATAGCAACCTTGGGGGGCGAATATCCGGTGCCGGTTGCCTCGACGCTCGGCGATTCTGCCGGCAATGGTGTACTCAAGCACCGCTTCAGGAAAGAAGGCGATGCCGTTTTCGTTCAGAGACATGTCGATGAATTGACCGCCGCCGCCCTGTTGGCAGTGGTGCAAGGCAGCCTGGATCACGACGGCGGCGTGAACGGCGGTGACAGGGTCGGCGTAGAACAGCGCGGTCCTGTAGGGCCGCTCATCGTCCGGGTAGCCCATCGTCGCCGCGAGACCGCACGTCGCCTCGATGTTGGCGCCGTACGCCACGTAATCTCTCTGAGGGCCGGTCTGACCGAACCCCGAGATCGAGACCATGATTATCTCCGGGTTCGCCCGCTTGAGTACATCGTAATCCAACCCGAAGTTACGCATGACGCGAGGGCTGTTGTTTTCGAGCACGACGTCGGACCTGGAAACCAGCTCGAGAAACAGCTCCTTGCCGCGGTCGGAATTGAGGTCAAGGGTGATGCCGTATTTGTTCCGGTTCATCTTGTTGAAATATCCGGCGCGGTTGTAGTGGCGCCTGAACGGGTCCCCTCCCGGGTATCTCCCGCCGCGTGTCATCGGGCGGTCCGGCGATTCGATCTTGATCACCTCGGCGCCGAGGTCCGCCAGGTACCTGCCCGCCAGCGGTCCTGCCCAATTGGCGGTGATTTCGAGAATCCTGATCCCTTCCAACGGCAACGAAGCGCCCAGGAACCTCTCCGGCTCGACCGAAGACCTTGTGGTCCACACGTGGCCCGCATCGGGTCGATCGAATTCCATGCCATTATCGGCTCCCAACAGCGGCGCCGGGCTTCGCATGGCGGCTGGCGTGGACCCTAGCTTGTATGGAAAGCCGGGCAGGATTTGGGCGCCGGCCACGGGATGTCGGACCTCGTTGAACCATTGCCTTGACGCGAGTTGCTCGGAGGCCACGAGGTCAGCCGCGTCGTCCACCGGCGTGAAGGCCAGCCTGAGCTCTTGAGCCGCTCGGAATATGTCCGCCTTCTTGCGGGTGGAGCACCATTCGGCAACAAGCTCGCGCAACTCCGTGATGTTCGTGATCCAACCTTGTCGGTCCGCGAACCTGGGATCGTCCATGAGCTCGGGCTGTTCGATCAAGACGAACATGGTCGGGTCCCATCGCATGGTCATGAACCACACGTAGCCGTCTTCGCACTTGATGCAATCGGGCTCCGTGCGCCGCATCACGACTCCTTCGTGGGTCCACGACGTTGCGGTCCACGCGTGGGCGGACAGCATGGATTCGACGGTTGAGACGTCGACCTGCTGGCCGCGCCCAACCCGCCGCGCATGCCACAGCGCCGCCAACGACCCGGCGGCGGCCTGGGCGCCGGCGTTGATCTGAGGTTGATCGTTCGGGAGCATCAACGGTTCTCGTTGGGCGTCGCCGCAGAAGTACATGTAACCGCCCATCGCGTTGTCGACGATCTCGCTGGACAGCCAGTTCCGATACGGCCCGGTTTGCCCGAAGTGAGAGATAGACGTCAGCACCACCGAGGGGTTGAGTCTGCGCAGAACGTCGTACCCCAAGCCCTGTTGCGCCAGCCGGCCTGGGGCGAAGCTTTCGACGATCAGGTGGGCGCGTTGCGCCAACCGGAGCACCGCGCGACGGCCATGCGCCGTCGAGGGATCGGCCGTGATCGAACGTTTGTTGGCACACAGGGACATGAACATCCCGCTTTTCTCGGGATGAGGTTCGTCTCCGGGAAACGGCCCGGCCTGCCTAAGCGGGTGACCTGAATCAGGGGCTTCGAGCATCGCCACCGTTGCGCCAAGGTCCGCGAGCAGTTTGGTGCAATACGCTCCGGCGATGTTGTCGCTGAGGTCGAGGACGTTGAAGCCCGCAAGGGCCGATTTGTGCGCGATTTCCGGCAGTCCGGCCTGCCGCATCGCAGGCAGATCAAGCCTCGCGTCTGAATTTTCGCCTTCGATCATCGCGCTGCCCGCGGTTGGTTGATCGTGCGGATCGGACCGCCCGCGAGAAACGCCTGAATGTTCTCCAATGCGTGCCCGTAGAAGATTGCGTAGGTTTCCGTTGTGACGTATCCAATGTGAGGAGTGATGACTGTGTTCTCCAAATTCCGCAGAGGATGGTTGGCGGCCATCGGTTCCTGGTCGAAAACATCCAAGCCCGCGCCCGCGATAGTGCCGGCGCCAACCGCTTCGACGAGCGCGGCTTCGTCGACAATCGGCCCGCGAGACGTATTGATCAGATATGCCGTCGGTTTCATCGAACTCAACTCGGCAGCGCCCAAAAGGCCACGCGTGCGGTCGCTGAGAACCAGATGTATCGTCACGTAATCCGACCGCGCCAGCAGGTCTTCCTTTGTGACTAGCGTGGCGCCAATCTCGTCGGCACGTTCGCGAGTCAGGTTCTGGCTCCAGGCGATGACTTCCATGCCGAACGTCTTGCCCACGACCGCAACCTGGGAGCCCAGACGGCCCAGGCCGATGACGCCGAGCACTTTGCCGTTCAACCCTTCGCCGAGGGTGACCTGCCATCGGCCTTCACGGGTCGCCTTGTCCTCTTCGGCGACACGTCGAGCGATGGCGAGGATCAGCCCCCACGTAAGTTCGGCCGTCGGGTATCCGAGGCCTTCAGTCCCGCAGACTGTGATGCCGAGCTCTGTGGCAGCGTCCACGTCGATCGACGCGTTGCGCATTCCGGTCGTAATCAGCAACCGCAGATCAGGCAGACGTTCGAGCAGACTGCGGGGAAACGGAGTGCGCTCCCGCATGGCGACGATGACGTCGTAGGCGCTCAATCGGGCGGCGAGCTGGTCTTCGTCGAAGACGTGCTCAGCATAGACGTCGACGGTGGCATCGCTCGGAAGCGAACGCCAGTCGGCCATCTCCAGCGCGACGTTCTGGTAATCGTCCAGAATAGCGATCTTGGTCAATGGATGGTCTCCTGAAAAGTCCAACGCTTAACATTGGTTCGTCCGCGAATTGTGGGACGCGGACTAGGTCGTGCACACCCTGAACAGAGTCTGTCGACGCGGACCTAGGCAATTCCACAGGTTGACCAAGGACCAGACACCAGTCTCCGTTCGGCCTGAGCCTGTCGAAGGCCCGCCCGGCGACCGGTTGGCCTTCGGGCGCACGTGACCGATCCCGCGATCAAGGGTTTCGAATGAACCGAGCGGCCTCGTCGGGGTAGGTCTCGCTCTCGATCATGTGCGGTTTCACGGCCGTTCGCAGCGCTCGGACTTCGGCATCTGTGATCATTGGCGTCGTCTCGACAGGACCGTCGATTCCCAAGTCGAAGCCGGTGTTTTCGGCGACCTGGTCGGCGGTGAAGCCTTCGTTCACCGAAGCCAGCTCCATCAGCCTGGTCTCCATGTTGAATCGAAGTTGCGCCATTGGGGTGACGACCGTCACCTCGCGGGTCCTGCGTCGCACGCCCTCCGGGGACGTTCCCGCGCCCGAGATGTAGTTCACCTGCTCCACAAACGTCCGAGTCGTGTGCTCGGTGCGGAACATCACGATGCGCGGCACGGCGTAATAAAGCAGACCGGTCCCGTACTGTCCGGGCATCAGGACGTCCGGCTCGTCTCTGTCGCCGATGACATGGAGGTTGAAGTTGCCGTGCTTGTCGATTTCGATGGCGCTGATGAAGAAGAGGTCCATCTCGCCTCGTTGGGCCAGGAAGTGGAAGTCCTTGCCCGAGACGAACGGCGAGTACTCTTTGCTGCCCAGGATGATGATCTCGACGTTCGGAGCGTGCATTTCTCGCGCCAGCAGCATCGCGGTGGCGGGGATGAAGCTCAGTGCGCCACAGGCGGAGGTTTCCCAGTCGTGCACATGACGGGAGAGCAGGATCGCCAGTCTCTCCTCAGGTCCAAGGTCGAACCCTGAACTCAACTCGAGACGGCCTCGGCAGCGGCCAATCCCATGCGCCGCATGTACCCCTCGTGCGACTCGACCTCGTGGACTTGCTGCTCGAGGTATGCGTCGAACGTGTCCTGAGTCCTGGAAGCTTCGACGTACTCCTCGATGAGCGATTCGTCGGCGTCGTAGAACCCGGGCGCCGAGGTTGGGTGAGCGCCGTACGGTGCGTGGACGACCGCGGACACGTGGATCGCCGGGATGAACCAGCCGTCCGGTGAATCGGGCCCAACTTCGTCGACGATCTCCTCGACGGACACGATCACCCTGCGAGACGCCTGGGCCAGCATCAACTCTTCGCCGCGAGGCTGTACCAAGACGTTGCCGTACTTGTCACCCTTGGGGCCGTGGAATATGGCGATGTCGGGGTTGATCGCCTTGGCGACGACGATTCGCTCGTCAGGCTCGAAGGGATCGGTGATGATGCGAAAATCGGCTGGCCGCCGTTCCAGAATGTCGGTGCCGGCATATCCTAGTGTCGATACGAAGGGGACGCCCATTGATCCAGCCTGGATCATCGTGTAGAGGACGCCTCAAGTGTTGTCGAGCATGTGGATTTCGCCGGCCTTCTGAAGCCTGTCGTAGTTGGGCGCAACCCGGCTGTACGTATCGAAGCCGAGGCTGCACGTCTCGACGGTGTCAGCGACTCCGGCGCCGAGAAGAAAGTCGAGGTTCATGGCGCCGCCGACGACTCCCATGGCCGTCAGCCCTCGGACACCGCGCCGGGCGAGCTCGCGCATCACCGCCATCGGCGTCCAGTCCATGCCCCCTACGAAGACAACCTGGTCTCCGTCTTTGACGATTCCGATTGCCTGTTCAAGGCTGACCAGTTTCTCTCTCATGCCACAACCTCGTTTCGTCGGTGTGCCCACACACTACTTTGGCCGTCCATTCGTGTCAAGATAGGCGTCGATCATCCGTCGTTGTTCAAGGCCGCCGTGATCGCCGCGAGATCGACATGCTGTTCGACCAGGTCGGCAAAGCGCTCCAGTTTCCGCAGGTGGTCGAAAGACGCTCCTTCGACCAAGCCTTCAAGGGCGTCCATCGTGGCTGTGGTGTCTGTCTCCACCACCATGACGGGGACGTTCACGCGCTCGGCCTCGTACTTCACGTACTCGATTGGGTCGATGCCAGCGGTCAAGACAAGGCATGTTACCGGCACGCTCAGCGCCGACATCTGTATGTCGGGCCGGTCTCCTCTTACGATGATGGCGTTGTCTGATTCGGCGGCAAACCGGAGCTTGCTCGGGTCCAAGCCCATTCCGCCGACCTGGTGGCGCTCCACCAAAATCGACGTGTCCGGGTCATCGACCACGAACCTGCCGCCCAGATGATCGGCGAGCTGGCCGACGCTGACGCCCAGGAGAGTCCGATCTTCCGGAATCGAGCCGAGATGGGTCAATCCAGCCTCAGCGAGCGAAGGCGCCAAGCCCTCGGCGACGGTGTTCCCGGCGTAGCGCGTGACGCTATTTACGATGACGCCAGACAGACGGCCGTTAAGCGAATCGGTCCAGGGGCTGAGGGCTGACGCGGTCACTTCAGGTCGATACCCGACCACGACGACCACTTTCGCGTCGAAGGCATCCACCAACTTCGTCGTGTCCTGCGCCGACATCGCGCCGGCGGCCTCCACGATCACGTGATCGGCCTGTCCGGAGACGACGCTCAATGCACCAGAAGCTTGGGCGACCGAATCGGCGAACAATTCACTGCCGAAAGAGATAGGCCAACCGTCAGTGTCTTGGTCGAGAAGGACCCGATAGGTCGCCGCATCGGGGTCTGATCCCGAATCGGCGATGGGCTTGAAGACCGCGACCCGCTGTCCCTGCCGCCTCAACAACAGCGCGAGCGCGGAGCACAGTGAGGTCTTCCCGGCGCCGGGTCGGTCCGATGCTACGTACAGGACGGCCATTCGAAGCCCCTCTCAAGTGACAATTCAGTCTTGGCGCCCGCGGCACGAGCAGGCGTGGATTCAGCGATCCGAGGTTTCCGCCGAATTATAGCACCCGACACACGAACCCGCACCGATGATTTCGCCACTCCGGAAGTCGAATCCAGGTATAATGATCCATCACTGGAAACTGAGGCGTTATTCGTGCCTAAAGCAGCACATCGAACCAGGCGTCGGCCGCCATTCGCAGAGGCGGGTTTCAAACCTGCCCGCAGCGTTCGGTTGCGCTTTAGGTTTCCTTTTTATCGTGGCGTCCCGACCTGGGCACCGCTGGCGGCAAGCTTGCTGATGTTCGCCCTGGCATGCACCGGAGGCGTCGCGGGCGAGGTCCCGGAGCTGGAGAATCGCGCCCTGCAGCTCAACAAGACGATAATGTGCCCCGTGTGTCCCGGCGAGTCCATCGATCAGTCGCAAAACGCCCTCGCCGTTCAGATGCGAGGGATCGTGGCGGACAAGCTGGCCGAGGGCTGGACCGAGAATCAGGTGCAGGATTTCTTCGTCGAACGATACGGGCCGAGCGTGTTGCTGGAGCCTCCCAGAAGCGGTATTGACCTGACGGCGTGGATCGTCCCGCCTGTGGCCGTTCTGATCGCGGGCGTCGTGATGTTGCTCGTGATAAAGTGGATGGCCAAGCCTGATTCGGAACGGGCTGAGGTCGAAGAATCGAACTTGACGGACGACGAGAGGAACCAGTATTTCCAGCGCATCGAAGCAGCCTTGGAACCGGAATCTTCTCGTCAGGACGAGAGGCCTCCGGTTTGAGGGCGGACCTGACGGCAATGCTCGTTTCCTATCAGCAAGGCCTAATATCAGCCAGGCCTAAGCGGAGGTCGATTCGATGATCGTTGACGCCGGACAGATAGCGTTGGCCCTAGCGTTCATCGCCTCGGGTTACGTGGTGTTGGCGTCGTTCTTGGGCGTGACCCGCCGAATCCCCGAGCTCGTCGTCAGCGGCCGGTACGGCCTGTACAGCGTCCCGTTGCTCCTGCTTGTCGCCACGCTAGCGCTCATTTACGCGTTCGTAAACAACGACTTCTCGGTCAAGTACGTGGTCGAAAACAGCAGCCTGGAAATGCCTCGCGCCTACGTTTGGGTCGCATTCTACGCGGGCAACGCGGGCTCGATGCTCTTTTTGGGCGTCATATTCGCGTTGATGGCGGTGGCAACCGTCGCCAGCATACGCGGGCGCCTTCCATACACAACGCCCTATGCCACCGGCGTCCTCGCCATCGTGCTCACGTTCTTCCTTGGCGTGATGGTGTTGCTCGCCAACCCGTTCGAGCGGTTGGCGGTCGTCCCGATGGACGGCCAGGGAATCAACCCGCTCCTCGTCCACTTCGGGATGTTCATACACCCGCCCGTCCAGATGGCGGGCCTCATCTCGGTCGCCTTGCCGTTCAGCATAGCGATCGGCGCGTTGCTCGCCGGGAGGGGCGGCTCAGACGAATGGGTGGACCTGGGTCGAATCTGGGGGATGATCTCCTGGGTGATACTTACGCTTGGCCTGCTTCTCGGCGCATGGTGGGCGTACACGATTCTGGGTTGGGGCGGCTACTGGGCGTGGGACCCGGTCGAGAACTCCGCCCTCATGCCGTGGCTGGCGATGACCGCCTTCGTGCACTCGATCATGGTCCAAAAGCGACGCGGCATGTTCCGAATGTGGAACATGGTGATCATCATCATCGGATTCACTATGGCGCAACTCGGCATGTTCATCAACCGAGGCGGGCCGGTCCCGTCGGTCCACTCGTTCGCCGAGTCGACGATGGGCTGGCTATTCTTGATGGCAATGGCGGTGACGCTGTTTGGCTCGGTTGCCGCATTCATCTGGAAGTTGGACACCCTCCGAAGCAGGGGTCGCCTTGAGTCCATGCTCTCGCGAGAGAGTGGCTTCCTGGCCCAGAACGTCCTCTTTCTTGCAGTCGCATTCGTCACGCTCTGGGGAACGGTGTACCCAATCTTTTCCGAAATTGCAGACGGCGTTGTCGTAACCGTGGGCCGGCCGTTCTTCGACCGCGTGAACGGTCCTCTGCTGCTGGCGCTCGTCTTCCTGATGGGCGTCGGCCCATTGCTGCCGTGGAGAAGGGCGACGATTCGCGGATTGGCGAAGACTTTCCGCATTCCGGCCATCGCCGCGATAGGGACTGGCATCGGATTGGCAATCCTCGGCGTCAGGCAACCGGTGGCGCTGGTCGCGTTCATGACGTGCGCCATCGTCGTCGTCGGGATACTGCACGAGTGGCACCGAGGCGCCAAAGCGCGACACCGCCGAGGCGTGAGCCCTGTGACGGCCTTCTACCGTCTTCTCATGGCCAACCGCCCTCGCTACGGCGGGTATGTGGTCCATCTGTCGATCATCATGCTCGTGGCGGGCGCGACCGCGTCGTCGTTCTACAGCACGCAGCGAGATTTCGCGATGTCGCCAGGCCAGACCGAGACGCTCGGACGGTACACGTTCACGTACACGGGCTCCAGGCACGAGTCGTACAGCGATCGTGAGGAGGACTACGCGCAATTCGAGGTGTACGTCGGCGACAAGTACGTCGGGGTCATGGAAGCGCTCAGAGCCGACTACCCTGTCTTCAACATCGCATCGACCCGCGGCGCCATCCGGAGCACGCCGATTGAGGACTTCTACATCGTTCCGTCAGAGTTCAGGGACGGCGGAGAGGCCGTGTTCCGCGTCCTGATCAACCCGATGGTCTGGTGGATGTGGGCCAGCGGACCGCTGCTGGTGCTCGGGACGCTGTTCTCGTTGACGCCTCATCGCCAGCCGTCTCTAGCTAGCCTGCGCATCCCAGCAGGCGTCGGGACCGCCAGGGCGTAGCGCGATGCTCGTTGCGATTGCGCTCGTCCTCAGCTTGATTCCCGCGGCGGCGGTGATATACCCGTTTGTGCGAGGCATTGGCCGCGACGAGTTCGCCGAGGACGAGAGCGCCCCAATGGCCGACCTGATGCGGCGCTGGGACGCCGCGGTGGACAGCCTGCGCAGCACGGAGCTCGAAAACGCCATCGGCAATCTCGACGACGCCGACTACCGCACTGTGAGGCGGCAATTGATGACGGAGGCGGCGTTGATCCTCAAGACGATGGAGCTTGAGGAGGCGGAAGAGGAGCGACTGCTGGCCAACGTCCGCGCCGAGGTCCAAGAGGTGCGGTCACGGGTCGAGGGATCGGCAGAGGGCGACGGCGAAGGGACCGAAGAGACGCCAGGAACGGAAGGGTCACCGCCCCGTTCGCCCCTTCGGAAATCTCAGGGCAGGCTCTGAGCCGGTCGAAGGGCATGCGGCGGGTGGTTCGACAGGCTCACCACGAACGGCTTAGTTGACGCTGAATATCACAAGCATGTACTAAGGCCGCGGCTCTGCGTTGACCTCGTCGACGAGTTCCATCAGTTGCCCCAGAGTGGCGAGCTTCTCGTCG
Source organism: uncultured Dehalococcoidia bacterium (assembly GCA_964588665.1). Classification (GTDB taxonomy): domain Bacteria; phylum Chloroflexota; class Dehalococcoidia; order Lucifugimonadales; family UBA1123; genus UBA2160. The sequence goes on along the minus strand of CAZPQQ010000019.1, from coordinate 6,304 downwards.
ATGCTCTCGCCGGGGAGACCCGCTCGCAGTGTTGTGATGCCGGCGTCGCGGTAGACGCGAAGCCTTTCGCGGACCATGTCGGGAGTGCCGATCAGGTTGGCCTTGAGCGCGAGCTCCGTGGGCACCAAATCGCGAGCCTCGTCGCGGCGGCCATCCATCCACAATCGCTGGACTTCGTTGACCTCTTCCTCGAACCCCTGGCGAGCGAAGGCGTTCTTGTAGAAGTTGTTGTCGAGCGAGCCCATCGCGCCGAACGTGAATCCGTATCCCCTCGCGTGACGCTTTGCGACCTCGTCGACGTCGTCGGTGAACTCGACAGAGAGTGGGACGTGGAGGTCCAACGAGTCCAGCGTCTTGCCGACCTTTGCAGCGCCCGCCCGGATGTGCTTGAGGAACACTTCATCCGATTCGGGGATGAACGAGCCGCCCATCCAGCCGTCGGCCAACTCTCCGGCCAGCTCCAGGTTTCGAGGGCCCAGCGCCGCGATGTAGATCGGCACGTCGGCCAGGATCGCGGCAGAGCGGATCGCCCTGCCCTCGCCGCCGGGCAACGGCAGTTGGTAGATCTGCCCATCGTAGGAGACACGCTCGCCCGACACCGCCAAACGGAATACCTCGATCAGTTCGCGCGTCCGCTGAATCGGTCGCGCGAATGGCACTCCGTGCCATCCCTCGATCACCTGCGGTCCACTGGTTCCCAGGCCGAGCAAGAAGCGACCGCCGGACATCGAGGCGAGAGTCAACGCCGTCATCGCCATGTTCGCGGGCGTTCGCGTGCCGATCTGCACGATGCCGGTTCCGAGCCCGATACGGCTCGTCCGCCCGGCGAGGAAAGCCAGCGGAGTAACGGCGTCGTAGGCCCACGCCTCGTTGGTCCAGATCGAGTGGATGCCCAGACGCTCGGCCTCGACCGCAAACGTGGCCACGCTCTCCCAGTCTCCCGACGCGATGCTTCTGTTGCTGACTGCTATACGCATAGAATAGATGCCTCGATTCGCGTTCAGTTGCCCAGCGGCAAACCATGTCATTCATTCTTCAGATGCCCGGCGTCCGTTCGTGTCAGCCGTCCTTGAAGACGGCTCGGAGACCCCGGCTCATTGTGTGGCCGCTGACAGACACGTGCGTCTCGCCGTCAAATTTGTCGAGGGTGAGTTCCAAGCCCGCGTAGTTTCGGCCCTTCAGCGTCTCGACCATCTCCTCCACGCCTGTCACAATCGGAGGTTCATCCGAGGCGACCGACGTGAACAGTTTCACCGGAAGCGACGAGCGACCCACCGCGAACTCTCGTTCGTATTGGTTGATCACGGCATTATCCCAACCCAGAGCCGGACTGCCAGCGACGTAGCGATTGAAGGCCTCGGGACGACGCAGCAGGACGTAGAGTGAAAACAGACCACTCAATGACCCGCCCAACAGCGTTCGGTCCTCGGGATTGGTTGGGTAGTTGGAATCGACGAATGGGATGAGTTCATCACGGATGAACCCCAAATACTTCTCGGCGCCCCCTCCCCTTCCGGTCGATTCCGCCGTCGGCGTCAGGTGCCACGTTCTGAGATCAACGTACTTCTGGGTCGCTACGGGATCAGCCAATATGGAACCTACAGGGCGTCCAATTCCCACAACTATCATTTCGGGCAACTGTCTGGCGAACATCATCAACCAGGCGGTCTGGACAACCGACGCAAATATGAGGTTCGCATCGAGCATGTAAACGACCAGGAGTCGTTTCCCCGATTCGAGCTCGTTGCGGAGCTCCGCGACTGAGACTTCGAACTCGTCGTCCGCAATATTTGACTTGAGCAGGTGGAAGTCGGCGCCGGGGAGCGCCGCCTGCGTGCGTGATTCAGTCATCGTACCTCTCCTCGTCACTCTCCCTGCAACCGATTCTCTTTGCCCGTAGACGCGCGTTTCGGCCCAGGCACTTGCCGCCACGACTCGCTCTCGTTCGAATCGATCTCGGCCGCGGCCGCCTGGGAGTGCTCACGGCTTCAGTCAGATGGATAGCCAGGCGTTTGTTTGTTCTTGTCGATCTGACCTATGTGGTCCATGTCGTGAACTCGCTGGAACAGGTACCACGCCCTCGCGTGCAACTCTCCGAACGCGAAGTGGCTGGAGGTCGCGTCAAAGGATGGCGGCTCGGGAAGCCGTTCGGTCATCGCGCTCCATGTGATCGAGTCTGCCAGCAATCGGGTCCGGAGCCGGTCGATGGATTCGACTTCGTGGTCTTGTTGATCTTCGACGTCGTCGGCGCTTCGTGTCCCTCCGTTGGCGAGGGTTTCGACAAGTCTTGACACCCGACCCGAGACCGTGACGACGTGGCTCAGCACTTCCAGGATGCTCCACTCGTCTGGGTCTGGTTTGAACGCGGCCTGTTCGTCGCTGACGCCCGCTGCGGCGTCAATCAGATCCAACCTGGCTTTCACGAACCTAACCCACAGCTCCGCGAACGTGTACCGTTCGCCCTGTGAGAGCAGGTATCCGCGGACTCGTTCGGACTCGCCCTGTTGAGTAGTCATGGCGCCCCCTGCCAGGTGGTGTGAAGTCTCCGCTTTCGCAACGCGCGTGCGTCCGTAGGGTCCGACTATAGCCAAGCGCGACCGGTCAGTCAACTTGACGCACGCCATGGCTGTCCATAGCGTTGACGGGTCGAAAGCAGGCGCAACGCAATAGCGCGAAACATCCGGATCTTGGAGACGCGACATGGTCAAGGCAGCGGTGCTCTACGAAGCGAATCAACCATTGGTGGTCGAAGAGATCGAGCAGGACCCGCCCAAGGCTGGCGAGGTCCTCGTTCGGACTGACGCCGCCGGTCTTTGCGCCAGCGACATCCACATCATGCACGGCGCCGCAATTATGCCGATGCCTGTCGTACTCGGGCACGAAGGCGCCGGCACAGTCGAGGAGGTCGGACCGGGCGTGACCCGCGTCAAACCCGGCGATCGGTGCATCATGTCATTCGTGTCCAATTGCGGACACTGCCGAATGTGCCGCTCCGGCTATCCCAACCTGTGCGACTCGAACGCCGAGACCGGCGCGAACCAGTTCGACGGGACGGCCCGCCTGCACAAGGACGGCGCCGACATCTACCAGATGGCCAAGCTGGGGGTGTTCGCCGAGCGCATGGTCACGCCGCAGCAGGCATGCCACCCAATTCCCGACGGGGTTCCGATGGACGTGGCGTCGCTGATGGGCTGCTGCGTGGCCACTGGAGTGGGCGCTGTCATCAACTCGCCTGCGATCCGGCCGGGCGCCACGGTGGCCGTGTTCGGATGCGGCGGCGTCGGGCTTAGCGCGATCCAGGGGGCGAAGTTGATGAACGCCTGCCGGATCATCGCCGTCGACATCTTCGATCACAAGCTGGAGTTCACGTACAAGTTCGGCGCCACCGACGTCGTGAACTCGCGGGAGGTCGACGCGGTCGAGGCCATCCGCGAGCTCACCGGCGGCGGTGTCGACATGGCATTCGACACGTTCGGCGGCTCCGAGACAACCGCCGCCGCGGTCGGCGCGTTGCGCAAGGGTGGCACGGCGGTCCAGGTGGGCCTCGCCCCGGTCGGCGACACCGCGCCCATCGACATCGTCGATCTCGTGCGCAACCAGAAGACTTTGGTCGGCAGCTACTACGGCTCGGTCAGTCCCCACGAGATGTTCAGCAAGATCGTGGACTTCTACCTGCGCGGACTCATCGACGTCGAGAGCATGATCACGCGCACCTACACCCTGGACCAGATCAACGAAGGCTTCGACGCCCTAGCCCGCGGCGAGGACGGCCGAGGCATCATCAGGTACACGGGGTAACGGGCGCTGGGCCAGCACATGATTTCCCGCGCAGTTTGAGAGTCTTCACCTTCTGCGGAAGGTTCAGAATGGCGGGAAAGCATCGCCATGCTGAGCCGAGCGAAGCATCTAGCCTCCGGCAATCAACTGTGTCTCCCACGGGATAGGCCGACGCGCGTCGCCCGTCGTGTCACTCCTCGTCCGCCAGCTCCCGAGCCGCGTGCCGCTCCATGCCGGCGAGCTTGTGCACGCGGCGGCGGAAGCGTTCGTCGGTGCTGAACGTCGCGCCGAGGAACGCGGCGAGGATATCCTCGCCGAGCTTGTTCCCGATGATCTGCGCTCCCATGCAAAGGACGTTGACGTCGTCGTGCTCAACGCACTGGTGGGCCGAGTAGACATCGTGGCACAGCGCGGCCCTGATCCCCGGAACCTTGTTCGCCGCGATGGCCGCCCCGACGCCCGTGCCGCACACCATGATCCCACGATCGGCGGCTCCGCTCTTGATCCGGTCGCATATCTCTTGCACGATGTCGGGGAAGTCGGCGTCCTCATCGGCGGCGTGCACGCCAACGTCGGCCACGTGATGTCCTCTCGCCTCCAGGAATTCGATCACCGGGCCCTTTAAAGGAAATCCCGACTGATCGCCCCCGATCACGATTCTCATGTTTTGTCTCCTTGAGTCATGCGCAACCTTATGGACTTTGGGGCACGTTACGTCGCCTGGCTTCACGAGTTTACCCGATTCGCGCGTTGTCCTCGATGGTGCCTAGACCCTCGCGCACGAAATCCGGAATGCCGTTCCTCTGACCAAACCAAACCTGGTTAAACGGATCCACCCGGGCATAGAAACGAGCTCGGGACATCAGGCCCTGATCGAAGTTCCCCACGTATGAGTCCAGCACCTCTCGCGTGAACTCTTCGCTGACATCGAGCAACAAAGCCGTGATATCAAGGGCGGGATCGCCAATTCGCGAGTCCGCCCAGTCTATGATCCCGACCACGCTGCCCTTTTCGTGGTCACAGATGATGTGCAGCGCGTATAGGTCCGCATGAATGAGAACAGGCGCAAACCGGAAATTGTTGTCGTCGCCCAGGAATCTTTGCCAGACGGCAGACTCAGTGTGTTGCGCATCGTCACTAAGCAGTGGAAACACCTCGCGCTGAGCACGGTCGAACAGATCCCGGTAGTGCTGCCTCCAACCGTCGGCAGACACCGGATCCACGTGAGCTTTCTCCAGTCCTTCAAACGCCATGCGATGGAGGGCCGTCAACAGCTCGCCTATTTCGCGAGCCAGCGATCGGCGTTTCGACGGCGATTGGAGGACAGCCTTGCTCAGCGGCTCGCCCTGGATCTTATCGTAGCCCGTAAAAACCACGGGTCCGTCCGGTCGGTCTCTCACGACCAAATCGAATTTTGGAACCTGGACCGGCAAGGCGGCAGCCAGCAACGGCAGAAGCGCGATCTCTTTCTCGACGTTCTGGGCGGCATTGGGCCATCGCGGAAAGCGAAAGATAAGCTCCCCGTTCACCTCCAGCACGTGTGAGTCCCAGCCCTCAACGTTGGACTCGCAGGTTCGTATGTCGATGCCCGGCGCGCGATCCTCTACCAGGCGCCGGTAATGGTCAGTATTCATCGATTCTGATTCGTGCCCTCCTGTTGTCTGCGATGGCCGATCCGACGCTCCGCTGCTTCCGAGAATTCGGTCACCGGCCCCTTCAACGGAAAGCCCGCCTGATCGCCCCCGATCATGATCTTCATGCCTCGCCTCCTTCGGCCGCTTGCATGTTATGCAGAATTCACCCGGCCTTGCGTCCCTTGCGTCTCTAATGTCCCTGCCTCAATCGACCACAGTGTGAGACCCGATGCGCCTCAGTCCCTGCTGCACGTGAACCGTCGCGCCGGTCTCCTGGCCGAACCAGATGTGGTGATACGGAACCACCCGCGCGTAATAGCGAGCCCTCTTCGGCAGGCGCTGGTCGGTGTTCCCAGCGTAGTGCTCCAGCACATCGTTCGCGAACGCCCCGCCCATTTCGTCCAACACGCCGGTGATATCCATGGCCGGGTCTCCGACCTGAGCGTCCTCCCAGTCGATGACGCCGGCCACCGTGCATTGCTCTGAATCGCAGATGATATTTTGGGGGCTGAGGTCCGCGTGGATGAGCGCTGGCGTGAACCAGAAGTTGTCGTCGTCATCCAGAAACTCGTGCCAGAACGCCGACTCTGCGCTCCGTATCTCGGCGTTGAGCAGAGGATACACATCGCTCTGCGCACGCCCGAACATCGCCTGATACTGGCACCGCCAATCGCCCGCGGTCACGGGCGCCAGGTTCGCCGCCGCCAGGCCGTCCGTCGGAATGCCGTGGAGGGCGGAGAGCAGCTCGCCGATGTCTCGAGCCAGTGGTCGTCGCTGCGCTTGAACGGGGAGCGAATCTTGGTCCAACTGCTGGCCCTGAATCTTGTCGTAGCCGACAAACAACACGGGGCCGTCCGGCCGGTCTCTGGCGATCACATCGTATTTCGGCACTT
>CAZPQQ010000018.1:0-48054 GCA_964588665.1 uncultured Dehalococcoidia bacterium | reverse complement strand
GCGCCTGATCAGCGCCGGCGCCAGCAAAGCGTGATGGACCGATTGGCGGCAGACTGGTCGAACTTGGCACGAACCTGCTGACCGCTGACTGCCGACTGCCGACCGCTGACTGCCGACCGCTGACCGCTGACTGCCGACCGCCGACCGCTGACTGCTGACCGCTGCCCGTTAACCGCTGCCCGCTGACTGCCGATCGCTGACTGCTGACCGCTGACGGCTGACGGCTGACCGCTGACTGCCGACCGCCGACTGCTGCTACACCATATTGGTGCCTCCCCCTTGTTGGACGGGCTCCGAAGTGGTCTTCGTCACCGCTATGAGCGAATAGTCGACGAGCAAGCCGTCACGTATTTTGAAGATGCTGGCACAACGGCACACCACTTCGCGTCCACCTGGAATGCCCATGAACTCCGCCTCCTCCACGTTCCACCAGGTCCAGACGCCCACAACCGTGTCCTCGTCGGCGAGGATGTGGTTGATGACAATCTTTACGTTCGGTCTGGCGGCGAGGAAACCGCCGGCGTGTTTCTCGAAGCCCTCGCGGCCTGGTTTTGGCTGCGTGTGGTCCCAAATGTCCTCGGCGGCAATCTCCTTGATGACCTCGAGCTTCCTCTCGATGAGCACCTCGTTGAGGTAACGACGCATAATTTCTTCACTACGTTCACGACTCATATCTGCCTCTTCGTTTAGTGCTAAACCTGCAAATCCCTTGGCCCGGCATCCCTATATTAAACCGCGGTGAGGCATCCCGGCCCGCACTGCCTCGTCGCCAACAGTGTATCCTCTTCGCCTGGCGCCCGAACCGGCCGGTGCGAAATCCTGCCGTGTACGTTGTGTCACTCCGCTCCTCTCCCTGTTCCCTGTCGATTCTTGACGGGCGCGCCGCAGATGGGAACCGGCGAGTGACCGGCGGCCGTGCAGCAAAGGGTCTTCTATTGTTTCATCGGCCATCGGTGATCCTGAGTCGCGGCCGAAGGTATCATCGGGCTACGTCGAATCGTCGCGGAGGGGTCAGCGTGCCGGTCAACGACAGCCGGTCGCCGTATCGGAAAAACGGCTTCTCTCTGGCAACTGCGATGTCCGTGGTTTCGCTCACCAGTGCCAGCACATCACCGCTGGCTTCGACCCAACCGGCGTCTTCACCGTCTGCCCGCACCCGTTCGACCGCGAGCCTGAGGCTCGTTGCTCGTCCCGCCGCGCTTGGGTCGCCAGTCACCACACCTTCGACGACCAGGTCGCGCTTATCGTGGAATTGATCCAAGGAGCGCGCGGCGTCAGTGTCGTCGACCGAGGCCCGAAGAATTCCGGCGATGAGGAACGGAACCGCCAGCACGGGCAAGATGCGCCATCGCATCCTGACGGCCAACGGGACCAGGAGCGCTCCGGCCAGCAGGAACAGGGCCACTGCCCATGGATCGACGCCGAGGTCAAGTCCGAGCAGGACCCCTATGACGAACGCGACGGAGAGGACTGGTAGCCTCAACGCGTCCCTCCACTCAAAATCAGGTTGCAGGCGAGTGTATCACACGGGTTTCGATTAGGCGATGGCAGAGGCGAAGGATCGTGGAGCTACTGGCAGAACTCATTCCGCGAGTCGCGTCAACGCTCGTTCCTTGATCTCGATGCCCAGACCCGGCCCGCCGGCGTCCCGGCCACTCGCGGAGACTCTGAATGTGACGAGGTCCCGGCTTGACATTGTCCGTGCGCCAACCGAGAATCGCGTCATGCCTGGGGTAAGGGAGTGACGACCCGCGCGACACCTCAGCTTCAAGAATGACCGGAGGGCGAGGGCACATTTGACGACTTCTCGCCTGCCGCTTTCCGAGACGCTCGGCTCGCTTCCGGACGAGTGGCCCGACGACCCGATACCGGAAATCCGGCGTTGTCTTGCCAGGGCCGGGGCGAAGCTAGCGGTCCTGGACGACGACCCCACTGGGACCCAGACCGTGCACGATGTGGCCGTTCTCACGGACTGGTCGGTGGATGCGATCGTCGATGAGCTCGGGTCCGATTCTCCCGCGCTCTTTCTGGTTACGAACTCCAGGAGCATGCCGCTGGCGGAAGCGAAGGCCGTCACGGCCGAGGCGGGCCGGAATCTGCGCGAAGCGGCGGCCAGGACGGGCAGACGGATCGACGTCGTCAGCCGTGGGGACTCGACGTTGCGCGGCCACTTTCCGGGCGAGTCGGACGCTTTGGCCGAAGCTCTGGGTGGAGGGCACGACGCCTGGATGCTGATTCCGTTCTTCCTGGAAGGCGGGCGGTTTACGATCGACGACGTGCACTACGTTTCCGAAGGCGAGTGGCTGATTCCCACCGGTGAGACCGAGTTCGCCCGTGACACCGCGTTCGGTTATCGATCCTCCAACTTGCGACAGTGGGTCGAGGAGATGACGGGCGGACGGGTTCGCGCCGCCGATGTGGCGTCCATCTCGATCGACGATCTTCGTGTCGGCGGTCCGGACCGCGTGACCGGCATGTTGTCCGATCTCGAAGGCGGACGGATCTGCATCGTCAACGCCGCCTCGATGCGCGACCTCGAGGTGCTTACCCAGAGCCTGCTGCTCGTTGAGGAACAGGGCAAGCGGTTCCTGTATCGCACGGCAGCGTCGTTTCTTCGGGCAAGGCTGGGGCAGAGAGGGCGAGCCCTGTTGACCGCCGCAGACCTGGACTTGCCGGAGTCGGGCGGCGCCCTGTTTGTCGTCGGTTCGCATGTTCCCAGGACCAACTGGCAGCTCGACGAATTGTTGCGGGCGCCAAACGTCTTCGGCGTCGAGATCGACGTGCAGGGGTTGCTGGCTGAGTCATGCGGCCCGGAGATCCGCCGGGTCGCGGATCGGGCCAACGAGCGTCTGACGCGGGGTCAGGATGTCGTAATCTACACGAGTCGCAACGAGGTCCTGGGCGACGACGCGTCTGAGAATCTGGCCATCGGGGAGCGTATCGCCGGCGGAGTCGTCGAAATCGTCAGGGCGGTCGAGCAGAGGCCCAGGTATGTCGTCGCCAAGGGGGGAACCACGGCCAGCAACGTGGCGACTCAGGGATTAGGCGTATCGAGGGCGGTCGGCATGGGTCAGGCGTTTCCGGGGGCGCCGGTGTGGGAGCTCGGCCGCGAAACCAGATTTCCGGGTCTGAAGCTGGCAGTGTTTCCAGGCAACGTCGGCGGCGCCGACGCGTTGACGCAGATGTTGGCGAGGTTGAGGACGTAGAGGGTTGGCACGGATCGTCGGGTCTATCGGGATAATTGCAGGAGGACAGTCTAGCGTCGGCGATGTCTTCGGAATCGTAGGGGCGGGTTTCAAACCCGCCCGAGGTAAGGCCCTGCAACAGCTCCGTATCGCGAGGAACTACTAGCGCTGAACAACACGAGACTTATGTGACTGCCTTTGACAAGGTTGTAATGCAGGCGAAAAGCGCGGGCGGGTTTGAAACCCGCCCCTACGGCCAGCAATCATGTCCGAGTGGCCGTATTTGATCGATTTCGATTGGTCCGAGTATGTATCGATGATGCGAATGGCGCCTTGTTGTGCGGGGGCTCAACAATAAAGGGAGAGATTGCTGACAAACACCAAAGCGCTGCTGGGGATGGCCGAACGGGGCGGGTTCGCCATCGGCGCATTCAACGTGTACAACCTGGAGGGAGCGCTCGCCGTGACGGGGGCCGCCGAAGAGGCTGCCAGTCCGGCGGTTTTGCAGATCATGGCTGGCTCGACCGGCCGTGGTGGAAGGCCGCTGGCCTCGATGTGCCTCGAGGCGGCGAACTCGGCGAGCGTGCCCATGGCGGTCCATCTGGACCACAGCACCTCCCGAGACGAAATCGAACGCTGGCTGGAATCGGGGCTGAAATCGGTGATGGCAGACGGCTCTCACCTCGAATTCGAAGCCAACGTCGAGTTCACGCGGGACATCGCCGAGATGGTCCATTACAATGACGGCGTCGTCGAAGCGGAACTGGGGCGACTGACCGGCGCCGAGGACGGGCTGACCGTTCCCGAATACGAAGCGAAACTCACGGATCCGACACAAGCAGCCGATTTCGTTGCGCGCACTGGGGCCGACGCGCTGGCGGTGTGCATCGGCAACGTCCATGGGCGCTACCGGTCTGAGCCCCGTCTCGACTTCGAGCGGTTGAAGGCAATCAGGGATGTCGTGTCGGCGCCGTTGGTGTTGCACGGTGCATCCGGCCTCGGCGGGGACCTGGTGCGGCGAAGCATCGAGCTGGGGATTCGCAAGGTCAACGTGAACACCGAGGTACGGGCGGCTTACATGGACTACCTCGTCGAATCGTTCTCCGAGACTGGGAGCCCCGAACTGGTGGACGTGATGGAGCGGGCCGTGGACGCGATGCAGAGCGTGGTCGCCGCGAGGATGCGACTGTTCGGCTCGGCGGGTGACTAGTAGTTGATTGAGATATCGGCGTTAACTATGCTGTTCGTGGTGAGCTTGTCGAACCACCGGCCGCAGGTCCATCGACAGGCTCAGGACGAACGGATTAATTCAAGTTTCGACCAGGCTAAAGAGAATGTCTGAACAACCCAAATGGAATGACCCATATTGGTCACAATCAGATGAGGAGGCGCTTGAATGGGAAAGCTTGATGGAAAAGTGGCCGTTATCACCGGGGCGAGCCGAGGGATCGGGAGAGACATGGCGGTTGTGTTCGCTCGTGAAGGGGCGAAGGTGGTGGTGTCGGCCCGCACCGAAAACGAAGGCGACTTCCGCATTCCGGGCAGCATAGCGACCGCGGTGAATCGCATCAAAGAAGAGGGCGGCGAGGCGATCGGCATCCGATGCGACGTCACGCAGGAAGACGAGATCCAGGCGCTGTTCGACCAGACCGTCGAGCACTACGGTCGGCTGGACATCCTGGTCAACAACGCGGCGGTCCTGATCCCCGGCAAGATCGAGGAGATGCAGGTGCGCCACTGGGACTTGCTGTATCGGATCAACATTCGCGGACCGTTCATCGGGTGCAAGCTGGTCGTGCCTCAGATGCGGAAGCAGCAGTACGGTCACATCATCAACATCTCGTCCGTGGGCGCGATCGGGCCGGGAGAAGGCCCGTACACGGAAACCGGCGGCGGCGGAACCGCGTACGGCTCGGGCAAAGCTCACATGGAGCGCATGACCCAGGGCATGGCCCAGGAAGTGTGGCAAGACGGCATCGCGGTCAACGCATTGTCGCCGAGACTCGCCATCGCCTCGGAGGGCCAGCGTTGGTTCCGCGGCGGCAAGGCATACAGCGGCGCCCGCGAGGACGGCATCATTATGGGCGACGCGGGGGCAATCATGTGCCAGCAAGACCCGAAGACGTACACCGGCAAAATCCTTTACGACGAGGATGTGCTCACCGAGGCGGGGATCACCGACTTCTCGGAGTACACCATAATCGCTGACGAATAGCGGTCTGACCTCAGGTTCATGTGACAGCTCCGCGAGCCTGCGACGACCCTTCGACGGGCTCAGGGCGAACGGAGCAATGAGTTTCTGTTCGCAGAGAATCTGGTTGACACCGAGGCTCGGAAACTCGATCCGATGTAACGTTCAGATAGGAAATTGGCCATGCTCGCGGACATCGTCGAGGTCACAACCGCCGATGGGATTACACTCGGTGGGGCGTACTTCGCGCCGCGAGCAGAGGCCAACGGCTCGTCGATTGACGCTCTCTGCTTCTTCCACGGCGACGGCGGCCACTTCTACAAGCGCTTGTACCTGGATCTGGGTCAGCGTCTCGCCGAGCAGGGGGTCGCGTTCATCGCCGCGAATCGCAGGGGCCACGACATCGTTGCGGGCGGCGCGCCGGGTGGGCCGCCGAAAGGATACGCGTATGAGTCGGTGGACGAAGCGCGACTCGACTACGCTGCTTGGTTGGAGCTCCTCGCACAGCGCGGACACCGGAGCGTCGCCATCGGGGGGCACAGCGGGGGCGCCGTCAGGTCGGTCTACTCCCAGTCGAAAGAGCACTATGCGTCTGTTCGTGGCGTCGTTGCGGTGTCGCCCGGCGAATACGACCACGAGGGCGTCGCGGCGCTTCACGGAGAGCAGTTCACAGATAACTTCAGCCAGGCCGAACGTGAGGTTGCCGAGGGTCGCTCCGAGACAATGTTCAAGCCGGGAATACCCTGGGGCTCGACGTGGACGGCCGGGTCGTTCGTGGACTGCTTCAATCCGGACGGCCGATACAGCGTGAACGAACGCGTGTTCGAGACGGACTGCCCCACGCTGTTCGTCTTCGGCTCCGAGGAGTGCGCCGGACCGCAGGAGTTGCCGGTGTGCGGAGCGGCGATGCGCCGACTGCGGTCGGCCAACCACCCGCACGTGACCGTCGAGGTCATCGACGGCGCCAACCACGGCTACCAGGGCCGGGACGTGCAGCTATTCGAGACGATCCACGGGTGGTTGGGAGCGGTGTGACGGTTGCGCGCTATGCGTTCTCGGACTCGTCGGCGATTCCGGGCGCGATGGTCGGTTGCAGCACTCCGTTGGTTGGGGGCGCCACGATCTTGCGGACGGGGTAGTTGATCTCGATCCCCTCGTCCTTGAACCGCTGATGGATGCGTTTGATGAGCTCGCTGGCGATGATGAACGTGCCGGTGCGGTCGGTGGCCTGCATGAACAAGAAGAAGTCGATGTTGGAGTCGCCGAAAGCCGAGAATCCGAAGAAGGGCTCCCCGGTTTTGTCGGCGTATTCCGACTCTACGACCATCGCGTTCGCGATCTCCAGGACGATCTCCTCCACCTTGGGCAGGTCTGAATCGTAGCTGACGCCGCAGTTGACGAGGACGTTCATCGACGGGCTGGGGCTGAAGAAGTTGGTCACGATGCTGTCGACCATCTTCGAATTCGGCACGATCACCAGGTTGTTGAACCTGTTCCTGATCTTGGTGCTTCGCCACCCCACCTCTACGACGTATCCTGACGGCCCGTTGTCCAACTCGATGAAGTCGCCTGCGTTGAGCTCCCCTTCAGTGATCAGGTAGGTGCCGGCGAAGAAGTTGCTGAGCGTCGGCTGAACGGCTAACGCGATGGCCAGTCCGCCGATGCCGAGACCAGCCAGCAACGGCGTGATCGCTATGCCCAACGCGTCCAGAGCCAGAAGCGACCCAACCGCATATATCGCGAGAGGCGTCACTCGTTTGACGGCAGGCAACAGCTTGGCGTCCAGGTCCGTAGACGTGCGCACGGCGATATTGTGCAGATACCACGACATCAGCGTCTGCAGCAGATGCGACGCCAGATACGAGACCTCGGCTACGACAACGACCAGCCAGGCTTTTCTGACGATGACGTCTTGTTCGTGGAAGAATTCGAAAGCGGGGTGCGTGAGCCGAGTGAGCCAAAGGTAACTGAGGAACAGGCCCAGCAGAATGGCGAACAGCACCGCCGGACCTTTGAACGTCTTGAGCAGTTGAAGGTCCAACGCCTCGCTGTCGCGCCGTTCCCTTTGGCGTATCGCAATCGCGAACGCCAACTGGACGACCGCGGCGGCGAGCATGAACGCGGCCAGTATTCCAACGGACAGCAGAGGGCCCCACAGGGCTGAATCTCGAACGGTCTCGGGCACGATCGCAACCTCGGCGTGAACGTGATCGAGAAAATACTACCACCGACTGCTCGGGATTTCTTCGGCTATCGCACCTCTACTAAGTCGATAATTGCGTCGAGCGTCGCCGGTCCGATGCCGCTTACTTCAAGCAAATCCTGGATTCGCGTGAACGATCCGTTCTGATCCCTGTGCCTGACGATGGCTTCGGCTCTGGTCTGACCGATGCCCGGCAACGCGGTAAGCGCTAGTGCGTCGGCGGAGTTGATGTCGATGAGGCCACTCGTCGTGGGCGACTGCGACGTAGGAGACGATTCGCCGACCAGCGGAACCACCACTTTGTCTTCGTCGCGAAGCCTTACGGCCAGGTTGATCGCGTCCAGGTCCGCGTCGGGCGCCGCGCCGCCGGCGATCTCGATGGCATCGAGGATTCGCGCGCCGTCCGAAACGGTGTACACGCCCGGGCTGTTGACCGCGCCGCTTACGTGCACCTTCAGGTCGACGGTCGAAGCCGGCGCCGGCGTGGGCAGCGACACTTCGATGCCGCCTCCTCGCGAACTCAACACGAGAATCGCGATTCCGCCAGACGCCGCGGCGAGGATCCCGGCCACGAACAGAATGTTGAGGAGCCTTCGCATATTATGTCCGCGCTAGTTGATCCGATCGACCCTTTGCGGTTCGTCGAGGCAAGCCCGATTCACGCGCTCCGGGTCGGCTATCAGTTAGTGTCCAACGGCGTCAGAGACGACAGATACAGCCATATCGCCTCCAGCTCGTCGTCAGTCAGAGCCAGGAAGCGCAGCCACGGCATGAACTCGCTGTCAAGCTTCTTGCCGGCTGGCGTCGTGCCCGTGCGTATCACGGACGCGAAGTCCTCGCCCGACCAACTCGAAAGCGCGCCTTTGGGGGTCAGGTTCGGGGCGAGAGGAACGTCGCTGCCTTCTCCCGGCACCGAACCGCCAGCGTAATTGTCGCCGTGACACACGGTGCAGACGATGGCCAGATACTCACCGTACTCGACACTCACCGCGGGCGCCACGTCCTGAGGGCGCATGGCTTCGTGATCGATCATACCGGCGGGCACCAGCGTCTCGTCGAGCAGGGTGATGACACGTCCCAGGGGACCGAGTTTGGTCTTGGGGACGTCGTTGTCGACAGGAGCCAACGACTTCAAGTAGGCGATGATCGCGCCAAGATCGGCGTCGCTGATCCTGTTGAAGAACTCCGACGGCATCAGAACCAGCGGCTTACCGGTCGGTCCGACGCCGTGCCGAATGGCGCGCACGTAGTCGATGTCCGTGTAAGAGCCTCCGACGCCGGACGTGAGGTTCGACGGCACAAGTTTGCCGAACACGGGGTCATCCTCAAGTATATCACCCTCCAATTTTTCGCCGTGACACTCCTGACACAGACCGAGGGTTTCGACATAGTGCTTGCCGCGAGCGATTGTGCCGGCGTCGTTTGACACGGTGACGGCTGCTACGTCGATATCGTACTCCTTGTTGACCCGCCAGCCTCCCAGCAACAGGAGGACCACAACAAGAATCACCACCGCGGCCACCAGGCCGCCCAAAACGATTCCAAGCCACTTCAATATCTTCACCATCACGCAGATTCCCCCAGATCACCGCAAATTGACCGCCCAAGAGCCCGCGAACAGGCTCTGTCCCTCCTCAGGCTGCCGCGGTTATACTGCATAATCGCGTAAGAAGCTGATCACCGGATCGAGACGGCGATTCGCCACGTTAGTTGGAGCAGTCCGGGTTGGCGTCGCAACGCGCAGCAAGCGACCTCGATGCAGGCACCACGTTCTAGGCGTTCGTGGCGCGCTGATTCACCCTGTTATAATTCTGGCTGAGTTCATCAGTCAGGTGTAACAGAGGTCACATATGAGCGAATCTAACACCACTGGGCAGGTCGAGGATCTGCAGTCCAAGGCGCTTCGAGAGCTCGAAGCCGCGTCAAATGCCGAGCAACTCGAGGCCTGGCGCGTCGCGTTCCTGGGCAGGCGCGGTGAACTGACGCGGGTGTTGCGGGGCTTGGGCTCGCTTCCGGCCGAAGATCGACGCGCTGCGGGAGCGGCGGCAAATGCGGCCAGAGTCGCTCTGGAACAGGGTCTCGAACAACGCGAGCGGCAAATCAAGCAGGCGGAGTCCGCAGCCGGAATGGCGGGCGAGGCCATCGACGTCACTCTGCCTGGCTGGCCAGTGCCGAGAGGCGGTCTGCATCCGACGACCCGCATCGTTCGAGACATATGCAACGCCTTTGCATCCATGGGGTTCAGCGTGGTCGAAGGACCCGAGGTCGAGTGGGACACGTACAACTTCGAGAAGCTCAACATCCCCAAAGGCCACCCAGCGCGGGACATGTGGGCGACGTTATGGGTCGATCACACCGACGAAGACGGCGACCACCCGATGCTCATGCGGACCCACACCTCGCCGATGCAGGCGCGCGTCATGGAGAAGACCGACCCTCCGGTTAGAGTTATCGTGCCAGGCAGATGCTATCGCTACGAGGCCACCGACCCGACGCATGAGTGGCACTTCTACCAGGTCGAAGGCCTGGCCGTGGATCGCGGCATCACGCTGGCCGATCTCAAAGGCACGTTGTACGAGTTCGCGCGCCGCATTTTCGGTGCTGAACGCAAGGTTCGGTTCCGCTGCGACTACTTCCCCTTCGTCGAGCCGGGCGTCGACATGTCCATCGACTGTTTCCTGTGCGACGGGAAGGGCTGTCGCGTCTGCGCCGACACGGGCTGGATCGAGATCATGGGCGCGGGGATGGTCCATCCCAAGGTGCTGGAGGGCGTAGGCTACGACCCCAACATCTACACCGGGTTCGCCTTCGGCATGGGGCCCGAGCGCGTCGCCCTGCTCAAATACGGCATTGAAGACATCCGGCTCTTCTACGCCAACGACCTGCGGTTCCTGCGGCAGTTTGCGTAGCTGCAACCGGCCGTTTTGACTGAAACGCAACACAAGAGGTTCGAATGCTTGTACCGATTTCCTGGTTGAAGAACTATGTCCCGGTTACCGATTCGCCCAAAGAGTTGGCTCACCGGCTCACGATGGCGGGCGTTGAGGTCGGGGACATTGAGCAGATTGGCGCCGAGTGGGACCGGGACAAGGTCATTGTGGGCCACGTGCTCGAAGTGAACGCGCATCCTAATGCGGACCGGCTGTCGCTGCCGACGGTCGATCTTGGGGACGGCGAGACCGCAACCGTTGTGTGCGGCGCTCCAAACGTTGCCGCCGGGCAGAAGATCGCCTTCGCCAAAGAAGGCGCCAGGCTGTGCAGTCCACGATCCGGAGGCGTTGAAGAGCTGAAGCGGGCCAAGATCCGAGGCGTCGAGTCGGCGGGCATGGTCTGCTCCACGATGGAGCTGGGCTTGGACGAGAACCACGACGGCATCCTGGTGCTCGGCGACGACGCTCAAGTGGGCACGCCGTTGGTGGACCTTCTGGGCGACGCGATCCTCGATGTCGAGGTCACGCCTAACCGACCGGATTGCCTGTCGATCTTGGGCATTGCTCACGAGGTTGCCGCCCTCACGGGCCAACCAGCCACGGAGCCAGAAATCTCGTATCCCGAGGACGGACCGGCAATCGAAGGCCAGATCAAGATCGAGGTGGCCGACCCCGACCTGTGCTACCGGTACACTGCGAGCCTGGTCACCGGCATCACGATCGGTCCGTCGCCGGAGTGGATGCAACAGGCGCTGGTCAAGGCTGGCCAGCGGCCCATCAACAACATCGTCGACATCACGAACTTCGTCATGCTGGAGTACGGCCAACCGCTCCACGCCTTCGACTACGACAAGGTCAACGACAAGACGGTAATTGTGCGGGCCGCCCGAGAAGGTGAGGTGTTCGAGACGCTGGACGGCGAGAGTCGAAAGCTCGACCCGCCGATGCTGACAATCGCCGACGCTCACGACGCCGTCGGGCTGGCTGGCGTCATGGGCGGCTCGAACTCCGAGATGACCGAGCAGACCACGTCGGTGCTGCTCGAATCGGCGAACTTCAGTCCCACCAACACAAGGCGAACCCGCACGATGCTCGGGATGAACACCGAGGCCTCGTACCGCTTCGAGCGCGGCATTCGAGCGGCGCTGGCCCCGTTGGCGTTGAGACGCGCCACCAAGCTCATCCTGGACCTGTGCGGCGGCCAGGCGGCGTCGGGCATCGTCGATCTGTACCCCACGGACCAAGAGCCGGCGCCCGTGAAGATCAGCCGAAGTCGCGTTCGACAGGTGCTGGGCGTCGATTATCCTATGCCTCAGATCGAACGTGTGCTGACATCGTTGGGCTTCGAGAGGGCGGAAGCGCCAGGCGGGCTCATCGACTTGATCGAGGCGGTCGAAGCCAGGCCGGTCGCCGAACGGAGCGACGCGCTGTGGCTGAAGCCGCCGTACTGGCGATCCGACATCTCCATCGAGGACGACCTCGTCGAGGAAGTGGCGCGGATCGTTGGATACGAGACCATCCCGACGACGATGCTCTCAACTGCGATTCCCCACTGGGAGCCCCAGCCGATGACCGAGTTCAAGGACGCGGTCAAAGATTTGATAGCGGCCGCCGGACTCCAAGAGACAATCTCGTACCCGCTGACCACGTTGGACCGTCTGGGAAGCGTTGGCGCCGTGGACGATGCCAACCCTCCCATCCGGATTTCCAACCCGATGAGCGTCGAGTGGGAGTACCTGCGCACCAGCTTGCGGGCCAGCGTGCTGATGACTTTGGCGTCGAATCGACGCATGGCACAGAGCGACGGCATCCGCATCTTCGAGGTTGGGCGCATCTACGTCCCGCAGGACGAAGCCAAGGAGCGCGACCTGCCTGACGAGAAAGAGATGCTGGTGGGAGCGCTGTCCGGACCGCGTTTCAGCACGTCGTGGACCGCCGAGGAAGCCGACATGGGCTTCTTCGACGCGAAGGGCGCGCTTGAGTACATGTTCGCCCGTCTCGGCGTCGATGTGACGTACGAGCCAGCGGACGACCAGGTTCTGCATCCGGGACGCACCGCCGTCATGCTCGCCGGGAACACGCGCCTGGGGGTCGTTGGCGAGGTCAGGGCCGATGTTCTGGACCGCTTCGAGATCGACGGCTACCCGGTCGCCCTGTTCGAGATCGACATGGAGACGCTGCTGAACGTGGCATCGGCAGTCGACCTGACGTACCGTGCCGCCAGCCGCTTCCCGGAGTCGTACCGCGACCTGGCGCTGGTCGTCGACGCCGACGTGTCCTCCGCACGCATCCAGCAGATCATCGACCGCCACCGCCTGGTGGTCGGCAGCACGCCGTTCGACGTGTACGAGGGCGAGGGCGTGCCCGACGGCAAGAAGTCGGTCGCTTTCCGAGTCGTGTTCCAGTCGGACCGCAGCACGCTGACCTCCGAAGAAGTCGACAAGTTCCAGGGCGACATCGTCCGCCAACTCGGCCGCCAGCTGGGCGCGGAGCTGCGGGGGTAGCCGGAGGTTCGGCGTGAACGCCGACGCGACTGGAGTTCGAGTACAATTACGGAAGAAGGGAGGGCGATCAGATGGAGCAGCTCAATCCGCAGTACGTAGTTGACGACAAGGGCCGCAAAACGGCCGTATTACTGAGCATTGACGAGTATGGGAGACTGCTCGATGAATTGGAGGATCTCGCCGATGGTCGAGAGCTGACAGAGGCCGTTGAAATTGAAAACGACTTCAGGAATTACGACGAAATTCGCGAAGAGCTGATCGCCTTGGGTTTGCTTCAAGGTCGAAGACGGAATCACGATAGAGGCGGGAGTGTTGGAAATGAGCACTAAGAAAGCCACGCGAGAGGAAGTCCACCGGCTCGTAGACCGTGTATCGGAGCGCTGCCTTTCGGATGTGGCGGACTTCATTAGAGTTATGACTCGCGAGCCAGAGCAATTGACTGACCGGGAATTGCGAGAGATCGAGTTGTCCGAAGAGGAGTTTCGTCGAGGCGAGTTCGTCCGGTGGCCCGATAACAAGAGGTCTGATGTATGAAGTCGCACTGTCGCGACGCGCCAACCGATACTATCGGCGGGTCGATGAGGCGACTGCCCGGAGACTGAGGCTGTGCTTCGATGAGTTGCGCCGTAACCCGTTCGCTTCGAGAAACGTAAGGCCGGTGCTAGGCAGGCCTGATACCTTTCGATACAGGGTCGGCGCCCTGAGGGTCATATTCTCGGTGGACCGCGATTCAATGGCGGTGCGGGTGCACATAATCGGCCCACGAGGCGACGTCTACTGACTAGGACCGAACAGCCGAGCAGTCACGCCCAGCGATCGACCCAGCCCCCTACCGCTCGAAGATGTGCACCGTGCACACGCCGCCCGCGCCCGCATTTTGGGCGACGCCCAGGCGTGCGCCGGAGACCTGGCGTTGTCCGGCCTCCCCGCGGAGTTGGGTGACGAGTTCGTGGACCTGACGGATTCCCGTTGCGCCGAAGGGGTGGCCCATGGCCTGGAGTCCGCCGTCGGTGTTGACCGGGATGTCGCCATTGATGGCGGTGCGTCCGTCCTGAGTCGCCCGCCAGGCTTCGCCTTCGCCGACAATCTGCAGCCCCTCGAGTTGTGCGATCTCGCCGATTGTCGCCGCGTCGTGGACCTGGATGAGGTCCATGTCCCCGGGTCCCGCGCCAGCCATCTCGTAGGCCTGGTTTGCCGCGAGAGTCGTGACCGATCCTGAGTCGGCTTCACTGTCGCCCTGTGCCTGGTATCCGCTCGTGCGAAGCACGGCCCCGCGTATGGACACCGCGCGATCGGGTTGGCTTTTGAATCGGTCTAGGGCGTCTTTGGCGATGAGGACCGCGGCCGAAGCGCCTTCGCTTGTCGGGCAGCACTGGAACAGGGTCAGCGGGTCGGCGATCATGCGGGAGGTCATGACTTCCTCGATAGTCGCCGGCTTCTGGAACTGAGCGTAGGGATTGAGGGCCGCGTTCTGTTTGGCCTTCACCGCCACCTGCGCGATGGCCGTCGCCGGAGCGTCGTAGTCGTGCATGTAGCGCTGCATGCCCAGAGCGTACGAAGCCATCATGTGGTCCGAGCCAAGCAATCGGTCAGGGCTAGCGCTGCCCGTGACGCCCACGGGGCCTTTCGGGACCCGCTCGGCGCCGATGGCCAGCGCGACATCGAACATGCCCATGCCGATGCACCAGAACGCCTGCCAGAAGGCGCTGGAGCCGGACGAGCAAGCGTTGTCGACGTTCATGATCGGGATGGTGGTGAGTCCAAGTCCGCGCAGGACCGACTCGCCCATCGACATCCCCTCGTAGTAGACCTGCCCGAAGTAGGCGACCTCGATGTCCTTGAAGCTTACGCCGGCGTCCTTCAGGGCTTCCTGGACCGCTTGACGGGACATCGACTGGATCGATCCGCCCGGGAAGCGGCCAAATGGGTGGAGGCCCACGCCCGCCACGACGACTTCACGACTCGGTTGCTTTAGCATGGTCTCTCACCTCTCGGGGTTCTGGTTGGCGGATTCGAAGGTTGATCGGGTATGGGGGATTGGCCTTGAAAGGCCAGATCACCGTTGGCGCGGTGGGCTCGGCGTACAGGCCGACCCCGATCGGAATGTCGGATTGGCCCTGAAGGGCCAGAACACCATTGGCGCGGTGGGCTCGGCGTACAGGCCGACCCTGGCAATCTCATCTTTCACCCGGTGGTTGTCGGCTGCCACTTGTATACCATAATCTCACGGCCCTCGTCGTCGGCTTCGCCCGCACGCAGGACCATTTTCATCGGCATGTTTATTTCGACAGCCCCCGGATCGAGGTCGATGACTTCGGACAGCACCTGCGGGCCTTCGGGCAGCTTGACCGATCCCAGAATATAGGGCACAGGTCCCTTCCACCCCGCCGGCGGTGCGTGAATGATCGTGTAGCTGTAGAGCGTGCCGTCAGGGCTCAGATCGACGGCTTTCAGGTCGCTGGAAGTGCATCGGACGCAGAACACGGAGTCGCCGAACACGCAGAGTCCGCATTCATCGCACTTTGTGCCGAGAAACACGCCTTCCGTACCCTCTTCGTTCAGTCGCATGCGTTCCGGCGCCACGGAGACTTTGCCGGATGTTGTCTTGTCGGTCAATTTGAGCTCCTTACCTCAGCCTGCGTGTGTGCTCCCCACCCTCCGGGTTTGGGAAAAGGGGGTTTTGGGGACACCCCAAACCCCGGCGGGGCTTCGCCCCTGCACCCCGATTTCGGCATTGATCGGACATCGAACGCTGATCGACGTATGGGGTTTGTCGCACGAAACGTCAGCTTCGAATCACGGCAGCATTATGCTCGATATCCGTCTTTGATCTTCGCTCTTTGTCGAAGCTCCAGCAATTTTGCGACGCCGACTCGCTTCTCCAGCATCTCCTGGTTGTCGGCGACGCTGTAGATGTATCGTTCCAGGTACGCGTCGATGTCACCGGCGCCTCTCACTGCTCCGAAGACCTCTCCAACGTGATCGCCGTCCACGGCGTATTGGCCCTGGACCTCGCCGGGGTAGGCGCCGAAGGGCGCTTCCACGACGGCATCGACGGCGTAGAACGGGATCGACGTGCGGCCTGGGTCGCGCCTGATCTCCTCGGTGTCGACTATCTCCTCGGCGGAGATGACGACTTTGCGTGAGGCCAGCGCTGCGTCTCGGTGGGCGATGCCCGTTCCGAACACGCGGGCGTTGCCGTAGGCGTCGGCCTGGTGTACGTGGATGAGCGCGACGTCGGGGTTCAGGGCGGGCACGACAACCGCGGGCGTTCCGGTGAACGGGTCCTCTACCAACTTGGCGCCGGAGTGCTCGAAGCCCGTGGTTCCGCCGAAGGAGCGAACAGGGATGAACGGTATGCCCATGGCGCCGGCGGCGAGACGCATCGTCATCACGACGTTGCTGTACTCGAACATCTGAACGTCGCCGTCCAGCACCGCTTTGGTGATGCCCGGTCCCGCGCCGAAGAAGCCAACGTCTACTTTGCTAATGCATCCGGCCGCGATCATCAGGCCGATGTCCACGTACGTGAACTTGCCGCCGATCCACAGGTCTTTCTTCTTTTGGCGAATGAGCTCGCGTTCGAGCGCTGCCGGGCCCCGGTGGATGTATTCACAGTCGTAGACGAGGTAGTCGCCGTCGTCCACGAAGCGTTCGATGGCCTCCCCCTCGGACATGAGCTTGGACTCCATCGTTCGGTTTTTGTTGTCGCGGATCCACCGGCGAAACCCGTCGGTGTCAACCGGGAAGTATGCAGCTTTGCCTTCGTCTAGGATTTTCATCTGTTACGCTGTTTCCCCGAGTCGCCAGTCGGTTACAAATATCGCGGGTCACGTTCCACCGTCGGGATGGTTCGACAAGCTCACCACGAACGGCTCCCCATTTTGTCATCCTGAGCCGCAGCGAAGGATCTGGTTCCACGCGACAGTTGCCGCCCTGCGAGGCCCTAGATTCTTCGGCTGCAGCCTCAGAATGGCGACATGCACGATCACCGTAGCTTTCTCATGTATTGTCTGCCCGCGGACATAATGTTGCTCACCACGAACGGGAAGAAGGACCTTCCGCCGTTCGCTCCTTCGGCAAGTTTAGGACAGGCTCTGATCCCGTCGAAGGGTCGCCGCGCGACCTCCTCAGTCGACGAATCCCCGGACCCGACGCGCTACTTCACGATGCTGGGATTCATTGCAACGCCGTTGTGGATGAAGAAGCTGCGAACAGAGTTGCCCATCTTTCGGCTTTCGTTCTGGGTCTCGAATGCGTGGATGTGCTCGATGTACTTGCGACGAGCTCTGGTGCGCATCATGAGCTCTTCTCCGGACGGTCGAGGTCGCAGGCATTCGCCTATGATGGCGTCCGGGTCGTCGCCCACCATCTGGCAGAATTGCTCCAGGTTGTCGATGGCGTCGCCTTCGACAGTGGCGTCGCCCCAATATTGGGCAAAGCCGTCGCGCCAGATTTGCACGGTATCGAAGCTGCGGATGTCGTCGGCCACTGTAATTCTCCTTGAATCGTCCACTGACATCGAACTCGCGTGTTGGCGGCTGTCCTTCGACAGGTCCCGACAATGCCGAGATCCCGATGCGTCGGGACTCAGGACGAACGGTCTAAAGTTGATGTTCTACCGGGCGTTTACTCTTCTTCCGTGATGCCGAGCATCTTGCCCAATCGTTTTACCTCTTCTTCTCGCCACGGCATCGGGGCCTCCCGCTGAAGCATGCCTTCCTGTCGAAGCCTGTCGAGCACGCCTTCGTCTCGCCAGAACGGGGTTTCGAGAGTGCCCTCGAAAGCCGTTTCCTCCGTGATCGGGGACGGGTTCTGCCCCATTCCTTCCATGGACTCGGCGGGGTAGCCGACGAGGATGGCCAGGACGGGCTCCCACGTGTCGGGCACGCCTAGAATCTCTTTGGCCGCATCTTCGTTGAACGGAACCAAGCACGCGCCCAACCCTTCGTCGACGGCGGTCAGGAGCGCGGCTTCCATCGCCAGGGCAGCATCGGCGTTGCCGCCTCGCTGAAGTCCACGAGAGATGCCTGGTGTCAGCACTTCGGGCAGCACTACATTGTGAACGTATCGTTGGCTCCACCCGTGCGTGGGATTCAAGGCTCCGACATCGACTAGAGCGCCTGAGGCTACGGTCGGCCAACGCTTCTCGCGGACCGCCGACCCGCTCGCATCCATGTCGAAATACCAGAAGATGTACACCGGCGCCAGGTCGTATTCCACCGCTCCGATCGGCGTCTTCAGCGAGTCCCGCTGCTCGTCCGTGAGCCAGTCTCGATACGTGACGACCGCCTTGCCCCACGCGGTGTTAACGGCCCTCGAAGAGAGCAGCGCGGTTTCCAGCATCTTTTGTATCTTTTCCCGTTCGACCGGCTTCCACGGCAGGAACATGCGCGTATCTCTGCGCGAACCGATAACTCTTTTGAATTCCATGGTGTCTCCTGCGGTTACTCTGGCAGCCCAAACATTCGGGCGAGCCCACGAATTTCCTGCCGTCGCCAGGGCAGCGGCGCCCCGGGCTGGATCATGCCTGCTTTTTCGAGCTCATCGACGACTGCCTGGTCGCGATGGAACGGCACGCCGTATCGCCCTTCGAAGAAGTCGTCCTCGAACGGCTCGCGGGGTCGTTGCCCACCGGCCTCCCACGATTCGGCGTGATAGCCGACCAGCATTCCGGACGCCGGCATCCATGAACGCGGAATGTCCATGATCCGGGATGCGTTGAGCGCCGTGAGCTGCGTTCCGACGCCCTCGTCGAACGCGCAGAGCAGCGCGTGGGCGTGTGCGATGCCGACCGCGGTTCGAGCCATCGTGACCAGGCTGCGGGAGTAGTTGACCGGTTCGCCGCCGGGTGTTGGCATGCTCACGGTTTCAGGGTCTTCTAGGATGCGGCGGTACACTTGCGGCACCACGACGCCGTCGATGTACTCCTCGCTCCAGCCGTGGCTGGCCGGAAGCGCTCCCACATCGGTTAGCGCTTTCAGATTAGCGCCGTCCGCCGCGCGACTCAGCGCATCGAGGTCGGCGAACCAGAAGATGTAGACCGGCGCCATGTCGAGCTGGGCTGTGGTCGTCGGCGTCTTGAGGGCTTCCAGGTCTTCGGCGGAGAGGTCGTCTCTGTAAACGACCAGGCTTCGCACGAAGTCCACACCCAGCGGCTTCGGGACCAGGCGCGTCGATTCCAAGATCGCCTGGATCTTATCTCGTTCGACGGGACGCCAGGGCTGGAAGTAGCGGATTGATCGCCGCCATCCCACGGCTTCCTTGAAATCCATGTTGTGTCCTCTCTGATGCCTAGCTCGTTATGGCGTACTGCTCGCCTTCGCGAACCTGTGGTTCGACAGGCTCACCACGAACGTGAAGAATTGACGTTTCGCGACTCGTTATTCCGTTCGCTCTGAGCTTGTCGAAGGGCCTTGACCATATCACGTTGCGATTGCGGCTGTTGCTTGCGTTGGATCGGTCTCAGTCATTACCAATTCGGCGCCGGCGAGCCAGCTTAACCCCGTACCGCTAGCCAGGGGAGCCGGAGGAGGTAGAGCAGCGCCCGGGGGCGGATGTGCAGCCAGAGCAACTGAAATATCTCCCTTGGTTCCAGGACGACGTCGGACACCCACACGCCCATGTTGGATTTCAGGACCAAGTTCCTGCCGCGGGGCTCCACTCTGTAGACGGTCATCTCGAAGTTGCCCGCTCCCGATTCAACGCGCATAGTTGATCCTTCGTTCTACCGGGTAGTCGTCATCGTGTTTTCGATCGCTTGTTTGGCTACGGCGCTGTGCCAGTCCTCCAGGTGGTTGGCCTGGGTCTGCGTGTAGGCGCCCGGCGCATAGTACTTATCGTAGAAGTCCAGGTCAAGATGGTGCGCCTGGAACCACGAGTGTGTCTGGATCGGATCGGTCCCAACCGGGAAGCGCCCGTACTTGTCCCACGCGTAGTTGCAGATGTCCTTGACGCACTGGATCACGTCTTCCGTGTGGGGCGGCACATCGGCGATAAACCCCTCGGAGTCCTTCAGCGGCGTGGACGTGGTGTCCGGAGTGTAGATGCCCCCAGTCCCGAACTTGATGTCGACGACCGCATCGACGGCCGCGTCCATGTTGGCGTAGTAGGGCGGGATGAACGGCTCCATGAAGCCGTCCAAGCCGACGGGTATCGGTCCGCCGAGGCCGCGCCGGCCTGGCATCGAGGCTTTTGGCGTGTCGAATCGGAACCCGAGGCCCTTCGCCAGCGGAGTGCCGCCCATGAGAACCGTGTCTACGGGCGCGGCGTGGACCCAGCCGCCGAGGCCCATCGCTTGGACGGCGAGCTGGAGGTTCTGCATCATGAACCCGACTTCGACGACTGACACGGTGCCCAGCGACGACAGCGGTATGACGCGCTTCTCGTCGAGCAAACCGGATTTCACCCACTTCTCGCAGCCGGCGTACGCGTTGTTTCCGCCGATGTCGTCGATGACGGCGGCGCCAGTCCCGTAGCCGATGGTGAGGAGCAGCACGTTGATCGTCTCGTAAGTGCAGTCCAACACCGGAAGGAAGACCGTGGCGCCCGATATGTCGGAGTCCCACAGGTTGAACGGCAGCATCACTCCGCGTTCGTGCGGGAACTGGGGACGACCGTCGAAGAGTTTGACGCGACTGGCCCGAGCGAATCGGAGGACTTTCTCCCAGTCGCTCTTGTCTTCGAACTCGAGGACCTTCGTGGGATCGACGTTCTCGTATTTGACGAAATATGTCCCCTCGTCGTTCCAGTAGAACAGCCTGGTCTCGTGTGACGCGCAGGGGCTGGCGTACGTCAGCCCGCGCCAGGTCAGGATAGTGTTGCCTCCGGCATCCTGACCTTCATCGTCGCGGAAAGGCAGGTCGGCGAGCACCTGGCCAGTGACCCCCGTGGCCGCCCAGACGAGGAATGCCTCCTCGGTCTCGTCGAGGGGCATCGGAGGCTTCGACGACACATACTCGGTGGCGCCGCCCGGAATCTGCGCCCCTGCGGCGAAGCGCCGGCTGCGTCGTTTGAACATCGTGTCGAACAGCGGCCACGCGCCGTCTATGCCCGGATGTGGAATTGGCGCCCCTTTGTCAACCATGGTCGTTTGCCTCCTCGCGGTCTGGCTAGGTTCGTCGATTCATCGTGGCTTGCGTGTGACGGTCGTATCGCTAGGATCGGTTATGTTGTGATCATGGGTGTAGGGGAGGGTTTCAAACCCTCCCGTGGGTGTCGCTCGTGATGAGCCTTGCATCTTGTGTAAGTGCGGTGTTGATTCTCTTGGCGCCTCGTATCACCTTGGCGAAAGTGGCGGGAGGGTTTGAAACCCTCCCCTACGATTGGTTTGCGGGAGCACGATAACGTTGCCCATGCTGTCCGCGTCGCCTGTGTCGTGTTGGCTTGGCACGCCTGAGGCGTGCCAGAGCACCATGCTTCACGAAACTCGAATGCATTCGGTGGTCTCGGCCTTCAGGCCGAACCCAGTCACTCGCTCACACCAACTCGTACTTGCCGCTTTCCGTTCGTTGGACCATTTTCTCGGACGCGGAGAAGCGCCCGTCGACGTCTAGTTGCGTGCGCAGAACTTCGAGCTCTTCTTCGGTTGGAGGGTCCAGCACGTCGATGGTGTCTGCGAGTCGTGGGCGGAAGCCCATTTCGTTGAGCACCTGCTCGGTCGTGATCCACGGGGCCGTCGCCATCAACCGCAGGTGGCGGCTCTCCTCTTCGTAATCGAACAGCGCCCACGGGGTGGCGACGCGCCACGGGCCGGTCTCCGTCGGCAGTCCGGCTGCTTCACGGGCGCCGGGTGTACCGTCGAGGAACCCGGGGGAGCTGATGAAGTCCATTTGCGGGACGAATTTGCGCTCCTGCTGATCGGTGGCGAGGATCGTCCTCCAGCACAGGGCGGCGATGGAATCCGCGCCTCCCGGTCCGCCAAACCTTCGGCCCTCATTCGGGTAGTCGCCCAGCCAGGTGGAGTTGATGTTGCCGTACGGATCCACCTGGAGCGTGTTGATGATGCCGTAGTCCATGTGTCCGAGTCGGGCGTAGTCGCCGGCGGTGTTCATCGTTCCCCATTCGAGGGCGCGGTAGCCTGCTCGGCTGCTGACCATTCCGCCGATGGGATCGAAGGGAAGCGCGGGCTCGGGCGCGATGACGCCGTCCTCTGTGATGTAGGACGCATGCGGGGCGTGGAACGCCTGGGCCAGCAGCACGGCGTACAACGGACCGCCGCCGCCCGCCACCCAGTAACTCCGTCCCTCGCTCACGAGTCCGGCGAGGAGGCAGACCTGGAATTCACGCTCCGAGAAGACTGTTGCCGGCGTGCCGTTTTGCATGCTCGTGCTCCGCGCCTGGGGATTTGAGCCTAGCTTACCACAAAGAACCGGCCATGCGGCGCGCTTGACGATCTCGATCTGGACGTGCTACCGCGCCACTCGTTGAAGGTCCTTCAGAATCGCGTTGGCGGCGTTGTGGCCCGGCGCTCCGGTGACCTCGCCGCCGGGGTGCGTGCCTCCGCCACAGAGGTAGAAGTTTCGAATCGGCGTACGGTACGGAAAGCGGTTGGACAGCATCTGCTGGGGGATGATGTCGCCGTGGCGGATGTTGCCCGCCGTGATCCACGTCCTCGCCTCGATGTCGTCGGGCGTCTGCACCGTCCAGTCGATGAGGCTGTCGCGGAAGTTCGGGGCGTACTCGGTCATCAGGTCGATGATCCGTTCGCCGATCTCGGGTCCGGCGTCCGCCCACGACCGGTTCTTGAGCTTCGGCGGGAAGTACAGCGCCCAGTTCGACAATATGACTCCGCCTCGGGGGGTCAACGCGGGATCGACGATCGACGGCATCTGGATGTGCATCAGCGGACTGTCGGTCAATCGACCAGCTTCGGCGTCGTCCCAGCTTTTCTGGAAGTATTCGACCGACGGGCAGATGTTGACGTTCACGATGGAATTCTGATCGTATCCGGCGCCAAGGTAACGGGAGAAGTCAGGAGGCTCTTTCAACGCTGCAAGGAACTTGACGCATCCGGCCACGGTCTTCCAGTCTTTGGTCTTGCGAACCAGCTCCTCGCCGACATCGACGGGATCAACCAGCGTCGTGAAGGTGCGGATGGGGTCGGCGTTGGACACGACCATGTAGCCGGCGACCTCCTCGCCGCTGGTCAGGCGGACGCCCATCGCCTGGCCGTTCTCGACGATCACCTCGCGAACGGTCGCCCCGGTTCTGATCTCGACGCCGAGGCTCTTCGCCGAGCTTTCCAGCGCGGTAGAGATGGCGCCCATGCTTCCCCGCGGAATGCCTCTGTCCTGGGGCCGGACGAGGGGGCTCGTGTCGAAGTAGGCGTGGCTCATGACGCTGCCGGGCGCGTTCGGATTCGACTCCGGTATGCCGAGATAGTGCGCCCTGACTCGGTCGTCGTCGAAGTAGTGACGCACGAGGTCGATCATGCTCCAGGTGAGCATCTTCTCCAGCACGTCCTCTCGACGTGTGCCGCGGACATCGTCCATGAGGTCGGCCAGCGTGGGCGGGTCGGTAAGAAAATAGGGGTGCAAGATTCCCGAAGCCTGTTCCCAGAACGAAGCCCAACCCGCGTAGGCGCGTGCATCGTGCTCTGAGAATGACCGCAGTTGCTCCGCGATGTCGAATTGGGATTCGATTCCGGGGCCGTTGAGGTGCGTTCCGTCGAGAAATGGGTGGATTCCGCTGGAGCCATGCCCCGTGCCCGGCAGCGAGATTATATCGAGGCCGTGCTCGCGTAGCTTCAGATCGTCGATTACCTTGCCCTGGAACATGTAGCAGATGTAGGCGCACATCGGGCCGAAGAAGCCGGGGAATATCTCGTCCGTGGAGCAGGCCCCGCCGACTTTGTCGAGCCGTTCGAGCACAAGAACGGAGAGGCCGTCTTTGGCCAGATACGCGGCGGTGACGAGCCCGTTGTGGCCGCCGCCGATGATGATCGCGTCGTACTGGTTCTGGGCCATGGGCAGACCTCCTGGGGGATCGCAAGTTCGTTACATAAATCGAGTCGTGTACTTGGGTGGCGCTGTGGTTCGACAGGCTTCCAAGTAACGGCTCCCAATTATGTCATCCTGAGCCGCAGCGAAGGATCTGGCCCAACGCGACAGTTGCCGCCCTGCGAGGCCCGAGATGCTTCGCTTCGCTCAGCATGGCGGATTGCGCAATCGCCGTTACTGTTGTATGCATTGCCCGCTGCCCGGACATAAGGCAGCTCACCACGAACGGGAGAAACTCACCACTCCGTTCGCCCCTTCGGAAATCTCAGGGCAGGCACTGAGCCTGTCGAAGGGCTGCCGGCAACCCTCCAATTGACGAGCGAACCTCTGTCTCAAGACGCTAGTCGTGGATCGCGGTCGATTCGTCGCGGTCATGATTCGGCGAGCGCATCGCGATTATACGTTCGGCTCAGAACTCGGTCAATCGAGTGTACGGGTGGTATTCGGACGAGCCCGCACGTCCAGCGGCTACAAGCTGGCGCAGGGATGACGGCATCTTCGTACGGTATATAATGGCGCCGGCGTCCCGATCGGGCGCCGGATATTGATACAGGGAGATCGTCATGCCGAAAATCGATGTGTTGCTTCATGGGTTCCCGTTCCGCACGGACCAAGGAATCCCCGGGTTCTGCAGCAGTTTGCTGGTCACGGGCGAAAAGAAGACGTTGATAGACGTCGGCCACGTGGGCAGGAGGACAACTCTTCAACAGGCCCTCAAGGACCGCGGGCTAGGCTATGATGACATCGACGTGACCGTCATGAGCCACGCTCACTGGGACCACAGCCAGAACTTCGATCTGTTCATGAACACGCCCATGCTTGTCCATCCGTGGGAGCGCAAGTACGCGCAGCACCCTCATCCCAACGACTGGGCCACACCGGCGTGGTCAGGCGCAATGGTCGAGTTCCAGCCTGACATCGTCGAGGTCGAGGAGGGTTACGAGATTGAGCCGGGTGTGCGCATCATCCACACGCCGGGCCATTCGCCGGGCAGCATCACCGTGCTCGTCGACACCGACGACGGGGTTTGCGCGGTCACCGGGGACGTGCTCCACTACGCGAACGTGGCGCTCACGAAGACGAACCCGCTCGTGTTCTGGAACGAGCGCGACGCGACCAAAAGCATCAACCGCATCCTCGACGAGGCCGATGTCATCTATCCGGGCCACGACCGGTCGTTCCGCCTGGTGAACGGCGAGATCGAATACCTGGAGCCGATGAACCTCACATTCGCGGGCGTGCACCCAGACGAACCTGGCGTCAAGTTTGACACGACGCCCCGTCCGCCGTGGGTGATGCCGGGCGTGGAAGATCAGACGGTGGAGTCGTTGGGGTAAGCGCTGGCGGGTGGCGCTAGGAACGGTCCACACCATGCTGGCCAGGATCACTGGCATCGAATTGTCCTTGGAGGCGAAAACGTGACGCAAAACGACGGAGTCGTGATTGTCGGCGGTGGAATCGTAGGCATCGCGACCGCCTACTACCTCGGCAGAAAAGGCATACGAAGCACGATAATTGAGCGCGACTCGGTGGGCAGCCACGCGTCGGGTTTCGCCTATGGCGGCCTCAGTCCGACGGGAGAGACGGGCGCCTCCGGCCAACTGACTCCGGGCGCTCAGTTGACCAACGAAGGGATGCGGCTCCACCGCGAGCTGAGCCAGAGCCTCCCCGAAGAGTCAGGCATCAACATCGAGTACCGAGAACGACCCTCGGTGGCTCTGACCTTCACCGACGAGGAGGTCAAAGCGGCCAAAGAGAGAGTTGCAACGTACCAGGCGCCAGAGGGCTGTCAGGTCGAATGGCTGGACGCATCTCAGGCCTGGTCAATCGAGCCTCGAATCTCCGACCAGATTCAGGGCGCGGTACACACGACGGGCCAGGCGGATGTCGAGCCGTATCGTCTGGTCTTGGCACTGGCGCAGGTGGTGGAGGGCCAGGGATCGATCATCCGACATGGCGAAGTGACAGGGCTGGCGCGCGACGGTGACCGCGTGACCGGGGTAGTCCTGGGCGACGAAACAGTCGCCTGTGAGAGCGCCGTGCTCGCGGCCGGCCCATGGAGCGGCGCGGTGTCCGACTGGATCGGCAGTCCTATCGACATACTTCCGCTGAAGGGTCAGATACTCAGATTGCGCGCGCCCGGCCGTCCGTTCGAGTGCTCGTTGGGTTGGGAAGGCCACTACGCCACGACGAAACCGGACGGGCTGCTGTGGACAGGCACGACCGAAGAAGAGGTGGGTTTCGACGAAAACCCCACGCCTGAAGCGCGAGACGCGATTATGTCCACGCTGCTCAAGATGGCGCCCTCGCTAACCGAAGCCAGGCTCGTGCAACAGACCGCCTGCCTGCGACCGGTGGCATCCGACGGCGAGTTGATAATGGGGCAAGCTCCCGGCCTTCGAGGCGCCTACCTCGCCACGGGGACCGGGCGCAAAGGAATCCTCCTCAGTCCGGCGGTGGGACGCATAACCGCGGACCTCATCACCACGGGCGACGCGGGCATGGACATCGATGCGTTCTCCCCGGCCAGGTTCGCGCGGTAAAGCAACCATGGCTGCCTAAGCCGGCATCACCGGAAGGAGCCGATTGATGAAAGCGATGGTGCTCGACGCGTACCACGGCCCTCCGACTTGGCGGGACGTGCCCGATCCGACCATCGGGTCGCGAGACGTGCTCGTGAAGGTGAGGGCCGCGGGTCTGTGCGCCACGGATCTGAAGATCGTCGACGGACTCGTGCCCGGCGTCAGCCTGCCTCATGTGCCCGGTCACGAGGCCGCGGGCGAGATCGCCGAGGTTGGAGCCGAGGTGGCCGGCCTTGCGCCCGGCGACCATGTCACGCTCTACCCGACAGTCGGGTGCGGTTCGTGTGACCCCTGCCGCGTCGGTCGCGAGAACCTGTGCCTGAAGGCGCCGCGAATCGGATTCGAGATGGACGGAGGGTTCGCCGAGTACGTCCGAGCGCCCGCTCGAAACGCGGTGAAGATCGACCCATCGGTTCCGTTGACCCAGGCAGCAGTCCTTCCGGATGCCGTGGCAACTTGCTATCACGCCCTGACCCGGAAAGCGATGGCGCGAGCCGGAGAGACGGTGGTCGTGGTAGGCGTGGGAGGGCTCGGCATCCACGCCGTGCAACTCGCCAAACTCATGGGCACTCGCGTCATCGCCGCGGATGTGGAGCCCGACAAGCTGGCGGCCGCAGAAGGGTTCGGCGCCGAAACGGCGGACGTTCGTGTCGAGGCGCTCCCGACGCAGATCGACGCGTTGACACACGGCGCCGGGGCCGACGTCGTGGTCGAATGCGTGGGCGGCAGCGCGGTGTCCGGTGTGTTAAGCGACGGGCTCAAGTGTCTGAAACTGAACGGCAGACTGATGGTCGTCGGCTACGCCTACGGAGCTCCGCTGAGCATCGACACTGCGGAGTTGATTCACGGACAATGGAACGTGGTGGGCACGAGAGCTTCCACGCTTCAGGACGTGGTGGACGTGGTCCGACTGGTCGAGAGCGGGCGTCTGAAGCCGGTCGTTTCCGAGACCATGGCGATGGAGGGACTGAGCGAGGCGCTGGAGACGCTCAGACGCAACCCGCCCGTGGGCCGCATCGTGCTGACGGCCTGACGCAGACGCATCGTCGGTCGCAATGCCGGGGATATTGTCAGCGCCGCCGGTCGCGGATCTTACGTCTTCTACGATGTCCACTCGTTCCAGCGACCGTGGCTGGACAAACCGTATAGGGACACGGGTCCGCATGAATCGAACGACGACCAACCGACCGTCGAGTTCGAATGGACCGTTGCAGACTTGCTGAACGCACTGGCAGAATCCGGTCTCCGGCTTAAGACGATCGTCGGATCCCTCGCGCAGGACTCTCGATTCTGGGAGGGGTATTCATACGAAGGTGGGTCGCGTCAAGAGCTTTTGGATTGGAGAGCCAACCCCAGAGCCGGTCTGCCTGTGTGGCTCACGGTGGCGGCGCAGAAAGCGTGAAGAGCAGAGCCGGACGGAGGAGCGAAGTTGATCGATGTATTCGCGGTAGCCAAGTTGCTCGTGGACCACGTGGTCGAGAACCATGGAGCCGAGGTCGACATTGTTGGCTGCCACGGATCGCGGGTTCGGGGCGATGCCCGAGACGACTCGGATCTGGATATCTTCTACGTACCCGCGGACGGCGCGAATCCGCCGATAGGTCGCACGTTTCTGCTTGACGGCATCCTGTTCGATTCCTGGCCGATCAGATGGGACACGATGGAGGGTTTTGCGACCGGTCGAGTTCGCGGCTGGGCGTTCGCCCCGGCTCTGGTCCACCACGCGAAAGTGCTGCACGCCAGATCCGACGAGCAAGCCGCCCGTTTCGCGGGACTGAAGAAGCGGGTCCTGGATTTGCAGCAACCGGAAGCCCGCCCGGAGATGATTCGGCGGGCTCTTGAAACGTTTCCGAGCGTCGCGGCTCATGTTGCAAACGTGCGCCTCGCGGTCGGCGACGGTGATGCTGCCGATGCCCGATATGCCGGTTGGAAGGTCGTTGAGGCAACATGGGAGTGTTTGGCGCTGGCCAATCAGGTGATCTTCGAGCGAGGCTTCGGGAAGGGTCTGGGTGAGGTCGACAGGTTGACGGATAAGCCTGATCGGCTGGATCCGCTAATCAGGACCATCGCGACATCACCCGACCTTGCCGAAATCCTCGAAGCCAGCGAGGATCTGGCGAGCGGCACGCGGCAGACATTGCGTCGAGTCCAGGGCTCCGTTCCGCCGACAACGACGGTTCGTGAACAGTTCCGGCATGTCTATCCCGAGATGAGAGATCTGGCGGGCAAACTGTTGGCTGCATGCGAGCGTGGCGACGCTGTGGCGGCCAGCGCCGAAGCGTGGCTCCTGCAGTCCGACGTCACCATGATGCTCAACCGAACCGAGGAGGGCATCGGCCACGACGATTTCAACCGGTACAGCGAGCTCGGCGCCGCATACCGGACCCTCGGTTTCTCCGACCTCATGAGCTTTGCTTCGGGAAGCCTGGAGGAACTGGCTGAGCAGGCGTGGTTGTTTGACGGCAAGCTTCGCCGCTTTCTCGCGGAGCAGTCTGTGAGCTTGGGGGAGTATCAGACTGTCGAAGAACTTCGGGCGGTGTTGTAGAGGGCGGTGAAAGGGCTTGGACCGCCTCAGGCGGTCCAGAGCTTCGATGTGTGCACGCCGAGCCTGAGAAAGGGCAGTTTAGCCTCGAACGACCAGAGTGCCTGTGTACAGGTGAATTTGCGTGATTCTGTGTGATACGACCATCGGATCGCAGGCGTTTGTCAGGGTTGCGCGCGACCGTGTATCCTACCGCCCTGAAACGGCGAACGTTGGCGGGCCAGGGCGAACGGAGTGTGGACTTCTGGTTCGTGGCGGGCTCCGACACATCGAGATCTTGGTTTTGTCAGGACTTGTCGAACTACCAGCCCCATGACACAGGGTTCCGCTCTCGTGACAGATCAGCGGATGATGGCCCAAAAGACGATCGTGTAGACGGACTAATCCAGAAATCAGGATGGATACATGCCCAATTACGGCTCATCAAGCTTCGGACTCATTGGAACTGACTGGCAGCAGAGGATCAACTGGGACCGGCTGCGGACCTATCGGCTGGAGCGGGCGCGCGAGGCCATGAGGAAGCACGACCTCGGCGCGCTGCTCTGCATGTACGACGAGAACATCCGGTACACGACCAGCACCATCACATCGGGTTGGTGCAGGCTCAAGCCGGGCTTGCGATACGCGCTGCTGTGCGAAGGGTCCGAGCCGATTCTGTTCGAACAAGGGGACATCGGCACTCAGATCAACCGCCACTGTCCGTGGATACCGGCCGGGAACGTGCGCTACGCGTACTCGTGGATCAAGGGCGCTGTCGGACCGGCCGCCACTCAGCAGGCCACCAAGTTCACCAACGCCATCGTCGACGAGATGAAGAAGTACGGTGTCCAGGACGCCCCGCTGGGCGTGGATTTCGTGGACCTGACCATGATGAACGCTTTCCGGGAGGCCGGCGTCAACTGGACCGACGGGGCATCCCCGATGGTTGAAGCCCGGTCGATCAAGAACGAGGACGAACTCGAGATCATGCGCATCGTCGCGGCCATCTGCGACGGGTGCCACACGGCCATCTCTCACTACATGCGGCCTGGCATGCGCGAGAACGAGATCACGGCGTTTGCGATGAACTACCTGTACAACATCCCAGGCGTCGAGGACGTCGAGGACGTCATCGTGTCGTCGGGCCCCAATAGCTGGCCCAACTGGCGCAACTTCTCCGACCGCATCATCCAGCCCGGCGACCTGGTCATCATCGACATGGCGGCCGTGACGTGGAACGGGTACAAGAGCTGCCAGTACCGGACCTACTGTGTCGGAAAGCAGCCGACGCAGGAGCAGAAAGAGTATTACAAGATCGCGTACGAATGGCTCTACGACGCGATCGACAAGGTGCGCCCAGGCGCGACGACCCGCGACATCGTCGAGGTCTGGCCGTCGGCCCAGGAGGCGTGGGGCTACGTCGAAGAGGACCAGGCCGCCGCCAACCTGTGGGGCCACGGCCTCGGCTTGGCGCAATACGACACGCCGGTGGTGTCGCGGATCTACTCGCTGGACCATCCAGTCGAGATCCAGCCGGGGATGAGCTTCGCGCTCGAGACCCAACACGGCAAGCCGCTGGAGTGGGGCGTTCGAGTCGAAGAGATGATGGTGGTGACCGAGAGCGGTCCGGAGATCACCACGCGTTTCCCGATCGAAGAGATGACAGTGCTGGACTAGGCCGTGCGACAGGTTGTCCTGGAGAGCCCAAGAAAGCTCAAAGTAGTTGACGCGTTCGACCCCGCTCCGGGCATCGGAGAGGTGCTGGTTGAGGTGAAGACGTCCGCCATCTGCGGCACGGACATCCACATCTACAACGGCGGGACATCTGTCGACTATCCCCGGGTGCTCGGTCACGAAGTCGCCGGTGTTGTCCATGGCGTCGGCGAGGGCGTTTCGGAGTTCGGTGCGGGCGATGCCGTGGCGATCAATCCCAACCTCGTCTGCGGGAACTGCGAACGGTGCATCCTGGGGAAGGAGAACCTCTGCGAGAGAGGCCGCCTCCTCGGGCGCGAGGTTGACGGCACGCTTCGAGAGTTTCTCGTTATTCCCCAAGTCAACGCGTTCAAACTTCCGCCTGCCGTGACGTTTGTCGCCGGGGCGTTGATTCAACCCTTGAGCACAGTGGTTCATGCCCAGCGGTTGGCTGGCATCAGGTCCGCCGAGTCGGTCGTCGTCTTGGGGCAGGGCGCAACCGGACTGATGCACACTCGGCTGTCGAAACTGGCCGGCGCGTCGCCGGTGATCGCCATCGGCCGGACCCCGGCGAAGCTCGAATTGGCCGAAGCCATGGGCGCCGAGCACGTCATCAACGCCGTAGACGAAGAGCCCGTGGTGGAGGTCTGGCGTTTGACGGGTGGCCAAGGCGCCGACGTCGTGATCGAAGCCGTGGGCCAGCCGGAGACGCTCCTCCAATCGAGCCAGTTGCTGAAACCGGGCGGGCGCCTGATCGCGTTCGGGATCTCCCCCGAGCCGTTGCCTTCGCTGGACCTGTATCGTATGTACATGACCGAAACGACGATCGTGTTTCCAAGGGCCATGACCCGCGCCGACTTCCATCGGGCGGTTGCGCTGGTCGCGACAGGCAAGATCGACATGACCCCGATGGTTTCAGCGGACTACGCTCTGGAAGACGCCTCCGATGCGTTCCGATTTGCCGAGGAAGACCCGTCGAAGGTGCTGCGAGTAGCGCTCCACCTGTGAGCGCTTGGGCCGCGACACGGCGTCGATTCTCGCCCGGGCGATGTGTCGTTTGCGACAGACCGATCATCGGAGTCGTTGAATTTGAGCGCCGAGCCGTCAGCGTTGCAGCGAGCATGGGGGTCCATGGCCGATCTCGTTCCGAACCTTGGGCCTGGGGCGTATTGCGTGCTCTTCGAGCTCGACCGCGACTTGACGATCGAGACGGGCAAGCTGGGAAGCGTCAGGTACGCGGCGGGCGCCTACGCATACGTAGGCTCGGCGATGAAGGGGATATCCGCTCGGCTGCCGCACCATCTGCGTCCGCCCAAACGACCGCACTGGCACATCGACTACGTGCGTCCGAAGGGTAGACCAGTGGCTATCGTTGCGGTTGAGAGCGATCTGAATATCGAATGCGCCATCGCGGGTCAGCTCGACCGCAGATTTACCGTCGTGCAGGGTTTCGGGGCCAGCGACTGCTGGTGCACCGGACACCTCTTCCATGGCGTGGACGCGGGCGTCGTTCTCGATTCGGTTCAGGACATGGTGCGCGCGGTCGGAGGTCAGCCGATAGTCATCGCGGCCGATCAGGCCGAGAGCATGCCTCGATGATTCGACGCGGCCGCGACGAGTTTTATTGACTAACCTCAGGCAAGGGCATAAGATGCGCTGCATCCTGAACCCGACTGTTTTGCGGATCAGGACAGCATACGTGGACCAGGAGGGTCGAACGTGGATCTGAACGAGCTTAGCCAGTACGTGATCGACGGAGACGGCGCCGCGGCCGTGGACTGGACCGAACGCGCGCTTGCCGACGGGATGGACGCGCTGACGATTATCAACGAGGGTCTCATTCCGGGCATGGACGTCGTAGGCGAGAAGTTCCAGCAGCGCGAGTTGTTCATGCCGGAGATGTTGGTCGCGGCCAGGGCCATGAAGGCTGCCATGGCCATCGTGAAGCCTCTGCTTACCGGAGACCGCGCGTCGTCGGAGCTCCGAGCGGTGACCGGCACGGTGCAGGGCGACCTGCACGACATCGGCGTCAGCCTGGTTGGCATGATGCTCGAAGGCGCCGGATTCGAGGTGACGCACCTCGGGCCGGATGTCCCGCCCGACGATTTCCTCAAGACGGTGGAGGAACAGGGCGCACAAATATTGTGCCTGTCCGCCATGCTGACCACGACGATCAAAAACATGAAGGTCACCATCGACCGGGCAGTCGAGCTCGAAATGAGGGACCAGGTCAAGATCTACGTCGGGGGAGCGCCCGTCACGAGCGAGTTTGCCGCTGAGATAGGCGCTGACGGGACTACCGGCGATGCTGGGTCCGCGGTGAAGATGGTCAGAGAGCAGCTCGGTTTGACGGCGGCTTCTTCGACAGGCTCAGGATGAAGTGTTCAATTTCACACAGATGAGCCGGATGCGGCGAGTCCTCCGGCAGGTCCCGACGCGTCGGGACACACGCCGAACGGGTTTGAGCATGTATCCAGGAGCGCCAGCGACCGGATAGAACGACCGGCCACGGCCGGCGGTGAGAGGGACTGAAATGGCATCAATGACCCATCGAGAGCGAGTAATACGGACGCTGAGTCGCCAGGAACCCGATCGCGTGCCGCTGGATTTCGGCGCGATCGCGAGCTCCATCGACAACAACGCATACGGCCGGTTGGCAGTCCAACTGGGCATGCCGAATGAGCTCGAACGCGCGGACCTCAACGATCCGTTGAACCCGTCGAAGGACGTCACTCCCTGCAAGGAGATCCTGGAGATGTTCGAGGTGGACACGCGCACCGTCCAGGCGGCGGCTCCCGTCGATTCCCAAGCGATGGTTCAGACTCGGATAGACGAATTCACGTACCGGGACGAATGGGGGGTCATTTGGAAGCGGCCCAAGAATGAAGATGCGCCGTACATGTACAAACAAGGGCCGTTTCAGAACGACGGACTCACGATGGCCGACATAGAAAAGTATGCTTGGCCGAGCATGCCTGAAGCGTCCGACAGTGCCACGGAACTGGGCACAAGGGCACGGAAGATGCACGAAGAAACCGACCATGCAGTAGTCCTGTCCGTCGGCCATTCGTCGGTCGCCCCCTGCCAGCGCCTGCGGGGTTTTTCGGAATTCATGGAAGACCTGGTGCTTGAGCCGGGGATCGCTCAGGCGCTGCTTGAGAATGTGACAGACTCGATCGTGGCGTCCACGACACTGCTGCTCAAAGAGGCCGGATCCCACGTCGACGTCGTGTCCTTCGCGGACGACCTCGGGTTGCAGGACAGGGCGTATTTCAGCCAGAAGATGTTCGCCAAGCAGATTAAGCCGTACCTCGCTCGGTGCGTCGAAGCGATCCGCAAGAACACCGACGCGAAGATTGTCATGCACAGCGACGGCGCGATCTTCGACCTGATCCCGGACCTGATCGACATCGGAATCGACGGCATCAACCCGGTGCAGACGACCGCGTGGGGAATGGATGCGGCCCGCCTGAAGGCAGAGTTTGGCGACAAGCTGGCGTTCTGGGGCGCGATCGACACCCAGCACGCGCTGCCGTTCGGATCGCCGCAGGACGTGCGCGACGACGTCAAGGCCAAGATCGAAGAGCTAGGCGTCGGCGGCGGGTACGTGCTGGCGTCGTGCCACACGATCCGAGAAGAGGTGCCCGCGGAGAATGTCAGGGCGATGTACGAGTCGGCGCTGGAGTTCGGCGGGTATTAGCTGCGCTAGCCTGTTCGACAGTGAGACCGCTGGGCTTGTGACGGGCTCAAGGCGAACGGAAAAGCGAACTGGGAATCGGCGGCAATGGGGCACAAGCTCGTAGGGGAGGGTTTGTAACCCTCCCGGTGCCTCGCATGGAAAACAGGTATGACGGGTGCGGGCGAGCGCGTTGACCCCGCGTAGCAACCTGTTATGGCCTCGGAAACGCGCGGGAGGGTTTGAAACCCTCCCCTACGGAGTCCCGCTTGGTCTTCGTTGATTCGCACGCGGAGCTGCACTATCAATGCTTTTCCAGGCCTTGCCCGTCGTGCGGCCCTTCGACAGGCTCAGGGCGAACGGATGAGGTTGGGGCTCGAATAGGCTTTCACCGGCGTGAATCTGTCCGGGAGCGCAGCTCTTACACCGACTCCTCGTGGACGAACTGGAGCTCGGTTTCGCCGAACTTGAGCAGGTCGCCGTTTTGCAGCAGCACGCCGTTGAGCTCCGCGCCGTCGACCTTGGTGCCGTTGGTGCTGCCAAGATCGTAAAGGCGGCAGACGCGGCTCATGCACCTCAGCATCGCGTGCTGTTGACT
Organism: uncultured Dehalococcoidia bacterium; assembly: GCA_964588665.1. GTDB lineage: Bacteria > Chloroflexota > Dehalococcoidia > Lucifugimonadales > UBA1123 > UBA2160. The sequence continues at coordinate 12,972 of CAZPQQ010000018.1, read as the reverse complement.
GACGGCGGGGTCGTCTATCTCAGCGCCCTTCTCGTCTACCTGGCTGCCTATCGTCAGGTCGCCGAGGCTGAAATTGAAGCTTCGGCCCATGGCTGGCCCCGATCGAACCAGGAGCACCCCGCCGGCCTGGTCGTCGGAGTCATCGACCTCGGTTGCACCGCCTACCTTCGAAAAGAACAGCTCGCTGGTGCCGATGGCAATCTTGCTGCTGTCGTTCAGCACCACGCCAGCCTCGAGCTTGCCGTTGACCCAGGTGCCCGAGCGGCTGCCCAGGTCTGACAGCGTGTAGGCGCCTTGCTGGACGTGAATCAGTGCGTGGGCGGAATCGACGGATGAATCGGTCAGGCGGACGCCGGAGCCTTCGGCTTTCCCGATGGTTATTTTGTCGCCGATTATCTCGAGCACGCTGCCTGGATTCGAACCCGTGCGGACGACGAGCCAAGCGGCCGCGCCCCTGACGGTGCTTAGCTGAACCGTTCCCGGCGGCGCCGAGTCTTCTTCCACGACTTCGGCTTCAACCGAGTCGTTCGTTTTCGACCCGCCGCCTCTGATCTTCCGGACGATGAACATGACGACCCATTTGATCGCTCTGAAGATGAGCTTCAGAACGAAAAGGAACCAGCCCAAGATCATGCCCAAGATGCCGACGACGCCTGCATGTTGAACGGCGGAGGCGTCGGCGCCGAGAGATGGCGCTCCTCGGGCATCCGCGCTTATCAGCAACAGAAGCGCCACGGTTGCCGCCAACGCCAGGCCTGCGACGATCAGCGATGATCGACTGTCGCCGCTTTGCCGCTTTGCCGCTCTGCAGCGAACGGCAGCGAACGCGAAGGTTGTGTGCGACTGGTTGATGTTCTGCTCATGTTCAATCTCCAGCGGTGACGTTCCGCCTCTGGTGCGTCAACCGGGTCTTGAGTCGTTAAGAATCGATGCTGGGGCGCTGCTGGTCGTGATAAAAAGCGTGGAGCGTCAACGATATATGGGGATAACACCCAGCAACGCTGCTATTGTATCACATGACATGTAGGCTTGGCCGTATCGGACACGTGCGATTCGTCGTCTGGAAACCCGCAGCATTGGCGAAAACCGTTGGGCCGGCGGCATCGCTTGACCGTCGTTGATGCAACCGGCGGACATTCATTATATGATCACGCGGTCACCATTCACAGGAGGCGTTCATTGGCGGGCATATGGCCGGGCAGTACAAAAACCGTTGTCCTTCTTTCGTTCGATTTCGACGGCACGTCGATCATGCGATACCGTGACCCCGACGCCGAGAACCGTCCGACGGCGCTGTCCATCGGCGAGTTTGGCCCAAGAGTCGGTGTGCACCGAATCCTGGACCTGCTGGAGCGATACGAGATACCCGCGTCGTTTTTCGTGCCCGGGTGGATCGCCGAGCGCAATGAAGACACGGTGCGTCGCATGGTCAGCGACGGCCATGAGATCGGCCACCACGGGTACATGCATGAGCCGCCCGCGACCCTCGATCCTGACCAGGAGCAGGCTGTCCTGGACAATGGCATCGCGGTCTTGGAAAGCATAACGGGCCAAAGACCGCTGGGTTACCGCTCACCGTCGTGGGACCTTACGGAGCACTCGCTGGGGTTTCTGGCGGAGCGCGGGTTCGTATACGACTCCAGCCTGATGGGTCACGACGCCCCGTACTTCGTGGATTCGCCGAACGGCCGGCTGGTGGAACTGCCGGTGTCCTGGGCGTTGGACGACTACCCGTACTACGTCTTCAATCGAGGCATGGGGTCGATGAACACCCCCGCCGACGTCTTCGAGGGATGGCGGCTCGAGTTCGACGGCGCGTATCAGTACGGCAGCGCGTTCATTCTGACGATGCATCCCCAGGTGACCGGCAGGCTTGCAAAGCTAATGGTGTTGGAGAGGCTCATCCAGTACATACGGTCGCACTCGGACGTTGAGTTCATGCGGCACATCGACGTCGCTCAGCGCTGGACGGAGACGGGCATGGCTTGAATGTCCCGCCCACCCGCCCACCCGCCCGCGAGGATTTCTGGGGGACGCCCCCCAGGCACCCGGGCAAATGGCTGATGCCCCTTACCGATCCCCGCGATTGTTGGGTCGCGGAACAGCCGAGAACGTAGTGCAGGAGGCAATTGATGGCAGGGATTTGGCCCGGCGACACCAAGTGCACGGTCATGCTCAGCTTCGACCTAGACGGCGCGTCGGCGCTGTTGCACCGCACGCCCGAGGCCGCCGAGCATCCGACCAGGCTGTCCGCATCCGAATTCGGGCCCAACGTTGGCGTGCATCGAATACTCGACTTGCTGGACCGGTACGAGATTCCCGCTTCGTTCTTCATTCCGGCCTGGATCGCGGAGCGGAACGAGGAGACGGTACGCGACATCGTGCGTCGCGGGCACGAGGTTGCGCACCACGGCTACATGCACGAACCGCCGGGCTCGATGGAGGCGGACGAAGAGGCGGATGTCCTGGACCGAGGTATCCGCATTCTCGAGGAGATTACAGGACAGCGGCCGCTAGGCTACCGGTCGCCGTCGTGGGAGCTAACTCAACATTCGTTGGGATTTCTCGCGGAGCGAGGGTTCGTCTACGATTCCAGCCTGATGGGACATGACGCACCGTATTTCGTCGATTCGCCCAGCGGGCGGCTGGTCGAGGTCCCCGTCTCGTGGGCGCTGGACGATGCGCCGTACTACGCATTCAGCCCCGGACGTGGATCGATGAACACGCCCGGCGATGTGTACGAGGCCTGGGAGTGGGAGTTCGACGGCGCGTACCAGTACGGGAGCGCATTCATCTTGACGATGCATCCCCATATCTCGGGAAGGCTCGCCCGGCTACAGGTGCTGGAAAAGTTGATTCGGTACATTCGGCGCCACGACCACGTCGAATTCAAGCGATGCATAGACGTGGCCGAGGCGTGGCGCCAGAGGCCGGACGCGTGACCTCGTCGAGCACGGCAGATCGACAGCGGCGAAATGTGAACGATATGAGGAGTGTGTCTCGTGGCAGACGATATTACGCGTGAGCTAATCGAGCGATACAAGAAAGTGTCGGCCGCGACCGTCTACAGTGGCGTACGCAGGCTGGGATACGAGCCATGCTTCATGCGCGGAGTCAAGAACTTCACGCCGGGACGCACGCTGGTGGGAAGGGCGCGCACGTTGCGATTCATTCCGCCTCGTCCTGACATCATTGCGGAGACGCATCGAGGCGAGTCATCGCCCGAGTACGAGGCGATGGGCTCGTGCGAGCCCGGCGACGTGTTGGTGTGCGACGGCATGGGACGCGTGTACGCGGCAATCGGCGGCGACGTCAAACTGCTGCAACTCAAGATGCGAGGCGCCGCGGGGATCGTCACCGACGCGGCAATCCGCGACCTGGACATCGTTCAAGGCTACGGCCTGACCGTCTTCGCCGGAGACAGGACACCGATGGGCGGGGCCGACGAGATCGAACCGTATGAGGCCAACGTGACCATCGCGTGCGGCGGCGTGGCGGTCCGACCCGGCGACCTGATCGTAGGCGACGACGACGGCGTGGTGGTCGTGCCCGCGGGCGCAGCGTCCGAAGTCATCGACTGGGTGGAGGAGCACGAGGAGGTCGAGGAGTACATCAAGGGGCTGATCCAGGAAGAGAACGTGTCCCCAGGCAAGTACTACCCGCCCACAGACGCCATGGTCGAGCAATACCGCAGGTCGCGCGGGGGGTGACGGCGAGACCGCGACGGTTCGCCGAGGTAAAGATGGGGTTCGGCGGAGCGGGGTGGAGGGACCGAAGGGACGTGAGGGACGCAAGGGGGGGCGTTGGGTTGCGGCAGATCTATCGACAATAGGTCTGTTGCAGGTGTGACCGCGCCTGATCCTCTTCGAAACGATCTCGGCCTTCAGCTCCGGGGGGCGATCGACTTCAGCCCGATTTATTTTGCTCCGTCCACGCGTCGTGATCCTCCTGCATGTGCTGGAGATGCTCTGGGACGTGATTCTCGTAGGTCTCCAACCAATCGTCGAGGGTCATGTTTCCGTTCTCGGGGTGATACGCGGTGTTTGACCACGCCTGCTCAGGCAGAGACTCGATGAGGCGGTACGTCCGGCCCCGCAGCAATCTGAACAGTTCCAGGGCTTCGTCGGGACTTTGGTTGTGGTAGTCTAGCGAAGTTGCCCAAGCGTTCTCGTCGTACGCCATCAACGTTTCCCCGGCTTCGGCGATGAGCCTCCGGCATCGCACGTAGCTGTTGGCTTCGCTGTCCGTGATGTGAACGACGAGTTCGTGAATGCTCCAGCAACCGTGGGCGTCTCGGAACTGCCACATGTCCCTGGGGAATTGCTTGAGGCCGTCTACGAGCTGGCCGTAAGCGTCTCGATATAATTCGAGCTTTCGGATTCTTTCGTCAGGTGTCATAGCCGCCACTCTTCCTCAATCAAGCCGGAGCCCCACAGATCGCGCTTCGTCGCTCCATCGGCGCCGAACTTTGAACATACGCGCGGCGTTACGCGCTCATAACCACCTTGACGACGTTGTCTTCGCGGTTTTCGTACATGTCGTAGGCTTTCTTGACGTCGTCGAAGGGGAGGCTGTGTGTGGCCATCAGCCCCGGATCCCACCAGCCACGGTCCTTGAGCTCCACCATCGTCTCGATGTGACGGACGGCGTCGCCGCTGGTCGCTCCGACAGTGGGGATGATCGTCGGCGTTTTGGCCATTATCTGGCTGATGTTGACTGGAAGAGATCCGCCGGGCAGCTCGCCCTGGATGCCGAATATGATGACGGTCCCGAATTTCGCGACGTACTTGAAGCAGTTGTTGAAGGTGTCTGGGTAACCAGCCGCCTCGACGGCGATCTCAGCGCCCAGGCCGCCCGTGATCTCCTGAACGGCCTCGTCCAGGTTCGTTTGCGCCGGGTTGATCGTGTGGGTTGCGCCGAAGCGCGTCGCGAACTCGAGGCGTGTGTCCTCGAGGTCGACCGCGATGACCTGCCTTGCGCCGGCGCGAGCGCATATTGCCGTGAACGAGAGTCCGATGCTTCCTTGGCCGAACACCAGCACGCTCTTGCCCAGGATCGTGCCCATCTCCCGGCACGAGTAGAGCACGGTGCCCGACGGCTGGCACATGATCCATTCGTCCATCGTTCCGTGGTCTGGCACGGCCACCATGCGGTTGGGGTCTCCCGCCAGGTACTCGACCAGGCCGCCTGGGCCGCCTGGGGATGGAAGCACGATGGCGCGCTGTCCCACTTTGAACTTGTCGGAGCGGCTCTCGACGATTGTGCCAATGCACTCGTGGCACGGAGCGCCCGTTCGCATCGGGTACTCCTCCTCTGGATGGACCGGTCCATAGCCGTGGCGGATGTCGCTGCCGCAAACCGACCATCTCTCCATCTTCACCAGGCATTGGCCGTCGTGGAGCTCCGGCACGGGCTCGTCGATAATCTCGAACTGCTTGGGGCCGCTCAGTCGCGCTGCTTTCATCGAGTGGTTCACCTCTTCGTTGCGTTGGGTCTACCGGATTGGCTGGCTGTATATGCTACGCAAACTCGGATGGCAACTCAAGCGGTGGTGCAACGAACCAAAATGAGACGCCGTGCTGTGCGCGCGGCGCGGTCGGGGGGTGAACCACCAAAGCTGGTTTCGCGGCCCGCATATCGACAATTGTGGGCGTGCGGTCCCTCAGACGGGCCAGCGCTCTTGCAGCCGTTCGGCGATGTCTCGGAGGACCGGGATGTCGCTGTCGGGGCGCCGTGTGTTGTCTGGGTGAGTTGCGTCGTTCTCGATGCGTCCGCGAATCTTGAGGAACTGCGCGGCGCTGTGCTTGTAGGCGGGCACCGGTTCTCTGAAGGCGAAGAAGCCAAGGTATTGCAACAGGTCGTTGAGCGCGTGGAAGTCAGGGTCGCCTGACTCCCACATGGCGTCGCGTAAGGCGAAGTGCTCCGGGGCGAATGTGCTGAGGCCGAGCAGGTAGTCGCTGCCGTAGATGATCATGTCGATTCCGAGGTCGTTGCCTGTGTCGACCTTGAAATCGGGACGCCGCTCGTCTCGCAACGCCAATCTCTGCCATTCTAGCGACCGATCCAGCGATGAATGCTTCGAGCCGGTGCATTGGGGTATGTCCAACAGGCCCGCGTACGTATCGAGATCGTAGATCTGCCCGAATGGGGCGAACATCGTGCCTAACTCAAAGGCGATGAACTCCGGGCAGTCTCGACCGATCGCGGAGTACGCGGCGAGAATGTCCTCCGGGCCCTGCTCGGTCAGGCCGTAGCTCTGAAACACGACTGGCCTCCCGCCGTGGTCCTGAACCATGTCGACCTGCCGGCGGTATTCGTCCAAGTTCAGTTGGTCGCCTGGCGAGTCGCCCGCGAACGCCCCTGCCACGAAATCGCGGCCGTCGAGGGCGTTTTTCGTCTGGTCCAACACCTCCAGGCGAGTGTCATCGTCCAACAGATTGATGTAGCCAGTGTCCATGTTGACTGCAGGCGCCAAACCCGCGTCAGCAGTCCTCGTCACGTGGGAACGGAAGCTGGCCCAATCCGGCTCACCCTGCGGAGTGAACGGCAGCAACGTGGCCGATATGCCGGTCACTTTGCGCTTGGGACGGATCAGACTCGGTGTGTCCACGGCCTTGTTTGCGATCATGGTTTCACCTTTCTCGATTCAGGCGATAGAATTGCTCCAGCATTATAGGGTCGCCAAGACCCAATCTCAACATCGAAAGATTCGGAGTCTAATTTGGGAGGCAATCGATGAAATTCGGCTTCATCGGGACCGAAGGCGGACACTTTTACAGCGAGTTCATGGAAGAGGTGGTCCGCGCGGAGGAGCTTGGATTCGATTCCGCGTGGCTCGAAGAGCACCACGGCGTCGAGAACCACTACTGGCCGTCTCCACTGATGTGCTTGGCAGGCACGGCCACGCGCACCTCGAAGATCGTGTTGGGAACCGACATCATCGTGATGCCGTTCTATCACCCGGTGCGTCTGGCGGAAGATGCAGCGATGCTGGGCATCATGAGCGAGGGGCGGTTCATTCTGGGAGCGGCCATCGGCTACAAGCCCGACGAATTCGAGCTGTACCAACAGGCGTTGAGGATGCGAGGCGCCAGGTTCTCGGAGGCGATCGATCTGATTCGGCAGCTTTGGGCCAGCGATTCCGTCACGTTTGAAGGCAAATACTACGAGGTCCGGGACGCCAGGATCGAACCCCGACCGGTTGAGGTGCCCGAGATCTGGATCGGCGGGTGGGGAAACCTGTCGCTGGAGCGGGCGGCAAGAGAAGGCGATGCGTGGGTTCCGGGCCCGACGGCTGGGCTCGACAAGCTGATGGACTGCCAGGCGACGTATCGCGGGCATCTGGCTGCTGCCGGCAAAGTTCCGGATGGAGCGCCGGCGCCTCTAACACGAGAGGTGGTGATCGCCGACACCGACGCCGAGGCGGTCGATCTCGCGGAACGGCATCTGCTGGTCAACTACCGGGACGAGTACGGCGGAGGGTGGCAGCACCCGCTAATCGGCGCGACCGATGATACGCCCATAGACCGTCTAGGCGCATTGAGCACCGACCGATTCATCATCGGGTCGCCGCAGACCTGCATTCGGCAGATCCAGCGGTTCGCGGACACGTTCGGCATGGACCATCTGATCTGTCGCCTATACTTCCCCGGCATGAGCCATGAACACATCATGCGCGAGTTGGAATTGCTGGCCAACGAGGTCATGCCCGCTTTCAAGTAGCAGACGCCGTCCGCGATGACCCGCTGACGTCGCCTGAGCTCAATTGACGGCGACTAACGCCGATGCTAGACTCGCGGCGATCAGGGACGCCGTACGACGGCATGGGATTCCAGGCGCCATCTCGTGCTGACACGGCTGAGTCGTCGACGTCGGTCCATGCTCTCATGCGACATCGCCGAACTGACTGAAGATTTCCCGGAGGATGGACAGCCCATTGGCAAACGTCGACACTGAATCCACACTCAAACTCAAGGTCAACGGCGCGGACCACGATCTGTCGGTCAACCCCGCGTACACACTCTTGGAGGTGCTGCGGGACGAGTTGGGCCTCACCGGATCCAAGCGCGGGTGCGAGGACGGCACGTGCGGGACGTGCACGGTGTTGATGAACGGCCGAGTGGTGCGTGCGTGTCGTGTGCCGTTGGGCCGTGCAGACGGCGCCGACGTGCAAACGATCGAAAGCTTCGGCTCTCCGGACGAGTTGCATCCGCTCCAGCAGGCGTTTCTGGATGCGGACGCCGTTCAGTGCGGATTCTGCACTCCCGGGATGATCGTTGCGGCTAAGGCGCTGCTTGACAGAAATCCCAAACCGACCAGGCGTCAGATCATGCGGGCGCTCGGCAGCAACCTTTGCCGCTGCACCGGCTACAACAGCATCGTGGAGGCGGTCGCACAGGCCGCAGCCGATGGGCAAACGGCGCCATCCCAGGCCGAACCCGCGCCACGAGACGACGCCCCCGCCAAGGTCTTGGGAGCGGCGCTCTACGCCGGCGACCTGACCATGCCTGGCATGCTCTACGCCGCGGTGCTTCGCAGTCCGCATCACCACGCCGAGATCCTACATATCGACTACACGGCAGCGCTCAAGCTGCCCGGCGTCGTAGCCGTGGCGACCGCGAAGGACGTGCCCGGCCTCAACCGATACGGTCGAGCCGCCAAGGACCAGCCCGTTCTCGCCGATGATAAAGTGCGGCAGGTGGGCGATCCGGTGGCGGCAATCGCGGCGGACTCCGCGGAGGCCGCCGTGCAAGCTCTCTCATCCGTGCGCGTCCATTACAAGATACTGGACGCGGTGCTCGACGCGTCCGAGGCGCTAGGCGAATCCGCTCCGCTCGTGCACGAGGGCTCCAATCTCATCTCAGAGCGCCGGATGACCTGGGGCGACGCGGACGCGGGATTGGTGGAGGCCGACCTCGTCATCGACCGGAGCTACACGACGCCGCCTCACGATCATGCGTACATGGAACCTGACGCCGCGCTTGCCTATCAGGACGAAGACGGACGGCTCGTGGTGCGAGCAGCCACTCAATGGTCGCATCATCAGCAGGAGGCTATTGCGGAGACCATGGCCCTTCCGCTCGATCGTGTGCGAATGTATCCGACCACCGTCGGCGGCGCCTTCGGAGGCAAGAACGACCCGTCGTACCAGACGATCGTGGCGCTGCTGGCGCTCAAGACAGGCCGCCCCGTCAAGATCGTCTACAGTCGCGCCGAATCGTTTGCGGCCACGACAAAGCGGCACTCGTTCACGATCCGGTGCCGGACCGGGGTCACAAACGACGGACGTTTGACGGCGCTGCACGCCGAGATGGTAGCCGACACCGGCGCCTACGCCTCGTCCGGTCCGAGCATCTTTGTGCGGTCGGGCGTCTCGATGATGAGTCCGTATCATTTCCCCAGCGGCATGATCCACGGGCAGGTTGTGTACACGAACAACCCTCTGGCCGGTTCCATGAGAGGCTTCGGCGCCCCGCAGGCGGTGTTTGCCATGGAGTCCCAGATGGACGCCATGGCTGCGGAGTTGGGCATCGATCCTTTGGAGTTTCGCCTGAAGAACCGACGCCAGTCGGATGCCGACGACGCCCGAGCGTCCACGCTGGAGCAGGAGGAGTCGTTCAGGCAAACGCTGGAAGCCGTGCGTCCTTACTACGCCGAGAGGACCCATCGTTCGCCCGAGGAAGCGGCCGGTCGGTGGCTGCGTGGCTATGGTATCGCGTCGATGCGTTACGGCGTCGGGTCCGCTGGAGCGTTGCATTCGGCGGGTCGTGTGTCGCTGGTGCTAGAGCCGGACGGCCAGGTCCGATTATTGACCGGCGCCATGGAGCTTGGGCAGGGCTCGGACACCGCGTGGAAACGCATCGTCTCCGAAGAGCTGTCGCTCTCACACGGAACCGTGACGGTGATCAGCGGCGACACCGACGTCACGCCTGAATCTGGAACCAGCGGAGGCAGCCGGCTCACCTACTACGCGGGAAACGCCGCGTTTAACGCCGCAGGGATGCTCAGGGAAGCGGTGTTGTCCACGGCGTCGGAGCTGCTGGAGCAAGCGCCCGATGCCCTGGAAATGAACGATGACGGCGTCAGGCCAGTGGACGGTCAAGATCCCACGGTTCGGGTTTCTCTGGCTCAAGTCGCAGAGGCGAGAACGTCGGCTGGGCTCCCGATGCGGTTCGACGCCGAATTTGAGCCGGTGGCGGAACCCCAGGACCCGACATCAGGCGACCTCGACCCGTTCCCCGTTTACGTCACTGCAACACAACTGGCAGAGGTCGAGGTCGACCGGGAACAGGGTGCGGTGCGAGTGGTTCGAGTCGTTGCCGCTCACGATGTCGGGAAGGCCGTGTTCCCCCAGGGGCTGAAGGGGCAGGTCGAAGGCGCGGTCTCGATGGGAATCGGACAGGCGCTCACCGAGGAATACCAGCCTGGCGAGTCGGTCGGGTTCAAAGAGTATCGCATCCCAACATCACGGGATGCGCCCGAGGTCGTGACTATCCTGATCGAAAATCGCGACCCGTCCGCCGGGTTGGGGGCCAAGGGTGCGGCTGAGTGCGCGCTGGTCCCCGTGGCGCCGGCGATCATCAACGCCATCGCCGATGCGACCGGCGTTCGGGTGCAGGACTTGCCAGCCACGCCGGAACGGCTGAGAGCGTTGCTGAGCAACGCGTAGAGCCGCGAAGGGACGAAAGGGACTGAAAGGACTCAAGGGATGACAGCCGGGCGGTCGGATTGATGCTCGCCTGGCTCCGAGTTGAGAAGAGACTTAGACGGCACTAGCTCACTGGAGGGATTATCGATGACAAACGGACTCCATACACCTCTATGCGATTTCTTGGGCATCGAATACCCGATCGTTTTGGCCGGGATGGCCGCGGGAGGCCAGAGTCAGACGACCGCGCCCACGCCCGTCAAATTGGTTGCCGCCGTGTCCAATGCCGGCGGTTTGGGCGTGATGGGCGACAACTTCGCCGACCTCGACGATCTGGACGCCGGGATACGCGAGCTGCGCGGCCTGGTGGGAGACAAGCCGTTCGGCGTCGACTTCCTGCTTCCGGCCACGCGAGCGGAAGTCACCTCGACCAGCAAACACGAGGTCTACGCCGACATCCGGATGGAGTACCCGCGCCACGTCGCCGTGGTCGAGGAGCTGATCGCGGAGCATGGCCTCGAATCGGCTGACCTGTCGGCCACCGAGCCGATGTCGACCGATCTGTTGAATCGCAAGATCGATGTACTGCTCGACAACAAAGTGCCCGTGTTCGCGGCCGCGCTGGGCGACCCCGCATTCATGACCGAACGGGCGCACGCCCAGGGCATGAAGGTCATCGGCATGGCCGGAGCGGTTCGCCACGCCGAGCGACAACGCGCCGCCAACGTCGACATCATCACAGCGCAGGGCACCGAAGCCGGCGGCCACACGGGCAACATCTCGACGATGGTGTTGGTGCCTCAGATCGTCGACGCCGTCGATCCGATGCCGGTGCTGGCCGCCGGTGGGATCGGGACGGGCAGGCAGGTCGCTGCGGCACTGGCGTTGGGCGCTCAGGGCGTGTGGGTCGGCACCGCATTCCTCGCTTCGGATGAAACGAACATCCCGAGTGATCATCAGGAACAGATTCTGGGAGGCCGCTCGGAGAACTTCACCCTCAGCAAGTTCCTGTCGGGCAAACAGCAACGCTCGTACCAGAATCTGGTCAAGGACGCCTGGGCGGAATCCGGATTGCCCCCGCTCGAGATGCCGCTCCAAGGGATCCTGCAGGAGCCGTTCACCCGTGCGGCGCGGATGTCAGGCCGCTACGACCTGGTCGGCAACCCGTCGGGGCAGATCAGCGGCATGCTGAACGAGAGCCGTCCCGCACGCGACATTCTCATGGACATGGTGGACGAAGCCGGCGCAACGGTCGAGCGAATGCGGTCGCAGGTGTCGTAAGGGCAGGCCAACCTGGAGCTGTTTTGCTCGAACGCCTATCCGCAATTTGCAGTAACGGGTGACTCGTTAAACGCGCTAAACGTCTAGGTACGAAATTCGGAACTTCCACCTGATCGAGGTCATATTGTTCTCGATCAGGCGCCGTATGGCGTTGCGGCCGAATATGAAGCCGTAGGCGGCAACTGCATCCTTCACCGAGTCGAACGTCTGCGTTGCGTCGATGTCGCGATGCTCGAACCCCAGCTTCGACAAGACTTCGGACTGTCGCCCTTCGCCGTCTTCGGGCGTGGTGCGGCTGGGGCCGAGGACGACCTCAGCCAGCTCGCCGGCGTACCAAAACGGCGGCAGTCCCACGACCACGATGGATCCGCCTGGCTTGAGGGTCGCGCCGATCTGTCCCACAAACTGCTCGGCTTGCTCCAGTTCGACGAACGCGACGCTCATTACGCATGCTGCGACATCCGCCGAGTCGGGCGTGATTGGCATGTTCTCGACCGACCCCTGGAGAAGCGAGACGTTGGTCACGCCTGCACGCCTGACGTTCTCGACGGCCAACCTCCACATCGCTTGTTCCGGTTCGATGCCGATCACGAGGCTCGCGTACTTAGCGAACTCCAGTGTGGAGCGCCCAGTGCCCGAGCCTATTTCTACGACAACCCGTTCGTGGAGGCCGACAAACTCGTCGATCGCGCTGAAGACCGGGGAGTCGCGCCACTCCCGGTCGGCGAACCTGTCGTAGACATCCGCAAACTCGGTGTACATCCGAGGCCAGTCTTGTTCCACCGTCGGATACTGGTCGGCGGTTCGCACGGTTGCCCTCCTGCTCTGCCTGGACTCGGCCTCTGACGTGTGCGCCTGTGGCCGCACGCGTGGTTGACGTATCGAACAGGCTAACAGTTTCGCCGCAACGGCCGCCGGGTGCTCAGCTACGGGCAGGCACGCACGATCGAATAGAAGACCCGTGGGATTTCCGGTCAAATGTGCCGTAATATGTGCATGAAGGTAAAGGGTGAGTGGAACTTTCCAGGAGGTTGGAGCGTCTT
>CAZPQQ010000017.1:39940-52346 GCA_964588665.1 uncultured Dehalococcoidia bacterium | reverse complement strand
TACCCTTCACTGCCTGCCGCCATGGGCGTGTTCGACGGTTGGGACCGAGACCGGATCGGTGAGCTGCTCGACACTCTCGGCGACCGGCGCTTCCTCGATCGCAGCCGGGGGTTCCGCATGCAATTGGAGGCCGGGGCCGACGCCGATCAGACCGTCTACGAAAGCCTCATGGATGCTATGGGCTACACCTCAAACACCAAGCCGTTCCGCCAACTGGCCAGGGCCGTGCCCTATTCGATCTTGAGGCGATTGGGGAGGGAACCGGACGGCACCCTCGTGGCCGGAGTCACGGCGCTCCTCGCCGACGCCGGAGGACTGATCGAGCACATTACGCCGCCCGCCCACCGAACGCAACTGGAGCAGCTGGCGGGGAAGCTTGGACGCGCCAAGCGGACCGTGCCCCCGGAGTGGAAGTTGTTCCGAGTCCGACCGGTCAACCATCCGGCCCAACGCCTGCAGGGCGCCGCCGGCCTTCTGGCCCGGACAGTTCGATCCGGTCTGAGCGCCGCGTTTGCCGGCGTTTTGACGGCCGACGGTCCCGACAGGCTTACGAAATACCTCCAAGAGCCCCCGTTCATAGGCGACGGCAGGGCGTCGGAGATCGCGATAAACGTCGTGCTGCCGTACCTTCACGCTCTTGGATGCGAAGGGGACGACGCCAGCCTTCGAGACGCTGGCATGGCCGGATACGGAGTGCGGTGTCGAGGTCGTCCTATGGGTCGTCAACCCGCTTCGCCAAGGGGATGGGCATCCCGACGGATCGCGGATTCCTCGCGACCGCTCGACGGCAGCAGGGGTTGCTTCACCTGAACAAGCATCTGCCCAGCATGTTGGACAGCCGCGGACAGGTTCGCATGCCGCCCGATTTCCTCTCGACCTCTACCGAATAGAGTCGAGCATCGCCTGGGTCGCGGCTATCTCACGGCCCTCTCGGACAGGACTGAACACGGTCAGGGCCTTCTCCAGGTCGGCGACGGCCTTGTCGGTCTCGCCCTCGTCAACGTAAATGCGAGCCCTGGCCACATAAGCCGGCCCGTGCTCCGGCTCCAGATCGATCGCCGTGTCGAAGTCCTCTAGCGCCAGCGCCGACCTCTCGTCCCCGTAGAAGGCGAGCCCTCGGCCGTAGTAGGCGCGAGCGAACTCCGGCAGCTTGCGGATCACCAGCCCGTAGGCGGCTATCGAGTCGTCGAACTCCTGAATCTCGAGGAGCCGGACGGCCCTGCTGTACTCGAACAGCGCCGCGATCTGCGGCGTCGAAGTCGGAGGGGGCACGGGCGTCGCCGTCGGTTCGGGCGTCGGCGTGGCGGCCGGGGTCGGCGTTGGGGTCGGCGGCGCCGGCGTGGCGGTCGGCGCCGGGGTCGCGGTCGAAGTCGGGAGGGGAGATGAGGTCGCCGTCGGGACCGGCGCCGGCGTGGGTTCCGGCTCGGGGTCTGAGCAGGCTGCCAGGGTCACCACGAGCGCGACGAGCACTGCGGCAAATGCACGCGTCATGTTTGCCGAGGCGAATCGTCGCCGCCGCCGATTCACGCGCCAGTTCATCGAGTGCACCTCGGCGATTCGCGACGACGGACCTGTGCGTGACGTTGGCGGTCTCCGTCGGAAAGCTCAATTGAGCCAGCGATCGAGGACGAGTTAACCCTCAAGGTCGACGTCGACTCGCAGCCAACACGCAATTCGATTGCCATTCGGGTCGGGCCACGGGCGTTTCCTGTCGCTCTCATTCGCATGAAGATAATTCTACCACCGACGCCTGAAACGCGCTTTCGCGTTCATGCCCACTTGACAACCCAACCCCCTGTGGCCTGACAATCGATGTGTGCGGCCGGTCGATGCGCCGGCTGCATACACTTTTGTACATGAGAGGAGTCATCTTGATTCGAAGTCTAGACGGCATATGGCCCAAGATTCACCCAACGGCGTTCATAAGCGAAGCCGCGTACGTGGTCGGGGACGTCGAGATCGGCGAAGGGTCCAGCGTCTGGCCCGGCGCCGTTGTTCGCGCCGACATGGGGAAGATCACCATTGGGAAGCACACATGCGTACAGGACAACTCCGTCGTGCACGGCGACGCTGATGTCGTGATCGGAGACAACGTCGTCATTGGACACCGGGTCCTCTGTCACGCGAAGACCGTCGGCGACCGGGCGCTCCTGGGCAACGGCTCGACCCTTAACGACGGCGTCGTGATAGGCGACGACACCGTCGTGGCCTCCGGCTCTGTCATCCTGGACAACATGGAGATCGCCGCCCGTTCGATCGTCGTGGGCATCCCCGGACGCGTCAGGGGAGAGATTGAGGAGCGCCACGTCGAGCTGACCAAGTACTACTGCGACATCTACATCCACAAAGCCCAGCGATACAAGAAGCAGGGCAACCTCGAGTCAGAGCGGCCGTGACGGTCGCGCGGGTGTAGGCGAGGCTTGGCCGTACACGGCCAGAGCACAATAGTGTAGGCGACTCGATCCACGGTGCTCTGGCCCTTCAGGGCCAAGCCAGATTTCCGCCCAGTCAGGCGGCAGCCGGATCGGCGCCTCGCGACTAAGCGGTCTTCTCGAAGCGCACCGCGCACACCTTGTACTCGGGTATGCGGGACGCCGGGTCCAACGCCGAGTTGGTCAGGAAGTTGGCAGCGTGTTCTTGGAGCTTCACGAAGGGCACGAAGAGCTCGCCGGGCCGTTGGTCGTCCGAGTGCCTGGCGCGGGCTTCGAGATCGCCTCGCCTAGACCGCAGTCGAACCCATTCGCCATCCGCCACCCCGTATTTGGCGCCGTCGTCAGGGTGGATGGATATTTCGAGCTCGGGCACGCGTTCGAGAAGCGCCGGGGCGCGGCGGGTGATCGTCCCGCCGTGCCAGTGGTAGAGGATTCTGCCCGTGTTGAGGATCAACGGGAATCGCTCCGACGGCATCTCCTCAGCGGGCGGCCCCTGTTCGAAGGCGACGAACTTCGCCCGCGGTCCTCGCGGAAAGTCCGACTCGTACAGGTATCGCGTGCCGGGGTGTTCGGCGTCCGGGCAGGGCCACTGTATACCGCCCTCGCGGTCGAGGCGGTCATGGCTGATGCCCGCGACCATCGGCATGACGCGGGCCATCTCGTCGAAGATCTCGGACGGACCGTCGTAGCTGAACTCGTCTTCAAGACCAAGCCCGAGCCTCGCGGAGAGCCGCCTGCCCAGATCAGCGAGGATGTCCCAGTCCGGGCGGCTTTGTCCCACCGGCGGTACGACCTGCCGCACGCGCTGGACCCGCCGCTCCGAGTTGGTGAACGTTCCCTCTTTCTCCGCGAACGACGCGGCGGGCAACACGACGTCGGCGAGCTGGGCTGTCTCGTGGAGGAACAGGTCCTGCACGACGAGGAATTCCAGATTGCGGAAGGCTTCCTCGGCGTGGTTGAGGTCAGGCTCGCTGAGCAGCGGGTTTTCGCCGACCACGTAAGCTGCTTTCATGCGCCCGTCGTGCATGGCCTCGATCATGTCCGTTACAGCCATTCCGGGCTTGGTCGGCAGGCTGCCGACCCATGCCTTTTCGAACGTCGCGACAGTGTCCTCGCCAACGACCTGATAGCCGGGAAGGAAGTTCGGCAGTCCGCCGATGTCGGAGCATCCCTGGACGTTGTTCTGGCCCCGAAGCGGCGAGATGCCCGAGCCCGGACTGCCGAGCTGGCCTGCAACGAGCGCCAGGTTCACCAACCCGTGGGCGTTGGCGGTGCCGTTGGTGTGCTGGGTGACTCCCATGCCCCAGATCAGGCACGAGCCGCTGAACGGCGGCGCCGCGAAGATGCGCGCCGCGCGGACGATGTCAGCCGCCGGAACCCCGGTGATCGACTCGGCGCGCTCCGGCGCGTAGCCCTCGATGACGGCCCGCCACTCGTCGAAACCTTCCGTGCGGTCCGCGATGAACTGTTCGTCGGCCAGGCCCTCGTCCAAGACGGCTTTGGCGACGGCGTTCATGAGCGCAACGTCCGTGCCGGGTCGCGGCCGCAGCCAGACCTCGGCTAGGTCGCACATTTCGGTCCGTCGAGGATTGACGACGATCAATTTGGCCCCGCGTTCGACCACGGCCTTGCGGATCCGGGCGCCGACGACGGGGTGGTTCGAGCCGGGATCGGACCCGACCACCATGAGGCAGCCGGCGTCCTCGTAGTCTGCGTAGGAGTTGCTAGTGGCGCCGCTGCCGAGGGAGACCATCATCGCCACGACCGACGACGAGTGGCACAGGCGGGCGCAGTGGTCGACGTGGTTGGACTTCATCAGCAACCGCGCCAGCTTCTGCTGGACGTAGCCGTCCTCGTTGGTCGCCTTGGCCGAGCAGAGCGTGCCGAAAGAGTCCCCGTCGTAGGCGGCCAGCCGGTCGGCGACGTAGTCGAGCGCCTCGTCCCACGACGCCGGGGTCAGCTCGCCGTCTCGACGAATCAACGGCTGGGTCAGCCGGTCTTCGTGGTTGACGAACCCGAACCCGAACCGGCCCTTCACGCACAGTCTGCCGAGGCTGGACTGGTTTTCAGGGTCTTCCAGGACCTCGACTATGCGGTCCTCGGAGTCGACCCTCACCTTGATGCCGCAGCCGACGCCACAGTACGGGCATGTGGTGTTCACCGTGCGGATTGGCTGGTCGACCGGCGACTTGAGCCGGATGGCGCCGGTAGGGCACACCGACAAGCATTGGCCGCACGACGTGCAGGCGCTTTCGAGCAAGGGAAGATCGAAGGGTGTGGCGACTTTAGTGGAAAAGCCGCGATTGACCAACCCGATCGCGCCTATGTGCTGAACTTCGTTGCACGCTGTGATGCACCGCTCGCAGAGGATGCACCGGCTGTGGTCGAGCACGAAGAACGGCGTCGAGTCGTCGGCCTCATACGTGCGGCGCTCGCCTTCGTACCGGCTGCCGTCGACGTCGAATTCGTGGGCCCATTTCCCGAGCTCGCACGCCGTGTCTTCGTCGTGTGGGCACTCGGGGTCGTGGTCTGAGAGCAGGAGCTCGATCACCAGTTTGCGCGCGCGTGCCGTGCGCTCGTTGTTGGTCTCGACCGTCATGTTGTCCACGACATCAGTGGAGCAGGCCGCCGTGAGCGTTCGCGCGCCCTCGACGCCGACGACGCACAGGCGGCAGGCGCTCGTCGGCGGCAGGTCTTCGCGGTAGCAAAGGTGAGGGACCTCGACGCCGGCAGCCTTGGCCGCTTCCAGGATAGACGTGCCCTCTTGGACTCGAACCTCCTGGCCGTCGATCTGAAGCTTGACTTCGCTCATCCGCTCTTTCTCCCCGCTCGCTCGATTGCTCTGTATTCCGCGGGCAACAGGGCCGGCGCCGGTTCGCCGGAGATCACCCGCACGGCGTCGAACCGGGGCGGGCACACCTGGGCGCAGACGCCGCACTTGGTGCACAGGTCCCGGTCGATAGCGTGGATCAGGTCTTTCTCGCCCTCGATGGCGTCGACGGGGCACTGGCGCAGGCAGATCAGACACGCCTGGCACTTCTCCGGGTCGATGTAGAAATCGATCAGCTCCTCGCACACGCCGCCCGGACACCTGCGGTTGACGATATGCTCCTCGTACTCGTCGCGGAAAAATGCGAGAGTGGTCAGGACCGGGTTTGGCGCCGTCTGGCCCAGACCGCAAAGGCTGCCGTCCTTCGTGCCCTCGGCGAGCTCGAACAGCAGGTCGATATCGCCCATACGGCCATTGCCCTCGGTGATCCGAGTCAGTATCTCCAGCATCCGCTTGGTGCCGACTCTGCACGGAACGCACTTGCCGCAAGACTCGGCCTGGGTGAACGCCAGGAAGAACCGGGCAGTGTCAACCATGCACGTGTCCTCGTCCATCACGACGATCCCGCCCGAGCCCATGATCGACCCGATCGACTCCAGAGATTCGTAGTCTAGCGGCAGATCGAGGTGCTGTTCGGGCACGCACCCGCCAGAGGGACCGCCCATCTGCACCGCCTTGAAGGCCCGGCCGCGCGGAATGCCTCCTCCGATGTCGTAGATTACCTCTCGCAACGTGATGCCGATGGGTACCTCGACGAGGCCGGTGTTCTCGATCTTGCCGGCCAGCGAGAAAATCTTGGTCCCCTTGCCTCGCTCCGAGCCTACTTCGGCGTAAGAGCCCGCACCGCGTAGAAGTATCAGCGGCACGTTGGCGAACGTCTCGGTGTTGTTGATGTTGGTCGGCCTGCCCCACAGGCCCGACTGCGCCGGAAACGGAGGTCTGGGTCGGGGGACGCCCCTCTGGCCCTCGATGGACGCCATCAGCGCCGTCTCTTCACCGCACACGAACGCCCCCGCCCCCTCGCGAACCTCGACCTCGAAGTCGAACCCAGAGCCGAGGATGTTCTGTCCGATCAAGCCCAATCCACGGGCCTGGTCGATGGCGATGCCAAGGTGTTCCACGGCGATTGGGTACTCCGCTCGTACGTAGATGTAGCCCTTGCCTGCGCCCATGGCGAACGCCGCGATGACCATCCCCTCCAGAATCGCATGAGGGTCGCCCTCGAGCACCGCGCGATCCATGAACGCCCCGGGGTCGCCCTCGTCGCCGTTGCAGATGACGTACTTGGTCTCGCCGGGCGCCCTTCGGACGAAGCCCCACTTCACGCCGGTGGGGAAGCCGGCGCCGCCGCGACCTCGAAGCCCGGAGGCAATGACTTCTTTTATGATCTCGTCGGGCGATAGGTCGAACAGCGCCCGAGCGAGCCCCAGGTAACCGTCCCGTGCCAGGTAGTGGGAGACGTTGGTCGGATCTATGACGCCGCAATTGCGCAGCACCCGCTTCGTCTGGTGCTTGAAAAAGGGAACCTCGCCCGGCTCGGCGACCCTTTGCCGGCTCTCAGGGTCGCGGTACAGCAACCGGCCGATGGCTTGGCCGTTGCGCAGCGTCTGGGCGGCGATGTCGGGGGCGTGTCTGGGCAGCAGCTCCTGGTAGAAGATGCCTTGAGGCTCGACAGCCGCAACGGGCGCTCGGGCGCAGAAGCCCTGGCAGCCGGTTTCGCGAACCTCGACCTCGTCTTCCAGACCCTCGTCTGAGATCGCGGCGATCAACGCGTCTCTGATCTCGTCGGCGCCCTGGGCTCGGCAGCCCGTCATGCAAACGCTTATGCGGCTCGCCTTGGCGTTTAGCTCGCCGGCCAGACGGGCGCCCAACGTGCGCAGGTCGTCCACGCTTTTCAGCTTGCCCGTCACGCTCGCTCACCGGCCGCGTAGCCCTTCACGACCTCTCGAGCCTGGACTGGATCGAGTTTGCCGTGGAAGGAGGCGTTGACGACCACGACGGGCGCCAAAAAGCACGTCCCCACGCAGGCTACGGTTTCCAGTGAGAACTCCATGTCCTCGGTCGTTCCGTCTTCGTCGATGCCGAGGTGGTCGGCCAAGGTGGACAGGATGAACGAGCTGCCGCGCACGTGGCAAGCCGTTCCTCGACAGACCTGGACGATGTTCTTGCCGCGAGGCGTCAGGTGGAACTGAGAGTAGAAGGTGGCCACGCCGTAGATCCGGTTGAGCGGTATCTGGGCATCGCGACTGAGGCGGACCAGGACCTCTTTCGGCAGGTATCCATATGCCTGCTGAGCCTCCTGGAGCATCGTGATGAGGGCGTCGTCCTGATGGCGGTGTCTTTCGACGATCTCGTCGACGGACGACAAGTCCAGTTGTGTCGTCACTGCAGCCTCCCTGTCAAAGTCGGTTCAGGTCCGATGTAGACATCCTGGACGGGATGCTCGACCGCCTGCGCTGATGACAAGCGTCTTGCAGAAGCATGCCCACGATTGAGTTGGTCCGGAAGCATCCGTAATGCTGTCAACTTACGAGGCTGTTGACCTTGAGGCGAGTTGGCGGCATCCTCAGTTGGAACGGGTGTTGTACCCGCCCACCCGCCCTCGCAGGTTTTGGAGCTGGGGGCACATCCCCCAGTCCCCTTGCCAGAGGGGACACTCCTCTGGACTCCCAAGTCACCTTTCATGATGTATGAAGACAGGGGTGCAGGGGGCGAAGCCACCGCAGGGGTTTGGGGTGTTCCCCAAATCCCTTTCGGGCGGGCGGGCGGGACCAGAACCCCGCACGAAAGAGATTCTCACCCATTAGTTGGCTCCAGGAGTTGTCGATAAGCCCGATCATCGGACGATGCGCTCCGATGCGGCTAGCGAACGCGCCCTGTCTAGGTCGGCCTGGGTGTTCACGTTGAAGAAGCTCAGGCGGTTGGGATCTATCGCCTCGATCTCGCTTTGCGGAAACCGGTTGACCCGAACGTCGCCGAAGAAGCTGGCGATCTTCAGTTGGTCGAGGTCGAGCCTGTTCTTGATGTGAGGGAGGCAAGACCTTGAATACGCCGCGTGGGTCGGCTCCGGCCGGTCGTCGAGGTACGGGACCACCGCGTCGTATCCGTCCCGATGGTCCAGAAGCAGGTCCAGCAGGCGCAGGTTGAGAAACGGCATGTCACAGGCGACGACGATGCACCAGTCCGTCTGGGACGCGTTCAATCCTGAGTAGATGCCGCCGAGGGCGCCTTTGCCGGGAAACACGTCCACGACGCCGCGAGCCCATGACGGGAGGCCGAGCTCGTCGGAGCGGTCGGTGTCGCCGAACACGACGACGGCTTGGTCCGCCACTTCGGCGAGGCTGTCGAGCACACGGGCGATCAGCGGACGCCCGGCCACCTGCTCGAGGGCCTTGTTTCGGCCCAATCGCCTGCTCATGCCGCCCGCGAGGACGACGCCCGTGATTTCCGACGATTGCCTCGTACTCATGATGGTCATCAGACTACCACAATCCAGGCACGGCGACACCTGATTCGACCGCGACGCGGCGCAGAAATCCGAAGCGGCTTCGGTTCATTGCACGGGCCGTCACAGGCCGAGAATGGCGCCGTCCTCGTCCACGTCCAGTTCTCGAGGCGAGCCCGGCAGGCCTGGCATCGTCATCATGTTTCCCGCGATGGGGTAGATGAAACCGGCGCCGATCGACGCCCTCACGTTCGACACGTCGAAGGTGTAGTCCGACGGGCGGCCTTTCAGCGCGGCCCTGTGAGAGATCGACAGGTGGGTCTTGGCCATGCACACAGGCAGGGCGCCCCAACCGCGCGCCTCGAACTCACGGAGCAGCCTGCGTGCGGGCAATGCCCAGCGTACGTCGTCGGCGTTGTACACCAACCGCGCCAACGCCGACACTTTCTCACGGATTGGAACGTCCATCTCATAGGCGTATGTGATCTCGGGGTTGTCTCCGCTCGTGGCGTCGATCACCGCTTGGCCGAGCTCGATGGCGCCGTCCCCGCCTTCCTCGAACACATGGCTTTCGACGGCTGAGTGGGCCCCCGCTTCCTCGGCTGCCTGTTTGACGATTGCCGTCTCCTCGGGCGTGTCGGTGGGGAAGTGGTTCAGCGCTACGACGACCGGCAAACCGAACGACTTGACGACGCCGATAAGGTGAGTCAGGTTCACGACGCCTTTTTGCGCGGCCTCGACGTCCGGCGTGTCGAGATCGCGCGGGCGCACGCCTCCGTGATACTTGACCGCTCTCACCGATGCCACCAACACCGCCGCACTCGGCTCGAGGCCGTTGAAGCGCGCTTTGATGTGCATGAACTTCTCGAAGCCCAAATCCGCACCGAAGCCAGCCTCGGACAGCACGTAGTCCGCGTATCCGAGGGCGAGCCTGTCGCCAACGACGGAGCTGCACCCGTGGGCGATGTTGCCGAACGGGCCGGCGTGAACGATGACGGGTTGCCCTTCCGTGGTCTGCACGATGTTCGGCTGGATCGCATATCGCAACAAAGACATCATCGAACCAACCGCTTTGACGTCGTTGGCGGTCACCGGGTCGTCCCCGGCGTATCCCACCACGATGCGGCTGAGCCGTTCGCGCAGGTCCGTCAGATCTCGGGCCAGCGCCAATATCGCCATGATCTCGGACGCGGCAACGATGTCGAAGCCCGTCTCGCGCACCGGGGCGTTGTTCGCGCCGCCGATCCCGGTGACGACTGTGCGGAGCGCGCGGTCCTCGACGTCGGTGACGCGGCGCCAGGCTATGCCATCGGGATGAAACCCGGCGATGCGTCCGCGCTGAGCCACGTTGTCGGTTAGCGCGGCCAGCAGATTGTGAGCCGAGCCGGCCGCGTGGGCGTCGCCGGTGAAGTGGATGTTGACCTCGTCGTTGGGCTCGACCAACGCCTTGCCGCCGCCGGTGCCGCCGCCCTTGATGCCGAAAATGGGTCCGAGCGACGGCTCTCGCAGTGTGGCGACCACTTTCTTGCCGAGTTTGCCGAGTCCCTGGGTGAGGCCGACGGCAATCGTGGTCTTGCCTTCGCCGGCGGGGGTCGGCGTCATTCCCGTGATTACGACCATCTTGCCCTGTTTCCCGTTCGGACGCATGGCGCTGAGGTCGATCTTTGCCTTGTATCTTCCGTAAGGGATCACCGCGTCGCGATCGAGACCCAGCTCCTCGGCCACATCCATAATCGGGCGCATCGATTGTCCTCCGATCGGCACACTGTCAGACATTTCCGTAATTTGTCCGCGCGATTATAGCACAGGCAATGGGAAACCAATCCCACGAACTGCTCCGCGATCCGGTCACATTCGCCCTGAGATCAGTCCCAGACGAAGACCGGTTTGCCGGTGGTGGCCGTGTCGAACAGCTCGAACGCCTCTTTGGCGTCGGCCAGAGCGAATCGTTGCGTGATCAGGTCGCTCAGAGGCAGGCCGCGGTCGACGGTGAAGTTCGCAAGCTCCTTGAGCGTGTGCGTGCTGAAGGTCCACGAGCCGTGGAGGGTGAGCTGGCGATGAATGACGTCGGGCGTCGGTGCCAAACTCACGGTCCCGCCCTCGCCGACGAAGCATGCCCGACCCCAGATGCGCGTCGACCGCACGGTGTTCTGCCGGACCTCGTCGATGCCGGTGGCGTCCAGCGACGCGTCGGCCCCGACGCCTCGAGTGAGCTCGCGCACGGCCTCGATTGAATCGGTCGCTGTTGGGTCGATGGTCTCCGCGGCGCCGAGCTTGGCCGCCAGCTCTCGACGCTCGGGCACGGGATCGACGGCGATGACACGGGCGCCCATCACCGCGCCGTAAAACGAGGCGCTCAGCCCGACGGGACCCTGTCCGAAGACCGCAAGCGTGTCCAGGCCCGTTATGCCGAGCCGTTTCAACGCCTGGTACGCCGTCCCGGTCCCGCACGAGATTGCAGCGCCCTCCTCGAAGCTGAGTGCGTCGGGCATCGGCACGCACATGTAAGACTCGACGAGCTCGTAGTCGCCGTTGCCCCCGTGCGCGCCGGAACCGTAGACGGTCGAGCCTTCGGTGCAAAGCTGCGTCCAACCCGTCTCGCAGTGGACGCATTGGCCGCACCCGGAATAGTGGTGGACCATGACGCGGTCTCCGACGGATATGTCGGTGACGCCGTGCCCGGTCTCGACCACCTCGCCGCACGGTTCGTGTCCGCAGATGGTGTTGGCTCGATTCGCCAACTCCTCGGGCGTCGACCGATACGGTCTGAGGTCGCTGCCGCACAGGCCGGACGCCCTCATGCGGACGACGACCTGACCTCGGGCAGGTTTGGGGTCGTCGAACTGCCTTATCTCGAGCTTTCGGTCACCTACGAAGACGACGCCGTTCATTGCTGATGCTCCGGGGTTCAGATTGGACGGCGCAAGTGTATCAGAGACCGGCGCGAAGGGCTGTGGCATGCATCACGCACCCGAAACGGACCGCTGAGCGATCGGC
This sequence comes from uncultured Dehalococcoidia bacterium, assembly GCA_964588665.1. Taxonomy (GTDB): domain Bacteria; phylum Chloroflexota; class Dehalococcoidia; order Lucifugimonadales; family UBA1123; genus UBA2160. The sequence continues at coordinate 40,642 of CAZPQQ010000017.1, read as the reverse complement.
TGTCACCTGGCGATAAATCCCCCGTCGATCACCAGTTCCGTTCCTGTGACGAAAGATGCCTCGTCAGAAGCCAGGAACAGGACGCCATACGCCACCTCGATGGTCTCGCCGGTTCTGCGAAGCGGCGTCAGCCTGATGTTCGCCTCGCGGAGGGACTGCGATGCTTGGAGCGACGTGGTCATCGGAGGCATGAATCCAGGGTGAACGGAGTTGACGCGGATGCTGTCGGGACCGTAACGGACCGCCATCGCCTTGGTGAATATCCTGACGGCGCCCTTGGACGCGTGGTAGGCGGGATGACCGCCCTCGCCGCCGACGAAGCCCATGATGGACGAGATGTTGACGATCGAGCCGCCGCCCGCCTTCTGCATAATCGGCACGACGGCCCGCGTGCCCAGGTAGACGCCAGTTGCGTTGACCGCCATGATGCGCGTCCAGCCCTCGACGTCCAATGGGTCGGCGAAGGACCCGCTGCTTATGCCTGCGTTGTTCACGAGGACGTCGACCGCCCCGAACCGAGAGATTGTCTCTTCCACAAGACGCTTCCAGTCGTCCTCGACGGTGACGTCGGTTCGTACGGCAATCGCCTGGCCGCCGGCGTCGACGATCTGCGCGGCCACTGCTTCGCCCTGGCTGTCCGAGACATCCGCGACGACTACGCCTGCGCCCTCGCTGGCGAACAGCCTCGCCTCTTCGGCGCCC
>CAZPQQ010000017.1:17678-39840 GCA_964588665.1 uncultured Dehalococcoidia bacterium | reverse complement strand
CGGCGCCCGGCCGCGGGTGTCCATCAATTGTTTACGACCTCCGGGTCAGCCGATATAATCGCTCCATGCCTGGACAGCGCAGTGGAGGAGGATGTGACAATGGCTGAACGCGGAGACATCGTGATCGGCGAAGGGAAGATCAAATTCGGGTTGGAGTACCGGGACCTGCTTTCGGACCAGGGTGTTTGCATTCACGCTCTGGGCGAAGTGGGCGGCGAGGAGGTGGAGGTGCTGAGGTTCGACTGCTTCGATCACGCCCCTCACTACCACTACGGCCCGGAGAAGCGCAACGAACGACTCATGCTCGACCAGACCACAGAGGGCGACCCGATGGACTGGACGATACGTCAGCTCCGGACCCGCCTACCGGAGATGTTGAACCGGGCGGGCTACGATGACCTGGCGTCCGACCTGGACGCCGGAGCGGTGGCGCAGGCAATCGACGACACGGAGGGCGAGGCCCGAAGGATGGCTCGCGAGGGCAGGTCGATCGTGATGCACGACCGCGGGGACGTCGTCGTGGAGGCTGGACCGATCAGGTTCGGCATCGAGTTTCGCGAGTTGGCCAACGACCGCGGCGTCACGATTCATGTGCTCGGAGACGTGGGCGACGAAGAAGTGGAGTTGCTGACCTTCGACTGCTTCGAGGTCGCTCCCCACTACCACTACGGACCCCGAGCGAAGAACCAGCGGCTATATCTCGACACGACAGCCGTGCCAAACCCACTGGATTGGGCGCTCGACTTACTGCGGTACGGCAAACTCAGCTCGATGCTCGATCGCGCCGGGTACGCCGACTACGCGGCGCGGCTCAGTCCATCGACCCTCGGCGAGAGCGTGGCGGAGGTTGCCAGGGTAGCCAAGGAGATGGAGCGGGCCAACGCCCGCTAGGTCGCGCTGAGGGTCTGTGAACTTCGTAGGCGTCGACGGTTTGAACTGCTTCTCTAGGCGAAACGGCTGTCGTACCCGACCAACAGCCCGCGTGGGTTTGGGCGCAGAGAGAACATCGCACTTGAAGAACGGAGGAATGGGGAGCCACACCTCCGTCCTCTTCGGTCATGCTTCGTGTCTCGATAATTGGGGATGCAAGAGGCGAAGCCCTTGCCGGGGTGTTGGGGTGTACCCAACAAGCCTTTCGGGCGGGTAGGTGGGACAGAACGATGTACGAATGAGAGTTCAGCCAAAGCCCTCTGCCCAACGTCGTCCTCATGGCAAACCCGCCATGAGGTCAACTCTTCACATACTGCGATCCGAGCATTCCGTCGACCCAACCAGACATCACAACCGTTGTCGGGTCGATCGCGCAGGTGCTCCACAGTTCGAACCGGATCGCGCCGATGCACCGGATGGCGAGTCATCAGCGGCTTCTCACGTGTACGACGGTGGTAACATTGGCGTAACACCGTTTTTGGAGCATGCATATGGCCACCATCAACTCGATTCTCGGCGAGTTCGACACCGACGACCTGGGATTCACCCTGACCCACGAGCACATATGGCAGGGCGCGGCGGGCGTCAACGCGACGTACCCAGAGTTCTTCGACCGAGAGGCGATCGTGGACAGGGCAGTCGCGTTGCTTCGGGAGGCGCGCGCCGGTGGCGTTCGGACTGTCGTGGACGTCACCACGCTGGACCTTGGCCGCGACATCTTGCTCGCCAAGGACGTGGCCGAACGCTCGGGCGTCAACATCATCGCCGCGACTGGCTTCTGGACGGACATCCCGCGAATATTCTGGGGCGCCGACCCAGACGAGGTCGCCGCGCTGTTCGTCCGGGAGATCGAGGTGGGGATCGATGGGACGGGGATCAAGGCGGGGATCATCAAGGTGGCGAGCAACGACAACGTCGAGGACGGGCTCACCCCTGCCGTCGAAGTCGTGCTCCGAGCAGCCTCCAGGGCCAGCATACAGACCGGGGTTCGAATCACCACCCACACACAGGCGCTAGTGCGGACCGGCGATCTCCAGGTCGCCGTGTTCGAATCGGAGGGCGTGGACCTGAGCATGGTGTGCATCGGACACAGCAACGGAACCACTGATCTCGACTACCTGACTGGCCTTGCCGCGAAAGGCGTCTGGCTCGGTCTGGACATTTACCCCGGCGGACCCGCTCCGCGAAGTCTCGACTGGGAGCAGCGCACACAGGTGGCGAAGCGACTCATCGACGCGGGATACGCGGATCGGATAATGCTGTCGCACGATTGGTGCGTCATCAAGCCGTGGGGCAGCCGAGAGGCACAAGAGCAGGTCCAGCGCCGCAACCCGGACGGGTATCTGTTCATCACCCGCCGCGTGCTGCCGCGCCTAATCGAACTGGGATGCAGCCAGGAAATGCTGGACCGGATCATGACGGACAACCCCAGGCGGTTCTTCGAGGGGACCTGACGCACAGGCGCCGGGCGTGGTTTTTCCGTTCGTGGTGAGCCTGTCGAACCACCGCCACAACACGACGTTGCGCCCGATCCATGCGTAGAATGCTGAACCGCGGCGTCGCCTGCCGACGGTTGCGCTGAGATCAGCCCCGCTATTTGGCGCGTCCAGCCACCTCGGCCACCAGATTGGCTGCTGAACTTATGCCGTGGTGCTCGGGAAGCTTCCGCATCGCGTTGGTGTACTTCGGGTGTTGGCCGACGTACGACTGCACCTGCTCGATGGTCACGCCGCGGTCTGCCAGGATTTCGTCCATCTCCGCGTGCGCCTTCTTCTTCGCCTCGTATAGCTTCATCTGGACCCGGCTTCTCGCGCTGACTTCGCCGTCGCCCGAGGTCTCGATGGGGATGAAGATCGCGTCCTTGTAGTCGGCCACCACGCGCGCCTGCACGCCGTCGCTCATCGTGCTGGGCATGCAGCCGAAGGGCTTCAGCGAGATGACCATGTGGGCGTGTTTGTCCTTGGTGGCCATGACGTTCTTGCCGATTTCGAGGTGGCCCTCTCCGCCGCCGAGGTGGGTGTTGTAGTAGGCCGTGGCGTACTCGGCCAGTTTCGCTTGGTTGGGCAGCGGGTCGGTCTTGAATCCCAGCGCCATTCGATAGAAGTTGTGCCACATGCGGAACGCGATCTGGGCCAGCTTCAGCTTACGTATCATCGACTTCTTGTCTTTGTTCGTGGCGAATTCCTTTTCCGCATGGTGTCTGGCGATCCAGATCTTGTACTCGATCCAGGTGCCAATCGGCTCCACCAATACCTCAGCCCCTTCGGATTCCAGCCATCGGAACATATGGTAGTTGCCGTCGCCCTCCGTGGTCTGGGCCCAGAACTCGCCGGTGATCTTGACCTTGGGCTTGACCCGCGTCATGTCCACCTCGATGGAGTTGAACATCTTTCTTACTTTGCGCAGGCCGAGAAATACGGATTTGCTTTCCCGCAGCGCGGTCCCGAGAAGTTCTTTGGCCTCCGTCATGGCTCGGTCGGTGTCGCCTTTGTTCACTTCATATGGCCGGATCTTGTATCCCAGCTCGTTCACCATGTCGCCCAGTATGAAAGCCCTGAGCAAAGTGAGGCCGAATTTGGCCGAGAACTCCAGGGCCGTGTCTTCGGTGCTCTGTTCGGTCTCCGGCGCCTGCTGGAATATGAGCACCCGGAATCGTCCGAAGCCCGAGTCTCGCAGGGCCTGACGGTACTCCGCTTCGTACATCCCGAAGCGGCACGGTCCGCAGGAACCGGCGGTGACGAACACGTACCGATCCTCGATGTCGGTCTCGCCCTGGGCCTCGAGTTTCTTTAGGTGCTGCACAAGACTGCCGACCGTGAAGTACGTCGGGTTGCACTGGCCGCGGTTGCCGTACTCTTTGCCAATCTGAAGGGCTTCGAGGTCCGGAACCGGCAGGGCCTCGATCTTGTAACCCATGCCGCGCATGGCGTTGGCCGTCAGCTCCTCGTGGGCCAGCGTCAACCCTCCGAAAAGGACGGTCGTTGTCTCGATCTCCGCTTTGGTCCAAGGTCGCTCGAACGGCTTCTCGAATGGCTCGGTCACTCTGCTCTGCAAGCCCATCTGGTCTCTGAGACGCTCAGCGTACTCGCGCGTCTTTGACTCGATCTCCTGCTTGTCCATTACGTTCGCCATTACATCGCCTCCAGTGGCTCGACTAGGTGAGTCCGCCGACCTTCTTGTCGTCCTTCTTGGCGCGTGGCGCCGTGATTTGCATCGTCATCCATTGGTGGTCCGGTTTTCCGGGAGGCACTTCCTCTGAGTGGGCCTCGTCGTCGCCCAGATGCTGATACGCCTTCGGAGCGAAGTCCCGCGTGGGCAAGTTGCAACTGGGCGACGCGCTTGCCAGGTCGTCTTCCGGAAGATCGTCAATCGTATTCAATGCCCGAATCTCGTCGTACCGCACGTGGTCTCGGACCTCGCCGTTCCCGTTCGACGCGATCGTGGCCCCATTGGCCGGCGTGGCGTCGTGGCTGTCTCCGTTCCCGTTGTGACCGTTCTGTCCGATCGACGCTTCCAGCGGGACCCACGTGTCGCCCTTGTGACCGTTGTTTCCGTTGTGGTCATGTCCGACGTGGTTGTCCGAGCCGGCGCCCGTGAAGCTGACATTGCCCGCCGCATTCACCTCGGCGCGGGCGATGTTCCTCTCGATCTGGCCCTCCAGGTGGGCCTTGTACTGCGCCACCAACTGCTCCAGTTCCAGTTCGTCACTTCGGCGCGACTGGAGGTACTCTTGGTAACGTTTCAGGAAGTAGTCGACAGTCTCCACCCTGATCTTGATAGAGCCGGTGGGCTTGTTCTCGTCCACGTCGTGGAACGTGAAGTACGGGGTCTCCGAAGCTTCGATGATCCGTTCGACAGTGTTGTAGATCGGCGCGTCGTGTCCGCACTTGAAGCTGGAGAGGTCGATTGCGACCAGGTTCGGGTGTCGCGCCACGTATTTGGCCGCCCAGATCTTCTTGTTGGAGTTCTCGCTGTAGTTGTTTTTCCAGACGTCGGTGATGTCCATCGCGTGAGTGATGAGCCCGGACCGTATGTCCTCGCCGAACAACCGGTCGAGGATGTCTTCGTCCTGGGGCAGAGAGTCGATGCTGAAGATGGGGTAGCCCCTCCTCTGCATGTCCAACATGATCTCGTGATTCAGCCCCGGGTCGTTGTGGTACGGCCGCCCAAGCATGACCACGCCGACATTCCCTTCCTCTTCCAGGCAGTCCAGCACCTGCCGCGCTTCTGACCTAAGCGTTGCGTCGTAGAACTTGCGCCACGAGTCGAGCGCTATCTGCACTGCCTCTCTGTTCTCGTCTTCAGTGAGGCCAAGGATGTCGCGGAAAGAGTCGTAGATCTGGTGCTCGAACAGAGGCCAGTTCGCCATGTCGTAAGCGGGGGCGAGGTAACGTATGTCGTTTTGGGCGAATATGTCGCCTTCCTGCGTGTACGCGGCTTTGATCACCTCCGGAGTGATGGAGACTACAGGGCAGGCAAGGTCGTCGACGGTGTTGACGAGCTCGGTCCGCATGTTCTGGATGATGGGGAAGAAAATGATGTCCGGCTTAACCTTCATGTCGAAGATGAGGTTGTGAACGTGGGCAATCGCCACTTTGCTCGGGAAGCACTGGTCGATGGACCCGCGTCGAGAGCCTTTGAACCACATCTCCGGGTTGGTGTAGTCGGAGTAGATGATGTTGCGGGAGCCCACTCCCAACGCCTGGAAATAGGCGGTGAAGAACGGGGCCAGGGCATACATGTTAAGCGACCTGGGCATGCCGATCTTGAGGTTGGCTCGCTGCTCGACAACCTCCGGAGCCGTTCGCGTCGTCGCGGGAGGTTTTTGCCGCTTCAGCAGCGACAGCAAACCTTTGGGCTTGGCTGCCGGCTCGTCGTATGTCTCCTCCAACAACGCGCTGACTTTGCCGATGCCTGTGGCCCGGAACGCGGCGTTGGCGGCCTTTTCGACGAAATTGGGATTGGCCTTGCTGACCTCGTCCATCCGAGACTTGATGGCCTTGACGTCCTCGACCTTCTCGACCTGGCCCTTCTCGCATGTGGCGATGATGAACCGGTTGGTCTCGCCGTCCGGTGTCTTGGTGTCGATGAACGTGCGCATGCAGGTGTTCTTGCAGAAGCTGCACCGAGTGGACTCGTCCCTCGTGGAGGTGAACTCGAGGGTCTGCGCGGCGGCGATGCCGATGAAGCTTGAGTCCCTCTCGGCGGCGACCCGGGTGGCCTCCAGCGCCGCGCCTATCGCTCCGCTCTCGCCGGTGAACTTGTGCACGCGAATCGTGCATTCGGGCACTTTGGACTTGATGAAATCGTACTGGGACTTGACCGCCGAGAGGTTGTGCTGGGTGCCTCCCTGCAGGATGAAGTTGGTCCCGAATTTCCTCAGGTTCGGCTCGGCGACAACATACAGCCAGATGTTTTTCGGCAACACCTTGGCCAGCCCTGCCATGATCTCTTTCTTCTCCCAGCCGAGCTGCTGGAAGTTGACGATGTCTGTCTCCATGAAGACGGCGCAACCGTAGCCGAATACCGGGATCTTTTCGGCTGAGAAGGCGACGTCGGCGAATTCGGCAACCGAATATCCGAACTTCGAGGCGGTGTTCTGGAGGAAGTACCCGTTGCCGGCGGAGCACTGAGTGTTCAGCTTGAAGTCTTTGACCTTGCCGTTTTTCAGCACGATCACCTTGATGTCTTGGCCGCCCACGTCGACGATCACATCCGCGTCATTGTAGTAGTGGAGGGCGGACTTGGTGTGGGCCACGGTCTCCACGATGGCGACGTCCGCGGCGAGCGTGTCTTTGAGCATGTCCTTGGCGTAGCCCGTGGTTCCAACACCGGCAACGTTCAGGACGGCGCCTTGGCTCTCGACGGCCGCTCTGAGGTCGGCCAGTATGTCTTGGGTGTCCGCCAGAGGGTTCCCCTTGGAAAGCTGGTACGACGTTGCCAGAACGGTTCCTTCTCGGTCCATGAGAACGCCCTTGGTGGAGGTCGATCCGCCGTCGATCCCGATAAAGGCCTCAACCTCCTGGCCGGGCGTGAACACCGCGGGCTCGAAAGTCTCTTTGGCGAAGAGCTGCTTGAACTCCTCCAGCTCTTCACGGGTTCGCCACAGTCCCACGTCGCCTGACGATTCGCGCATCTGGGTTCGTCCGACTTCGATGAATCCCGTCAACTCGTCAATGCCTTTGTACACACCCACGTCGAGGTCCTCGCCCTGACCGTAGAGCACCGCGCCGATGGCGGCGTAATACTGGGCGTTATCCGGGGCCATGACCAGGTCAGCCGGATCGACGCCTTCAGGGAGACGAACGTTGCGCTCCTCCCAGATCTTGGGTATGTTTTCCTTCCAGCAGTCGCGAAGGGCAGGGATGAAAGTGTTCGGGCCGCCGAGCAGCAGCACCGTCGGTCGAAGCGTGTTGCCCCGTGTGAGAACACTGAGGTTCTGCTGGACGATCGCTTCGTAGAGGGACGCCATGAGCTGATCCGGCGGGATCCCTTGCTTCTGAAGTCCGTTGATGTCGGTCTCGGCGAACACGCCGCATTTTCCGGCCACCGGATGCAGCTTCACGTCGAAGTAGGGGAGCGACCGGAGGTCTTCGCCCTCCAACTGAAGCTTGGCGGCGATCTTGTCGATGACGGCGCCCGTCCCCCCGGCGCACTTGTCGTTCATGCTAGGGACTTTGCGCTTGGTATCCGTCTCCTCGTCTGTGAGCCAGATGATGATCTTCGCGTCCTGCCCGCCCAGCTCGATGACCGAGCCGGCCTCAGGGTATAGGTGCTCCACCGCGAGAGACACGGCGTTCACTTCTTGAACCAGCTTCGCGCCGATGAAGCCTTCGAGTATCTTGCCCCCGCTGCCCGTAATGAATATGCGAATCTTGTCCTGAGGCAGCGGGAACGCTTCCTGGATGCGGTTGAGAAATTCGAGGACCATTTCTGGCTGCTTGGTCTCGTGTCGCTCGTAGTCCTTCCAGAGGATCTCGTTGTTCAGAGGGTCCATCACCACCGCTTTCACAGTGGTGGAACCAACGTCGAGCCCTATCATCAGATTCTCGTGTTGCGAATTGCCTTCCGGAGTCGAACCACGGCCCTCTGCCTCGCGCGGTGTCGTCACAATCGGCCTCCCTAAGAGCGGAAATATCTCAAGCTCGCAGCAGTGTAACTTATTAGCATAAAATGCACAAGATACAACCTCAAGAGTTTCCAAACTATTGTGAGGCATTTTTGAGTCACGCGGTGGGGCGCCGTCGAGCCTGTGATAATCGACTTGCTCTTGATAGGCGCTGTTTCGAATCACGGAAGCGACCCTGACGCGGTTCTTCCCAGTCTCTTGAACGCCTACATCGCCGATTTTCCTCACTAATTGAACGTGCGTTGAGACGTGCTGGATTCGACTGTTTCAGCACGAACAGATAGATTTACCGTCCAGGTTCAAAGGGCCATTCGAAGAGAGGGCGACAGCGTTTTGATTTGCGTTGTAGAACCTCGAATGCACTGGCGGCGGACCGTTATCCGGGATCAAAGCATCGTTCAGCCAGCAACAAATGCGCGCGCAGCTCGCCGTTCGGCCCGCAAAATACGGTCGCAGCAACCCTGGAAGAGCGTGACGGGCGCGCAGGATCAACGCAGAATGCCCGCCTGAGAAGGCGGGCATTCTGCGTTGACTATTCAGAAAGCGGGATCGCTCTATCTGACAGCCACGTCCTTGGCGATCTTGGTTACAAAATTGGCTGCGGTGCCGATCTTGTGGTGTTGTGGCGGCATCTGCATGGCGTTGCTGTGCTCTGGATTCTCGGCGACGTATCCCAAAATATTGTCTAGCGTGACTTCGTTGGCCTCGAGGACCTCCGCGAACTCCTGCCGCGCCCTCATCTTGGCCTCGTACAGCTTCATCTGCACCCGGCTCTTTGCGATGAGCTCGCCGTCGCCGGAGGTCTCGATGGGGACGTAGATGGCGTCTTTGTAATCGGCCACGACGCGGCTTTGCACGCCGTCGCTCATCGTGCTGGGCATGCAGCCGAAAGGTTTGAGCGACAAAACCATGTGGGCGTGCTCTTCCTCGTTGACCAGGACGTTCTTGCCGACCTCCAGATGCCCTTCCCCGCCTCCGATGTACGTGTTGTAGTAGTCGGACGCGTAGTCGGCGATCTTCTGCTGGTTGGGCAACGGGTCGATCCTGAAGCCGAGACCCCATCGGTAAAGGTTGTGGTAGAGCCGGAACGCGACCTGTGCCGCCTTGAGTTTTCGCACGAAAGACTTCTTGGTCTTATCGACTCTCATCGCCTCTTCCGCGTGATGCTTGGCGATCCAGATCTTGTAGTCCACCCACGTGCCGACAGGCTCGACGAGAACTTCGGCCCCTTCGGACTCGAGCCATCGGAACATGTTGTAGTTGCCGTCGCCCTCGGTGGTTTGGTCCCAGAACTCACCGATGATCTTCACCTTCGGCTTAACACGAGTGTAGTCCGCCTCGATGGATTCGAACAGCTTTCTGACTTTGCGTAGAGCGCGCACTATCGAACGTCCTTCGCGCAGCGCTTCTCCCAACACGCTTTTGGCCTGTTCCATGGCAAGATCCGTCTGCCCCTCGTGAACCTCGTAAGGACGGATCTTGTAGCCGAGCTCGTTGACCATGTCGCCCAGGACGAGGGCTCGGAGGAAGGCTAGGGCGACCGGAATGCTGATTTCCATTGCGTCGTCGCTGCTTGTGTCGATCCCTCCGTTTTGTTGGAACAGCAAGACTCGGAACTCGCCGAATCCGGCGTCGCGCAGCACCTGGCGGTACTCGGCCTCGTACATTCCGAAGCGGCACGGGCCGCAGGAGCCAGCCGTCACGAAAACGTAGCGATCCTCGATGTTCTCTTCGCCCTGCGCACGGAGTTCCTTCAGATATTTGACCAGGTTGCCGACGGTGTAGTACGTCGGGTTGCACTGGCCTCGGTTGCAGTATTCCTTGCCGACCTGCAACGCGTCGTTGTCGGGGATCGGCAGCGCGCGAGACTTGAACCCTATTTTCACCAGCGAATCAGTCAACAGGTCTTCGTGGGCCATTGACAGGCCGCCAAAGAGAATCGTCGTGGCATCAATCTGATCTTTTGTCCAAGGACGCTCGAACGGTTTCGCGAAATGTTCGACCGTCTTCCGAATCAAGCCGGAAGCTTCCCTTAACCGCGTCTCGTACTCACGAATCTTTGATTCGACGTCGGGCCCGGCATCGTGTCCGTTGCCGTTGGCGGAGCCGTTCGTGCGTTCGACCGGGCGCCAACCATTTCGATTCGCGGCACCGTTAGCGCCGGATAGGCTCGCGGTTACAGGCGACGGGACCGACGTGTCGCGACCGGCGACGTTCTCGTCATCGGCGAACGCAAGGGCGACGCTGGCGACCGCAGCTTCGTCGTGGCCTGCCATTACCTGTGTTTCGTATGTCTCCAACATGCGCAGCAAGTTGTCCTCGGACTTTTTGCGACGCTGCAGCTCTTCCTGACAACGCTTCAACGAGTATTCGATCGTCTCGACCCTAATCTTGATCGAGCCTATCGGTTTGTTCTCGTCGATGTCGTGGAAGCTGAAGAATGGTGTGTGTGACGCCTCGATGATGTTCTCCACGACACCGTACATCGGCGCATCCTGGCCGCACTTGAAGCTGGAGAGGTCGATCGCCACCAGGTTGGGATGCCTGGCCACGTACTTCGCCCCCCAGACCTTCTTGCTGGAGTTCTCGCTGTACGAATTCTTCCAAGCGTCGGCGATGTCCAACGGGTGGTTGATGACGCCCGCGCGCACTTCGTCGCCGAAGAGCCGGTCGAGGATGTCTTCGTCCTGCGGCAGCGAGTCCAGGTTGAAGATTGGATAGCCCTTCCTCTGGATCTCGACGGCGATCTCATGGTTCAGGCCCGGGTCGTTGTGGTAGGGGCGTCCCAACATGACGACGCCGACTTTGCCTTCTTCTTCCAGCTTGTCCAGCGTCTTGCGAGACTCGGCTCTCAGAGTTTGCCAGGTCTTGTGCCACATCTCGAAAGCGATCTCCATCGCCTCGTGGCTCTCCTCGCTCGTGATCCGTAGGATGTCGCGGAAGCACTCGAACATCTGGAGCTCAAACAACGGCCGATTCGCCATGTCGAGGGACGGATTGATGAAGCTGATGTCGCGCTCGGCAAAGGCGTCGCCTTCCTTCGTGAACGCCGCCCTGGTCACGTCAGGCGTGATCGAAACCACTGGGCACGCGTCGCTGTCCACCCCGTCGAAGATTTCAGGCGGCAGTTTCTGGATGATCGGGAAGAAGATAATGTCCGGCTTTCGTTTCTTGTCGAAAACGAGGTTGTGGACGTGGGCAATGGCGACCTTACTTGGGAAACACTGGTCGATGGAGCCGCGGCGCGAGCCTCGTTGCCACATCTGCGGGTCGGTGTAGTCGGAGTAGATGATGTTGCGGAAATCGACGCCAAGCGCCTGAAGGTACGCGGCGAACAGGGGCGACATCGCGTACATGTTGAGCACGCGCGGCATGCCGATCTTCATGTTCTTGCGGAGCTCCAAGATTTCGGGCAGGCGCCCGTCGGCGAGTTCGTTTCGTTGACTCCGCTTCAAGAAACCGAGAGCCCCGCCACGCTCAGCGGTCGCCTCGGCCGGTTCGTCGTTTAGCGTGCTGACTTTGGGTGGGTTCGAACTTCGGAACACGGCCAAGCCTGTCTTCTCGACGTAGCTGGGGTGTTCCTTCTTGACCGCCTCCATGCGCTTGTGGACCACTTTGACGTCCTCGATGTCGTCCGCGGCGCCTTTGTCGCACGTGGCGATGATAAATCGCTTGCTCACGCCCTCGCGTGTTTTCGTGTCTACGAACGTCCGCAGGCACTTGTTCTTGCAGAGGCTGCACCGCGTGGACTCGTTTCTCGTTGCGTTGAACTCGAGGGTCTCGGCGGCTGGCATGCCGATGAAGGTGGTTTCCTGGCCTGCAACTACACGCGCCGCTTCGAGGGCCGCTCCGATGGCGCCGCTCTCTCCCGGGAACTCGTGCACCTGGACGTTGCTTTCGGGGACCTTGGACTTGATGAAGTCGTACTGGGCCTTGACGGCGGCAAGATTGTGCTGAGTGCCGCCCTGGAGCACGAAGTTCGTGCCGAGCCTGCCGAGATTGGGCTCCGACACCACGTAAAGCCAGATGTTCTTGGGCAGGACCTTTGCCAGTCCCGCCATGATCTCTTTCTCTTGCCAACCTTGTTGCTGGAAATTGACGATGTCCGTTTCCATGAACACGGCGCAGCCGTACCCGAATACAGGGACCTGGTCCGCCTCGAACGCCATGTCGGCGTATTCCTCGACCTCGTAGCCGAACCTCGCGGCGGTGCTCTGCAGGAAATAACCGTTGCCGGCGGAGCACTGAGTGTTGAGCTTGAAGTCCTTGACCTGACCGCCCTTCAGCACGATGACCTTGATGTCCTGACCGCCAACGTCGACGATGACGTCAACGTCTTTGTGGTAGTGCAGGGCCGACTGAGTGTGCGCAACCGTCTCTACGAGCGCCACGTCGGCTTCGAGCGCCTGTGCCAGCAGGTCTTTGGCGTAGCCGGTCGTGCCGACGCCCTTGACTTCCAGCGTCGCGCCTTGGCTTTCCACGTGCTCTCGGAGCTGCTTCAGCAGGTCCTGCGTGTCCAGCAGTGGGTTGCCCTTCGACAGTTGGTAGGCCTTGGCAAGCAGGGCGCCGGCCTCGTCCACGAGCACGGCCTTGGTGGAGGTCGAGCCGCCGTCGATTCCGATGTACGCCTCTACGGTCTGGCCCGCTGCGAAGGTCGCCGCCTGCCATGGCTTCTTGGTGAAGCGCTCCTTGAAATCCGCGAGCTCTTCCGGCGTATTCCACAGTCCCACGTCGCCCGACGCCTCACGCATCTTCGACCGTCCGACCTCGATGAAGTCGCTCAGAGCGCCCGTTCCCGAGTACGTTCCCACGTCGGATTCTTCGCTTTTGCCGTAGAAGGCCGCCCCGATCGCGCCGTAGTATTCGGCGTTCTCCGGCACCAACACCAGGTCTCTTGGATCGACGCCTTCCGGGATGGAGACTTTGCGCTCTTCCCAAATCTTGGGAATGTTTTCCTTCCAGCAGTCCCTCAAACTCGGGATGAACGTGTTGGGACCGCCGAGGAGCAGGACGGTGGGGCGGAGCGTGTTCCCTCTGGTCAACACGCTGAGGTTCTGTTGGACGATAGCCTCGAACAAGGAAGCCATCAACTGATCGGGCATCACGCCTTGCTTCTGCAGGCCGTTGATGTCGGTCTCGGCGAAGACGCCGCATTTGCCCGCCACCGGGTGGATCTCGACGCCGCCGAACTTGATCGACGCAAGGTCGTCGCTGCTGAGCCGGAGCTTGCCGCTGATCTTGTCGATCACGGCGCCAGTACCTCCGGCGCACTTGTCGTTCATACTCGGCACTTTTCGCTTTGCGCCGGTTTCGGGATCGGTGAACCAGATGATTATCTTCGCGTCTTGGCCGCCGAGTTCGATGACGGAGCCGACATCCGGGTAGAGGTTCTCAGCTGCAAGTGAGACGGCGTTGACCTCTTGGATGAATTTGGCGCCAACGAACCGGGCGAGGAGGTTCCCGCCGCCACCCGTTATGAATATCCTGAATTTGCCGTTGGATTGAGGAAACTCGCTCTCGATTTCCTGCAAGAAATCAAGGACTTTTTGTGCCTGCCTCGTGTGGTGTCGCTCGTAGCGTCGCCACAGTATCTCGTTGGTCCGAGGGTCAATGACCACCGCTTTGACGGTCGTCGAACCAACGTCGAGCCCTATCATCATGCTGTCGCCAGGCGTGCTGAATTCAGGGGCCGAAACTCGGTCCCCTGTCTCGTGCGCCGTTTTGACCATCGGACACCTCTCACAGGTCATTTGAGCCGATCGGGCTGTAGTCTACGCTATCGCGCCTGACGCAACAAGGTGAACGTGCATCAACGCCTGCGCAATTTGGTCCAATAGCGACCTTCGACTCAGCCTTGGCGAGACCAATCGCCTACCGACGCGAGAGTCTCACAGGCGACAGTCGACCGCCATTCAGAGTCCGGCACCATCTTCGTACACTTGTTCTACGGATATGGAAAGATGCTCTCAAAACCCCTTGACACGAACAAATGTTCCCACATATGATTATCGTAGTTCACTTGAAGGTCGGTCGGCGGCCGGCGCCGAAGTTTCGAGGAGCAATCAAGTATGGGAAAGCCGGTGGTGCATTGGGAGATAGCCGGGAGAGACGCCGACAACTTGCAGGCGTTTTACCGTCAGCTCTTCGACTGGAAGATCACCGTCATCGAGGCCATGGACTACGGGATCGTCGAGACAGGCGGCGAAGGCGGAATCGACGGAGGCATCTTCAGCTCCCCGGATGGCTCGCCTCCTCGCGTCACCTTCTACGTTGAAGTGGACGACCTGGGCGATTACCTGGCTAAGGCCAGCAGACTCGGCGCTCAAACCTTAATGCCGCCAACACCGATCCCCGGCATAGGCGCGTCAGCCATGTTCACCGACCCGGAGGGCAACACGATAGGATTGTTCACCGGACAAAACCACAGTTAGCCTGGGACGAGGGGCCAAGTCAACTCCTCCCCCCGCAGTCTATCCCTCTCCGCTGCCCCGAAGAGGGATAGACGTTTGTGTTCGACAAACGGAGGCCACGATGAAGGCGTCGGCGACAGTCAACATTCATCGACCCACAGCCGAGATATTCGAATACCTCGCAAACGTGGAAAACCTCGACGCCTGGATGAACGGGGTGTCCGAGCCGCGAATGACCTCGCCGGATGGACCGGGAGTCGGAGCGACGTTCACAGGCGTCTACACCTACGTGGGGCGGTCTCATGAACTGACGTATGAGTTCGCCGAATTCGAGCCGCCCACAAGGCTGCTCTGGCGCACGACGTCCGGCCCATTCCCGTACCAATCCGAGATGACCTTGGAGCCCACCGAGGAAGGCGCCCGTGTCGTCAACTCCGTTAACGCCGGTCCAGCCGGCTTCGTATCGGCGATCTGGTTCGCATTGTTCGCGCCGTTGTTGCGGCCGTCGATGGGCCGGCAACTCCGTCGAGAGCTCGTCGTTCTGAAGGATCTGCTGGAGGAAGAGCGATAGGGCTCGTTACCAGCCGACCGCGGTGCCGTCGGCTCTCGGCTCGCTGGCGCCGGTCAAGACTCCCGATTCGGGGTCGCGACGAATGACCTGACCGCTGCCGAAAAAGCTCTGATGGGGCGCCCGGGTCAGGACTGGATGGCCTTTCGATCTCAAGCCGTCCACGATGCTTGGGTTCGCGATGTCCTCGACGTACACCCCGTCGCCAACTCGCACGCTGAACCGAGGCGCGTCGAGCGCCTCCTGCGGGCTGAGTCCGAGGTCGATCATGTTCACGAGCACTTGCAGATGGCCCTGGGCTTGTTGCATCCCGCCCATGACTCCGTAGGAAATCTCGAACTCGTCTTCTCTCGTCACCAGTCCCGGTATCAGCGTGTGGAACGGCCGCTTGTTGGGGGTCAGCGCATTGGCGTGGTTCGGATCCAACGAGAACGACGCGCCCCGATTATGGAGCGCGATTCCTGTGCCGGGGACCACCAGCCCGGAGCCGAAGCCCATGAACAGGCTGTTGATGAACGAGCAAGCGTTGCCGTCCCCGTCGACGCAGCTCAGGTACACCGTGTCCGGATGCGCCGGCACGAGTCCAGGCCCGACCTCGACGATCGCCCGGTCCGCGCGGATGCCGGCTCGCCTGGACTCGGCGTAGTCTTTAGAGATCAGCGACGAAACGGCGGCGGACATGTGGCCTGGGTCGGTGACGTGGTGCAGGCCGTCGGCGAAGGCCAGCCGAATGGACTCGATCAGATGGTGATACGCGTCCAGACTCTGAGACCCCATGGCGTTCAGGTCGAAGCCTTCGGCCAGATTCAAGGCCATGAGCGTGTTGACCCCCTGGCTGGGCGGGGGGCACTGCCACACGGTGTAGCCGCGATATGTCGTGCTGATGGGTTCGACCCACTCGGCGGTATGGGCGGCGAAGTCATCTCTGGTAAGCCAGCCGCCTTGACTCTGAACGAAGTCCGCGATTCGCCCGCCGATGTCGCCGCCGTAGAACGCGTCGGCCCCGCCCTCGGCGACGGTTCTGAACGTCTTCCCGAGCTCCGGCATGCGCATGATCTCGCCGGCGTTGGGGGCGCGACCGCCGATCAAGAGTTCGCCGCCGGCTGGACCCGCGCTGAGCCGGGCGCCGCTGGTCTTCCACGCCTCGCTGATGACCTCCGAAACCGGGAAGCCGCTCTCCGCGTACGCAATTGCCGGCTTGAGCACGTCGGCCAGCGACATCCGTCCGTGTGCGTCGAGAATCGCCTCCCAGCCGCTGACCGCTCCGGGGACGTCCACGGAGTACGGGCTCTGATCCGGGACGGTGTCGAGTCCCTGCGAGACCAACTCATCGAGGGATGCGTTGGCCGACGACCTGCCGCTTGCGTTGAGGGCGCGAACGCGTTTCTCGGCGTCCATCCATACGAGAGCGAACACGTCGCCGCCAATCCCGGTGGACATCGGTTCCACCACGTTGAGCGCCGCCGCCGTGGCGACCGCGGCGTCAACAGCGTTGCCGCCCTCCATCAGGATGCGAAGGCCCGCCATCGCCGCGAGCGGCTGCGTCGTGGCAACCATCCCATTCCGCGCCGAGATGTTGGAGCGCCTAGAGTTGAACTTCATACGATATCCTTCCGATCAAGATTGCGGTCGTCCGTGACGACATGATCCGAGGTCTGGGCGCAATGCACGGTCAATAATGATGTGATCGATCAACCAAACGCTTCGTATCCCGTAGGGGAGGGTTTCAAATCCTCCCGTCGTGTTGCCGCGCGATGCACTCGATCTGCGCGAACAATGTCGGATTGCCCACGCTTCATGCGTCTCATTCGTGTGCATACACGGTGTTTCTGGGCGATTTCTTCGTGAGGGTTTGGAACCCTCCGCTACGAAACGGGTGACTTGCGTTTGGACATCCGACTCGTCACGGTCGCTGGCCAATTATCGTGCATCAACCCCAGCACGCCTGTTGGCCACCGCCGAAGCCAGCGTCCTGTCGACGTCGACCACACGGGGTCCCTCGGTCGATACTCGGACAGCCACCTCGTGGTCGCCGGTGAGGCTTAGCGATCGCTCGCCGTCCAGAGCGATGGTGCCGGGGCGCAGATTGACTCCGCGGAGCTGGCCCGGCGTGAGCACCTCCCAGGTCTCGATGCCCACCTCGCGAACCATACCGGGCGCGACTGGCGCCATGACGGTTTCCGCTCCCTGGCCGAACCTGATGCGCAGGCCCTCGGGCGTTCCCAACGCGATCGGGTGGAGCTGGGCGCCAATGGCCGACATGCCGATGTTCACCGGCTCGGCGCGGCAGAGGAAAACCTCGTGCAGCGTGTCGATGTCCCAGATGGCCCTTGCGCCGACGAACCGTTCCGTCGAGACCGCCAGGTCGACCAGTGCGATGTCACGAAGCTCGCCGTCTATCAGCAGTTCGAGCCGTGCGCTGCGCGTGGTGGCTAGGTCCGGATCGACCATGCCGTTGGCCAGATGACCGGCCGCCATCCCAGCGACCGTGCCTTCGATCATGGACGGGAACACGTTGTTGGTTCCGGTCGATATGGGCATCATCGGAACGTCGCCGCACCCTTTAGCGACCACCCGGTTCGTGCCGTCGCCGCCCAGGGTAATGAGGCATCCGACGCCAGCTTCTCGCATGGCGGCCGCGGCGCGGGTGGAGTCCTCCTCGGCGTGGAAGATCGACATCTCGACGAACTCGACATCGAGCGCGTAGTTCTCGCCGTCGAGCGCGCCTCGCCCGAGCTGCGCCGAGTCGGGCATGAACACGACCGTGTCGACGCCGACCGCGTCAAGACCGGCCAACACGCGTTTGAGCACGTTGACCTTTTCATGGTTGGGGACGAATCTGCCCTGGGCAACCAGGCGGCGGATGTCTTTCCCCGCGGCGGGATTCGCGATGATGCCTACCGAACCCAAGTCTCAGGACTCCCCGAGCTTCGGGCCCAGCCAATCGGTCGATTCCAGGTTGGATTTCAGCGTCCGCATGTACTCGGCGACGGGGACGCCGTCCAGCGCGCGGTGGTCGAACGTGACGCTGGCGTGCATCATCGAGCGAACGGCGATCTCGCCGTCGTGCACCGCTGGCTTCTTCGTCACGCGGCCCAATCCGAGGATCGCGACCTGCGGCGGGTCGATAATCGGCGTGAAGGCGTCGATGTCGTATGCGGACAGCGAGGTGATCGTGAACCCCGCTCCGGTCATGTCGTCGACGGTGAGCAGGCTCTTGCGCAGGCGATCCGCCAGGTCACGCATGGTGCGCGCGGCATCGACAAGACTGAGTGACGCCGCGTTCTTGAGCACAGGCACCATCAGGCCGTCCGGCACGGCCATCGCCAAACCGACGTCCACGCCTTTCATCAGATGTACGTTTCCGTTGACCAGGTGGGCGTTGAGCCGCGGGTGCTTCTGCAGTGCGTCTGCCACCGCGACGATCATGATGTCCAGGACCAATGGCCTCAACCGATGCGCCCTCCAGGAGGAGACCAGCGAGTCGCGCAGATCGACGATCTCGGTGACGTCGATCTCGGTGCTGAGGGTCACTTGAGCCATCGTGTGGACGCTCGTAGACATGCGGTCCGCGATAGTCTTTCTGAGACCGGTGAGTTGTATCGTCTCGGCCACCGCGTCCATGTTGACTGCCGTGGCTGGGCTGTCCGCGATCTCTCGCTCGACGTCCCCGACCAAAATCCGCCCGCCCGGTCCCGTGCCCTCGATCTGCGCAAGGTCCAGGTTGGCGCGACGAGCCATGAGCCTGGCAGCGGGAACGACCTGCGGCTTGCTCGCCGGTTGGCCGCCTTGGGCGATCGCGGCTCGCACGTCATCCTCTGTGATGCGACCGTTCGGTCCCGTGCCCGCAACGCCGTCAAGCGAGACGTCGTTCTGCCGGGCCAGGCGTCGAGCCACAGGGGTCACTTGCACTCGCGCGCCTGACGGGGCCGGAGAGCTCGACCGTGGCCGAGGCGTGCGAGCCCTGCGTCGCGAGACGACTTCGGGTCGGGGAGGATTCTCGCCCGGGGCGCCGATGACGGCCACGAGCGTGCCGACTTTCACCGTGGACCCCTCGGACTCCATGATGTGCGCCACGACACCGGAGGTCGGCGATTCGAGTTCCGAGTTGATCTTGGCCGTTTCGATCTCGACGAGGGGCTGCCCTTTGTCAACCTCGTCACCCTCGGCGACGAGCCACTTGACTAGGGTTCCTTCTTCCATGTTCATGCCCCACTGGGGGAGCATCACGTTGTTGGCCATTGCTGCTGCCTCATTTGAATCGACGAACTCAGATCAGAGACGTCACTCCATTGTCGCGTGGACGGCCTCGATGATCTTCTCTTCGTTGGGGAACACCAGCGGTTCGAGGGCGGGGCTGAACGGGAAATGGACGTCAAGGCTGGCCACGCGTTGTATCGGCGCCTGAAGAAACCAGAAACCCTCCTGGGAGACCATGGCGGAGATCTCCGAGGCGACGCTGCAGCTTTTGTGCGCCGGATCGACAACGACCAGCCGTCCGGTTTTCTCGACCGAGTTGAGGATCGTCTCGTGGTCCAGAGGAACAATCGTGCGAGGATCGATTACCTCCGCCGATATGCCGTCCTCTTCTAATGTCTCGGCGGCTTCGAGGGCTCGGCGCAACATGCCCGCAATGGCAACAATCGTGACATCCGTGCCCTCGCGTTTGACGTCGGCGACGCCGAACGGAATCGCAACGTCGTCGTCGGGCACGTCGCCGCGCCAACCTGAGAGGTTGTTGTCCTCGAAGAACATCACCGGATTGTTGTCGCGAATGGCCGTCTTGAGAAGGCCTTTCGCATCGGCCGGCGTGGTCGGGATGACGATCTTCAGGCCGGGGACGTTCACGAACATCGGGTAGGGCCTGTCCGCATGGTGGGCCGCTGGGTTGTTGCCGTAGATCAGTCCGCACCTGTAAACGATTGGCAGGTCGACCTGCCCTCCGAACATGAACCGCATCTTCGCCGCCTGGCTGATGAGCTGGTCCATGGCGACGTACAGGAAACTCGCGAGCGATTGGACGATAGGCCGCATTCCAACCGCGGCGGCTCCAACAGCCGCGCCCATGAAACCGAGCTCGGACAGCGGAGTGTCGATCACGCGGTCTCCGAACTCCTGGGAGAGGCCGCCGGTGACGCCGTATATCCCGCCGCGGATGCTCTCGCCCATCAAGAAGACGCTCTCATCGCTCCGCATCTCTTCTTTGATCGCCTGGTTCAGCGCATCGGAAAATGTGATCTCAGCCATGGTTTAGGTCTCCTGGAGCGCCGTTCGGCGCAACCGTTGTTTTGCTCGACTCGGTGGAAATAATCGCTGCCGAGCTACGTGGTAACAGGATCGGCGAACAGGTCGGTCATCAGGTCTTCGGGCTCAGGGTAGGGGCTTTCGCGCGCGAACTCAAGCGCTTCGGCGATGGTTGCCGCCACCTCTGTTTCGACAGCGTCCACCTCTTGTTGCGACGCGACGCCTTGCTCCACAAGCCACGCGGAGTGGATCTTGATCGGATCCCGCTGACGCCATCGCTCGACCTCGGCCTCGTCACGGTACGGCTCTCGAAGTATCCGCACCAAGCCCTCGGAGTGGTCCCGATAGCGGTATGTGCGGGCCTCCAGCAACGTGGGGCCCTGACCGGACCTCGCGCGCTGAACAGCCTGCGCCGCCGCCTCGTGCACCGCGAGGACGTCCTGTCCGTCAACGAGAACGCCAGGCATGCTGTAGGCGACCGCGCGGTCGGAGATGTTCTCGACGGCAACAGTGTCGTTGAAACTGGTCGTCACGGCGTACTGGTTGTTCTCGCAAAGGAAGATGACCGGCAGTTTCCAAATCGAGGCCATGTTCATCGCCTCGTGGCAGGCCCCCTGGTTGCTGGCGCCGTCGCCGAAGAAGCAAACCACGACGCGGTCGTTGCCCTGCATCTTGCTGGCCATCGCGGCGCCCACGCCAACCGGCAGTCCCGAAGCCAGGATACCCGACTCGCCCAGGATGCCGATGCTGAAGTCGGCCAGGTGCATCGAGCCGCCCTTGCCCTTGCAGTAGCCCGTGGCCTTGCCGAGAATCTCCGCCATCGCTTTCCGAACGTCGCCGCCTTTGGCGATGGGGTGCCCGTGAGACCGGTGGTTGCCTGTGATGTAGTCGTCGTCTCGCAGCGCGGCGCAAGCTCCGACGGCCACGGCCTCCTCGCCGATGTAAGTGTGCGCCATGCCCACCAGTTCGGCGCCCTGGACGAGATCGACGACCGTCTCGTCGAATCGACGGATCAGCATCATCCGCCGCAGCATCCGCATGTACATTTCTCGATCGTCGTTCATCTCGGCCTCCACACACTGGTATGCGATCACGTCGCCCTCACCGCCCACATCCAACGCTAACAACCATCGGGTACGGGCGTCAGGCGAGGGCCATTATATAGCATTAGACGCTGACGTTGGGCGGCCGGGACGACGTACGAATCAAAGCAGCAAGCCAAGCGCGCACAGCGCGCGATAGTGGACCACCGACGAGATGATCGAAGACAATGCCTGCGGCCGTATTCGCGGATGATAGAATAGGCGGTGACCGTGACCAAGAAACATCGCGATCTACCAGCAAAAGCGGAGAACTTCGCAAGCAAACTGCATGAACGCCTGCCGGATTTGTCCGAGCGGTTCGGCGTAGGATCGCTTGGCATTTTTGGCTCCTATGTTCGCGGACAGGAGCGCGAAGGCAGTGACCTCGACGTCCTGGTCGAATTTATGGAGCCCCCGGACTTGTTCGAGTTTGTCGCCCTGCGGCGTGATCTCAGTGACCTGCTGGGGGTTAACGTAGACCTTGTCATGAAACGAGCGCTCAAACCGCGCCTCGGTGAGCGCATTCTTGCTGAAGTTGTCCCGGTATGAAACGCGATCCTTCGGATCCATAACTTATCCCGGCAGTGCACCGCGCCGCAGAGACCTTTGAAGCCGAACGCTGAACAACAAGGCAGGCTGCGATCAACAGCCCCACGAATGGCTCCGAAGCTAGTTGGTGGGACACTCGACCGAAGGAGCCCGCGCTACATATCCCTCGACCCGGGCGGACAACGGTCTGGGTCCGTCCACTTGCCGACGATGCGCTCCATCAGAGCATCGCCCGCCAGCACCGCCTCCA
>CAZPQQ010000017.1:0-17578 GCA_964588665.1 uncultured Dehalococcoidia bacterium | reverse complement strand
CCTCCATCCTTGCGCGAAGCCCCTCCGCCGTGTTGATGGGTGTGGGCGGCGGGAGCGGCGGCAACGGCGGGTCTTTCGCACAGGCGACGAGCAGGGCGACGAATGCCGCAGCGACGGCCATCAGGGTAGTTCTGCGGGGTCTGGTCGTTCGTTTCGGAGTCAACTTAATCGACTTCAATCTCACTCGAAACAAAGCTTTCTAAGGTGATACACACGCTAGAGCTTGAAGCACAGGTTGTCAAGCCTTATTCAATGCTCTCGACAAGACCTCGATCTTTGGAAACGCGACGTAAAGCTTCCCGAAAACGCCCGAGTTTGTTTGACGTTCAAAACCCGTTGGTCGCACCACGCGCCTAAGAGTGCACGATCCCGACCCAAACCCGCTACCCCTCGATCGCGTTTTCGATAATGCGGATGCGCCTTACGTTGCCCGCTCGGTCGAGCTCAATGGCGATGAGGTCCATGCGCCAGTCGTCCCAGCGACGTTCGGAGGTCTGGAGGTATTCTTCGGCGGCGGCGATGAGCTTTCGACTTTTGGCCGGGGTGATCGACTCTTCGGGAGAGACGTGGGCGGAACGGCGTCGGGCGCGGACCTCGCAGAACACCAGCGTGCCGTCTTGCTCTGCGATAATGTCGATCTCGCCTCGGCGGGTGCGGTAGTTGGTGTCGAGCACGGTGTAGCCGAGGAATCGCAGATGGCCTGCCGCGACGGCTTCCGCCTGGCTGCCGATCGATGACGAGCGTTGAGGCGCGGGCGACAGGGCGTCGCGGACTCGACCGAAGGTCAGGCGGTGGATCGCGCAGGGGCCGTGTTGGTCGAGCGCCTTCAGGTGCGCTGCTGTGCCGTACCCTTTGTTGCTGGCGAATCCGTATTGTGGGTGTTGGGAGTCGAGGTTGGCCATCAATCGGTCGCGCTCGACCTTTGCGGCGATCGACGCCGCTGCGATGGACAGGCAACGGGCGTCGCCCTTCTTGAGCGCCTGTTGAGGGAGGTTGACTCCCGGCAAGGGGAAGGCGTCGAGGAGCAGGTAGTCGGGTGCCACTGCCATCGACTCCAGCGCGCGTTTGATCGCAAGGCGAGTCGCGGGGGCGATGCCCATCGAGTCGATCTCTTGCGACGAGCTGTAGCCGACGGCCACCGCTACGACCTCGCGTTTGATCGCTTCGTACGCGGTCTCACGTTGCTGAGGCGACAGCTTCTTGCTGTCGTTGACCAGGGCGGTCCAATCACCCTTGAGCTCGCAAGGGAGCACCGCGACGCCCGCGCTGACCGGGCCTGCCAGCGGGCCGCGTCCGGCTTCGTCCACGCCTGCGACCGCCGAGTAACCCTGTGCGTACAGGCTGGACTCGATGTCGTAGGTGGGACGGGACGGGGTCACTTGCCGATGCCGCGCTGTATTCCTCTCAGGTAAGCCACCTGGCCGACGTGCTGGGCTTCCTCAACTATCACGTGGCTGAACATGTTGGCGATAGTGTAGCCAGGCCTGCGTTCAGCATGAGGTGTCTCGGCGAGCGTGTCCGCGGTGATGGAGTCCAGAAAGCGAATGGTCTCGACGCGGACTGCGTCGTAGTAGGCGATCATCCGGTCCATGTCGAACTCAGCAAGGTCATGGACCTGCTCGGCGGTGTACCCGTAGCCGCTGTCGCGCTCAGGCATGCCGAATTGTTCGTGCCATTTATCGCGTTGCCAGACGGTCTCAGCATGCTGCGCAAACCGCATGAGCCAGTCGTCCTCGACACGCGCCATGTGCCAGACGGCGAAATCGATGTGGTGGGATTCAGGATCGGGCTGGAATCGTCGCTCCTCGGCGGTGAGTCCATCCAGAGCTTCTTTCAGCTCCTCCAGGAACTCCTGAAACCCGAGCCGGATGATGTCTTTGAAGTCCATTGTTTTCCTGCCCTTCGTTCGATGCTGGGTCGATCGGCGGCGCGGTCTCGATGATGCCGCCGCCGATGACCTCTTCTCCGTCGTAAAAAACCACGGCTTGTCCGGGGGTGACCGCCCGCTGCGGCGCTTCGAAATTCAGCTCCGCCGTGACGTCGCCCGGGATGAGCGTGGCGGGCGCGTGAACTGCCTTGTAGCGGATCTTCGCTGTCACCCGTGTCGGGCCATCCGGTGCATGTCCCCTGACGTAACTCACTTTTGACGCCCATAACCGCGTCTGGTCCAGTTCGCGCACGGGCCCTAAGACAACCCGGTTGGAATCGGCGTCGATTCGAGTAACGTAGATAGGCTCGCCCGTGTTCCCAGGCAATCCCAGGCCCCGGCGTTGCCCAACCGTGAAATGCTGTATGCCGTCGTGCCTGCCAATGATGTTCCCTTGGGAATCCACGAAATCACCCGGTCTGGATCGAGTCCGGTCGGTGACGAATCGGCGGTAGTCGTTGTCGGGGATGAAGCATATCTCCTGGCTGTCCGGCTTGTCGGCCACGAGCAGCCCTGCATCGGCGGCGATGCTGCGTATCTCGGATTTCGGATACTCGCCGACCGGCAGCAGCAACCGGCCCAGCTCGGATTGGCCGAGCGTGAAGAGGACGTACGACTGGTCTTTGCTCTCGTCGACGCCCTTCAGCAGCCGCATGCGGTCGCCGTCGCAGCGGATTCTGGCGTAGTGGCCGGTTGCGATGAAGTCAGCGTCGAGGAACATGGAGCGGCGGAGAAGGAAGTCGAACTTGATCTTGTCGTTGCACGCGAGGCAGGGGTGGGGAGTGCGGCCTCTGTCGTACTCCCTCACGAAGTAGTCGACGACATGTTCCTGGAACTCGCGTTCGAAGTTCTGGAAGTAGTGACGGATCCCAAGCATCTGGCATACACGTCGAGCGTCGTCGACGTCCTCGACGCTGCAACACGTCTTGCCGACCACGGCGTCTGGTCGATCCAACGTCCACAGACGCATGGTGACGCCTACAACCTCGTAACCCTGCTGCTGGAGCAGCAAAGCCGCGACGGAGGAGTCGACGCCCCCGCTCATGGCCACGACAACACGACCCATGCTCATGGATGACAGCGTAGCATAGGCGTGGTGAGGCGCTCAACAAAAACGGTTGGATCGAAGGTTGAGTGAACGGGGTCGGCGAGCGGTGGACGGGCGGACTGGGCCTGAAGACCCAGGTCACCGGTCTGGCAACATCGGTGCTCTGGTCCACCTAAGGCGGATCAAGCCAGCCACACAGACTGGGCTCGAAGACCCAGGCCACCGGTATCTTATCGCCGGCGCTCTGGCCGTTCACGGCCAAGCCATGCCTACACGCCTCACACCCGTCATTGACCGCGTCCCGTGTCGCTCCTATAATGAAATCATGACTGAACAAGTCGTCCTTCAGATAGTTGACCAGGCTCACGCATTGGTCGAGCTGGCATCTGAAAAGCAGGCGAACGACATCGTCCTGCTCGATGTCCGCGAAGCCACGGATTTCGCGGACTACTTCGTTATAATGACCGCCGAGTCGCCTCGTCAAATGCGAGCGCTTCTTGAGGATATCCAGGATGCCATGAGGGCGGTCGATATCCGCGCGCACCACATCGAAGGCACGCATCTCAGCGGGTGGGTGCTGATCGACTTCGGCGACGTGGTCGTCCACGTGCTCGGCCCCGAAGAGCGCGACTTCTACGATCTGGAACGCGTCTGGCCCAAGGCCGTCGAGGTCGTCAGGCTTCAGTAGGCTATTCGGCGATCCAAGGGTCCGTCGAACGCGAGTAGTCCAAGATGTCGCCGTCCGGGAAGAACAGCGCCAGCTCCCTCTCAGCGGATTCGACCGAGTCCGACCCGTGCACCAGGTTGCGCCCGATGTCCACGCCGAAATCGCCTCTTATAGAGCCAGGCGGGGAGTCGACCGGCTTGGTCTCTCCCATCGTTTTCCGAACCAACGAGATCGCGTCGCCGCCCTCGACGGCCATCGCCACGATCGGACCCGACGTGATGAAGCTCACGAGCGGCCCAAAGAACGGCTTGCCTTCGTGCTCGCCGTAGTGGCGGTGGGCCAGCTCCTCGGAAACCTTCATCAGTTTCATTCCGACGATCTTGAGACCGCGTCTCTCCAGCCGTGAGATGATCTCCCCGATTAACCCTCGCTGTACGGCGTCGGGCTTAAGCAACACCAGTGTTTTCTGCATGATTTCGGACTCTCCAATAGTTGTGAATCAAGGTGGTGGGCGTCCCGAATCCGTCGGGAGGTCAGCGCCGGCTCTGGCCCCACCGTCGTGCGGCGGAGCTGACCTGAGAGCTGCGTAGGTAAATCGGCTCCAACGTCGTCGCATCGGCGACGTCGCCAGCCTGGAGGCGTTCGAAGCCGAGCCGCGCCACGGCGCTGGCATGCCTCGTGGGCGGCGCGACATTCGCGATCCGGGCGGCATCTCCGAGACGTTCACGAATAGACGCCGACATCGTTTGGACAGCCTCGCCGCAGTATATCGCCTCCGGCGTCAGAGTGTCCAAGAACGCGTCGTGCTCGATCAACATCGTCTCGCCGGCCGTGACCGGGCCGCCCCCGGGGAAGACACCTATGTACAGCCGAGTTTTGCCGGCGCCGACGATCGCATTGACTTGGTGCCCGACGCCCAGATGCGACAGCGCCTCGATCTCCAGCGTTCCGACGGCAACGAGCGGGATGTCTCTCGCGGTGGCCAAGGAGACCGCCGTGCTCATGCCGACCCTGAGAGCGCTGAACCCGCCGGGTCCGACGGCCAAAAAGACCGCCGTGAGCTCTTCGATTTCGACGCCGGCATGATCGAGAAGGCGTCGAATCGCGGGAACGAGCTCTACGCTGTGGTTGCGCTCCGACCGCCAGGCGAACTCGGCGCCTGTCTCGCCTTGCCGAGACAGGCCGACAGCGGCGTAACGCGTGGAGGTGTCGATCGAAAGTTCCATGATCCGCTACTTTGACTGCTGTGCCCGGAGGACTCTGGCGACTTCCGCGTACCGGTCGGACTCCGAACTCAGCGATATTCGACGGGTGTCCGGGTCGACGACGTCCAGCGTTATCACAGCGTGGTCCTCCGGAAAATGCCCCGGAGCTTTGTCCGCCCACTCGACGACGCACACGCCATCGCCGTCGAGGTGCTCTTCCAACCCGAGTTCGACGATCTCGTCGTAAGTGTCCAACCTGTAGAGGTCCATGTGGTACAACGTCAGCCTGGCGTTGTACTCTTTGACCAGCACGAATGTCGGGCTGCGGGCGTACTCGTCGGAGCCCAAGCCCCACAGAATGCCTTGAGTCAGCGTGGTCTTGCCCGCGCCAAGGGTCCCCACGAGCAGGTAGACGTCGCCGGGCATCGCCGACATGCCCAGGCGCCGTCCTATGGCTTGTGTTTCTTCCGGGCTCTGGGTCGTGAGCCCGACGCATACGTAAGACATACTTTACGACGCCTCGCCTGACGTAGTTCGTTGACCGACAGTCATGTATTATATGTGGCGGGCAATCCGTCCTCAAGGTGAAGCCGAATTGAAGACCCTGATCGTCTCCGACGTCCACAGCAATCTGGAAGCGTTTCAGAGCGTGGTAGCTGACGCTGAACAACGCGGAGGCTTCGACGAGATATGGTCGCTGGGCGATCTCGTGGGCTATGGCCCCGATCCCGTGGCCGTCATCGATCTGCTGCGCGGATACAAGCACCAGGCCGTGGTCGGCAACCATGACCTGGCTGCCATCGGGAAGCTGAGCACGGAGGCGTTCAATCCACACGCGACTCAAGCGGCCCAATGGACGGCGGATCAGCTTGCCGAAGAACAGCAGACATTCCTGCTCAATCAGCCGATGAAGCTCCGAATCGACGAGTTTGTTTTGGTTCACGGCAGTCCGCGGGACCCCGTCTGGGAATATGTTGTCTCGACCAGCGCGGCGGTGGCCAACTTCGCCCACTTCGACACCCAACGCTGCCTCTTGGGACACTCTCACATCCCGTTCATCTGCCGACCCAAGGGAAACAACTCCGCCGAGTTTCAGGCCCCGGCCCTCGACGATCCGTTGATTCTGCGCGAGGACAAGATGATCATCAACCCAGGCAGCGTGGGGCAGCCAAGGGACGGCGACGCCAAGGCGAGCTACGCGGTCTACGACTCGGACCAGGACTCCGTTGCCCACCACCGGGCCGAGTACGACATTCCCGCCACTCAAGACAAGATGCGGGAGCACAAACTTCCGGAATTCTTGATCGACCGCCTGACATACGGGCGGTAGGCTCGCTGCTCGGTTCGGGCTTGCTTCTATTCGTCCTCTTCGGCGGGAGTTGTGGGCGCCAACGCAGTCCGGCCGGACTTGCCAGCGACGGCACGCTTAGGGCGAACCTCTTTTATGCCCGCGTTCAGATTTTTGATCGCTTTGGTTTTGTCCAACCCGACGACCAAGCCTGCAACGCCCGTGTGGCTTATCGCCGTGAGATCGCTCTTCGTCGGAGAGTCGGGAGCCGTGACGATGAATGGGCCCTCGACCAGTCCCCGAACCTTCTGCAACTCAATCAAACCCAGGACCGTCACCGGCTTGCCCACGACGTCCGCCAGCAAGAATGCTCCGGACGTGTCGATTCCCGCGATGCCCCTGGCCGTGTCTCGATCCAGATCCTCGGACACGACGATGAAACTGCCGATGTCGTCTACCTCGATAACAGCCGGAGATGTGCTCGCCGGATCGTAAACCAGGAAATCGCAGCCCTGTTCTTCAAGCGCATCGACTCCGGCCTCGTCGAAACCCGCCAGACCGGCTCCCCAGAGCTTTCCGTCGAGCGCCTTTGCCGCCGGGTCCGACAGTGCGACGCCCTCCGTGTCCACCAGGATCGCTGAAACATCGGCTTCGGCTAGCTTTGGCTTCTTGACCAACGCAGCGTCAGACACCAGACCGACGAGAACTATGGCCTGAGCCGTATCCTCGCGACCCGTGGCCGCGCCGAACCCGATGGACTGTGGCGATCGTTGGTTCATTCGTCTTAACAGGTCAACCAGCTTGCTCATATAGACCTCATGCGTGAGTGAATTCGTAATACGATGACCTATGGATTCTAATCCAACGGCGGCGCACCTTCAACCGCGCCTCTTGCCAACGCACGGGTCCGGCATTACCCTGGGACAGTGAAGGAGGCGGCTGCAATTGAACGCTAAACAGATTCAGGGTCGGTCTCTACTATACCTGGCGATAGAACCCGACGATTTCTCACCCGACAATCCACTCCCTTTGATCATTCTGCTGCACGGCTTCGGGGCGAGCATGGCGGACCTTGCCAGCCTTTCGATGGCTTTCAAGAGCGAAGGTTATGTCTTCGTTTTCCCGAATGCGCCGATTCCAATCCAGGTGGGACCTGGCCTGAGCGGCTACGCTTGGACGCCGCCGAGGGACTCCGGCAGCGACACGGAAGACGCCGAAGAGCGCGCCGAGGAGGCGTTGGACACGCTGTTCGAAGAGGTAATGGAACGGTACAACGTGGAACCGGGCAACGTGTTGCTCGGCGGATTTTCACAGGGCGGCATGATGTCCTATCGTTGCGGTCTGATCCGCCCTGACCTGTTCGCGGGACTCATCATCTTGAGTGCCAAGGTGTCCTCACCCGACGCGATCAGAGCCAGACTGCCCGAGGAGCGGAATCAGCCGATCTTCGTTTCGCACGGAACCTCGGATATGATGATCCCGATTTCGGGAGGGCGCGATTCCAGGGATTTCCTCGAGGCCGAAGGATACACGTTCGAGTATCACGAGTACGCCATGGGTCACGAAATCAACCAACAGGTTCTGGACGACATGGTGGCGTGGGCCAACAATGTCTTGCCGCCCGGAGGTCAGGACTAGCCACATGCCGAAGATCGCGATCATAGGCGCGGGCAGCGTGGTGTTCACACGCCGTCTCCTGGGCGATGTTCTTTCGTTCCCGTCGATTCGAGACTCAGAGATATCTCTCATGGACGTCGATGCGGGACGGCTGGAGATGATCTCGGCTCTCGGTGAGCGTATGGCCAAGGACTCTGGAACCGGCGCGCGAATCGAAGCCACGTCCGATCGCGAAAAATCGCTTGACGGCGCGGACTACGTCATCACCACGATCAGGGTAAGGGATGACGACGCCGTGGACCGGGGCATACCGCAGCGATACGGGGTCGATCAGGCGGTCGGAGACACCATCGGCCCAGGCGGTGTGATCAAGGCGCTGAGGACCGTCCCGGTGCTGATCGACATATGCAAAGACACGGAACGCCTGTGCCCTGAAACCTGGCTGCTCAACTACACAAACCCAATGGCCATCGCGTGCTGGGCGATCAACGACGCCACGTCGATTCAGAACGTCGGCCTCTGCCACAGCGTTCAGAACACGGCCCGACAGTTGTCCGAGTACATCGGCGCCAACCTCTCCGACGTTTCGTATTGGACCGCCGGCATCAACCACATGGCATGGTACCTGCGATTCGAAAATCAAGGCCGCGACGCTTATCCCGCGTTGCGCGCCGCCTTGGACAACCCGGAGATTTTCGTTAAGGACCCAGTTAGGTTCGAGGTGATGCGTCACTTCGGTTACTTCGTTTCCGAGTCGACGCGGCACATGTCTGAGTACGTGCCGTACTTCAGGGGCGAACCGGGTCGAATGGAACGTTTCGGCCTGTCCCCGTTCGACGTCGGGGCACGAGCTCAGCAACGTAGGGTCGACTCGCACTACCAGGCCATAAGCGACGAACTCGAATCCGACACCCCGATGTCTCCCCAACGGACGAACGAGTACGCCGCGTACATCATGGATTCGATGGAGACCGGCACGCAGAGGCGCGTGAACGTTAATGTCCGAAATACGGGCCTAATATCGAACCTTCCCGAGGGCTCCTGCGTCGAGGTCCCGTGCATGGTCGACGACCTGGGCGTTCATCCCAGTTACGTGGGCGATCTCCCGGATCAGTGCGCCGGACTGATCCAGTCCAACATCAACCTCCACAGGCTTGCGGTCAGGTCGATACTTGAGGGAGATCGAGAGGCGGCCATCCACGCGGCAATGCTCGACCCGCTCACCGCGTCCATCCTGTCGCTGTCGGAGATACGCGCAATGATGGGCGAGATGTTCGATGCCCAGCCAGAGTATTTCGCATCCTGAAGTCTTGACCTGCGGCGCTGGCCGACGATCGACCACGAGGCGGAGAAACTGTCCATTTCACTAGGAACCGGTGTATTCCGCAGCAATTTGAGGCGAAACAAAGCTGCGGCGCACACTGATTAGGTATTGATGCCAAGGAGGCGGGAATGACGAGAATCCGGACGAACAACATCCTGGCGAAAAACCGAGAAGGCAAGAAGGGCCTTGGATTGGGCTTGGTCTTTCCTTGCGCGGAGGCGATCGAGCTTGTGGGGATGATGGGAGGCTTCGATCACGTCAATCTGGACGGCGAGCACGGGCTCTTCTCGCCTGAAAGCATCGACGCTATGGTGCGAGTCGCCAACGGATACGGACTCACGGTCACAGCCAGAGTTCCAAACCTGACGGACTCGACGATCAACCAGTTCCTCGACAGAGGCGTGATGGGCGTTCTCGGACCCCACGTCGACACTGCCGAGCACGCGAATCAGCTCGTCGACTCTTGCCGATTCGTGCCGGAAGGAGACCGCTCATGGGGTGGCGGCGCCGGGACGTTCTACAACGACGGCGGCCTGTTGGACCAACCCGGCTCGCAGAGGACCGAGTGGATGGTCGAGACAAACAAAGAGATGCTCGTCATGGCCCAGCTCGAGACGGCGACGGCATTCGAGAATCTGGACTCCATCCTCGCAGTGGACGGGATCGACGCGTTCGCGTGGGGCTCCAACGACCTGGCCCAGTCCATGGGACTGCCCGGACAACCGGACCATCCCGACGTCAAGGCAGCCGAAGCCTCGGTGGCCGATCGCATCCACGCCGCCGGGCGGAAGATGTCGTCAGACCTGACGGCCGTACTCGGCCTCC
Source organism: uncultured Dehalococcoidia bacterium (assembly GCA_964588665.1). Lineage (GTDB taxonomy): Bacteria > Chloroflexota > Dehalococcoidia > Lucifugimonadales > UBA1123 > UBA2160. Next base: position 7,677 of record CAZPQQ010000017.1, on the reverse strand, counting down.
CGAACTTGATTTTGGACGGCGCCCGCGCGTTCCTGGACGCGCAGGGATAGTGCTAAGGTGATGCTGGTGGAGGGCGACCCTTCGACAGGCTCAGAGCCTGCCCTGAGATTTCCGAAGGGGCGAACGGCGAGAGGGGTTGCCATCGAGGACCATCGACAGGCTTGGGACGAAGGGGAGGAGTTGTCATCGGGGCCCTTCGACGGGCTCAGGACTAACGGAATTGAATTCGGCGTGTTCCTGGTGATCCCTTTCACGCGTTCGTGGTGAGCCCAACTCTACCGTTCGTGGTAAGCCTGTCGAACCACCCCGGCGCCGCGCTTGAACTCGCCGACAAGACCCTCAGCGAGACTGTCGAGTGGCCCTTCGACAAGCTCAGGGCGAACGAGGGTGTGGGTTCCCGTTCGTGTTGAGTCCAGATCTCCCGTTCATGTTGTGCCCAGATCTACCGTTCGTGGTGAGCCTGTCGAACCACAAGCCCACGAACATGTAGGCCGAGAGCACACAACGTGGGTCGGTTGAATCCGACAATTATTGACAACGACAACCAACAGGAGGAAACCATGGCTACAATGACCGCCGCGTTTTTCGACGGCGCCGGCAAGATGGAGCTCAAGGAGCATCCGCGCCCCGCCGCGGGACCGGGTGACGCGGTCATCCGGGTGCGGGCCACCGGTATTTGCGGCTCGGACCTTCAGATGAACGTCGACAAAGACGCCCCAGACCTCGATCCCGCCGGACACGAGGTCGCGGGCGAGGTGGTCGAGGTCGGCGACGGCGTCGATCCCGCGATGATCGGGACACGGGTCGCGGTCGAAATCATCGGTCATGGACGCGCTTGCACCACATGCTGGTACTGCCGCCAAGGTCAGTTCATTCAGTGCCAGAACAAAGCAGGGGCAACAGGCGGCGGTTTCGCCGAGTACATGATGCGGAAGGCGGGCGGCTGCTACGACATCCCCGACAGCCTCTCCTGGGGCGAGGCCGCGCTGGTCGAGCCGCTTGCAGTGTCCATCCACGGCGTTCGTCGCGGCAATCTCCAGGGTGGCGAGGTCGTTGCGGTTCTCGGATCAGGCAACATCGGCCTGACGGCCATCGCGGCGGCACGGGCGATGGGCGCCGGCAAGATCATCGCAACGGCCCGGTACGAGCAGCAGGCCGCGATGGCCAAACGTCTCGGCGCCGACGAAGCTCTGCCCGACACCGGGCCGGACTTTTGGGACGCCATCGCCGACTGCACCGACGGCAGGGGCGCCGACATGACCATCGAGACCGTCGGAGGGCATCAGAGCGCCTCCGCGACCCAAGCGGTGGAAGTCACGCGCAGGCAAGGCAGATTCGTCATCATCGGTGGGTTCCGCCGGCCGTTCGAGTTCGATTTTCTGACCCCGATGCTCAAAGAACACTCGATTGTCTTCAGTTCGTGCTACAACGTGATCGACGGCAGGCATGATTACGAGTTGGCCGTGGACTTCATCGAATCGGGCCGAACCCGGCTGGAGGAGATGATCACACACACCTACCCGTTGGCTGAAATCCAGCAGGGATTCGAGACCGCCCATGACAAGAACTCGGGGTCGGTCAAGGTGCAGATTATCCAAGACTAATCCAAGCGCAGTCCATGGCCGAAATGAGAATTGGCATTCGTGACACCGCCCTCGATTGCACCGGCAATTGCTTTTCAGAATCGCACCGATGTGTTTATAATGGCACTAAGAGGCTAGGGTGGTGGATGTTGACAGCTTTTGGAACGGGTCTCTTGGAAGGAGGCAGTGCATTGGATAGTAGTAGTAAGAGGTGGGCCTGGTAGGTGTTCCCAGGAACGCCTCTGATTAGGTTGGGCCTCGTCTTCGGACGAGGCCCTTTTCTTTTGTCCGGGCGCCAGCCGAATGGTCGCTAGGCGCCTCGCCATGGGCGTTCGCGACGAGTATGGGTGACATTTCCAACAAGACCTCCAACCGGAGGGCTGGCGCCAGCGATTTTCGACTTGGTCGTTGGCCGCGAGTGTATTAATGGGCCACATAGTCGTCAAGGCGAAATCTCGACGGAGTCGATCGTCGTTGTGCTCTGAAGTCTATGCCTAAGCTGGATAGGTCGCCGGAAACTCTCGGATCGTGCCGGGTGCCGTCGCTGTCTCCAGCATCTCCAGCGCAGCCTTGACCACGCTGGTTTGCCTCGCGACGTCGCCGGGGGCCCCGATCGTCCGCCCCAGCACGTGTTTGGTGATCAACGTGCGCGCGGGTTTGATTCGTTGCGCTTGATGGCGAAATGCCCGGATGTATACGCATACGGTCGGGATTCCGGCCTCTTCGATTACCCGTGAAGCGTGCCCGACGGACACGTGGCAGACCGGTCAAGCCGTCACCAGAAGCACGGCGTCCACTTGCGCAGCCTTGAGCTTCTCGGCCCATTCGGGAGCGGTTTCGGCCAGCAGGCGTTTCTGCGACGTTGCGCCGATGAACGAGTAGTTCTCGTCCGCGATCCCGCCGATCACGCCTTCATCGCGCAATTCGGTCAGGCGGTCGATCGGGAACACGACGTTTCGGTCGCGCACGGCGCCGCGGATGTCGTACCCAGGGTGTCGGACGGAGATCCGATCGCGAGGCGTGTCGAGCGGGATCGTCGCCACGACGGCGGGTCCTCGCAAGAACTCCCCGATGCGCGGGATCGCCTCTTCCTGATTCGGAGCGTCGTTGCCGAGCGGGTCGGCGCCAGTGACGAACAGGCCGCCCGCGGAGATCAGCACCAGCTTGGACTCGGACAACGGTTTGGCGAGAGGCGTCCAGGGAGCTGTGTCGTACTCGAACCCCTGGTTCGGCTGGTCGCCTGGGTCGTAGCCGTCCACCTGCGACTCGTACAGATGCCGAATGACGTCGTCGAAGTTACCGGTGTCGTGAGCGTCCCCGAGGTCCGCCAGCATTTGCTGGAAGAACTTAGCCACCTCTTCATCGGATGGGCTGCCCCCACCCATCCACTTGAACAGCAGATCGGCTCACGACCCGTAGTTGAACGACTTCCTAAATTCCTCGAACGATTCCGGCTGTTGATCCGCCAATTCCTTCTCTCCTCCCGTCACTGTTGCTTCAATATCGCCGCATCGAGCGCGGTTGATGTTGAGCGGGCCTGTGGTTCGACAAGCTCACCACGAACGAGTGAGATGGGTCGCATATCGGGATGCCAAACACCTCCCGGTCCGTTCGTCCTGAGCTTGTCGAAGGATCTTGCCGCGCCTGATCGAATCGACGACTACCGCACCCCTTCGAAAAACCGCCTGGGGTTGTTCACGAAGATGTTCTGTACGTCCTCGTCGCTCGCGCCCAGTTCCTTGAGCTTGGGGACCACGTTCCTTTGGATGAACAGGTAGCTGTCCAGATTCCCGGTACGGCGTCGTTTCTGCATCTCCCCGCTGGCTATGAGCAGTGTTACCGACCAGTCGTGGCCCATCATGATCCGATGGCCGTAGCCGGCGTCGATCAGCTTCTTCGCGGTCTCGGTGCGGCCGATCCAGTCCGGCGTGTGCTCGGTCTGTCTGCCCGGATACCGGTCGAGTCCGATCCACACGCCCTTTTCCAGCAGGCCGATCAGGTACTCGGTGTCGGTCGTGTCGTTGCTGTGGCCGACGTATACGCGGTTGAGGTCAACGTCCTCGTCCTCGAAGATCGCGACCTGCTGCTCCCCGACGCGTTCGGGCGCCCAGGTGTGGGTCGAGATGGGGACGCCGGTCGCTTTCTGCGCGCGGGCCGCCGCGCGCAGGATGATCTCGCCCTCCGGGGTCACGCCGCCGACATCGTTGGCGACCTTGATGATCGCCGCTTTGATCCCGGTGCCTTCGATGCCTTCTTCGATCTCTCGAATGTAAAGGGCCGCGACCGTGTCGGGCTCCGCCGTCCAGAACACCCTCGGGATGTCCCGCCAGGTTCCCGTGGCGCAGATGATGTTGATCCCGGACTCCTTGGAGACCTGCTCCAGCAACCGGATGTCGCGACCGAGATCGATCGTGGTCACGTCGACGATCGTGCGCAAGCCCTCGGAGTGAGCCGTCTTGAGATCGGCTACAGCGCCTTCGATGCTGCCCTCACGGTCGATGAACTCGGGGTACACGTACTGGATGCCAGCGGACGTGACGACAACGTGCTCGTGGGACAGGGTGAATCCCAGGTCCGCGGTGTCCATGGGGCCGAGGACCGAATTGATCTGCGCCATTCTTACTCCTCCATCTCGATAGGGTTTCGTAGCACTCCGATTCCGCTGATGTCGACTTCGACGACATCGCCCGCCTTCATGTTATCGGTGGCGCCGTCGGTGCCCATCCAGATCATGTCTCCCGGAAAAAGCGTCAAGTATTTTGTCATCTCGGAGATGTAGTGCGCGATGCTGAATATCATGTTGTTGGTGGCGAACTGCGACACCACGTCGCCATTGAGCCGAACGGTGGTCTGCATGTCGGCGGGGTTCGCCTCGGTCTCGATCCATGGACCCATGGGCTTGAACGTATCGGCGTTTTTCGACCGCCACATCGTTCGGTCCGCCGCCTGCCACGTCCGCTCGCTGACGTCGTTGCCGACAGTGTATCCGAGGATGCAGTCGAATGCGTCGGCCTCTGATACATGCTTGACTTTCTTGCCGATGACGACGACCAACTCGCCCTCGTACTGCACGCGTTCGGTCGCGTCCTTCGGGATGACGATCGGTTCATCATGGGCGATCAGCGCGTTGTTTGCGCGGTAACCGATGTCCGCTTTCTCAGGCAGGTCGGGCTCTCGTCCCAAGAGTTTAGCCGCCTCTCGAACATGCTCCTCGTAGTTGATGCCAGCGGCATAGAAAGTGCGCGGCTCGAACGGAATCCTGAGCTGCACCGCGCTCAACGGCAACATGTGCCCCGTGCGGCTGTACCCGTCGAAGGGGTCGCCGGAGACCTGTTCCACCTGTTCGCCTTCCACGATGCCGTAGCTGACGCTGCCCCCGTATTGATATCGGACCCATCGCATGGTCATGCCTCCTGTTGCGTTGCTTCTTCGCTGAGATCGGTCTGGAGTTCGGCGGGCGAATCGGACTCGTCGGGCTCCGGTGACGGCTCACTCGATTGCGCGGGACTGCCGTCGTCCGGGCGATCCCATTGTTCGTAAAAGTAGTTGAAAACGTCTCGAGCCGCAGCGGTCAGCGGCACGCCGATTACGACTCCCCACAGGCCGGCGACCTCGCTGGAAACCACGAGGATGGCCATGATCAACACCGGATGGATGTTCACTGCTTTGCCCTGCACCCTCGGCGAGATCAAGATGCTCTCGACCAGTTGGACGACGACGTAAACTAGGACGACCCAAATCAGGTCTTCGCGAGAGGTCGCAAGAACTACGAGGATGCCGGGTACGGCGCCGAGAACCGTGCCGATTATCGGCACAAGCGCGAACAACCCGGCGACCAATCCCAGAAGCGCTGCGAACTCGATGCCGAGTGCCCACAAGCCCAGGAACACGAACACGCCGACCACCGTGGCGCTGAATAGCTGCGCTCGGATGTAGGCTCCAACCACACGGTTGAGTATGGCGACTACGTTTTGCGCGTGATCGCGGTTGGTTGGCGACATCATCGAGTAGAAGCCGCCGAGCGCCTCCTCGCGGTCTTTGAGCAGGTAGAACAACAGGAACGGAACCATGACCAGTCCGATGACGACCGTTACCGCATTGGAGACGCCGCTGATTGTCTTCGGTGCCAACGAACGCGCCGCTGAAACCAACGTGTCGCCGAAGCTCTCGGCTGAGGATTCGAGCTTCTCCCGCAGCTCCTCCGGCACGCGGTCCGCGTACGTCTGGCTCCAGTCTTCGATCGCTGCCCGAGCGTCCTCGTAGAGTTCGGGAAGCGTGTCCACAAACTGCCGGGACTCGCGGAAAAGGGTCGGCACGGTCAAATAGAGGAGCCCTGCCAACAGTCCGGCTGCGACGATGTATATGACGAGGATTGCCGCTATTCGACTCGCCCGCGGCCATCTGGCCCGCCATGGAATCCGGTTCTCCAGCATGCTCACCGTCGGGTGCAGCAACTCGGCGAGGATGAACGCGGCGATGAACGGCAAGAGGGCGCCGCGAGCGACGAACAACGCCACCGCCAAGGCGACGAGAACGACGGCAAGCAAACCTGGCCGGCGCAATCTCGGCCAATATGAACGGGTCTGTTCGTTGGCCGTCGGCGGCGACGCCATGGCCTTCCTCCGAATCGGCTAGCGAGGGCAGCTTGCGGCAACGGGGCCGGGCGCCCTTATGATCGCTCGAGCAGCGTTGTCCGCACCAGTTCCATGGCGTTGAAGCTCATGCGGGTCTGGTCCGGGACGCCTCTGCCTCCGTAGTTATAGTTCCGGCTCGTGGTGGAGACGCCGTCCGTGACCGAGATGTACGTCTGGCCTCTCGCCAGGTTTTCGGCGGTCTCCTCCGGCGCTGGCACGGCGTGCAACGCCACTCCGATGCCGGCTCCGGCCATCGCCCGAACGGCGTGAGCCAGTTGCTCGGTCAATGCTGCATGGTCGTCGGTGTCGGCCGAAACTGCCTGCGGGCCTTCGGCGTGTGTCAGGATCCGCGTGACCGACGCCGCTCCGTTCGCGACGACGCCTTCCACGAACCGGCTGCCTCCCGATCGCTGGAGACGGTCCGCCAGCATCCCGCCGGTCAGGTCTTCGAAAACCGCCACCGTTGTGTCGAGCTTCGACAGCAACTGCCCGACGGCTCCCTCCATCGTCTCGTCATCGGCGGCGAACACGTGCCTGCCTAAAAGTTTCTTGACCTCGTCTTCAACGGGAGCGATCAGTTTCATGGCGTCGGCGACGTTAGCGGCTTTCGCGGCGATCCGCACGTCCACCTGTCCGGGATGGGCAAGGACGCCGACCGTCGGGTTGGTCGAGTTGGCAATCAGGTGTCCGACGAGGTCGTCGACGCGGCTCTCTCCCAACTCGGCGACCTTGAGGACCCGGTAGGTGATCGTTTCTCTGAGGTCGAATTTCCGTCGAAGATATGGCGCCACTTCGTTGTCGAACAGCCACTTCATCTCGAACGGAACGCCCGGGAGGGTGAAGATCACTCCGCGTGGGTCCTCGACGATGAAGGACGGAGCGGTTCCGTTGGGGTTGTCGACGGTGATCGAGCCTTCGGGGACATAGGCTTGGCGCATGTTGTTTTCGGTCATGATCATGCCGCGCCGATGAAAGCGTGTTTCGATCTGTTCGACCAGGCGAGGATCGCGAATGAGCTCCCGCCCGGTGACCTTCGCGACGATCTCGCGGGTCAGGTCGTCCTGAGTCGGTCCCAGCCCGCCGCCTGTGATGACGATGTCTGCGCGGTCCAACGCACGCTCGATGACCTCGGCCATGCGCCCTGGGTTGTCGCCGACGACCGACTTGTAGAACAGGTTGACTCCTAAGTTGGTGAGGCGCTGGGCCATCCAGGAGGCGTTGGTGTCGACGATCTGGCCCAGCAACAGTTCGGAGCCAATGGATACGATTTCAGCGGATGCCAAAGGGTAAACGCTCCTTGCCGTGTTGACCGGGGCATGACTGAGGATGGAGCGAAACCACGCCCATCCGAACGCCATGCGAGTTTAGCAGCGGGCCAGAAGACCGTCAATCGTGCGCCGCACGGCTGTGGATGTGCACCGATTATGTCAGTAGGTAGCTGTTCAGTGAAAATGTCAGTC
>CAZPQQ010000016.1:0-53382 GCA_964588665.1 uncultured Dehalococcoidia bacterium | reverse complement strand
ATCAGGGAACTCTTTACCGATTGCGATTCCGACCAACAACGCAACAATTCCAATGATGTATTTCATCGTCAGCTACACCGTGGCTCTGTGAACACGAGCGCCGTTTGCCGCGAATGCCCGGTCGGTTGAATCCCGCCTACCGCAGCCCCATCGCAGTCGCGAACGTGTCCCGGTGTGGCGCGGATGTGCCGAACTTGAGCTCCGCGACTTTGGCGCGGCGGGTCCATAGCTGGAGATCGTACTCTTCCATGAATCCGACGCCGCCGTGGATCTGCTGGGCCGTGAGCGTTGTCCATGTGTAGGCGTGGTTTGCCAGCACCTTGGCCATCGCGATCTCTTTGTCGGCGGAGGCGCCGTCCTCCAGGCGTGTGATCGCCTGGTAGGTCGCCAGTCTGGCGCCATCGATCGCGTTCACCATGTCTGCGCAATCGTGCTGGACGGACTGGAAGCTGCCGATCGCCCTGCCGAACTGCACTCGCTGCTTGGCGTACTCGACGGTCATCTCCATCACCTTCTGTGCGCCGCCAACGCTCTGGGCGCAATGCAGGATCGTGGACCGGTCCAGTGCGCGCTTCAAGATCTGCCATCCCTCGCCGGCTTCGCCCAACACGTTGTCGGCGGTCACCGTCACGTTATCGAACGTGACCTCGAACTGCCGGTCCCTGGCCAGGCTTGCCATTGGAGCGAGGGCGACGCCCGGGTCGGACGCCCGCACGATCAAGATCGTGATGCCGTCCTCACCCTTCGACGCGGGATCGGTGCGGACCGGAACGAGCATGACATCAGCAGAGTTCGCGTACTCGACGAACAGCTTCACGCCGTTGATCTGAAACCCGTCGCCGGCACGTTTTGCAGGCAACGTGATCGCGGATGCGGCGTAACGGGCGTCGTTTTCGAGGAAGGCGGCGGTCCCGATTAGCGAGCCTGAAGCGAGGCCGGGGATGTACGCCTTCCGCTGCGTGTCGGTCCCAGCATCGAGTATCGTCAGCCCGACGTTGACGACCGAGGCGAACATCGGTCCCGGCGTCAGCGCGCGACCGGTCTCTTCGAGCAGCACGGCCAAATCCGTGAGCGTTCCGTCCGCGCCGTCGTGCTCGGCAGGAAACGGGACTCCTAGCCATCCCAGGCCGGCGATCTGCTCCCAAAGATGGGTCGGGTAACCGCGTTCGTCCTGTTCCATATCCCGCACCAGCGAAGTCGGGCACTCTCGGTCCAAGAAGTCGCGGGCAGAACTGCGGAGCATTTCCTGTGCTTCGGTTAGGGCGAGATCCATAGTTGTGCGCTCCTAGAAGCAATTCCGTGGTGTCATCGCGGCATCGGCAAATTCGAGCAGATCCAAGTTCCGACGAAAGACAACGTTGTAATTGAAAGCGCCTGTGGCGCCTAGCGGGGCATGCCTAGGCCTCGGCGGGCGATGATGTCGCGTTGGACCTCGTTGGCGCCTCCGCCGAACCGGAGGAAGATTCCGCTTCGATACGCCTGCTCCAACTCACCGTCCAGCCGCGCGTGAGGCGAATCCTGGGTGAGTTGACCGTGCATTCCCAGCAACTCGACGCCGAAGTCGGCTATCTCTTGAATCAGGTCGGTGGCGATGATCTTCTGGGCCGAACTTTCGTAGTTGGGCACGTGGTCCTGGTCGATCATCCACGCGGTCCGGTACGAGAACAGGCGGACGACTTCCAGCTTGATGCCCAGGTCGGCAAACCTGCTTCGGATGTACGAGTCCTGCGACAAACGTTGGCCGTCAACGACGGTTTCGTTCGCGTACGCCACCAACGAGTTCATGCGCTTGAGGAGACCGGCGTAGCGGCCCCCGAGGCTAACGCGTTCGAAGTCCAACGCCATGGCCACGTGATACCAGCCGCGGTTGGCCTCGCCGATCAGGTTCGCGCGCGGGATGCGAACGTCCTCGAAGAAGACCTCGTTGGTGCGGCCGTCGTCCATCCGCCAAAGCGGGCGGACGGTTATCCCGGGTGCGTCCATGGGCAACAGGAAGGCGGAGAGCCCTCGGTGTTTCGGGGCGTCGATGTCGGTGCGGGCCAGCAGCCAGATGTGGGACGAAAAGTGCGCGGCGCTGGTGAACATCTTCTGGCCGTTGATGACGAACTCGTCGCCGTCCTCGACCGCACGGGTTTCCAGGCTGGCCAGGTCGGTCCCAGCGCCGGGTTCGGTGTATCCCAGCGCGAACTCGACCTCGCCGGAGCGGATCTTGGGCAGCCACTCGTCGATCTGCTCTTCTGTGCCGACGCGCATGATCGTCGGGCCGACCATGTTCACCGCCGTGCTGGAGGTGTACAGGCCGCCCATGCGGCCGATCTCCTCGGAGAAGATGTACTGGTCGATGAGCGAACGGCCCAGACCGCCGTACTTGGTCGGCCAGGGTATGCCCAGGAGCCCGCGCGACCCGAGAGCCCGCATGAACTCCTTGCCAGCAGGGCCGGGTCCGACGTCGTCGTCCGACTCCATCTCGACCCGGAGCTCGGGCGTGATGAGCGACTCGATGACGCCGCGAACCTCTTGCCGCCACTCTTCCTGTTCAGGTGTGAATCGAAAGTCCATGAGTAGACCTCCGGGCCTGCGTCTTACTCGGCGTTCATCGTATTTGGGGTCGGCCGCTTCCGACACCCGGTCACTTGATCCCGATTTGGCCCGGGCCCGGTTCGCGGGCCAGGACGCGTACGGGGATACCCGCAAGGCTTCGCGGATATCCCCGTCAAAAGACGTTGTGAGGTTTTGTTACGCGGGTTCGAACACGGGCAAGGACACTTGGTCGTCGCCTTGGTCTTCCCAGACCAACTTGACGCGCATCCCGCATTGGATCTCTTCGATTGGGTTGCCGACGCCGACGATGTTGGTCATGATGCGGAAGCCTTCGTCCAGGTCAACGTACGCGACGGCATACGCTCCCAGGTCTTTGAAGGCCGGGTGCCTGCTCTGCATGACTACGCTGAACGTGTAGACTTCGCCCTCGCCTTTTGACACGTTCCACGTCGTGTTGGCGCCGCCGCATGCGGTGCAATGGCGGCTTGGGAAGAAAATCACGTTGCTGCAGTCGTCGCACGTCTGGTACGTGAGCTCGTGGCGCTTAGTTGCATCCCAGAACGGCTGGGTGTCCTGTTCCGGGAAGTGCGGTTGAGGTCTTAGGGCCTGTGATGTCATTTTCGCTGCTCCTTTAGAGAGCGTTATTCGTAATTGATGCCGGCCTCATTGGCGTTAGGCGATCGAGGCCATGAAAATGCTTAGTCCGCCGCCAGAATGGTGACCCCTGTCGCGTGGCGGGAGCCTAGCTGGCCTCCGTTGCCGACCGCCACCGCGAGCTTCGGATCCGAGACCTGCGATGTTGATTCGCCTCGAAGCTGTCGCGCAGCTTCGAGCAACAGGAAGATTCCGCGCTCGCCGGGATGATTGGACGAGAGTCCGCCGCCGTCGGTGTTCAGCGCTGGCTTGGTGGGGTCGTCGAACGCCAGGTGGCCGTCGGCCACGTACGCGCCGCCCTCGCCCTTAGCGCAGAAGCCCAGGTCCTCGATCATGCACATCACTGTGATGCTGAACGAGTCGTAGGCCATCAACACGTCGATCTCAGATGGCGACACGCCAGCGTCGGCGAACGCGCGAGGACCGGATTGGGCGCCGGCGCTCTTCGTGATGTCGCCGCCGTTTTCGCGGTACTGGGTCGCCTCGCCTGTGCCGATGATCCACACGGGCTTTTTGGCAGCGTTGGCCGCCACCTTAGGCGATGCGATGACGACCGCCCCTCCGCCGTCCGAGATCATGCAGCACTCGAGCAGGCGCAACGGCCACGCGACCATGCGCGAGTCGACAACGTCTTCGATCGACAGCTCGTTGATGCCGACGAATTCGAGGTCGGTCATGGCCTTCACCGCCTCGGGGTTTCGCATGGCATGCTTGCGGGTCGCGACTGAAATGGCCGCGAACTGCTCATTGGTGGTGCCGTATTGGTGCATGTGCCGCTGTTTGACGAGTCCGTAGTTGCTGATCAGCGTCAGGCCCCAGGGCGCTTCCATATTGGTTTGGGGATTTGGGGTCGCCGTGCCCGTGAATCCGCCTGTCCCGATGGCCCGCCTGTCCGAGTGGGCGGTGGAGCCGTAGGTCAGCAGCGCTACTTCGCACTTGCCGGCAGCGATCATCATCGCCGCGTGGTTGGCGTGGAATTCGTACGACGTGCCGCCGACCGAAGTGGAGTCGATGACCTTGGGCTTGATGCCCAGGTACTCCGATATCCCGAGCCCGCCGATTCCCTGGTGGCTGCCGGTGTCGTAAACCGCATCGACGTCCGACCACGACAGTCCCGCGTCGTCCAGGGCCGCCTTCGCCGACGCCGCCTTGATCTGGAGGGCGCTGGTTCCCGGTCCGACAACTCTGAGCGGATACTCGTGGACTCCTACGATTGCGGCCTCTCTGCGTTGAGGCATGCGTATCTCCTCTCTCGATTGGGGTGCCGCAAAGTTAGCATATGGTCAAGGTCGAGTCAACGTGTTCGGGCGTCGCATTGACTCACCGGTGTCCGCGCGTTATATTGCCCCTCATGATTATCGGACTACTATCTGACACACACCTGCCGAATCTGATTCGTCACCTGGACGAACTGGGCCCGGAGCCGGTGGAGTTTCTCAAGAGCGTCGACCTGATCCTCCACGGCGGCGACCTGACTTCGCCCATGACACTGGACTGGCTGGAGCAATTCGCCCCGGTTTTATGCTCCACCGGCAACAACGATCCCATCCCAGACCATAGGTCCAAAGAAGTGCAGACGCTCGAGATTGAGGGTTGGCGGGTTGGGATGATCCACAGCATGGAAGGACAGTTCCGCGCCATGACTGAACTTCAGAAGCTGTTCCCAAGTGAAGTGGACGTAATGATAGCTGGCCACACCCACCTGGAGCGGCTGGAGTATCGAGATCGAGTGGCCATGATAAACAGCGGCTCGATCACGTTCCCGCGACACAAGGAACTGAGGCTCGGAACCGTCGCTCTGTTGGAGCTGAAGCCTGGTTGGCTACGGACCGAAATCATACCGCTGGGGCACTCGCCTGGTCGTCCGAACCCCGGCGAGTCCATGTCGATGGAGATCCAGCTCAACGGCGCCGAACCAAAAGTGCAGATGAACGTCCCAGGCTTCGACGAAGACGGTGTCCTGATCAGGGCCGACGACCCAGTCTGAGGCGTGGATGACAGGCGCCCTGGCCGTTCACGAACTAGGCTCGGCGTAAACACCGAGGCCACCAACGCTAGATTCACAGGCGTCCTGGGCCAGACAGGATCTGAGCCAGGGCCTGCGCGATGACCTCAGGCGTCGACCAACACGTTGGAGGCCGGCACAAAGTGCAATACAAACGACTCGGCCGATCGGGCCTCAAAGTATCCGAGATATGCCTCGGCACGAACATGTTCGGCGAGGGGTACGTCGACGACCAGAGGGTGTTCGGCGTGGTCGACGCCGCACGCGAACACGGCGTCAACTTCATCGACACGGCGGACGCCTACCACTCCGGGATGTCGGAGCAGATCGTCGGTAGGGCGGTCCGAGCCGACCGGCATGACTTCGTCATCGCCACGAAAGGCTTCATCGCGACCGGACCCGGCCCCAACGACGTCGGCCTCTCTCGAAAGCATCTGACCCAGGCCGTCGAGGACAGCCTTCGGCGGTTGGACACCGACTACATCGACTTGTACCAGGTGCACTACTGGGACCCCGACACGCCGATAGAAGAGACGCTGCGGACGCTCGACGACATGGTTCGCCAGGGCAAAATCCGCTACCTGGGCTGCTCGAACTTCGCCGGATGGCAGCTCATGCGAGCGCTGTGGGCCAGCGACAAGCACGGCTACGAGAGATTCGAATCGGTGCAGCCCGAATACAACTTCGCCAAGCGCGACATCGAGACGGAGCTGTTCCCGCCCTGCCTGGACCAGCAGGTGTCGGTGATCCCCTACCAGGTGTTCATGGGCGGAGTGTTGACCGGAACTTACGATCCCGGCGAACAGCCTCCGGAAGACAGCCACATGGCCTCGCGTCACGCCGCACGAGCCAGAGGCACGTACTGGAACGACGAGACCTTTCGGATGATCGAAACGCTCAAGGCAGTCGCGACCGAGTTGGGTGCAAGCGTTCCACAGGTTGTGCTAGCATGGACTCTGTCCAAGCCCGAAGTCACATCCGTGATCGTCGGATCGTCGAAGCCGGAGCAAGTTGCAAGCAACGTCGCTGCCACGGACGTGGCGCTGCCGCCAGAAGCGCTTGAGCGGCTGAACGCGCTGGGCGGGTGATGCGGGGCTCGGGTGCTCTGGCCGTTCACGGCTAAGCCATCGCGAATCAGGATCGGCGTAAACACCGAGGCCACCCGATACGGCACACCGGTGCTCTGGCCGTTCACGGCCAAGCCATCACCAACCAGGCTCGGCGTGAACGCCGAGGCCACCGGATGCGCTGCACCGGTGAAGCACAAACCACCTCGGGCAGGGCCGCTCGGCTCCTCACAGGTGTAGCCATTTCCCCGCAAATGCGCGATCATAGCGACACCCAACGCAGAAAGGAAACACCATGCAAGTAACACCGCACGTCTACAACATGCACATCGACGACGTTGCCGTATCCCATCCCGGAGGCAGCAACAACTTCTTCGTCGGCGATCCGTCCGAAGAGATGATCCTGATCGACACGGGCGACCACCATCGGAAATGGATCCAGTCGATCCTCGACTACCACGCCGAGCTGGGCAAGCCGAAGATCGGCGCCATCGTCATCACCCACGGACACGTCGACCACATTGGTGGGCTGGACCGCATCCACGAGGCACTCGAAGCACCGGTTCGCTGCCATCCGAAGCTGGTCAAACGGCTTCAAGAGATGCTCGACGACGAGGACGCAGTGACACCCTTGAAGTCGCGTGAGCTGCTCAAGACCGGAGGCGGCGCGACTCTGCGAGCGCTGTTCACGCCCGGCCACGAGGTCGACCACGTGTGCTACCACCTGCGCGAGGACCGAGTCATGTTCACCGGCGACACCGTGCTCGGTGCGTCGTCGACGTCGGTGGGCGACCTCGGCGACTACATGAAATCGCTTGAGCTGATCCTGAAGTTCAGGCACGACACGGTGTGCCCCGCCCACGGACCGGTTGTCCCGCCGCCAAAGGGCAAAGGCTTGGTCCGTTGGCAGATGGAGCACCGCCTGCAACGAGAGCGCGAAGTCCTAGCCGCGCTCGGAAAAGGGCACGGCAACGCTCCCGACATAGCCCGCGACATCTATCCGAAGAACCTTAAAAAGGGACTATGGCGTTCGGCGGAACGGAACGTGTCCACCCACCTCGACAAGCTAGTCAACGACGGCGCCGTCGACGAGGTGCCGGCGAGCTTCAAGTTGAAGGGGTAACTCGGCTCCAGCAGCCATCCCGAAGAACGAAGCGGCTCAAACTCGATGCAACCTGACGAAGCGCGTAGACACACGGGCAGGGGAACACTTCGTCGGAATTGAGCGTTGGTCGTTGGTCTCTGTTGGGAACGAGGATTCCGGCATCAGACGGTAGGCCATTCCGCACGAACTGGAACGTGTGAAAGGTTCCAGTTGTGATGAACGTGGAGGGCGGGCTATGAACTTCATTCCCATAACCGAATGTTCACAGTGCGGAACTGCTAATCCCGTGGGCAACTCAGAATGCCGTCGGTGTCGAGCCAACCTCATTGAGCAGGAAACTCCCGGCGAGGAACAGCCCGTAAGGGGTGCTTCGTCCAAGGAAAGCGGCATCAGCTTCGTGCAACTCTACTCTTCCCTCGATGGCCGAGTTGACCGTTCGACCTTCTGGCTGGAGTGGGTTCTGCCGGCGATTATGTTCCAAGGAGTTATCGGCATTTTGGACGTTGCGATTAATGCCGGTGGGTTTCTGCTACTATTTGTGGCTCCGTTTCTGCTTTGGCCGGCGTTCATAATCTCAGTGAAGCGATTGCATGACCGCGGCAAATCAGCCTGGTGGTTGCTGGTATTGCTCATCCCCATAATCGGATTAATCTGGTACGACGTCGAATTAGGGTTTCTCCCAGGAACTGATGGCGGTAACGAGTACGGCCCGCAACCTTGGTGTGTTGGCCAATCGATGGGCGATAGTCCGAATGTACGGACTTGCTTGACTTCTGGATCATATACCACACAATCCAACGAGAAATTGGTCTCTCCGTCGCCCCGCCTGATGACTCGTCACAACGGATCACCGGCCGGCCGCCAGAGGGTCGCCCTCGCATCATCGCATCGTTGATCACACAGACTTTCTAGGCATCCCCACCAGCAACACGATCGGCCCTGCAAGCATCAGCCAGAGCGCCGTGCCTAAGCCCCAGGCTCGGGCGGCGGTGCCTATGCCGAGGGGCATGAGGCTGCCTGCGAGCCCTGAGACGTTCTTGACCGCGAGCGCGGTCCCGCTCTGGCCGGGCATCGCCGAGTATAGCTGCCCCTGAAGGATCGAGTACCAACCCGCATTGGCGAATCCGAGGAGCGCCACGATCACAAGCTTCGGCCCTAAGCCCGGCACGAGCAGGAACGTCGGAAACAGGATCAGCTCCGCTAGGACGCTGAATCGAAGGTAGGTCAAGCCTCGGACTCGCTCAAGCAGCGGGATCAGCAGGATGTCGCCCACCAACCCGACTCCGGTCCACACGGCGACGCCCATCGCGGCCTTCGCCTCGCCTGCGCCAACGACATCGACGAAGTAGAGCGCCAGGTAGCCGTGGAGGCCGTCGAGCATCAGGTCGGAGAACTCGAGGAGTATCAGCCAGCGGAGCACCGGCAGACGCTTGAATGTTCGTAGGGCGTCTATCAATCCGCGCCGGAACGCGGCCGTGAACGGCTCCGTCCGACGAGCGCCCGACGCGCCGTCCAACGGCATCCGCGCCGCTGCGATGACGGCGACGACAGTCGCCGCAGCCGTCGCGATGAACACCCATCGCCATCCGATGCCGGCCGCGGCGCCGGCCCCGAGCGCCAGCGCTCCCATCACGACCCCGATCGATCCCGCCAGCGTCCACCGCGCCATGTTGTGCTCGTGCCGAGCCGGATTGGCGTCCATCAGCGTGGCCTGAGACAGGCTCACGAACGCTCCGGAGGCTGGGTGTAACAGAATGAACGCCGCCAGGATGAGGCTGAAGCCGTTGCTCACGGCGACGAGCGCCAGGGCCGCGGCAAACACGACCCCGCCGCCAAGTATCAGCGCTCGTCGACGCCACACGTCGCCCAATACGCCGAGGAACGGCTCGACGACGTTTGCCACGAGATTAGGCGCGCTGAGCAGAATGCCGACCTGGATGTACGACAGACTCAGGTCGTCCCGGATCAACGGCCACGCGGCCTCACGTGCGCCGTAAATGAACTCGTCAAGGAACTCGATGACGAGCAGCGTCAGCATCAGGCCGGTCAGTCGGGGGGTTGTTCGGCGCATCATGGTAGGTTGGTGCACATGCTACCGATGCTGAAGAACACAACGCAAGTTTCGCCCAAGTGACTCATCCGAAGGTGTCCTGTGATCGGCCAGCGCCCTAGACTGTCGTGGGGTTGCCCTGTATCGTCCGGGCCCGTTTATACTGTTCAATGGCGCCGGTGGATCAGGCCGCGACAACAGGGGCCCAGCCATCGTGCTGTCGCGAGGTTTTCGCTCTTGTCGGCGTACGGCGACAGGCGTAGACTTAGACCGCGCTCGAATCCCATCAGTGTCACTCTGATGGAAGGGAAGAATCTAGTGGCTAGACGATGTATCGGCAGCGCCCAGCGCGTCTCAACGACACCCGACAGCACACGATCTTACGGCTTAGTCCAACTACCAACGGGCACGAAACTCGGCAACGGAGGATGATCACATGACGACGGTGGAATACGAAGTCCGAAACAGGGTCGGCTACATCACGCTCAACCGGCCGGAAAAGCTAAACGCCATCGATGTCGCCATGCGCGACGAGCTCTGGGCCGCGATTCACGACGTGAACGAAAACCCCGAGATTTGGCTGGCCGTCATTACCGGCAAGGGCCGAGCGTTCTCGGTCGGGCATGATCTGGTCGCCATGTCAGGTCGGAGCGACGACCTGTACTCCGACGAGATCTCCACCGAGGACCTGTACGTGTACCAGACGCAGGTGTTCAAGCCCATAATCGCTTCGATCAACGGGTTGTGCCTCGCGCAAGGCGGCGGCATCGCTTTGGCGTCGGACATCCGCATCGCTTCGGACCAGGCGCAGTTCGGCTGGCCTCAGGCCAAACGAGGCATTGGCTCCGTTAGCGGACCTTGCATGCTCGCTCATCGTGTCCCGCTGAACTACGCGTTCGAATTCCTGTTCACGGGCGACTTCATCAACGCCGAGCGAGCGCTCGAACTGGGCATGGTAAACAAAGTCGTGCCTCACGACGAACTTGAGTCCGCCACCGACGAATTCGTCCAAAAGCTGCTGCAGAACGCCCCGCTCGCCATGCGCGCGATCAAAGAGGTTGCCGTGCGTGGGTTGAGCATGCGTCTGGAAGACCGCGTCAGGCTGG
The DNA here is from genome assembly GCA_964588665.1 of uncultured Dehalococcoidia bacterium. Classification (GTDB taxonomy): domain Bacteria; phylum Chloroflexota; class Dehalococcoidia; order Lucifugimonadales; family UBA1123; genus UBA2160. The sequence goes on along the minus strand of CAZPQQ010000016.1, from coordinate 42,854 downwards.
CAGGGATCGTCAACCGACGGCTTCAGAGAACCGAGGACGCGGAGGAAGGACTCACCGCCTTCGCCGAGAAACGCACTCCCGTGTTCCGCGGCAAGTAGCCCGCTGGCCATCGTCCGGGCTGGGGCAACAGCGACAGAAGAGGTGATTGAGGCATGACAAGCCAGGGTGTTGAGTTCTACGAAAGGCTGGGCGTGAAGCGGCTGATCAACGCGGCGTCGTGGATAACCGTATACGGCGGCAGCATCATGCCGCCCGCGGTCGTGACCGCCATGGAGGACGCCTCGCGGTGGTTCGTGGACATGCACGACCTCAACGCGAAGGCAGGCCAGGTCATCGCCAATCTCACCGGCGCCGAGGCTGGGCTGGTGACCGCCGGGTCGGCGGCTGGCATGGTTCTCGAGGCCGCCGCGTGCATGGCCGGATCGGACCCGGCCAAAGTCTGGCGCCTGCCTGACACGACGGGGATGAAGAACGAGATCATCCTTCATCGCGCCCACAGGGTCAACTACGACCACAACTTCCGAGCCGCGGGCGCAACGCTTGTCGAGATTGGAAACAGCGTGAGCACGAACGAGTGGGAGCTGGAAGACGCGATCAACGAGAACACGGCGGCCGTCGCCTATATCTTCGGACCGAGACGCGGAGGGGCGTTGCCGCTGGACAAGGTCGTCGAGATCGCGCACGAACGCGATGTTCCCGTCATCGTCGACGCCGCGGCCATGCTGCCTCCCCCGGAGAACCTGACCCAGTTCATCGCGATGGGCGCCGACATGGTCAGCTTCAGCGGAGGCAAGGGCGTGCTCGGCCCGCAGTCCACCGGCATCCTCGCCGGAAGAGCCGACCTGATCGAGGCTGCGTACGCCAACGGCGCCCCCAACAGCGATTCGATCGGCCGGGCGGCGAAGGTTTGCAAGGAGGAGATCGCGGGCCTCGTCACCGCCCTCGAGATCTTCGTCGACACCGACTTCGACGCCGTCATGTCGGGATGGCGGGACCAGTGCGCCCATGTCGTCGAATCGCTCGGCGACATCCCGGGACTGCGGCTGGAGCTGAGCGAGGCCAGGCCAGAGATGCTGGAATCGATGTCCAACGCGCCCAGGGCGACGATCTACTTCGAACACGACTGGAAGGGCCCCAATCGCGACCGGGTCCTGCAAACGCTCGAGGACGGCGATCCAGGCGTGCGGGTCAATGCATCCGGCTTCGAAGGCGAGATCGCGATCATCCCGGTAAATCTGCGTCCCGGGGAAGAGGTCGAGTTGGCTCGAAGACTCCGCGAAGTGCTGACCGGCGGATGAGCTCGCGCAGCGACGAATTGAACGCCGCCGCCAGATCAAGGCATTCATATCGGGTGCAATCGGAACATTGTGGTTGGCGGGATCGCCGCAGTGGGCTGGCGCAACCCGCCGAGAGATATGGGGTAAACTGTTAGTCCGTTGGGACGACCCAGATGGATTGGAAGTGGGGCGATTTGATCCGTGATCCTGAATGGCCGCGATCAGATCGAAGGAGGTGAGCTGTGACCATCGTCAAATACTCCCTGGAGGAATTCGTCCACGACATGAGCCAGTTGGTGGACGAGCAACCCGACCATGAGCGGTTGCTCAACAAAGGTTCTTCCTACCTTGAACGCCTGATAAACGACCCTGAGGCCATCTCCGAGGAGTACCGGCTCCCGGCGGGCTCGCGTGGTAGAAACGCCAACCACGGCACGTATCTCCTCCATCACGGGGCCAACGGCCTTCTCATCACCTCAGTGGTCTGGGGCTCAGGAGACCATCTTGGACCCCACGACCACCGCACGTGGGGCCTCATTGGTGTGAGGGAGAACTCCATCACCGAAACCCGCTTCCGGAGGCAGGACGACCGGTCGCGCGAGGGGTTCGCCCAATTGGAACGGGACCGCGTGAACGAGGTCAAGCCCGGCGACGTCAGTCTGCTGATACCCGACGTAGACGAGATTCACCAGATGGACAATTTCAGCGACAGACCGACCGCGGAGATCCACGTCTACGGCAACGATCTCCGAGGCCTCGAACGCAGCCGCTTCGATCTGGAAGCCTGCACCGTGACGAATTTCACCACAACCAGGTTCGACAACTGCTAGCGCGTAGTCCGGACTGCCTGCCTACAGGCGGACGTGCGGCCACGACCCGGCAAGCTTATGAAACGAGGGCCGAGGCATGACCGACCTGATCTCCGCCGGTGAGCTGGCCTCGTTGCTTTCTGGCAGCGCGCCCTTCGCCTTGATCGACGTGAGGGACGTGGGCGAGTACAACAGCTCCCACATCCCAGGTTCCAGTCTGATTCCCAGGCGAGAACTTGAGTTCCGCATGCATGATTCCGTCCCCTTTTTGCGCGCCAAGGTCGTCGTATGCGACGACGACGGTCAGAGGGCTGCCCTCACCGCTGGCATGCTGACCGAGATGGGGTACACCAACGTCTCGTACCTCGACGGCGGCATGAATCGCTGGGTCGTGGAACGATTCCCCACCGAATGGGGAGTGAACGTGCCCAGCAAGGAATTCGGCGAGCGGGTGCAGGTCGAGCATGGGGTGCCGGAGATCACGGCGACCGAGTTTCTCGAGCGCCAAGGAAACGGCGAGAAGCTGGTCATTTTGGATTCGCGCACGCCCGAAGAGTATCAGCGAGCCTGTGTTCCTGGCGCTCGCAGCGTCCCGGGCGCGGAGCTGGCCCTGCGCATCACCGACATCACCGACATCACCGAGGCCCTGGATGAAGACACGACAGTTGTGGTCAGTTGCGCCGGTCGCACCCGAAGCATCGTCGGCACGTGGATCCTCCAGCGAATGGGGCAGCGCAATCTGTACGGGCTGGAGAACGGAACGGCAGGGTGGGTGCTGGCGGGTCAGACACTGGAGACGGGAGCGGATCGCCTCGAGTTGCCCGAGCCTTCGGCGGAAGGCTTGGCTGCCGCCGAATCTTATGCTGCACGAGTCGGCGCCGAAGACGCGGTTCGGCGCCTCGACATGGACGGACTGGCTGAGATGATGCGTCGCCGCGAACGCGAGAACGTATATCTCATCGACGTGCGAACCCAGTCCGAATACGAAGGCGGCCACATCCCCGGCTTCCAATGGCATCCGGGAGGGCAGGCTGTCCAGCGCTCCGACGAGGTGGCCGCGGTTCACAACTGCCCGGTCGTGTTCTGCTGCGACCGGGGCGTGCGAGCGACGATAACCGCGTCGCTCTTTCGGCAGATGGGCTTCGACGAAGTGTACGCGGTAGAGGGCGGCGCCGAAGCATGGCGTGCCTCCGGCTTCGCCTTGGAGACAGTGGAATCCGGGCGGCTTCCGTCAGGTTACGCTCAGGCGCTGGAAGCTGTAAACTTCATGTCCCCTGAGCAGCTTCACTCGAACAGCGATTCCACGGTCCTGTTCGTCGATCTCAGCCAGGACTTCGCCCGAGGCCACGCGCCCTCCGCCCGCTGGATCCCGCGTGGCTGGCTTGAGTTCCGAATCGACAGCGTGGCCGCCGACAAGGGGGCAAAGTTGACGGTGACGTGCACTGATGGACTCCAGGCGACGCTGGCCGGCGCCACGCTGACCAATTTGGGATATCGCGACGTGTCGGTCTTGGAGGGTGGGATGAAGGCTTGGACGGCTGCGGGCTTGCCGGTCGAGACGGGACTATCAGGCGTCATGGATCCGCCAACCGACGTGCTGCCCACGGGCGCCGGCAGAAACTACGCGGACATGGTGAACTACCTCAGGTGGGAAGAGGCTCTGGGGGACAAGTACAGAAGGCCCTGACCGGGCTTTAGACCTCGTGCCCCAGGGTGGTGAGAGCGGCGGCGGCGGCTTCGCGTTCGGCGTGGGCTTTACGTCGCCCGGTGCCAGTGCCGACCTTCTCCCCGTTGACCTCGACTTCAACTGTGAACTGAGGCAGGTGGTCTTCGCCTTCCGTGGCGACGACATGGTAGGACGGCGGTGTGTATCCGCGTGACATCGCAACTTCGTGCAGCAGAGACTTCGGGTGTCTGGGAGGGCCGTCTCGTTCGGAAACGGCTTGCATCGGATCGGCCAGCGCCAGGAGTGTGAATTCTCTCGCCGCCTCGTAGCCCTGGTCCAGCAACACGGCGCCGACAACGGCTTCGAACGCGTCGGCCAAGTTCGACTCCCGCTCCATGCCGCCGGATTCGCCTTCGCCCTTGCCCACGATCAACGACGCGCCGAGGTCCAAGGTTTCGGCAACCCTGGCGAGCGCTTCTTTGCTCACCAGGGCCGCCCGCATCTGGGTGAGGTGTCCCTCGGGTTGGTCTGGGAAGCGTCGGTACAGCTCATGGGCGACGACCAACCCCACCAGAGCGTCCCCGAGATACTCCAGCCGTTCGTTGGATTCGGGGTGTATCTCCGGGCTTTCAGCCACGAAAGAGCTATGCACCAACGCCAGTTCCAGCAATGTCGGGCTGTCGAACTGCACGCCAATCGAGATCTGGAGATTTTCGAGGGACGGACGGGATGAGGAGGTCATGGCGTATTCACACTGGACTGCCGGGTTAGCCAGGCGTGGTTGATGTGCATCACACCGTTCAGTACCAACGAACGGCACGGCCAGTGGGCGCCATTCGATTCACGCGAAAGGGATCTGTGCGCCCATCCGGTGCTGATCGGATAGTCATTTGCCGCTGACGGGAAGTGTAGACCGGGCGAGAGGCGAAAGGTCGCCCCGTGTTCGCCCGGTCGGCGTCTGCAAAGGTCTAGACCGCGCCCTTAGGCCACGGCGGCTGTGGACGTTTGACCTCGCCGATGTAGGAACGCTGTGAGAACAGACCTACAAAGTCCTCGAAGGTTGAAAGCGACTCGTCTTCGGGAGGAATGAACGTCTTGACGTAGGCGGACTGCCCGTTCTCGAAGACGAACGTTGGGGTCCCGAAAGCGCCAAGGTCCCCGGTGGATTTCTCGTGGTCCTGCGCGACGATCTTGACCAGCTCGGGGTCGTTGAGGTCTTGCTTGAACTTCTCGACGTCGAGTCCGGCGTCGCCCGCGATCTTCGCCAGCGGCTCCACTTCGTTCAGTGATATGCGGTCGCCGCCGTGCCGGGCCGTCAGCAACGCCAGGTGGAACCGGTCGAAAGCTTCACCGCCCTGCCGCTTTGCCGCTTCGCCGGCGACCGACGCCAAAAGCGCTCTGGCCTCGTCGAGGCCCTTTTGCTCCCAGACCTTCCACTCCGGTCCTTCTTTGCTGTTCACCTGCTCCAATGAGAAGTTCTTCCAGGTGATGTCCAGCTTCCCCGGAGAGACTTTCTGTACTCTATCCAGCCACACGGCTGCATTGTAGACCCACGGTCAAGCGTAATCGAAGTAGACATCCACGTGCATTTTGTCCATTCACCGCCACTCCTTCACTCTCTCGGGTGTTCATTTGCCGCATTGTAAATTGGCAGGCATACCTTGTCAAAGAAGAACGAGCGAGATGGCATCGGGCCCAGCCTGCGCTAATCCACCCGTGGATGACGGTTGCCTGGCCCCGTTTGCTTTGACGCAATGTCTCGCGCCAGCAACGCATTCGAGGGTTCGGCGACAGACGCCGGGGTCACAACAAACCGACCTACGAAAAACGAGAGTGTCCCGCCGGACTGACCGGCGGGACACTCTTCAAGTTTCGGAGGTTGCTAGTGAAGCTTACGGGTAGACGCCGCTCTGGAATCCCGTACTCGAGGGCAGGAAGGCGTAAAGGCCCTGGACGTTGCCCTGATGGTCGATGTACCAGATGTACGATCCGTCGTATATGTTCGACGATCCGTCGGGCTTGTTGTCGGCGGAGGCCGAGTCAGGAACCTCGTTCAGTATCTGTCCCGTGACCAACGCTTCGAAGTCGATGAAGTAGTACCGTGCGTCGACGAAGTAGGTGTTGCTTCCTTAGCTTCCGTATCAGCCTCACTTGGCTCCTCCTGAAGTAGCGTGCTGGCGGGCGCCAACCGTCGAAACGGCCCTTGCGCCCATTTGCCACGACTAGTATGCCGCCGCAGGAGGGAGGTTACATCACCCAATGGGGTGATATTGTTTGTAGTTTTGTGTCATGAACGAACCGTATTAGGGGGTGACTACTGTGTGTCATATGGGCGCCAACAGGGACGGGCGCATCCTCTTCATCAAGCGCGAGTCAGACACGCGCCCACCCGAGATCGTCGATCGACGGTCGGTCGCCGCGCCAGCCTGTAACAAACATTTAACATCTGGGAAACACGTCCGAAACATCGGTTCCGCATAATTCGGTTCATATTGAAAAGTACAAGGTAGGCTAGGCTGTACGACGGTCCGACTTGCGGGCAAGCTAGAGGCGAGGATAAACTGTCACGGTGGCAAATCCAGGCGGCTTGGCCTTCGTCGGTATTATTGCCCTCGAAATCATTGTTGACCACATGGCTTCGGATGAGCAAGGGCATCTGCCCCGCACTTGTCGCGGGTTTTGCCGACGGGCCTTAGAACCGGCGCGGACCGACTGTTAGAGACCGACCAGATTCCGAGCGGGCGTCAGCGCGCTGGCGCCCAGTGAACGCAACCGGAAATCCGTGCCACATACGTTTTTCGCATGGAAATCCACGGAGCCGGTTCGAGGGCGTTCGAGAGATGGGCGATTTGCACACGTAAGGCCGACGGAACCGCCTCCGTAATTAGATCGAGTGAGGAGAGAAACGCCATGGCAGACGCTATTAGCGGCAAAGATGTAATCAAGATGATCAAGGACCAAGATGTGAAGATGATCGACCTGAAGTTTGTCGATCTCCCTGGCACCATGCAGCATCTGGCAATCCCGCCCACCGAGGTCACCGAGGACCTGTTCACGGAAGGGACCGGATTCGACGGGTCGAGCATCAGAGGGTTCCAGGCGATCCACGAGAGCGACATGCTGCTGGTGCCGGACCCGACCACGGCCAATATGGACCCGGTCTACGAGACCAAGACCCTGAGCCTGATCTGCGACATCCGGGACCCGCTCACCGGCGAGGAGTACTCCCGCGACCCTCGACACATCGCCCACAAGGCCGAGGCGTACCTGAAGTCCACGAGCCTCGGCGACCAGAGCTTCTGGGGCCCTGAGCTCGAATTCTTCATCTTCGATTCCGCCCGCTTCGACCAGACCGCGAATGCAGGGTTCTACCACGTCGACTCGGACGAAGGAATATGGAACTCCGGCGCTGAGAAGCGCCTTGACGGCAAGCCTGGCCAAGGCTTTCGGCCGAGGCATAAAGAAGGCTACTTCCCGGCGCCCCCGGTCGACACCCTTTCCGAAATTCGCTCCGAAGCCGTGATCGAGATGCAGAAGTTCGGCATCAAGGTCGAAAAGCACCACCACGAAGTGGCGACCGCGGGCCAGGGCGAAATCGACATCGTATTCGATACGCTGACCCAAACCGCCGACAACGTGATGTACTACAAATACCTGCTCAAAAACGTTGCCGCCAAGCATGGGAAGCTCGCGACCTTCATGCCCAAGCCTCTCTTCGGCGACAACGGCACAGGCATGCATACGCACCAGAGCATCTGGAAGGACGGCAAAAACACCTTCTACGGCGACGGGTACGCGCACATGAGCCAGTCGATGAAGTACTACATCGGCGGTCTGCTGAAACACGCTCCCGCCTTGCTGGCCTTCGCCGCGCCCACGACGAACTCGTATCGCAGGCTGGTTCCTGGATTCGAGGCGCCGGTTAACCTGGCCTACTCCGCTCGCAACCGCAGCGCTTGCTGCCGCATCCCGGCATATTTCGACACGCCGAACTCGAAGCGAATCGAGTTCAGGTGCCCGGACCCGACGGCGAACCCGTACTTGGCCTTCTCTGCGATGCTCCTCGCGGGCATCGACGGGATCCGCAACGAGATCGATCCCGGAGACCCCCTCGACGTGGACCTCTACGACCTTTCACCGGAGGAAGCGGCGAATGTCGCGCAAGTGCCAGGCAGCCTGGACGCGGTTCTGGACGCACTGGAAGCCGATCACGAGTTCCTGCTCGCCGGCGACGTGTTCACGTCCGACCTGATCGAGACCTGGCTCGACTACAAGCGCACGAACGAGCTCGACCCGATGAGGCTCCGACCTCACCCGTACGAGTTCTTCCTGTACTTCGACGCCTAATTTCGAGCCGGGCGGACATCGGCTACACCAGATGATACATTCGGGGCATCGCGATGAATCAGCGATGCCCCGTGGGCGTCATTGTGAGCGTGAAAATTGACACAACCTTCGTAGATTGTTATATTTCGTGAGATTTTCTGCCGCAGATTTTGCGACGGGAAGTCTTCGTAGTCCCACGCGGCGCCGCGCATTGGCCCAGGTTCTCCGGTGCGGCGTCCCGATGCATCCTTGGAGCGCCTGACCGACTAGGCGGCGCGGGGCGTCCCTGACGCTGGCAACGGAATGCACGCGGGGCGCCGCTGATTAATCTCCCGCCTGATCGAGCACTGTTTTTATGGAAGATCGAGACCAGGCAGTCGAATACGCTCTCAAAGAGGCCAGAGACGGTGACGTCAAGTTCATCAGGCTCTGGTTCACGGACATACTCGGAAACCTCAAAGGGTTTGCGATCACCTACGAAGAGTTGGAGGCGGCCCTAACCCGCGGCATGGGTTTCGACGGCTCGGCCATCGAAGGGTTTGCTCGCGCCGAGGAGAAAGACCTTTACGCTCTCCCCGACCCCAACACCTTCAGCCTGCTGCCGTGGCGTCCGCGCTCCAACGCCGTAGCCCGCATGTTTTGCGACATCGTCACCCCGGAGGACGCCGCGTTCGAGGGTGACCCGCGATGGGTCCTTCGCCGCAACATCGAGCGGGCCGCCAACATGGGCTTCACCTACTACGTGGGCCCGGAGATGGAATACTTCTACTTCAAAGACTCCGCCAGCGCCGAACCTTTGGACCAAGGCGGTTACTTCGACCAGGATGCCACGAGTCAGGCGACGGATTTGCGTCGCGAGACAGTCCTCATGTTGGAAGAGTTGGGCATTCCAGTCGAGCAGAGCCACCACGAGGTGGCGCCAAGCCAACACGAAATCGACCTGCGGCACACCGATGCCATGACGATGGCTGACACCGTGATGACCTACCGAGTCGTCGTCAAAGAGATCGCGCAGAGACACGGCTGCTACGCGTCGTTCATGCCCAAACCGATCGCATCGGTCAATGGAAACGGAATGCATACGCACCAGTCGTTGTTCAAAGGCGGTCGCAACGCGTTTTTCGACGGCGAAGATCCGGAGAGGCTGTCCGACGTGGCGCGGCACTTCATCGCTGGCCTGTTGGCTCACGCCCGGGAAATCACCGCGATCACGAACCAATGGGTGAACTCTTACAAGCGCTTGGTCCCCAACTACGAGGCGCCGACATTCGTCTCGTGGGCCACGGTCAACAGGTCCGATCTCGTTCGGGTCCCGGCGTTCAAGCCCGGTCGCGAAGAGTCGCGGCGAATCGAGTATCGTGCGCCTGATCCGGCCGTGAATCCATATTTGGCCTTCAGCGTCATGCTGGCGGCCGGGCTCGACGGGATCGAGAAGAAGCTCGAATTGCAGCCGCCGTCGGCGTCCAATGTATTCGACATGCCGGTTTCGGAGCGAGAAGAGCGGCGCATAAAATCTCTCCCCGGCAACCTCTGGGAGGCCATCTCGATCACGGAAAACAGCGAGTTGGTCCGCAATGCGCTTGGGGATGTGGTTTTCGACAGCTTTATCGAAAACAAGAAAATAGAGTGGGAGCGATATCGGTCCCACGTAACCGACTACGAGATATCGCGGTATCTGCCGACCCTTTGAGGGCACACGCGGCAGTTCCGTCGATCATTCGCGCCGCTGCCCCTGTTTACTCCCATTGGAATTGACGCCGCTGCCGTCGTGCATAAATTCGGATGTATCGGCAGGAGCCGATCTCCGCGATGGGCGCGAATCGACTGGAGCGGTGGTTGGCAGGAAAGTTGAACGGGATAGTGCGAGCGTCCAACAAATATGGCATCTAGCTACAACAAAGACTATACGCCCAGCGTTTCCGGCGGGCTTTACGACCCGGCTTTTGAGCACGACGCCTGCGGGGTAGGCCTTGTTGCCAACGTGAAGGGCCGAAAGTCTCACTCGGTGATTCAGCAAGGGATCGAAGTTCTCGTAAATCTGGGCCACCGCGGAGCGGCTGGCGCGGACCCCGAAACCGGCGACGGAGCGGGCATCTTGATCCAGATGCCTCACGACTTTCTGGTCGAAGAGTTCGCCAAGGACGGCGTGTTGGTCCCAGAGCCCGGCGCTTACGGCCTCGGCATGGTGTTCATGCCCACAGACGACGAACAGCGCGCCGAGTGCGAACGCATTGTCGAACGTGTGGTGCGGGCCGAAGGCCAAACCCTGCTGGGATGGCGGGACGTGCCGGTGTCTCCCGATGAGATCGGAACGCTGTCCGCGAGGGTGATGCCTTCAATTCACCAATTCCTGGTCGGCAGGTCCGATGACGTTGTCGATCAGCCCAGTTTCGAGTTGAAGCTATTTGTGATCCGCCGGCTAATCGAGACGGCCGTCTCGCAGGCGATCGCTGAACGACAGCCGCACTTCTACGTTTGCAGCCTTTCCACAAACACCGTGGTGTACAAAGGGCTGATATTGGCCCACCAGCTCCTAAGCTTCTACCACGACCTGGCCGACGAGCGCATGGTCACGGCTTTTGCCTTGGTGCATTCACGGTTCTCGACCAACACGCTGGGGTCGTGGCGATTGGCCCACCCGTATCGCATGGTGATCCACAACGGAGAGATCAACACGCTGAGGGGAAACATCAACTGGATGACCGCCCGCGAGAAGGTCTTCGCGTCGGCGACGCTCGGGGACGACGTCGAAAAGCTGCTGCCTATCATAGGACCGGGACAGAGCGACACCGCGAGTCTGGACAACGCGCTTGAGTTGCTGCTGGCCACGGGCCGGTCTCTCGAGCACTCGATGATGATGCTCATTCCCGAAGCCTGGGGCGACCACATTCCGATGGACCAGGCTAAACGCGACTTTTACGAATACCACTCCAGCATGATGGAGCCCTGGGACGGACCCGCTCTCGTCATCGGGGCCGACGGCACGAAAGTCTGCGCGGTGCTCGACCGAAACGGACTTCGTCCTTGCCGGTATCTGGTCACAACGGATGACCTTCTTGTGATGGGCTCCGAGACAGGAGTGCTCGACGTTCCGCCGGAGAAGGTTCTCTACAAGGAACGCATCTATCCCGGCCGCATGTTCCTGTTGGACACGGAACGAGGCGAGATCGTACAAGACATGGAGCTAAAGGCGTCGCTGGCGAGCCAACAACCTTACGGCGAATGGTTGGCGGCGAACTCAGTGCGGCTGGACGAGCTGCCAGCGCCGTCGACTGGCAATGGCGCGGACTTCGACACGCTGGTCAACCGGCAGGCCGCGTTCGGGTACAGTCTCGAAGACCTGCGCATGATACTCGGCCCCATGGCCGTCAACGGCACGGAGCCGACAGGGTCGATGGGCAATGACGCACCCCTCGCGGTGCTGTCGGAAAAGGCGCCTGTCTTGTTCAACTACTTCAAGCAGCTTTTCGCCCAAGTCAGCAACCCTCCCCTGGACGCCATCCGCGAAGAGCTCGTGACGTCCACGCGGGCGATGATCGGCTCTGAGCAGAACCTGTTCGAGGAGACCCCCGAACACTGCCGTCAACTGACCATCACCGAGCCCGTTCTCACCGACGTGGAACTCGAAAAGATCCGCGCGATCGACGTCAACGGCATGAAGGCTAAGACCCTTTCGACGTTATTCGACCCCGCGGCGCCGGGATCGCTTCGACAGGCGCTGGACGACCTGTGCCAAGAGGCATCGAGGGCGATCGAGGAAGGTTTCTCGATCCTGATCCTCTCAGACCGCGGGGTGGACTCGAGGTATGCGCCCATCCCAAGCCTGCTCGCGACCGGGGGAGTGCATCACCACCTGATCAGGGAAGGGACGCGCACCAAGACCGGCCTGCTCGTCGAATCGGGCGAACCTCGGGAAGTAGCCCACTTCGCCTTACTTATCGGGTACGGCGCGGCGGCGGTCAACCCGTATCTCGCATTCGAAACCCTGGCAGATATGTCGCGGCAGGGCGCTTTCGAGACGCCGGTCGACTACGACACCGCGGTGAAGAACTTCATCAAAGCCTCTCATAAAGGCGTCGTCAAGATCATGTCCAAGATGGGCATATCGACGATCCAGAGCTACCGCGGCGCCCAGATCTTCGAGGCCGTGGGCTTGCATCGAGACCTCGTCGATCGGTACTTCACCTGGACGCCCTCACGGATCGGTGGGATCGGGCTGGACCAGATCGAAGAGGAGTCGGAGCGGCGCCACGCGTTCGCCTACCCGGATCACGCCGTCGATGGGAACCTGCGTCTTGGCGTGGGCGGCCAGTACCAGTGGAGGCGCGACGGCGAGTACCACATGTGGAACGCCACCACCATCGCCACTCTCCAAAACGCGGCGCGGACCAATAGCTGGGACACCTATCGGAAATACGCCGATCATGCCAACGACTATTCTCAGAACCTGTGCACCATTCGTGGGCTGCTGGAGTTCAAGCCGGGCGACCAGCCGGTAGCGCTGGACGATGTTGAGCCCGCCTCCGAGATCGTCAAGCGTTTCGCCACGGGAGCGATATCGCTCGGCTCGATCAGTCGCGAAGCCCACGAGACCATGGGCATCGCCATGAACCGCATCAAAGCCCGCTCCAATACGGGCGAAGGCGGCGAGGATTATCGCCGGTACACCCCGGACGAAAACGGCGACTCACGCAACAGCGCCATCAAGCAGGTGGCGTCCGGGCGGTTCGGCGTCACGTCCAACTACCTGGCGAGCGCTGCCGACCTCCAGATCAAGATGGCCCAGGGCTCCAAGCCGGGCGAAGGCGGGCAACTCCCGGGCCACAAGGTCGACGACTACATCGGCTGGGTGAGGAACTCGACGCCCGGCGTCGAGCTGATCTCGCCGCCGCCGCATCACGACATCTACTCGATCGAGGACCTGGCGCAGCTCATTCACGACCTCAAGAATTCCAACCCAAGCGCGAGGATTCACGTCAAGCTCGTGGCCGAGACCGGAGTCGGCACCATCGCGGCTGGCGTATCCAAGGGCCATGGCGACGTTGTGTTGATCAGCGGGGACGGCGGCGGCACCGGAGCGTCACCGGAGTCGTCGATCAAGCACGCAGGACTCCCCTGGGAACTCGGGATCGCCGAGACCCAACAGGTTCTGGTGCAGAACGACCTCCGCGGACGCATCGTCGTCCAGGCTGACGGCGGCGTCAAGACCGGACGCGACGTCGCGATCGCGTGCCTTCTCGGCGCTGAAGAGTTCGGCATGGCAACCGCGCCCCTGATCACCATGGGCTGCATCATGCTGCGGAAGTGTCACCTGAACACGTGCTCGGTGGGCATCGCGACGCAAGACCCGGAGTTGCGGGCTCAGTTCACCGGACAACCGGAGCACGTGATCAACTACTTCTTCTTCGTTGCCGAAGAATTGCGACAGATCATGGCGGAGCTTGGATTCAGCACCGTCAACGAGATGGTCGGGCGCGTCGATCGACTGGACCCGAGCAACGCCATCGACCACTGGAAGACCAAAGGGCTGGACTTCTCCAACCTGCTGACAAAGCCCGACGTGCCGGACGACATCGCGACGTTCTGCTGCGAAGGACAGGACCACGGGCTCGAGAAAGCTCTCGACAACAAGCTCATTGAACTCAGCGCGGATGCACTGGAACACAAGAGGCCGGTGGAGCTGGACCTGCCCATCGACAACTCGAATCGCACTGTTGGCGCCACGCTGAGCTACAACATCGCCCGCCGATACGGTGAAGAGGCGCTGCCCGAGGACACGGTGACAATCAGATTCGAGGGCTCCGCGGGACAGAGCTTCGCGGCGTTCCTTGCATCGGGCGTCACGATGAACGTCGACGGCGACGCCAACGACTACTTCTGCAAGGGCCTGTCGGGCGGCAAAGTGATTATCAAGCCGCCTTCGAGTTCGACGTTTGCGCCTGAAGAGAACATTGTGATCGGCAACACCGCCTTGTACGGCGCCACCTCCGGCAAAGCCTTCATCCGAGGCATCGCCGGGGAGCGTTTCTGCGTTCGCAACAGCGGCGCGGAAGCCGTAGTGGAGGGCGTCGGCGACCACGGGTGCGAATACATGACGCATGGCCGGGTCGTGGTGCTTGGGGCGACGGGCCGGAACTTCGCCGCCGGCATGAGCGGGGGTGAGGCGTATGTGCTGGACGAGCACGAACGCTTCGCGGACCTGTGCAACAAAGAGATGGTCGACCTGGACCCGCTGATCGACGCGGACGACGTCGCAGCGGTCAAGAGTCTGATCGAAGATCACCTGCGCTTCACCGGCAGCGAAAACGCCCGACGCGTCCTGTCCGATTGGCCGGCGATGCAGGGCCGATTCGTCAAAGTCATGCCCAGAGCGTACAAAGCCGTACTCGCGGAGCGCAGACGCTCGGAACAGGAAGCGGTGGCGGCCTCGGACGGCTGACCGTTCGGCGGCCCTTCGACAGGCGGCGCGACGTCTTGGTTCGAACGGAACGCCGTTTTCCTCCGTTCGTGGTGAGGTTTCCACCGTTCGTGGTGAGCTTGTCGAACCACACGTCCGCTACAACGACCGAAATACGAACTCATAGACTGAGACACAGAAACGACAACATGGGTAAACCGACAGGATTCAAAGAACTGGGACGGCAGCCGCTGTCACGAGAGCCGGTCGCGGACCGCATCAACCACTGGCGCGAGTTCCACCTTGAGTGGAGCGAGCAGGCGGCCTGCGATCAGGGCGCCCGGTGCATGAACTGCTCCGTGCCTTTCTGCATGAGCGGTTGCCCATTGGGGAACATCATCCCCGATTTCAACGACCTGGTGTATCGCGGCAAGTGGCAGGAAGCCCTGTACGAGCTTCACTCGACCAACAGCTTTCCGGAGTTCACCGGCAGGGTCTGCCCTGCGCCGTGCGAGGCGTCGTGCGTGTTGAACATCAACGACGACCCGGTCACCATCGAGTACATCGAAAGAACGATCGCAGACCGCGGCTGGAAGGAAGGCTGGATCGTTCCGCAGCCGCCAGCCGAAAGGACCGGCAAGACGGTCGCGGTGGTCGGATCAGGGCCCGCGGGACTGGCGACCGCGTTCCAGCTCAATCGAGCCGGACATTCGGTGACCGTGTTCGAGCGCAACGAATCCGTGGGCGGACTGTTGCGGTTTGGCATCCCCGACTTCAAACTCGGCAAGGATGTCGTCCAGCGTCGCGTCGATCAGATGGAGGCCGAAGGCGTCGTGTTCAAGATCGGCGTCAACGTGGGCCGCGACTACCCGTCGGACCGCCTGAAGTCAGACTTCGACGCCGTATGCCTAACCGGAGGCAGCACCGTCGGTCGAGACCTGCCGATCCCGGGCCGCGAGCTTACAGGCGTATATCAGGCCATAGAGTTCCTGGCGCAACAGAACCGTGTTAACGCCGGGCAGGACATTCCGGCTTCGGGGCGTATATCCGCCGAGGGCAAGAACGTCGTCGTTTTGGGCGGCGGCGACACCGGCTCCGACTGCCTCGGCACGGCGCACCGTCAGGGCGCGGCTGTCGTTCATCAGCTAGAGCTTCTGCCGCAGCCGCCGACGGAGCGACCGGGAAACCAGCCCTGGCCGCAGTGGCCCATGGTCCTCAGAACGTCCTCGTCGCAGGAAGAGGGCGGAAACCTGGATTTCAACATATTGACGAAGAAGTTCACCGGCAGCGACGGCAAACTCGAAAAGCTGCATGCGGTGCGCCTGGAGTGGGGTCCGCCCGATGCCACTGGCAGACCCGCGATGATCGAGATTCCCGGCAGCGAGTTCGAGCTCGACGTGGACCTGGTGCTGTTGGCCATGGGTTTCGTGCATCCCGAACCCGAAGGAATGCTCGCGGACCTCGGAGTCGATCTGGACCCGCGCGGCAATGTGGCGGCTGATGCAAACAAGATGACCAGCGTCCCCGGCATCTTCACCGCTGGCGACATGACGCGAGGCCAGTCGCTCGTCGTATGGGCGTTGGCCGAAGGGCGTGAGGCTGCCCGCGGGATCGACATGCACCTGATGGGGCGCTCCAACCTCCCCCGGTCCGCAAGCACTATGCCCGCAATGTGATTGGAAGGACTGACGCGTGACTCGAAGACTGCGCTGAACTCATCGGAATCGTAATCCGAACCCAAGATTCGGTCGCCCCCGTCCTGATTGTCTCGGGACGAATGCGCCCGCAGTTCAGTTTCGAGTTAGAAGTCTCCGTCAATCATGCAAGATTTCAACTTTGAACGCGCCCGACATATCGTCGAGAGCGCCGCGCCCGGGCATCAGCTTGTATCCATTTCGCCAGTCCATGCCGCTTTCACCAATCTGGTCCGCATCCTCGAATGCCGGACGCCAGCCGGGAACAACCTGCGCCTGGTCGTCAAACTCCTGACCGACGACCCCGCCGACGCCACCCGGCGAGCGGCGGCCGACTTTCACGGACTGAGAGTCGCCAGAGCACACGGCATTCCCGCCCCCGAACCAATCCTTCTAGACGAGACCGGTGAGGTCTTGGGCGTGCCGGGAATGGTCACCCGGTTCGTGGAGGGTCGTCAGATCGCCGGCCCAGACGACACGACTGCCTGGGCTGAGGCGCTCGCAGACCAGTTGCTGCGCATCCACGACATATCCCCCGACGAATCCGAACGTCGCAACATCTACGCCGGCAACGAACTCGGTTTGTATTTCCTGTACGGAGATTACCCAGCGAAGATGGCAGGCCACCCCCTCTCGGAAACCATCTACGGCGCCGTGGAAGAGCTTCGATCGGGCATCGACAAACTCCCTCCGGTGTTCATCCACATGGACTATTGGCCGGGCAACGTCCTGTGGCAGGATGGACAGGTGTCGGCGGTCCTGGACTGGGACGCCTCCGGATACGGTGACCCGGCGCTGGACGTCGGGTACTTCAGGATGAACATGTACCTGCGGGGCATCAAACCGGCCGCGGACATATTCCTGGAGAGGTACGAAGCCGTGTCTGGCGCCGCGGTTCGGAACCTCGGGTTCTGGGAATTGGCGAGGGCGGCTGGACCTCTGCCCAAGCCCAGACAGTGGATTCCGGCGTCGCGCGAGATGGGCGACGCGTCGTCAATCGACGACCGCGCGGAAACCGACTACTACGAGTTCGTGCACGACGCCATCCGGCGAGCCCGCGCTGGCCGCTGATCGCCAAGGCTCCACACAACTGGTGGATCGGCGCGTATAATGTGGCGCAGACCCCCGAATTTCTCCCCTGCCTGTCTTGGAGTGTTGACTTGCCTGGATTCGACATCGAAGCCGTCCGCGCTCAGATCCCCGCACTGGACAAGTCGGTGTACATGAACACCGGCGGCACGGGTCCGCTGCCCAGTATCGTTGCCAACGAGATCGCCGACACATACGGGAGACTAGCCGAGCAAGGTCCCGACATCCCCGAAATCCGAGGCCCGATCAAGGAAGGGCTCGAACGAGCCAGGCAAGTGTCCGCGGACCTGTTCAACGTCTCGCCTGACGAGATCGCCATGATGAGAGCCATCTCGGAGGGGGTGAGCACCGTCGCCTTCGGCATGGAATGGAGCCCCGGCGACGAAGTGATCGTCACCAGCGAAGAACATCCTAGCGGGGTGCTGGTTTGGCTCAACCTAGCCGAGCGACGCGGCATTCGTGTCAAGCATCTCGCGCTCACGACCGACAAGGAAGAGCTGCTCTCGCGACTGTCCGACCTGATCACGGACCGCACGAGGCTGCTCTGCCTGAGCCACGTCACCACCGACACCGGAACCCGGCTCCCAGCCAAAAACATCTGCGACGTCGCCCATGCACGCGGCGTCCCGGTGCTGTTGGATGGCGCCCAGTCAGCCGGCCAGTTCCTCATCGACCTTCGCGACATGGATTGCGACTTCTACGCCTGCACAGGCCACAAATGGCTCCTTGGCGGATGGGGCACGAGCATCTTCTACGTGAAGAAGGAATGGATTTCGAAATTGAAGGTCTCTTGGTCGGGCGCGGGCGCGGGAGCTTGGAACCGAGACACCGACGAACTGATTCTCGACGACACCGCGCATCGGTTCGAGTTCGGAGGCCGGCACGACCCGCTGTACGCTGCGATGGCCAAGGGAATCGAATTCGTCAACGAGGTCGGCCTGGAGCGCGTCGAAGCCCGCTCGCTCCAGCTCACCGATCGAATCAAGGCCGCGCTAGCGGAGATACCGGGCGCCGCACTGCGCAGCCCAGAGTCTCGCGACTTCTCCACCGGCATCATGACATTCTCGATCGACGGTCTGAGCGGCGCCGAGTTGAACCGGCAGATGTTTGAACGCTGGCGGGTGCTCGGCAGGCCGTCCCTTAACGACACCGCCATGCGGCTCTCCTGCGCGTTCTTCAACTCGGACCGGGAGATCGAAACGGTAATCGACGCCGTCAGCGTTCTGGCAAACGAGAACCGATAGACAGGACATCGCCATCCGGCGATCCGCCTACCGGGGCGTCATCAGGCTGCCACAATAACTAGTGCAACTCACAAGGGGGAGGAACGGTATGACCAACAAAGTAGTCATGATATCGAGAATGGACTCGGATTCGGATCTGATCGAGCAGCAGATGGGCGGTCTCGACTACGAACTGGAGGTGCACCAGGTCGGCAGCGAGGGCGAGGCTATCGAGGCGATGAAGGGCGCCGACATCGTCATCAACGCAGGCGTGCCCCTGCCCCGAGAGGTCATCGAAGAGATCGACCAGGCCAGCGCCATCGTCAGCATGGGCCACGGCTTCAACCACATCGACCACGAGGCGGCCACCGACCAGGGCATCATGGTCGTCAACTCGGCGGGATTCTGCACCGAAGAGGTGTCGAACCACGCGATCCTCATGCTGCTGGCCTGCGCCAAGAAGCTGACTGTGTTGAACGAGTTGGTCAAGGCCGGTAAGTGGGGTCCTGAAACGCGACAGGCGGTCCTTCCCATGGTCCCCATCGACGGCCAGACTCTGGGTCTTGTGGCGCTTGGCAACATTGGCCGTGCTGTGGCCCGCAAGGCGAAAGTGTTCGGGCTCGACGTGATCGCCTACGACCCATACGTCGCCCCGTGGATCGCCAAGGAGTACCAGGTCAGGCTCGTCCCCAGCCTCGCAGCCCTGGCGAGCGAGTCGGATTTCGTCTCGGTGCACTCGCCGCTGAACAACCAGACCCGCGGTCTTGTCGGGGAGTCGTTCTTCAAGGCGATGAAGCCGACCGCCTTCGTGATCAACACCTGCCGCGGCCCGGTCATCGACGAAGCGGCGATGATTCGCGCTCTCGATGCAGGGGAGATAGCAGGCGCCGGCCTGGACGTCTTCGAGGAAGAGCCGACCTCGCCGAACAACCCGCTGTTCAACATGGACAACGTTATCGTGACGCCCCACTCGGCAGGGACGTCCGATCGCTCTCGCGTCGCATCTCAAGTCCAGATCGGGCAAGAGACTGCCCGCCTGCTGCGCGGCACGTTCCCGATGTCCGTCGTCAACCCGGAGGTCCGCCACAAGATCGAAGGCCGCCCGGTGGCGTTGAATAGCTGAGGCGCTGTCAGCGATCAGCGTTCAGCAGCTCCCGATCTTGTCGGCGTCAGGGCAATTTCCGGATAACGCGCGGAGTTGGTGCAGTAAGCGCCGAAACGCCATAATCGGCGGCTGCGTTTACCAGCGAGCACAAGAAACAACCGGGGGCGGCCCCGCTATCGGCCGCCCCCGGTTTTACTTAGTAATCCTGGTCGTCGTCGGACCCTACATCGTGAGCACCAGCTTGCCGAAGAAGCTGAGTCCCTCCATCACTTCGTGGGCTTTCGCGGCGTCTTCGAGCGGGAACGTCTCGTGGATGATGCCGTGTATGACGCCCCGACCGGTCATCTCGACGATCTGCTGCAGGTCCGAGTTGCGGCCCATGAACACGCCGAACACGGTCTGGTAGCGGGTGAACATCGCGCCCATCTGGAGTTCGGCCCTGTAGCCGGATGTCACACCGCAAATGCCGTAGCGGCCGCCCATCGCGAGGGACTTGGACGCCGCAGGCCAGAAGTCCGCGCCGACGTGGTCGAGCACCACGTCCACGCCACGTCCTCCGGTGATTTCCTTGATGCGGTCGGCGACATCCTCGTCGGTGTAGTTGATGACATCGTCGGCCCCGAGTTCAGTCGCTTTCTGAGCCTTCTCCGCCGTGCTTGTGGTTGTGATGACCTTCGCGCCGATGACGTTCTTCGCCACCTGTATCGCGGCGGTGCCAACGCCGCTGGACGCGGACAGGATCAACGCCGTCTCCCAGGGTTGGAGGGCTGCGCGACGCACCAGGATGTTCCAACTGGGCAAATACACCGTTGGCAGCGACGCCGCTTCCTCGTAGGAGACGCTGTCAGGCAGCGTAATCGCGCTGGCGGCCGGGACGCTGAGGAACTCAGCATAGCTGCCGGTGGTTGATGACCCGACCATCCCGGAGCGCCTGCAGAACTCCTCGCTCCCGCCGATGCACGCTTCGCATTGCTGGCACGTCTGCCGGGGGTTGATGACCACTCGCGCGCCGACCTTGTGCGCACTCACTTCGCTGCCGACCTCGACGATCTCACCGGCGGCGTCGGCGCCCGGGATGTGCGGCCCGTCGTCGAACTTCCGGCGCGTTCCCCGGACTCCGGCGCGAGAGTACACGTCCAGCCGATTCAGCGCAGCAGCGTGCACCCTGATCTTGACCTGATTCGGCCCAACCGACGGCTCGGGCACGTCGCCGTACTGCAAAACTTCGGGACCGCCGTGTTCGTTAAAGTAGACTGCTTTCATCGTTCCTCATTCCTCGATATTTCAACATTCATATGCTCGCAGCGCTGCTCATCCGTAGGGGAGGGTTTCAAACCCTCCCGAGTCGCGTTTGCTGCGAGACACGCCGCGAGAGCCCGTTATGCGATTCGATATCGTGACGTCGCACCTTGTTTGTATGCAAAACCAGCGGGCGGGTTTGAAACCCTCCCCTACGCGTCCTTAGTTCCTAACGAGACCTCACGGGTTGATCGTGTTTCGCCCGATTCGGCCATGGGGCGAACCGCATTGCCAACGTTGTTTTAGGCCGAGCCTGTGCACAGATTGGCTTGGCCGTGAACGGCCAGAGCACCAGCCGCAACCCAGATTTGGTGGCCTCGGTCTTCAGGCCGAGCCTGTGACAGGACCAGCGCCGTCACCCCGCCAGCGGCATTATCCTCTCGGCGAATCGTTCCAGGCGCGCCGTCATCTCGTCCATCGTAGGCGACTGGAAATTGAACACCAGGTGATTCACGCCCACCTCTTCGTGGGCTTTGATGTCGCCGGCGATCTGTTCCGGAGTACCCGTGAACGACCGGCGACTGCCGTCCTGACCGGTCTGTGCCTCCGTGTCGTCGAACCAGTTGGCGCTGTAGGCGAAGTCCAACTCCACCGGGTCCCGACCGCCACGTTGAGCGTAGTCCCGAACACGGTCCGCGTACTGCGAGTACTGCTCCAACGTCCCCACGGGGAAGGCCGGATTTGTGCCGATGGGGTACCAGGCGTCGCCCAGAAGCGCTGCTCGACGGAGCGCGGGCGGGCTCTCGCCGCCGACCCAGATCGGAGGGTGCGGCTTCTGCACCGGCTTGGGCGCGAACGACACATCGGAGAACGACGCGTACTTCCCGTCGAACGACGGGTTGTCGTTGGTCCAGAGTTCCTTGAATATCCGAATGTACTCGCTGCCGACCGCGCCTCGCTCGTCGAAGGGCTCGGCGTCCAATGCCTCGAACTCCTCGCGCATCCAGCCGACCCCGCATCCGAGGATCAGCCTGCCGTTGGAGAGCACGTCGATCGTGGCCAGTATCTTGGCGGTCAGAACCGGCGGCCTGTGGGGCAACACCATCACCGATGACAGCAGCTTGACCTTACTCGTGTTGCCAGCCAAGAAGGCCAGTGTCGTGAGCTGATCGAGGCACTCGCCAGAATCTCCTCCCGCGAACTCGCCCGACTCGTTGTACGGATATATCGAGTCGATGTTGCGAGGAATCACGAGGTGGTCGCTGACGTTCACGAACCCGAACCCCAGCTCCTCGCCCTTCGCGGCCAATGCAGCCATAGTCTCCGGCGCGGACAGAGGCCCGCGCGTTGGTGCGCCGAATCCAAACTCCATGGTTTTCCTCCTCCCAAGTGGGGCTTCGGTCACCCTAATCGGGGCAGCGAACGATGTCAATAGCAGCGTCGACGACGGTGCTGTATGCTTGCAGATGTACGGATGCAGCACGAAAGGAGCGATAGTATGGACTGGCGAGATCGGATTGCAGGCGATCCGGCGATTATGGTCGGCAAGCCGGTGATCAAAGGCACGAGGATAACGGTGGAATTCATCATTCAATTGTTGAGCAACGGATGGTCCTTCACAGATATTCTCGAAGAGTACCCTCATATTGTTGAAGACGACATCCGCGCGTGCCTTCTCTACGCTCATGACATCGTGAAGATTGTAAGAGAGTATCCACTGAAGGCGTGACAACGTGCGGTTTCTCGCCGATGAAAACATCCCTCATACCGCCATCGAGTCAATTCGACGGGCCGGCCACGACGTTGAGTCGATCCGGGAGTCTCGACCAGCCGCGCCAGACGGCGATATTGCGGCGAGAGCCGCTAGCGACGAACGGACCCTGATTACGCAGGACCTTGATTTCGGTGAATTGGTCGCCAGGCGTGGTTTGACGGTTCCATTAGGTGTCGTGTTATTTTGTGTCCGGGCCGGTAATCGCAGGGAGGTCGGTCGCTTTATTGCCGACACGATCCTTGCTCGCGATAATTGGGCAGGATTCCTGTGGGTGGTCGATCAAAACCGAACTCGAATCATTCCGTTCGCGAGCCATGGCAATAACTAATAGGAGCTTCGCGACTCATCACGGCGCTCCGGACAAACCCGTGCCCAGCACAAACTCCCGCAGCGCCTCGAAGTACGGTTCGCCGCCGACGTGGTATGTGTCGTTGTGGTCGGCGCCCGAGATCGTGTAGAACCGCTTGGGTTCGTTAGCCGCTTCGAACAGCTCCTCGCCCATCACGATCGACACCGTCTGGTCTCGGTCGCCGTGCAGCACCATCACCGGTGCCTGCACGCTCGGGAGCTTCGACGCCGAGTCGTATCGGGCCTCCACCAGGCGGAGCAACATTGCGCTCGGCAGGAACGGGTAGGCCCGCTCGGTCATCGCGCGGACCGAAGGGAACCCTGATTCCAATATCGCCGCTCGAACCTGGTGTCGGGCCGCTGTATCCACGGCCACGGCGCTGCCTAGGGAGCGCCCGAACAGCACAACGTCGTCTTCCAAGGAAAGCCCCCGCTCGTCCGCCAGATACTCGATGGCGGCGTCGGCGTCCAGATACAGTCCCTTCTCCGAAGGTTTGCCTTCGCTTCGACCATACCCCCTGTAGTCGAGCATGAAGACCCCGACATCGAGACGTTGCCTGAGCAGCAGAAGGTTCTCGACTCGGTCTCCGATGTTGCCCGCGTTGCCGTGGAACCAGAGCAGCGTTGTCCTCAGCTCGCCGGGCACATGCCAGCCGTGGACCTTCACGCCGTCGGAGGCGGTCAGGAACACGTCCTCGTAGTCCAGGCCGACGTCCGCCGGAGTGGCATTGAGGGTTCGCTCTGGGAAGTAGATCATCTGTTGGTCGATGAAACTCATCTGTCGTACAACGAATCCGGCAGCCGAGCCGATCACAATCAGCAGCATCAACACCCGAACCGCCCTATAGGCGGGGGTTCGGGGTCTCCGCATCGAGTTCAACATCGCCGACAGTCGCCTCACGCACATGAATCAGGCCGACGCCCGGCGCACGAACAACCGGCGTGAACGGACGCTCAGCCAGACTATCCGTCGTCCGAGTTGATCATGGTCAGTACCATCTTGAACCGCGTGACCGCCGACAGGGCGTGCGGCACGTTCGCCGGCAGCAGAATCGCCTCGCCTGCTGAAACCCGGTGGCCAACGCCGTCGATCGTGATCTCCGCGGCGCCGTCGATGACCTGAACCATGGCGTCAAACCGCGTCGTGTGTTCGCTGAGTTCCTGTCCGTCGCCGAAAGCAAATAGAGTGACGGACCCTTGATCTCGCTTGATGATGGTTCGACTGACGATCGCGCCTGGTTGGTACACCGTCAGGTCCGCTAAAGAGGCGACATCGCCGGGGAGCGGATCGTTGGCTTGTGTGCTCATGCAACCCTCGAAATGCTGTATTGTTTCGTGTCCGCTACTTTAGCTGTTTGGCAGGAGCCGATGGCAACTCGCTGAATGTACCACGAACCCAATCGGGTGCCAACTGATATAATCTGCCGCACGAAGTCGAGACGGTCCGCGGAGGCGTACGAAATGAGACTCGAAGGCAAGGTGGCGCTGATTACAGGCGCGGCCCACGGCGTCAAGGGCGAACTCATGGGCTTTGGCGGCTCGGCGGCCTGGATGTTCGTCAAAGAGGGCGCGAAGGTCGTGCTGGCGGACATCGCGGTCGAAGTCGGTGAACGGACCGCCGCGCAGATCCGCGGGGAAGGATTCGAAGCGGTGTTCGTCAAGCTGGACGTCACCGACGAGGGAGACTGGCAGAACGCCATCGACACTGCCGTGTCCACGTTCGGGAAGCTCAACGTGCTGGTGAACAACGCAGGCAGCGCCGGACCGGGAACAGTCGAAGAGACGACCGTCGACGACTGGGACGGGCAGATGGACGTTCACGCGAAGGGCGTGTTCCTGGGCACGAAGTACGCGATTCCGGAGATGCGCCGGGCCGGCGGCGGCTCGATCATCAACACCTCGTCCATCTACGGCATCGTCGGCAGTCCTGGCTCCACGGCATACCATGCGGCCAAGGGCGCTAGCCGGCTCTTCACCAAGTCAGCAGCCGT
Source organism: uncultured Dehalococcoidia bacterium (assembly GCA_964588665.1). Lineage (GTDB taxonomy): Bacteria > Chloroflexota > Dehalococcoidia > Lucifugimonadales > UBA1123 > UBA2160. Next base: position 17,916 of record CAZPQQ010000016.1, on the reverse strand, counting down.
CCAATACGCCGTCGACAACATCCGAGTGAACTCCGTGCATCCGGGCTTCGTAACAACGCCGATGACGGTCGCGGGGTTCAGCACCGAGCCGCGCCGGAGCTGGCTTCTGGGACGCATCCCGATGGGCCGCATCGGCGACCCGGACGAGATCGCCCACGGCATGGTCTACCTTGCGTCGGACGAGTCGTCGTACGTCACCGGCGCCGAGCTCGTCATCGACGGCGGCACGACAGCGCAATGACGCGTTTTAGGGCTTGTGGGAAGACGCTGCTGGGTCGGTCGATTCTGGTCCGCCTGATGCGGCCAAGCGAATCTCCGGAGTCAGTCCCAAAGCCAGCGCCAGTTTCGCAATCGACAGGAGCGTAAGATTCGGCGGCGCGTCAAAGATGCGCGTGATGTACGCCCGCGAAACGCCCATCTGCCTTGCCAGCTCAGCGCGGCTGACCCCTTCGTCCTTCATCCGGCGGGACGCTGCCTCGGCAAACTCCAACGCCATACCTTCCGCTACATAATTGGGGTCCTTAGCGTACTCCGATGCGAATTCATCCAGGCAGCCTGCCTCGTTCATAGCCGCAGTCTGTGTGCCGATTGCGATTTCGTTCAACGTCGTCTCCCATCGTGATACATTGACCGGATGGACTGGGCTCTTCTGATCTCGCGATTGACGTTAGCCCCCTTGTGAAAACCGTGTGTCAAGATAGTCATGTTTCGCTGCCCTGCAGGGAAGAAGTACGCGATTCGGTCTCCCTGTCGGCTTTTGAATTCGAAGATTCCGTCACTGCCGCGCAAGGGTCGAGACCTTTGAATGTTGTGGATGGGCCCGTTTTCCGCATGCATGTTCAGGACCGCGGTCAGCGACTTATGGGAGTCGATCGCCGACCGCCTGAGGTCGCCAAAGAATTCCATGGCAGGACATCTGGGCACATCAGGGTCATCGCTCAGATCAATCGCATAGACGCTGAAATTGCGTCCTCTTGTCATCAATTGTAGCTTCATGTTAACTTATGAATTAACATATGTCCAATCTAAGCATTGAAACCTGAGCAGGGTTCGATTTGGTGTATACAGACCTCATCTCAATCAAAATGGATATCATCATGAGTATTTCCACGGATGTTATCAGATTTCAGAGGTACACACCTGCATGAAAGTTCGGGCTGGGGTCATCCTTGCGCCGGTACCCATGTCGACTGGGGCTTGATAATGCCAGCCATCCGCACGGTCGTCGTCGATTTCGGATTCACACTCTGCTCGGAGCATTACTTCAACAGGCTGGGACCCGAGATGTCGGCGCGGGCGAGCAAGATTCTTTTCGGCGCCAAGTCGGACATGACAGACAGGTGGATGAGCGGATTGGCGACCTCCAGGGATGTCGCCGCATATCTCTCTGGCTTCCTAGATATGTCGGCTGATTCAATCCATGAGAAACTGGTCAGCGGCTGCTCGGACATGCACTTCAACGACGCAGTTTGGTCCTTCGTGAAACGCCAGCGCGAGGCAAGCCGGAAGCTCGCGCTCGTCACGACGAACGCTGACATCTTCAGCGACGTCGTCGTTCCAGCACACGGGCTGAACGACGTGTTCGACATGATCGTCAATTCGGCTGACTACGGGGCCCGGCTGGAATCGAAGCGACCCATGTGGGATCGGGCGTTCGAAGCATTGGGCGCCGGCCACGGATACGACGGTGCGTTGTTGGTGGAAGACACACTCAAAGAAGTCCGGCTGTTCCGCGAACTCGGCGGCCAGGCGTATCATTACAAGGATGACGCGTCGTTCGCGGCGTGGCTGGAGTCGGCCGGTTTGTGACGTCGGCATCCTATTGAAGTCACTCGTACTGAGGCCTCGACACGATTCGTGCGATGACTCGATCTCGCTCGTCTACGTAGTCCGGGTCTCTCTGATTGGCGGGCTCGTAGAGGTAGTGCTTGGCTGAGATATGCACTGGGTTCATTGCCATCTCGACGATCGGCAACATGAACGCCCAGTCGTTGGCGAGTTCGATCCACTCACCGTCGAATTTCAGGTCGTTGACTCGGATCGCATCGAACAACCTCTTTTTGAAGGTGCGAAGATGCTGCCAAACGGCGCCCCCTCGGTTACCGCGTGGGTCCTCGAGGTTAGGGACGTAGGTTGCCTCTTTGTCCAGCCGAAGCATGGATCCCCCGGTGGCATCGGCGCCCCGTTCGTATCCCTCTCGAATGCGAGTCAAGACGCCGGCGCCGATCAAAGCATCGTCGGCGTCGAGGGTGATGATGACGCTCTCGGGGTCGTCGCAATAGCGGGTGACCGCCTCCCAGGTGTTGCGCAGCAGACCTTTGCGTGAGTGGTTCCGGATCAACGTGATCTTGTTCCTCAGCGACGAAGCCAGCAACTCGGCGTACTCTCCGAACCCGTTGTCCGAAGCATCGTCGATCAAGACCGCCCCCCACGAGTCGTCGGTCTGCGCGGCCAGCGAGTCGAAGCACTGCTTGAACCTTCCCGGGTCGACGTTCCTGCCGGCGATGATGAAGACAAACAGCTCTTTGCGCTTCGGACCCATCCAATCGTTCGCTGTTCGTTGGAGGTCCACCATCCCGAACTGCGCTGGAGGAATATGCCCGTGCTCTATCCGATCAACGACTACGAACAACTCTTCCGGGTCGGACTTCCATTCGTTCGGAACGTGGACAGCGCACGTCCTAGGGTCGCCGCCTCGATAAGATCTGTAGTCGCTTGACCGGATGAAATCGTCGAACGCTCGGTGCCAGGCTGTTTGCACCGTGCCATCCAGCGCCGTGTTGGGAATGGGCAACACGCTGTCGACTCGTTCCTTGTCAAACAGGCAACCCCTCACCTCCACGCGCCAATCGCCCCGTCGACCACTTGCCGTGTACGGCAGTGGCTTTTTCCGTGAGATCGACAGCGGAACGAACAACGCGCCGCGATCCTGCTCGAAGACCTCCATCATGTCAGCCAGGTAGTCATAGTCGACGTCCGCTCGACCGATCAGAAGGTCGCTGTCCAATTGGAGAATGTACTGACCGTTGCAGGCGTCAAATCCGTGGAGGGTGGCGAAAAGCTGTTGCCCGTTCGCCGCATGCGTGTCGGTTGCGTCAACGCTAAACCAGCGCTTGAACGTAGCCGAGACCTCGCCAACATCTTCCGGAGCGTACTCGACACGGTCTACGATGCCATCGGTGAGGAGCCGATCCATCGCGAGACGGTGCGCCTTTTCATCCGATGAGCCGTATTGACGGAGAAAACCGTCAGTTCGGGTATCGACGATCACTACTTTTCACAGAATGCTCGCGGCCTTTCGAGTTGTCGGACTTGATGCCTCACGAGTCGCTCGATTATCTTCCATTCTTGGAAACAGGTCTTGATAAGGAGCGATACGCTGGGCCCGTCCGCAGGCGCCGCTTTCAAAGTGAACACCAGAAAATCCGAGGCCGGCCGTAGGTTGACCGTGTCCACTCCTTCAGACTCTCGAGTGTCTTCGATGACCAGCCCTGCCTTGAGAAACGCCTGCCTGTATTGTTCGACTGGGCGGTGGACATCGGTCCGCACCCGTCCGGTGAAACCGGCCACTTTTCGGTACGTGAACGCGGCCTCGTATCGGGCGGCCTCGGGCAACTGCCGGCTCTGGATTTCCGTCTGCTCTATCGCGGTATGGAACGGGTTGCACACCGCCACGACAACCCTTCCCGTGTCGGACGTCAGCGACCGGATGTCCTCAAGCGCACGGCTCAACTCCCCTGGATCCTCGATCGTGCAGAGGACGAGGCTGCACACGACGACGTCGAAGCGGTTGGAACGTTCCTGGACCGTCGTCAGCCCTGTAGTGTCAACGTGCTGGACTTCGCTGCCGTAGGATCGGCACCTTCGAATCACAGCTTCGTCCGGATCGTAGCCGGTTACAGCGAAACCCTCCGATGCCAGAGCCTCGGCCAGTTTGCCTTTGCCGCAGCCGTAATCGAGCACCGACCCGGGGCCGAGAGAGCCAACAACGTCTCGGAGAATGGGATCGACGATCGTTTCTACTGATCGAGGATCGAGTGCGCGCATGAAGTGCTGGAATCCAGCGAGTTCAGGCAGGTCAGGATCGCGCAGCGCCTGACGCATCAGAGATCTGAGGTCGCTTCGAAAGTGGAATCGGTACATTAGAAAGGCACGCTGGCACATGTGAAGATAGTCTTCATCGTTGAACGGATGCATGTCGGAGCCGTAGTCGATGAATTTCAGTCCTTGGTCCGTCACGATGAAGTTGTCCGGATGGACGTTTCTGCACACAATCGAAGCTTGGCGGCATTCGCGAAGGAATGTTCGGATATCGTCCAACAGCCCTCCGGCATATGCACGGCTGGGGTTGAACGGATAGGTGAGCACGACCGCGGCGCCCCGTCGCCGAACCTCGTTGATTGGCATCAGGGTGTGGGAGTTGGGCCATTTATCGACCAACGATTCCAGGAACTGGATTTGCCGTTCTCTGTCGCGGCTCTTCCAGTAGTGGAAGTACTTGAAAACGAGCCTACCATCCGTGAGCGCCACCCCTTCTTCACCGACGCCCAGGCAATCCAGAGAACCGGCGTCAAACTCATCTCGGACAAACTGTTTGGCAGTCTCGATGAGCCGATCCTTTGGCAGCGGGAGTTGTGAACGGTAGGCGTCGATTATCGCTCGCAAGCCGGGCAGGTAGCTCGCGATCTGGTCGGAATCCACGTCCAGCACGCGTCTGCGGAAATCGTTCAGATCGAACCCGCCGTATATGCGTTCCATAGTCAGCACGAAGTCGACCAGGGCATCGACGGCGTCGCGGTACTCGGCTCCGCGCACCCACCATATTCGGGTATGCGACCCATCGTGCGCCGTATCGAAGTATCGATGGAAGCTCTTGAGCAGCCCGACAATCCGATGGTAGCTCAACTCGAACGCGTTCATACGCTCGCGCAAGTACTTGTCGAACCTGTCCAACGCAAATTTGATGTCATCCGGGCCAAATTCCAAAAGGTCGTTTCCGTACGGAACGTCACGCTCAAGCTGCCGTTGTTGAGCCTTGCGGAGAAAGACGTCATGCAGGCAGGAGTAGAGAGCGTAGCCTTGTGTGTCCTGCGCCAGTTCCTCGAAATCCAAGGTCGGACTCTGGGCGCCGCGCCTTTCTTGACGGACTGGAACAGGAATCCGAACGACCTTTCTGCCCGCGACGAACCGGTTGAGCAAGCTCCAAATCATGTCGCTCCGACGCGTGTCCGATCCGTCCAGCGTCGGGACCGCATTGGGGAACTCCCGGAGCGCGTTCATATCTAAAACCAACGTACTCGGACCACGATTGACCGAAGGAACCGCCAGCGATAGCGGGTCTCCCCTCAACTGGTCCACGAGGGGCCGGAACACCTGCACACCTCCGATCATGTCCCGAAGCCTGGGCGTCATCTCCTCGAACGTCTGCCCGACTGTGGAGCGTTGCCTGCGCGGTGCGTACCAGAACGGCGTCTCGAGATGGTCTGTCTCCAGACGTGAGAGGTCGTAGTAGTAGTCCCTGTGTTCCGATCGGACGGCTGCGTTTTCAGGCGACCTGTCCGGATACGGATCGTCGGGCGAAAGGGCGGCCATCTGTTCAAGATTGTGATACAGATCAACCAATTGGGTTCTAATGCTGCTGGAAAAAGGCAGGGGAGGGTCGCCTGTCACCGTACCCAGTACCACACCATAGTCCGTCTTTGCGAGGCGCTTCAGGCTGGCAACGTAATCCGGCCGCTGAATTTCGTGTCCTACGCCGCCCACGCTGGTCAGTCCGTCAAGCCGGATGTCGTCGTCCAAGATCCACACCACTGTGGCAGGCATGGCTTTCGCCTCCAAGTATAAGCGGCGTTGAAGCATGGTCCTGCTCAGAGCGATGCTTTTGCGGTCTTTGAGCCCTGGAATGTCGTCGCTTTTGGCGCCAAGGTCGCTACGCTGTTGTTCCAGCGACACGACGCGGATGTCTAATCCCGCCGCCTTCTCGGCCGCTTCGAGTTCCCGGAGCGCGGTCCTCGATGCCTTTTCGGCGCCTCCGTTCTCCAACAGCACGATCTTCAGACGAACATCGTCGCGTTCCAGAAAGACCTGCCTCAGGTCGCCAAGCAGCCTGGATGTCGGCAGCAGGTCAGGCGAGGTAATCACGCCGACTAACAGAGCAAGTTCTCCATCGAGGTCGATCGGAGGCTCCGTGGTTGGGAGCGCAACCGGGTGTTCGCCGACCACCGGGTCGACGCCAAAACGCTCCCGCGATCGTCTGACAAACTCATCTCGCTGGAGTTCCGTCATCCGACCGTGGTGTTTGCGGTAAAACGAGGAGAGTCCCCTCATTTTGGAATCTGAACCCAATGTAGAAAGACGATCTCGGTCAAGTTCGGCGAAGTGATGGACCAAGTGTTGGCGGACGGCGCCGTAGCGGATGTGGCCCAGGTCGGCCAGCCTCACGCACAAGTCTCGGTCTGTCGTGCTGACAAGCGCCTCGTCGAAAGTCCCGGCTTCCAGCATAGCGCTGAGACGCACAAACAGGTTGGATCCTTGAACGTGGGGATTGCGCACCAGGAAGTCGTCGGACCTGAGTTGCGCCGGAATAGTAAGCGGTTCTCCATCATCCTTCGCCGAGCGATGGTATAACAATCCAGCCACGACCATGTCGAGGTTATCGTCGATTGCCACCTGTTCGCAGCGCTCCAGATACGCAGGCGACCAGGCGTCATCATCGTCCAGAATTGCCGCAAACGCGTCGGAAGCGTGCATGTGCAACCATGCGAGCGCCGTGTTCCAAGCCCCGCTGGCGCCGGCGGTCCGATAGTTGCCCAGATACACGACTGTCGTACCCGGCGATGAAAACTCCGCCGCGATCTGCTCGTTCAGAGTTCGGTTCTTCGGAGCCGAGTCATCGACGATTATGAGGAAATCAGGCGGCCGCGTTTGAGCTGCAACGGATGCCAGTGACCGGTTCGCCAGAAGCTCCGGTCGGTTTTTCGTCGCGACGATTGCCGCTATGACAATGCCGGAAGTCACGGGACCTTGAACACCGGTGTGCTGGCTAATTTCCCATCCATTGAGTTAGCGCGTAAGTGAACGTACCGCAGATTCTACACGCTGTGCGGGTAGTACGCACGGTTTCGGATTTGAAGTGCCGTTATGTCTCCATTCCGTAACGTGCGCGACAAACGACCTGGCCACATTGCTTGCATCAAGCCGGTGTTCGAGAAGGAAAAGCGCTGCGGGTGAGTCGTCAAATTCACGCACTGCATGGATCAGACCGACATCAGCCTTCCACACGACAACCAGGGGCGGAAACGCGGCTTGTCCTCAGAATACAGCCGGCAGCCCCACATACGTTGAATTCCGATATACTTTCAAACGCCTACTGTGCCTGATATCCCACGAGCGCCCGACAGCCAGACGAACGATGCACTTCCGGAAAGCAGTTGATCACGCTCCTTTTCGTTGACTTCCGGTGGCGTGAGGCCTGTTGCCAGATCAGTCTTGTCGGGATCGCCTGTCAGGACGGAAAGGTAAACTCCGCGTGCGGAATCGTACCGAAGGTTTCCGGATGAACAGTGACGACTCTAAGCTCCTGGTTGCTCAGGGGTACGACAAGATAGGCGAGACCTACGGCCGGATGGCGACGCGCTCCCGGACGCTGCAGCGCAACCGCTACGAGACCGTGGTCTTGGATCGCTTGCCCGAGGGATCGAGGGTGCTGGACCTAGGGTGTGGCTCGGGCGTGCCAACTACTCGGAGGCTAGCGCGCAGGTTCGACGTCACGGGAGTCGACATCTCGGAGAAGCAGGTCGAACGAGCAAGACGGAACGTCCCGAACGCCTCTTTCGTGCACTCCGACATGGCCGCCCTCGACTTCGCCGCCGAATCCTTCGATGGGGTAACGGGTTTCTACTCGATCATCCACCTGCCGCGAGACGAGCAGGGTCCGCTTCTAGGCGCGATAGCCGGATGGCTTCGACCGGGCGGCCTTTTGGTCTGCTCCCTCGGAACACACTCCAACGAGGTTGACTTCGACTGGTCGTGGATGGGAGCGCCCATGTTTTGGAGCGGCTTCGACTCGGACACAAATCGGAAGCTGGTCGGGGACGCTGGGTTCCGGATTATTAGGGCTCGGGAAGAGACGACTTCGTCCGCCCGCGATGCGGAGACGTTCCTGTGGATCGTCGCGGAGCGGTCCGCGGAGCAAGGCGCGGTGTCCTGAGATGACTGCGACCGTGGATTTCCACACACACATCTTCCCGCCCGAGCTAGCCGACCAGCGGGAGCGTTGGCTCGAACGAGACGCCACGTTCCGCGAGCTGTACGCCGACCCAAAGGCGAAGCTGGCTACCGCCGAGGACCTGATCGCGGCCATGGACGAGGACGGGGTCGACCGCGCTGTCGTGATGGGCATCGGCTGGACGGACCAAGGGCTGGCCCGCGAGGCGAACGACTACATCATCGATGCGGCACGGAGACACCCCGACCGCTTGACCGGTTTCGCGTCCGTGAATCCGATCTGGGGCGATGTCGCCGCCTGGGAAGCCGAGCGATGCGCACAGGCCGGACTCAAGGGCATCGGCGAGCTTCATCCCGACACCCAGCGTTTCGACCTCGGCGAGGAGAACGTCATGACGCCGCTGCTGGAGGTTGCCCAAGCTAATCGGTTGATCGTGGCGACACACTCGTCGGAACCAGTCGGACACTCGTATCCGGGCAAAGGACGCACGACCCCCGACGTGCTGTGGCGCTTCATCCAGCACGCTGCCCGATTCCCCGCCGTGAAGATCGTGTGCGCCCACTGGGGCGGTGGACTGCCGTTCTACGCGCTCATGCCGGAGGTTGCCGATGCGCTGCGCAACGTCTACTTCGACACTGCCGCCTCGCCGTTCTTGTACACCCCGGACGTGTTCTCAGCGGTCGCGGATCTGGTTGGCGTTGAAAAGATCCTGCTCGGCAGCGACTATCCGCTACTGAAGCCGCGACGGCTCCTCCGGCAGCTCAAGGAGTCGGGGCTGTCGGACGAGGCGCAGGACCAGGTGCGGAGCAACGGGCTGAGGTTGATAGGTGGTTGAGTTCAACGCCGCGGCAATGCGTTGTCTGGCGACCTCATTTAGCACTGATCGTCCACGCGAAAGGTGAGCCCAACGTTCTGCCTCCGAGGTTCGCTGAACACTGGAGGGAACGAAACAGCCCTTCGACGGGTCCCGATGAGGCCGGGATCCCGATTCGTCGGGACAGGCGGCGAACGGTGAGGTTAATCCCTCACTAAGTCACGGGAGTTGCCGCTAAGACGATTGCCGTCCAGCCGCACGTCCTTCGTGGCCGTGGATAGGATCGCTGCTTCGCGGGAGCCGGTAATCGTGTTGCCTCGGATCGCGTAGTCCTCGGACGGGTCGTCGCCGAATTCCGACTGCGCCCACCAGAGCCGGACCCCTGCACGATTGTCCGCGATCTCATTGCTTTCGATCACGTTGCGACTGCCGTGCTCGATGGCGATGCCGTCCGAACGGTTGGAGCGGATGCGGTTGCCTCGAACAGTCGTGTTTCGCGAGTAACCCAACCAGAATCCGTAGTTCGAGAAGTCGGCGATGTTCTCCTCGAAGACGTTGCCCTCAGAGAAGACGGCCTCGAACGCGTTGTTGGGCGAGAAGCTGGCGTCGTTTCGCGCGATCAGGTTGTCATTGGAGGCGTGGCGGTTGTTTGCGCGGATGAAGAAGCCGTCTCCGCTGTACAGCAGGCTGTTTCCGATGATGCGGTTGCGATGCGAGTGCTCCTCCAGCAGGATGCCGGCAGAGTCCGCCGTGTCATTCCAAAACCGGTCGGTGAAACGGATGCAGTGGTCGGCGCGGTTGTCCTCGATGACGTTGTCGGTAGACAGCAGAAGATGTATGCCTACATTGCCGCTATACGACGCGTCGTTGCCGCGCAACGTCACCCTCTGGCAACGCACTAGGTCGATGCCGTTCAGGTTGTCGTGCACGATGTTGCCGTCAAGGACGCAGTCGGTAGCGCGCACCAACCGGATGCCTCCGCCGAAGCCTTCCTCGACGGGCACGACGTCGTCGCCCAGCCAGCCGAGTCCGGGCGGGTTGTGGTTGCCGGAGACGACGCAGCGCTCGATTCGGAGTTGTTTGACGTTCTCGGCCAGCATTCCCCAGTGGAAGCCGCGGACGACGCCGTTGCGGATCGTCACACGCTCGCAATCGTGCACCAGGATGCCGACGCTGGTCCGGTTCTCGCCGTCGAAGACGGCGCCGCCGAGGTCGAGCTCGACGCCGTCGGTCGCGATCTCGATTATCGGCGCGTTGGGTTCGTCGCGTGTGTATCGTTCAGGCGCAAGAGTGGTCGAACTGGATATCTTCATAGCATCGAATCGCCTCGAAGTCGAAGTCTAGTACTTGGTGTTGGAAATTGTCGTTAGGATAATCCGTTCGCCCTGAGCCTGTCGAAGGGCCCGTGGCCGGTGGTTCGACAAGCTCACCACGAACGACATGGTTAACGCCGGTAATCGCAATCAAGGACTAGCTGGCGGGGATGGAGCGGCCAACGGGCGGTGCTCGACGCGCGGGTTGCGCCTGTCGAGGCGTGCGGGTATAATTCGGCGGTGGATTACGCCATACCCGTATTTGGGCGGCCCAAACGCTGAAGGAGGAGGCAAACAAGATGAAACATATTGCGCTGGCAGCACAAGCTGCGACATATCGTCTTGCCCGCCCCGCTTTCAGCCGGTGGAGGCATTAGCCCGGACCCGCGTAATCTACGATGATTTCGTCCGGGAAAAGCACTCCGTATCGACCAGCCATGAGCAGCGAGGCGCGCAGCTCATGGCTTTTTGTTTTTCGGGGCCCCGGTCGATCGTTCGGACCGACGTATCGGCACTGAGCAAGCCATGAGTTCACAGAAGTGTGGATTTGGCAGCCATCCTTTTCGCGACAACCCGAAAATGCGCGAATGGACGGGCCTCATGTGAACACCCGATACGGAGGATTGCTCATTGAATTCGGAAGGTAAAATTACCCCGGAACAGGCTAAGAAGATCGCGGAGCACCATCGAAACGTCGACAGGAGCGAGCGGAGAAAACAGATCGGCAACGTCAACAAACGGTTCAGGAGAACCGGCAAGAACAACCGGGGCCACGTCCGCCGCAAGGACTGGACCGACGAGGCGTACCGCCCAGAAGGCGAGGACGACAACGTCGCTCTGGAGCGGGTCATGCCCAGAGATGAGCAGGACCGCCGGCGGATGGTCGAGCAGGCCGCGTTCCAGGCTCCGGCGCCCGAGGACCCCGATGACAAGGCGACTGTCACGCCTCTGGGGCGACTAGGACTCGTCATCTCGGCCGCTGGGCTCTCCGCAAGGGTCGAGATGGACGGCGAGGAATACGACTGCACCGTCCGAGGACTCATGACCGAGCTGGACACCGGCTTCTTGAATCCCGTGGCGGTCGGCGACCAGGTGTCCGTTTCAGAAGACGGCTCAGGCGGCTGGGTGGTCGAAACGGTGCTGCCGCGAAAGACGGTTCTCAGCCGTCCCGACCCTATACTTGCGCCGCGCCAGCTCGTGATCGCCGCGAATGTCGATCAGCTTCTGATCGTGTCAGCGTGGCGAGAGCCGGACATATGGCTCGAACTGGTCGACCGCTACCTGATTGCGGGAGAGCGCAACGGAATCCAGCCGATCATCTGCGTCAACAAGGCCGACCTCATCGAGGACGAAGCAGAGTACGAGGCGGCCCTCCAGCCGTATGTCGATCTGGGGTGCGTGATCCTGAGAACCAGTGCCGTCACCGGCCTCGGCGTCGATGAGTTGCGAGAAGGCCTCGAGGGTTCGACCACGGTCGTCGTCGGCCTGTCAGGCACTGGCAAGAGCTCGTTGCTGTCGGCGGTGCAACCGGACCTCCAGCTTCGCACGTCTGAGATAAGCGACTTTAGCGGACAGGGACGGCATACGACTACCAGGGCGCAGCTCCTCAAGCTGGATGGCGGCGGCTACGTCGCGGACACGCCGGGGATACGCGAGTTTGGGATGGCCGGCCTGACATTGGGCGAACTGGCGGAGTACTTCCCGGAAATCGACGCTGTCGCTTCGGCCTGTCGCTTCAGCAACTGTTCGCACATGAACGAACCCGAGTGCGCCGTCGACGCCGCCGCCGAGGCGGGCCTGCTGTCGGAATCCCGCCTCCACAGCTACCGGCTGATCTGGGACGAGCTGCCGTCCGACGGCGAGCGGATGTAGCGCCTCACGACTGATGCGACGCAATCCGTATGGGAGAGTTTCAAACCCTCCCGAATTGTTTGACTTACAGACAACATTGCCGAACAGCGCGCTTACCGCTGTAATAACGCAAATCGAGACGTTGTTGCGGGCATAACACGTGGGCCGGTTTGAAACCCGCCCCTACAAATAGGCGGCGCGCGTGACGGCTCCAATCCGATGCCGGATTCGACGCATCAAACAATAGCATCGTTCTACCGCAGACATTGAAGGATGGGGCGGACAGTTTGGCGTCGTCGGTAAGAGACAACATAGAAGGCACTTCGGCCCAGTGGCGAGCGCTGGGCTTCTTGGCGCTGGCTGAGCTGTTGGGGATGACGCTGTGGTTCAGCGCCTCCGCTGTTGTTCCGACCCTCGAGCAGGAGTGGGACCTGTTGCCGGGGGGCGTTGGATGGCTCACCAGCTCCGTGCAGATCGGTTTCGTTGCGGGCACGTTCGCCGCCGCGTTCCTGAACCTGCCCGACGTCGTCAGCAGTCGACGCCTGTTGGCAGCATCGGCCCTGCTCGGAGCCGTGTCCAATGCGGCTTTCGCCATCTTCGCCGAAGGCTTGTGGCTCGGGATTACGTTGAGGTTCATGACCGGCGTGTTCTTGGCGGGCGTGTATCCCCCGGGCATGAAGCTGGCCGCGACGTGGTCAATGCGATATCGCGGTGTCGCGGTCGGTCTGCTCGTCGGCGCGCTGACAATCGGGTCGGCCTCGCCGCATCTCTTTCGGTCGCTGACCGATATTCCGTGGCGGCAGGTGGTGCTGCTGTCTTCGGCGCTGTCTGTCGTGGGCGGAGCGATAGTGCTGGCATTCGTGAGAGACGGGCCGTTCTCGTCGGCGCCGGCCCCGTTCGACCCTCGGATGGTGTTTCGTCTGCTGGCCGAACGAGGTACGAGATTGGCGAACCTCGGCTACCTGGGGCATATGTGGGAGCTCTACGCGATGTGGACCTGGGTCCCCGTGTTCCTCGTCGGAGCATTGGAAGCTCAGGGCCGGGCGGCCTCTCTCGCCGGCGCGATCGCGTTCGGCGCGATCGCTGTCGGTGGACTCGGAAGCGTCGTGGGAGGCGTACTTGCCGACCGCCTGGGCAGGACCGCCGTCACGTCCGCGGCCATGGTTGTCAGTGGAACATCCGCGCTGGCCGCCGCAATGCTGCTCGACGCTTCGCTGTGGCTGTTGACGCCGGTGCTGTTAGTGTGGGGTTTCACCGTAGTCGCGGACTCTGCGCAGTTTTCGGCGGCGATCACCGAGCTCAGCCCGCCGCAGTACGTCGGAACGTCCCTGACGATGCAGACGGCGATGGGATTTTTGCTTACTCTGTTCTCCATCCAGCTCGTGCCGCTAGTGGTGGACTCGACCGGCTGGGGGTTGGCGTTCGCCATGCTGGCGCTCGGGCCCGTGGTCGGCGTCGCGGCGATGCTTCGGTTGAGAGCGCTGCCGGAGTCGACCCGACTGGCCGGAGGCAGGCGGTGAGGACTACATAGAAGTGCTCGGAGTTGTTCGGCTCACCCGCGTTTGGTGGACGTGGAATGCCGCCACGAGGAAGATGACGAAGATGAACATCGACGCGCCTATCAGCACGGGCGCGGCGGCGCTGTCGGTGATGTCGCGTCCTTTGCCTGCCACGACCGGACCGATTGCCATGGCGACGTAGTACCACGTGTAGAACAAACCAAGCCCCGGGCCGCGGTTTTCCGCACTGAGGGCCTGGGCCGACATCGCCATGATGGCGCCGGCGCCGCCTATTCCCAACCCGAACGCCGCCACGAAGACAAAGGGGACGTCAACGACGGTCATCAGCGCCAACGTCGTGCCTGCCACGACCGCACTGACGACGGCGATCGTGTTGGGCCGCCCGGTCCTCTCCGCCAACAGACCCCCCAACGGAACTGACGCGACGGTCACCCACATGCCGATGCTGACCAACGATGCCGCGCCGGCCGCCGACATGCCGCGGTCCGCAAGCAATGCCGGACTGAAGCTGAAGAACAACGCGAAGCCGACGTTGAAGACGCCCCACGTCATTCCCGCGATCGATGCTCCGATCAGCTCACGCCTCGGTAAGGCGAAGAGAGTAGTCCTGCTGTGCTGGCTGGCGGCATAACCCGGAGGCGTTTTGTACACGGACACCAGCGCCGCCATGGCGAGGAAGCTTACGCCGGATGTCGCCGCCATCACCCAGGTCCACGAGTATGCATCCGCCAGTGCGCTCTGAGTCAACAGCCCCAGAGCGATCCCAGACGGCCACGTGGTGAGCATGAGTCCCAGGCCGATGCGTATCTCCCGACCGGCGAACCAGTCTGTGACCATCTTGGTTATCACGACCATGAACAGCACGCCTCCAACGCCGCTGGTCAATCTCCCGATGAACACCACGTTGTATGTGTCGGCGATGCTCATGATGGCCCCGCCGGCGCCCATGAGCGCCAGGCCGTAGCCGGCCATTCGTCGGTCCCCGAATCGCGCGGTCAGGACGCCGCTGGGAAGCGCAATGACGGCGCCGGGCAGCATGTAGAGGCCGATCAACGTGCCGATCTGCGCGTAGCTGATGCCCAGGTCGTCGATGAGGAATGGCGACACCGAGGCGACCGACTGGAACTGGTACCCCATGACCACGCGGGTGAGGCACAGGACGCCGAGGATTGCCCAGCGATTGCCGATGTCAGGCTCTCCGTGTTGATAGGAGGGGAGTCAAAGGGAGGCAGCCTGGATCTTCACCGCTCTACCGGTCGACGCGGATTCGATGATGGCGCTGGTCACCCGAACTACGCTGAGACCGTCCTCGCCGGAAGCGTGGAACTCGCCCTCGCCTGCAATCGCTCGGTTGAACGCCTCGATCTGGAGCCGGTACAGTTCAAGCGGCTCTTGAGGGTAGGACTCGGTCAGCTCGACGGTTTCACTTGTGACGTCGAGGCTCCCGGTCTGCGCCTCCCATACCGTGCCCCTCAGTGCGATGCGGCCGTCGCTGCCGTAGATCATCGCGTCGTTCTCGGTGTCGGGCATACGACGGCCCACGGTGATGCTGCCCAGCGTTCCGTCGTCGAACCGCAGTGCGATCGCGGCCGCCTGCTCTAAAGGCCGTTCCGGAGTCTGCCCGTCGGTCAGCGCCGACACTTCGACGATCGAGCGCCCGGTCAAACATTGGAGGAGGTCGATCACGTGCACGCCGGTGCCCATGAGCGTCGACGCGCCGCCGATCATCGCCGGGTCTCCCCACCACGCGTTGAGACCGGTTCGTGCCGGAGGCTGCACCGCGCCGCGCTGGCCCAGGCACCACTGGCCCTGGATCATCGACGGGACGCCGACCACCCCCTGTTCCATGAGCTCGCGCGCTCTGACATGACCGGGGTGGTGTCGCAGGTGAAAGCCGACGCCGAGCTTGACGTTGTTGTCACGGGCAGCGCGGACCATGTCGGTCGCCTGCTGCACGCTAACCGCCATCGGTTTCTCGACCAGGATGTGCTTGCCCGCCTTCGCTGCAGCGATGGTGTGCTCGGCGTGCAACGAATTCGGCGACGAAATGAACAGTGCGTCGACTTCGGGGTTGCTCAACACCGCGTCCAACGAATCGTAGGTGCCGACGACATCGTGCCGGTCGGCGAAGGCCTTCGCGCGACCGAGGTCACGGCTGTAGACCGCGGCCACGTGCGTGTCCGCGGCGAGCTTCATCGCTGGCACGACCTTCACGTCAGGGTGACGTCCGGTGCTGACGATCCCCCATCCAACAGTCAATCGCGTACCTCCGCGCCGTCTACAATTCCCATGGGCGTTCTCGGGCGAGCCGCTGGAAGTTTTCTTCGTTGTAGTACTTGCCTGGCGAGACGTTTTCCTTTTGGATCAGGGTTTTGATGTACTCCTCGGCCTGCTCGTGTTCCTCGACCCAGTAAATGACTTCCTCGGCTATGGAGGCCGCGACGACCACAACGCCGTCGTCGTCACCAACTATGAGATCGCCGGGACGAACCGCGGCGCCGCCGCATTGGATCGTTGCGTTCGCCTCGTGCGGCCAGACGTCCGGCGCGCCGACCGCGCCGGTCCGTCCGCCCGCAAACAGTGTGTAGCCGTACTCGTTCACCGCGTCCAGGTCTCGGATGGCTCCGTCGGTCACGAGGCCTTCGGCCCCAGCCATCTTGAGTTGCAGCAGCTTGACGTCGCCGCCGATTGACGCCCAAGACTTACCCAAGGCGTCCATCACCATGACGTCGCCCGGCTCGCAGGACCCCATTGCCACATACTCAGGCGAATCGGCACCGAGCGCCTGAGTCTCGCGCTGGATGTCACGCCTGGGCGGGACAAAACGCAACGTCTTAGCCCTGCCAACCAGATGGCGACCGGGGGTGAACGGCTTCACGCCTCGCATGAAGCATGGCTCGTATCCTTGACTCCGCACGCCTCCGTAGACGGTGGCGACGGTGACCTTTCGGTAGCGAGAGATGATCTGGTCGGATATTCGGTCTGCTGACATTGTGCAACTCCTGGTCACTCGATGGGCGCGCCAGGATTCTATCACGGGCGATTGAGTGCACTGGTGGTCGTCTTCGCGGACTTTGAAGTAGGCTTGGCGCGAATCAATGTTCAAGGCAGTGACGCAAGGGACGGAAGAGACAGAAGGCAGCTCGACGGTACTCGTAGTCGGCGTCGTATAGATCCTTTGGATTACCAGGCAGTCTTCTCGGGGAGCGACCATTGCGGGTCACCGAGATCATCGCTGGGGCCCACACGATAGTGACCGTCCCCAACTTCTATCGCCTGAAGTTCAGCCTGGCCGCACTCGAAGGCTACAACGCTGTCCTAGACAAACCTCTGGATATCCGTGACGGCGCTTTGCACCTACCGTCGGGGCCGGGCCTTGGCTTCGATCTGGACCTCGAGTTCCTCGAGGCGAATCCGGACCCAGCCTGGGCTGGATGAAGATCGAGCATCGGAAGCATCGCCCCTAGTCCAGTGATGTCCTGATCTCTTCGCCGCGGTCGTAGGCCGGCCGTTCCATCGGGTGACGCTTGCCGTTTGTGATGTGCGTGGGTCGCCAGTGGATGACGTACCGGACGATGAAGCTCAACCAGCCCATCTCGTTTTGCTGGACGACGTGGCAGAGCTCGTGCCCCAGCAGAACGATGCCCGATTTCGATTCGAGATCGTTTGCCCTCGGCGTGAGGTGGACCTTCCTGTTGATCGTCACAGCGGCTTGACCTGACAGTCCGAACAACCACCCAGTGATCGAACCGCGCAGCACGTCGACTTGGCGCGGCAAGTCGGGGCCGTACCATTGGCTCAGGATCTCGATTGTCTCTTCGGCGACCTGTACCCGTTTCGACATGCGCGTCTCCTGCACGATGGGGTGTAGCGTCGGAATCACAAGTATATCTGGCCGGGCAGGCATTCGCCATTGGGAGCGGTTTCGTGGCGCCCTGGCAATGCCGGTCAGTTCAGAAATTCTTATGGTATTGATAATCGATGGTTAACATTCTCGTTGAAATCTGCGAGCACTGAAGATGCGAGTTAATTGTTGACAGGTGTTTTGGGGCGTTGTATCTGGGTGACTCTACCCATTAGCGACTAGGTGTGTTTGCCTATTAGCGACTAGGTGCATACACCTATTTATCACCAAGCTGCTGTAGACCGTCAGCGAAAGTGGGACACATTTGGGCCTGAAATTAACAGAGA
>CAZPQQ010000015.1:47780-54907 GCA_964588665.1 uncultured Dehalococcoidia bacterium | reverse complement strand
GCAAGCATAATACGCGGGAGGGTTTGAAACCCTCCCCTACGGATTGGGCGCCGCACAGGTCAATTCGATGCCGGTGGTCAGAAGGTGGCGCCGGCTCACTTCGCGGCGGTCGCCTCGAGCTCCACCATCAACTCGGGAAATGCCAGGCTTGCCACGCCGAGCAACGTGCTCGCCGGGCGGCATCCAGCTTGTCCTAGCTGGGAACCGAAACCCTCGGCTGGGGCCATGAACGCGTCGATGTCGGTCACGTAGTAGTTGAGCCTGACAACGTCCGCCAACGAGAATACGGCATCGCCCAACACCGTCTCCAAGTTGTCGAGCGCTTGGGAAACCTAGGCGCCCATGTCGCCCGGATGTAGGGGGCTTCCGTCATTGTCCACCGACGTCTGCCCTGCGCACAACAAGACCTGCTCCGCCCCTGAGAGATGGTTCGCCTGAACGAATCCAAATTGATCCTGCCATGTCCATGGGTTAACAACGTTACGATCCATCGGTCTCTTCTCAGGTTGAAATATGCGCCAAGATGTCCACGTGGAGGCATTGTAGCAGCCTCAGAGAGATGGGATTTCGCGAATGCAGGCGGCTCCACAAATGAAAGTCACTCTCACGCATTACCGAAAGTGATCGCCGCAATGACTCGAAGCAACAATGAGTTGGGCCAACTTGCATGCAGCGATCCAAGTTGGCCCATTGATAGGGAAGTAGTTCTGTGGGTCCGGGTTCCCCGAAATACTCGGGGAACCTTATCGATCCGGGTTTGATGTGGGGGCAGCGATTCGTTCGCCCGCCCCGGTCTCGCGAGGTTAGTCGCCGACCGCCGTTGCCAAGACGTGGGCTTTGGCCGCGTCGTGGCCGTTGCCGTTTGTGGCGCCGTTCGACGGCAGAAGCGCGTTGATGCGCTCGAACATCGAAGCCGCGGCATCAATCGCGCTGTCGTTGAGTTCTCCGCCCAAACGAAGATGGTTCTGCAAGAGATGGGCGGCCGGCCTGTGGGACTCGAATCGACCGCCGGCAATGCCCTCGGCCTCGAAATGGTCCTTCAGGCGCTGCACGATTCGAGGATTGCTCTCGGTGATCGCCCGCAAAGTTAGCGGCAGGCGCAGCTCCGCGTCATAGGCCTGATTCACAAGCTTCAGGTAGAATCCAGGGTCCAGCAGATCTTCGATGTCCGAGTCTCGGACCCGTGTGACCTCGACCCACCTGATCGGGTTGCGTTGACCGGCTGGTCCCGACTCGTTGATCTGATCGACGTGCTCTCTGTGCGTGGGCGTGACGTCCATCAACACCGCGACGCTCACGTAGCTGTCGCCGAGGAGCGACACGAACGCGGGTAGGTTGTCGGCGTCTCCAACGGGTATGACCACCCACCTCGGGTCCAGGCGCTGACGCCCTTGCGACGCGCAGATCTCGCCCAACACCTGAAGGTAGATCAGGTCAGAAGACGAATTGACCAGCAAACAGTGCGGCGCCAGGAACAGCGTCTGCGCCATCTGGTAACCGAGAGCCATCTCAAGCGGGAACACGGTCTCGCGGCTGTTCCTCAGGATGTCTTGGCCGACCACCGTGCCGCGGTCATCGGTGTCTTCAACCGTTCGCACCCGGCTCAGGTCGTCCAGGTTGATCATGAACGGCGAGTGGGTCGTGTAGATGACCTGGTTCCGCGGGGCGAGACGTTGTTCGATGAACCGCAGGAAATCGTACTGTGCCAATGCGTGCAGATTGAGCCCGGGCTCGTCGAGGAGCAGCACCAGGTCTCGCTCTTCGTCTTCCTCGAGCTGCGAGAAATAGACCAGGAACGAGAAGAACCATACGAATCCCTTGGACCGCTCGTCGAATGGAACGGAGACGCGATGTTTGTCGTTCCAGATGCGCACGTGGAGGATTGTCCCCGTGTCCAGGGGCGGCGGGTCGTTGGGGTTGGCGGCGGACAGGTCGAACTCGACCCGGAGCTGCCTGTTCTGCTTCCAGAACTCAAATATCTCGTCGGAGATGCCGATGGAAGCCGACTCCAGCTCGGCCTTCAGATACTCGTAGTTGGTTTGGCTTTCGAGGTCATCTAGGTCTGCGCCCACCAGTTTGAGCAGCGACATAAACGTTCGGTCGGCGTCGTCGATGTCGGCGCCCATATAATTGCGGCGTTTGATGTCTTGGATCGAAATCCGGCCCTGCATCGCGCTGTAATTGTCGAAGTACACGAACGTGGGCAGGAACCCTTCCAGGTACTCTTCGATAACCTGTTGGCGCAGGTCCGTCCTGAACCGATCCGGCAATTCCGACAGAAGCTGCAACACGGACGGCGGCTTGATGTCCAGGGATTCGAGTTGCGACTGCAGCGTCTCCCAAGAATTGGCCTCGCCTACGAATTGCATGACCTCGTGCGGAAGATTGGCGGCCGCGATGACGTGCCGAACAACCGCGCCCTCGTCGACTTCGACGCTCCATTGCCTCTGGTTTTTGTAGTTCTTGCTGGCGACCACCATAGGCGATCGAAGCACGCCTTGACCGAACTCGAGTTCGAGCTCTTCCATCTCGTCTTCGGTGAGTTCGAATTCGGCCTGGACGACAGTGGCGGGCTCGTCGTCATGCCGGCGCTTGTACCGCACGTATCCTTTGCGCGGATAATCGCGGAGATCGAACGAACCTCCGATGCCGCCGACTGGGTTGAGGCGACGGAGGGCTTGCAGGAACGCGGTCTTGCCGGACTCGTTCTTGCCCACCATGCAAGTCACGTTGTCCAGCGAGACCCACCCGGAGTCGTCGATGCTTCGGTAGTTCGTCACCCTCGCTCGCACAAGTTTCATATTCAGTCCTCTTCTCTGGGCTATGGGCGGATGCTCTCGGTCCGGATCTCAAGACATCGGCCATCGGAGCGTAGAACGCGATCCGGGCCACCTTGCGATTAGGCCAAAACTCCCTGGACTCACAGTAATTCTGGGTCTCTCGACGAGAAATAAAGTGAACCGGTCACTCGAAGTTCTGTCCGAATCTTGGCCGAACACCATACAAACGACGGCGTAATTCAGGGCTTCGTATCAGCCTAATCACGCAACTGGAAGGACGCAAGGCCTTTCTGGACCCTTCTTTGGCCTGTCTGAAAGCGCAGGCAAGGGGACAAAGATAAGAAACATCCCAGAAACTACAAAGGCCGGACACCAATCAGATGGTGTCCGGCCTCAAGCGCTCTAGTGTGACGTTACACCAGGCTGTAACCGCTCCCTTTGCGGTCGATGCCGGTGCCTTTGCCTTCGGAAATCCAGCCAAACTCCTTGAGGATCTCCTGGCTATAGGTCACGCGACCGGTGACCTTGTCCAGCGGCTCGGTCGCGAGAAGAAGCGACGACTTGGCCATGAGATTCGGGTCCTCGCCACGGGGGTCGTCCATGCCCGTGACCAGGTTGTGGAACACCGTGCCCGGAGTGGGTACGACCTGCGACGGCGACACGCACGTGACGGAGATTCCGTGCTGGTAGACCTCTTGCGCGAGCCCCTGCGTGAACCGCTCCAGTGCGGCTTTCTCGGCGCCGTAGCAGGTTCCGCCGCCGCCGGTCGGTGCATCGGGGTACGGTCCGCGGCCCGGGCCGATCGCCGCGCCCGAAGAGATGTTGACGATGCTGCCGCCCTTGCGCTCGATCATCTCTTGCAGCACGATCTGGCTCAGCAGGAATGGCGCATGGAAGTTCACCGCCCAGGATCGCATCCACCGACGCGGAGGATAGTCTTTGACCGGGATGAAGTACGTCAACGCGGCGTTGTTGACCAGCACGTCGATCGGGCCGTATGCCGCGTGAGCCTCCTCGATCAAGCGCTCGCAGTCCTCGGGCAGTGAGATATTGACCGCCGATGCAGTCGCCTCGCCGCCGGCGTCCTTGATCTGCTGGACCGTGTAGTCAAGCGAGCCTTCGAGCACGTGGTCGCCTTCGTGAAGCGTCCGGGCGGCGGCTACGATCTTGCCGCCTTCCTTCGCGAACTCCATGGCGATCTCCGCCCCGATGCCCCGGCTGGCGCCGGTGATGACGCAATGCTTGCCATCCAACTTACCCATGAGCGTTCCCCCTTCTTGCGTGGAATGTGTCCGATGTGAAATCGGCCCCATTATATACCAGGCGTCGGCGGCAGGGACCGGAGGGACGCAAGGGACTGAAGGCAGGTATCGAGGCGCCCGACTAGCTGCGACAAACGTCCCACTTGCCCTGCATTTACACATGCGATAGAGTTCGCAACACCTAACAACGGAGGTCTGCAACGTGCCCGACAACAAAATCCCAAGCAAAGACGACGTTATATCCTACCTGCGAGATTCGCGGAACTGGGGCCGCTGGGGCGACAAGGCCGCCGCCGGCGCCATGAACCTGATCGACGACGGGAAACGGCTCGCGGCCACGAAGCTCGTCCAGAAGGGCCGGACCGTGTCCCTCAGCCGACCGTTTCCGGTGACGCCGACTCGCGAGAACCCGCACCCGGCTCAACACTCGATGATCTTCATGGAACGCCCGAACGGCGGCGGCGCGGCGATGGACTACTACGGAGTCCGCTATCACGGCACGGCCACGACGCACATCGACGCACTGTGCCACGTGTGGGACGAAGGCGGCACGTGGGAGGGCAAGAACCCGCGCGACATCATCGGCTTCGACGGCGCGAGTTTCGGGACGGTCGACGAGTGGAGCGACGGCATCCTGACCCGAGGAGTGCTGCTGGACGTGCCTCGCCATCGGGGCGTGCCCTATGTCACCGTCGACAAACCGGTCCACGGCTGGGAGCTCGCGGAGATCGCCGAGGCCCAGGGCGTCTCGATCGAGCCAGGCGACGCGCTGATGGTCTACAGCGGCCGCGACGCATATGCGAAAGACAACGACGGAACATGGGGCGGCAGATCGTCGAGGCCCGGCCTCCACGCGTCGTGTCTCCCGTTCGTCCGCGAGTCCGACATCTCGATCCTTGGCTGGGACATGATGGACGCCGAGCCGAACGAGTACAACCTCCCGTGGACCGTCCACGGCGTAATCTTCGCCTACGGCGTCGCGCTCCTCGACAACAGCCTGCTGGAGCCCCTGGCCGACGTCTGCGCCGAGGAGGGCCGCCACGAGTTCATGCTAACAATCAACCCGCTCAACGTAATCGGCGGCACCGGCTCACCGGTCAACCCGATAGCGGTGTTCTAGGCAGGGTCTGGAAATTGACGCCCAAACCGTGGGGAGTCCAGAGGGGCGAGCCCCTTTGGTGTAGTCTCGACCCCGGAAGACTAAAGCAAACGCGAGACCGCTATCTTCGCCGCTTGCGTGCTTTCGGACGGCGCTTATAAGCGTCGATCACGGTGATAAGGCTGAGGATGGCCGGTATCGCTACGGGCAACCAGACCAGCAGACGTTCGGCGGTCGAGCACGAGCCCATGAAGCATGAGCCCAGGCTGAGCAGGCCCGTCAGCACGACGGCGGTGAACAACCCGGTCGCACCGCCGAAGAACGCGAGCGCGAACCGCGAATACTCCTTGATGTACAGGTAACCCAGACCAATGGGCACGACGTTCATGGCGGCGGCTACGGTTGTGCTTCGCATTTCGATGTCCTCGACTCTTGATGAATCAAGTCTAGGCTGGCGTTCTTGGCGCAGCTAGTTACGAACGGACTATTCTTCGTAGGTCATTGGCGCCATCGTCGCCTCGGCCGTCGAGGACCCTTCGACAAGCTCAGGGCGAACGGACAATGCCGTGTTGATCCGGTGATATAATCCACCGGCGGCAGTGCGTCGCCCGAGCGTGGCGGCGCTGCCAGGAACGACCATTCGATCCAGGGGGAGCACATGGCATTCGGCGACGGAGCAGACATCTACCGAGAACTCGGAGTCACGCCGATCATCACGGCGTCGGGCTCGACCACGGCGTACGGAGGCAGCAAGCTACGGCCCGAGGTCGTGGACGCGATGGTCAAGGTATCGACCACGATGGTCAACATCGACGAGCTCGCCAAAGCCGCCGGAAAGGTGCTCGCCCGGGTGACCGGCGCCGAAGCCGGTCTGGTGACGAATGGGGCGGCCAGCGGTCTGATTCTCCAGGCCGCCGCGGTCATGGCTGGCAGCGATCCGGCGAAGATGGCGCAACTCCCAGACCCGACCGGACTCAAGAACGAGATCATCATCCACCGAAGCCATCGGTTTCCGTATGACCAGTGCTATCGAGCGACAGGCACAACACTCGTCGAGGTCGGCGACGGCAGACGCTGTCATCCCTGGCAGCTCGAAGCCGCGTTCACGGAGAACACGGCCGCCGTAGCGTACCTGTTCTCGCCGTACATCACCCGACGCGCATTGCCGCTGGCCGAGGTGGTCGAGATTGCCCACGCACACGACGTGCCGGTGATTGTCGACGCCGCGTCGTTCGTCCCGCCCAGGGCCAACCTCAAACGGTTCATCGCCGAGGGAGCGGACCTGGTCCAGTTCAGCGGCGGCAAGGCGGTTCGCGGACCCCAGGGCACCGGCATCCTGTGCGGTCGCGCCGATCTGATCGAGGCGGCGTTCGCCAACAACAGTCCGCACCAGTTCATCGGCAGAGGGATGAAGGTTGCCAAGGAAGAGATCATCGGCCTCGTCCAAGCGCTGGAGATCTTCGTCGAGGAAGACGAAGAAGCCGAGACCGCAGCGTACAACCGAATGTGTCAGCAGGTCGTGGACGCTCTGATCGAGGTGCCGGGTCTGCGCGTCGCCACTGAGCACGACGAGTGGAACTACCTCACGCCCCATGCCGTAATGACGTTCACCAAGGACTGGCATGGCCCCAGCCGCGACCAGGTCTGGGACGACATGGTCGCCGGCGATCCGCCCGTGTACCTGCACAACATCTACCAGCCCGACGAGCTGGCCGTCGACCCGTTCAACCTCACCGAAGAGGAACTGGAGGTCGTCATTCGCCGGCTGCGCGAGGTGCTAACGGGTTAGGCGATCTCCCGCTTTGCGACGAACGGTGTTTGGGCGG
This sequence comes from uncultured Dehalococcoidia bacterium, assembly GCA_964588665.1. Classification (GTDB taxonomy): domain Bacteria; phylum Chloroflexota; class Dehalococcoidia; order Lucifugimonadales; family UBA1123; genus UBA2160. The sequence goes on along the minus strand of CAZPQQ010000015.1, from coordinate 47,940 downwards.
AAGTAATCGCTGGGCGGGGGTTCGACAGGCTCACCCCGAACGGACGGTAAAGGGCCAGATGCTCACAGGTCCTGACAAAGCCGGGATCGCGATGCGACAGGCTCACCCCGAACGGGCGATAAAGGGGCAGATGCTCACAGGTTCCGACAAAGCCGGGATC
>CAZPQQ010000015.1:0-47680 GCA_964588665.1 uncultured Dehalococcoidia bacterium | reverse complement strand
GGGATCACGATGCGTCGGGACTCACCCTGAACGTTCGGGGCGTGAGTTTCTGCGGCGCGACCTACCCTACCCTATTAATCCGTCCGCCCCTTCGGTAAGCTCAGGGCAGGCTCTGAGCCTGTCGAAGGGCCGGATGCGACAGTGATTTCGTGCGCCTGGGGATCGACAGGCTCACCCCGAACGGTGGGGGCCGCAGTCGATCCATCCCTGACTCATCTCAGCGGTTCGACGCAAAGCCGTTGGTTGTTTACCGCGATTCGTTGGCCACCTGCGAGTACCGGAAACAACTCACCATGTGGTCGTTGACCATGCCCACCGATTGCATGTATGCGTAGCAGATCGTCGTACCGACGAAGTTGAATCCTTTGGCCTTCAGGTCCTTGCTCATGGCGTCGGACTCCGTCGTGTTGGCCGGAATCTGGGACATCTCGGTCCAGCCGTTGACCTTTGGCTCGCCTTCGACGAATCGCCACACGTAGGCGGCGAACGAACCGAACTCCTCCTGGATCGCAAGGAATCCCTTGGCGTTCCTGATCGCCGAAGCGACCTTCAAGCGGTTGCGGATGATTCCGGCGTCTTGCAACAGCTCTGCGGACTTGGCGTCGTCGTACTGCGCCACCAATCTTGGGTCGAAGTCATCGAAGGCGGCGCGGTAGGACTCTCGCCGTCGAAGAATCGTGTCCCAACTCAGACCTGCCTGGGCGCCTTCGAGCACGAGCATCTCGAACAGGATGCGGTCGTCGTGGACCGGCACGCCCCAATCTCGATCATGGTAATCGATCATGTGCTCATTGGCCGGCCAGTCGCATCGGTCAGTCATCGCATCTATTCCTTCGATCGTCAGTGGGCTTGCATGGGCTTTACTTCGAATATGGTTCGGCGAGGATCGGACACCGCGAGTTCATATTGGCCGACCGACTCGTCACGATCGACATTCGCAGGTCGGCACTGTTGCATCTACAATCATGTCAGTGATCGTATCACCTAACGTGGTGAGAGGGAGTGGATTGATGGCGTCACGGATGTGGGTTGCCTTTGCCGTCGCTGTTTTGGCGGCGGGTTTCGTTGCGCTTGCGTGCTCGCGCGGCGACGCACCGGCGGCAACGAGCACGCCCGCCACCGGCGAAGCGGACGTGGCGCCATCCGGTGGTGTCGGCGTTCAGGGCAGCGACCCGGTGGATGCCAAGCTCACACCGGCCGAATTTCCACCGGGTCACGACTCGAACCAGGCGATGTATGACGTGGTCCCCGGATTCTCGCCGACCTCGCAGGGGACATTGGAGGCGCTCGACGACATCGCCCGGTTCGGAGACCGCAGCCTGGTCCCTGTGCTGGTCGAGATCATTCGATTCATGCCCTCGGCAGCGTCTCGCGATCGAGTCGGCGCCGCGCTTCGAGCCGTGACCGGCCAAAGTTTTGGGAGCGACGACTGGCACGGGTGGATGGAATGGCTGGGGCTCTACCGCGACGTTTATACACCGCCCTCGGAGTACGTGAATTGGAAGATCGGCCTGATGAGCAGTCTGGACCCGAGATTCGCGCTGTTCCTCCGCCCTGCCTTGGAATACTCGCGCATCGACCTCACCGAGGTCGTGTGGGGCGGAGTTCTGCCCGACGGGATCCCCGACCTGCGCTCTCCTCCGATGGTTTCGGCCGCCGACGCTGACTACCTCAATCCGAACGACCGCGTGTTTGGCGTGACCATCAACGGAGACACCCGCGCCTACCCGCTGCGAATCGTCAACGCCCACGAGATGGTCAACGACGTGGTTGGCGGAGAACCGATCTCTGTGATGTGGTGAACGCTATGCGGAACCGGAATCGTGTATTCCGCCAAGATCGACGGTGAGGCCACAACTTTCGGCACCTCGGGGATGCTGTATCGGTCGAACAAGGTCATGTACGACCGGAAGACCAACACGCTGTGGAGCTCACTGCTGGGAGAGCCGGTCATCGGTCCGTTGGCCCGACGCGACATCAAGCTCGAAATCCACCCGGTGGCCTTCACAACATGGTCGGAATGGGTGGACGAGCATCCGGAGACGAAGGTCCTGTCGCTCGAAACCGGATACTACGACCCCAGCGCGTACGCACCTGAGGACAGCGTCGAATCGTTCTACACCGACTACCGCGCGGACACCGGCACGATGTTCCCGGTGTGGGAACGAGACGACCGCCTGGCTGCCAAGGCGGAAGTGCTGGGCGTCAGCGTCGGCGATGTTCACAAAGCGTATTCCATCGCATCGCTTAACGCCTCGATCGTGCTCGACGACAGCATCGGCGGCCAGGATGTCGTGATCATCGCTTCCGCCGCCAGTTCGGATGTCCGAGTCTACAAGCGCGGCGGCCAGACGTTCCGCTTGCCTCCGGATGCGGCAGTCGATGGCGATCGGCCCCGAACGCTGATCGACGACGCAGGCGGGACGTGGACTGTGACCGACGCCGCGCTGGTGTCCGCGGACGGATCAGTGTCGCTCACGCGCCTGCCATCCAACGTCTACTTCTGGTTCGCTTGGTTCGCCTTCCACCCGGTGACGGAGCTGTACGAGGACCGGTAGCGGCAGGAAAATCCCCGATACGCGTGGCGCGGCCGACCAACTGAATCGACTGGTGATCGTTCATCGTGAGTCGAGAACGATCAAGACGGTGACGCTGGATGCCACAACAGCCGCGCTAGCGGACAGGCCGACCAGGACGAACGCGGCCGCCCGAACTCGTTCCCCCTTCAGCCGCCTTATACTCCGCGCCGATGCGTACAGGATCACGGCGGTTGCCGGGATGAGGACGAGAGCAACGCCCGCCAGGGACGAAAGACTGGCAAACAGCGAAACCACTCCCAGGGCCAACAGCAGCCCGGCGGCAGCGCCTTGGGTCGGCCGGCGAGCAACGATCAATACGGCCAAATACAGGGCGATGTAGAGCGATCCCAAGACCCAACCAACGAGCGGATCTTGGACTTGAATCAGCCTTGCTGCCAAGCCGAGCGCGGGGATCAACCCGAGCACGCCGCCCGTAGCCGCCTGCCGTTGCTCAAACCTCCCGAGTGCTGATCCCATCACCCTGCCAGGCTTTCACCGGCGGACATAGACAATGTCTCGGCGAAGAATCCGGGATGCATCTACTTTGTCTTGCGCAACACCACCGTCTTCGCCAGACGGTCATGCCAACCCAGGCCGCGAGGATGCCATATAATTGCCAGCAATCCGAGGTATAACGGTATGCTCACCAACCACTTGCCAAGGAGTTCTCTCTTAAGCGCGACGCCAAAACCTATTGTCTCGCCGTTGAATCCAAATAGCCGCAATCCCACCGCCAATTTGCCGATGCTCCATCCTTTGGTCGCGGAAAATATCCAGAATGCCGGATAACCGATGAACAACAGAACTAATAGTCCCGATAGGGTGTTCTCGTATTCGTCAGTGCCAACCTCACCCGCTCCGGCAGCGACAGCTGCGATGAAAATGAACAATACCATCACAACGGCGAAATCGACTATCGCGGCGGATGCCCGTCCCATTGCAGTGGGCACTTCGTAAGCGCCCAGAACAACAAATGGGGTGTCGCTCTTCGGTAGCCCTTCGAAGGTGAATTTGTTGAGAATCCGACGGTCGGAAACGCTCCCGTCTTTCATGACATGGATTTGCTCACGACCTGGATTGACGTTGGGTTGTCCTCGTGGCTGAAACTCGAGTGTAACGATGAACATGTCTTCCGATTCGTCGGATCGGAAGACATGGAATTCTAGTGGCGAACCAGGGATATCAATTCCATACTCTCGGCGGTCTCCGGTTGGGGCGCGGAGGGCAATTGAACGGGCCTCTTCCGACGATATGTCGATAGCGGCAACGCTTTCTTCAGGCTCGGCCTCAGACATCTCGGCAGTTTCAGGACCGGTTGGAGGCGCTTCAGTCGTCTCGGGAGTAGACGATTCCTGTTGTTCAGTGGCTTTGACGACCTGTTCCTCGACGGATGAGCCCGTCGGCTCGTCCAGAAGTTGACGCAACCGAATTTCACCCGTTTTCTCGATTATGAACTCTTCGATGCCGGGTTCACCGTCAAATCGGCCCGCGGGACGCCAGGAGAGTTTGATTTGATAGTAATCCTCGTCTTCTTCAGCTTCGAGGAGTTCCCACACCAACCTTGCGTTCGAGTATCGCGGACCATAAATCTCCGTATCCTCGCGGGCGTGTTCGATGGCCAACAACCTGGCTTGCATCAACGAGATGTACTGTACGGCCTCGCCGGTTGAATCGAATTCGAACGAATCAAGTTTTTCGTTGGGATCGCCGCTAGCCACGAGGGTCTCTCCCAGTCACGCCGTCTGCTCTGGCCCCATTATATTGCGCCCAAAGAACGTGTCAACTCCCACGAACATGACGGACCCTACCATGTCACCCACGGATGGCGCGCTTCCGGTGAACTAAAACAACACGCAATGTCTCGAAATTGGGCTTCGGTGGCTTCAGGATCGCGGTGACTCATTTGGCGCGATCCGATCGAGACAATTCACCCTTCTCATTGCCTAGATCCGAAACGCTGCTGAGCTGAATGTGCAGACGAATTCAGGAATTTCCGGTAAGATGTGCAGGGTTCGCAAGATGACATGCTTCCTGCAGCCCGCCGCAACGTCACACACACCATGGAGAATCGCCAAGAATGCTATCCGAAACGGCCCAGTCGCCGCCAGGCAAGATCTTCTATGGGTGGTGGGTCGTCGCGGCTAGCGCTGTTGTGAACGCCTGCGGAGGCGGGGTCTACTTCTACGGCTTTTCTGTGTTCTTCCTTCCCATCAAGGCCGCGCTCAATATCAGCAGCGCAGCAACCTCGCTCGTGTTTTCGCTGTCACGAGCCGAGGGCGCGGTTGAGGGACCGATCGCCGGATACTTGATCGACCGGTACGGACCGCGGCGAATACTGAGCATCGGCGTTGTGGTCGTCGCCATCGGCTACGTATTGCTCAGCCAGGTCAACAGCTTCATGTGGTTCATGATCGTGTACCTGGGCATAATTTCGATTGCGTTCAACGGGTCGTTCGCCGGGTCCACGATGGCGGTGGTCAACAACTGGTTCATTCGACGCAAGGGCCTGGCGATGGCAGTATCCATCGCCGCGTTCAGCCTGGGAGGAGCGGTCATCGTACCGATTCTGTCGCTGGGCATTCAGCATTTCGGCTGGCGTCCCACCGCGGCGGGAGCGGGCATCTTTCTGGCTGTCGCGATACTTCCAGCGGCCCGATATCTGCACCCGTCGCCCGAGTCCATGGGATTGATGCCCGACGGCGACCCACCGGAGCAACCCACCGACGGCGAGACACGCCGAACGGCGCCCCAGGTGGCCTCAGTGGACTTCACCGTACGGGAGGCATTGCGGACCAGTTCATACTGGATGCTGGCCGTCGGCACCATGCTGCGAACGGGCACGCTAGGCACCATCATCGTCCATTTCGTGCCCATGATGGTCTGGAAAGGAATCTCGGAACAGAACGCGGCGCTGATGCTGGGCGCCATGGCGTTCATGAGTGTGCCTATGCGGATCGGATTGGGATGGCTGGGAGACCGATGGTCCCGCTCGAAGATGTTGGCGGCAGGGATGGCGTTGGGCGCCGTGTCGCTGTTCCTGTTTCAAAGCGCCAATGGGCTGTGGCAGCTCTGGGCGTTTATCTGCGTGTTCTCGGTAGTGGAAGGCCTCAGCGCGCTGAACTGGGCGCTGGTGGGCGACTTTTTCGGTCGCGGAAAGTTCGCCACTCTTCGGGGCATCCTGAGCCTGGTCTACAGTTGGGGCATGATCGTCATGCCCGTCGTGGCCGGAACCCTGTTCGACCGAACCGACAGCTACCGAGTCGTGATCTGGATATTCATCGGCATGTATATGGCGGGCACGATCATATTCACGGTGATCAAGCGACCCCAGACGCCTGTTGGGTCGCGGGCCAGACAGCCGGAGTTGGTTACACGCGCCTAGCGGGCATGCCGTCAGAGCCGGAGGTCTCGTCTCAAGAACCCAACGTACGCCGCCGCTGCCATCACCGCGATGGCGATGACGAGCACGGCCACGTGGCCTGGGTTTAGGCCGTTGACCAATGGATCCGCGTCGCTGTAGTAATAGAAGGGCGAGAGCCATCTGGCGGGTTCCATGAAGTCGACGATCTCCCTCAGAACGTTGGCAAAATACGTCGCCATGGCGACCGCGGCGGCTGCCCCCGCCGCCACGTTTCTTCGGCCTGTGATGCACCCCGCCGCAAACGCGATGGAGCCGAAGGTCAGTCCCAGAAGCGCCAGGCTCACGATCATCCCAGTAAGCCGCATGATGCCGATGTCCATGTCCGCCAGCGCTCCGCCCACCACCAACACCGCCCACAGAGCGATGCACAAGGCGGCGGTGGCAATGACCATGGACGCGAATTTCTCGGCAAGGAGTCGCCCGCGCGTGATGGGCTCTGAGAGCAGTATCTCGATGGTCCCGGTCCCCTCTTCGCCTGCGACGGCGCCGCTGCCCCGCAGTATCGTGAATATCATGACAATCAATGGACCCATCAACCCGAACAACTCGATGTTGAGGAATCCGGTCGCCGAGGTCATATCCGCCATCTCCGAGGCTCCGAAAATCGCCATCAGCTCCTGTGGGTATGCTTCGATTACTTCATCGAAGCCTTCAATGTCTCGAATGCTGGGGAACATCGCGACGAGGAATGCCGCCAGCAATCCGACGCCCAAGCCCCACCACGCCAGGCTCCAGCGCTGATCGCGAAGGGATTTGAGGAAGACGCTACTCAGCATCATCGTCGTCCTCTCCGCCGTAATAAGCCAGAAAGATCTCTTCAAGGCTGGGCTCGTGGGTGGTCAGACCCGTCACCTCATATCGAGCAGCGGTGTTGATGAGCGGATCCAGGGCGCCAACGATATCGCATCGGAGCGTGTTGTCCGATACGGTAACGTTCCTGACTCCGTCGAGCCCGGCGAAGTCTTGGGTCGGCACAGGCCGGGCGAATTGAATTTCGAGAGTTCGGAACGCGCGGGTTTTCAGGTCGTCGATGTCGGCGACGTCCACGAGGCGGCCGGCACGGATGATGCCAACCCGATCGCAGAGCTGCTCCACGTCGGGAAGGATGTGCGAAGACAGAAACACCGTCGTGCCGCGTGCTTTCACCTCCCGCAGGATGTCCTCGAACACCTCCTGCATGAGCGGATCCAGGCCGCTTGTGGGCTCATCCAAGACCAGGAGTTCCGGCTCGCACATGAGCGCCTTGATGACGACCAGCTTCTGGCGGTTGCCGCGAGACAGGGCGCCAATGCGTCGCGAAAGGTCGCACTCAAGCCGGTCTGCCAGGACCAACACGTTGCTCCAGTCGACGCCGCCCCGAACGCTGGCCAGGTAGGTGAGAAGTTCTTGCCCGGTCACGTTCAGGTACAGAGACGGGTCGCCCGGGACGTATCCCACTCGCCGCCTGACTTCTTGGGAGTCGGCTTGTGCGTCCAGGCCGAACACCGTAGCGCTGCCCCGAGTCGGTCGGATCAGGTCCAGAAGCACTCTGATCGTGGTGGTCTTGCCCGCGCCATTGGGTCCGAGAAACCCGAAAACCTCACCCGACCTCACTTCGAGGTCCAAGTCGACAACGCCGCGTTGTGCGCCGTAGTACTTTGTGAGGCCCCGGAACTCTATGGCTGTTTCCAAGAAATCTCTTCCCTGTTCACGTCAAGCAAGCCGACACAAGACTGCTGTCCCGAGTCGCAAATTTGGGCACAGATCGCAGATCGAACGGAATCGTCGGGGTGGTTCGACAGGCTCACCACGAACGGCGTCGAAACACATCTCCCTGCGAGGCCCTAGATTCTTCGGCTGCGGCCTCAGAATGACAGGATTTTGAGCGCCGTTACTGCCATATGCATTGTCCGCCGCGAACATAATATTGCGTACCACGAGCGGAAACCCTTGGTCCGTTCAGCCCTTCGGCAAGCTCTGGACAGGCTCTGAGTCCCGACGCATCGGGATCCCGGCTTTGTCGGGACTTATCGAAGGCCCGCAACATTATCATACGAACTTCTGACTCAGGACGCCGGTGTCCGGCGTCGCGTCACAGTATGGCGTTCGCTTCCTGCAAGCGTTGGATGTCGTCCCAGTCGTAGCCGAGCTCGTCGATCAGCACCGTTTCCGTATCCTGGCCCAGTTCCGGCGCTTCTTTCCAGATTCCCGCGGGCGTCTCGCTGAAGGCAACCGGGAAATTGCAAACCTGTATCTTGCCGAGCACGGGGTGATCGAAATCGGTGATGTAGTTGTTGGCGATCACCTGTGGGTCGTCCCGCAACTCGTCGATGCGCTGCACCTTGGCGTAGATCAGGTCTGCGGATTGATTGAGCGTTTCGATCCATTCGTCGGCTGTCTTTTCCTTGAACCTAGCGGCGATCTTGGCGGTTAGCTCCGGGGACCCGGCCTGCATTCCGGCAGCGGCCATGGCGTCCGGATGGTCGAGCAGCTCTTCCAACCCCATCGTCTGGACGAATTGCGGCCAGTAGCGGGCGAACTGGCTGCTCATGAACTGGATCCAGCGCCCGTCTTTGCACTCGTATAGGTTCACCATCGGGTTGACCGGGTTTGCGCGATTTGGGTGTCCCGTTGGACTGCCGCCGGAGAGCAGGTCCATGCCCACGGCGAGGCCTTGCAGCCACATCGTGGAGCTGAGATGCGACACGTCAACCCTCTGACCGACTCCCTGCCGGTCCCGGGCCAGAAGAGCCGACACGACGCCGAGACAGAGCGTGATGCCTCCGATCTGATCCGATGCGGCGGCGGCGACCCTGCCAGGCGCTTCGGCGTCGGGCGGAGTGGCTGACATCATGAGACCGGCGCGGGCCTGACCGCAGCCGTCCAGTGACGGCCTGGCCGAATCGGGACCTTCCGGTCCGTAGCCTGACGCCGAGCCGTAAATCAGCTTTGGGTTGATCTTCTTCAGCGTCTCATAGTCCATGCCCAGCCGTTCGGGCACGCCCTGGCGAAAGTTCTCGATGAAAACGTCCGACTGCTCGACGAGCTTGTAGACGACCTGGCGGCCTTCTTCGGTCTTCAGGTCAACGGCTATGCCCCGTTTGTTGCGATTGCACGTCTCGAAATACGCGTTCCTGTCACCCTCCAGGATTGTGTAACGACCGGACATCCGTGCCAGCGCCCTTCCGATGTCTCCGTCCAGAGATTCGATCTTGATGACGTCGGCGCCCATGTCGCCAAGCATCGACGCCGAAACGGGCCCGAACTGCCACATCGTCCAGTCCAGCACTTTGATCCCCTTCAGGGGTCCTTCGGAGCCGTGTTGAGGTTGGTTGTTCATCGGTCCACCTCGCGCTGAGTTGAGGGTTGTGTGCTTCGGCGGCAAGCGGATGTTGCGGCGTCCGTGGCATCCTGAGCCGCACGCTAGCATGGTCCGTTCTGGTGGTCAACCATCGCCAGGCGCGGGCCGGCGAGGTTCTCGGATCAACCGATGACGGGTGGCTCCACTCCCGCCGCTGTAGGCGACGCCAGGTTTACGCTTTTCGTGGCCCGACATCCGGGAGGATGGCCCCGTCGGGTGTTCGAAAGCGTATCGGCGTGCCGACATCGAAGCCCATCTCGGCGCCTGTTGTCGCCTGATCGGTGGAGACAACGATGTTCATGTGGTTGGGCATGTGAACGAAATCGAAACCGGCCAGGGCGCCCAGACGGACATCCCTTGCCCAGACCTCGTCTCCTACGTCGGCTACGCCTGCGACGGTGACTTCGAAGAACCCGATGTAGACGACATCGCGTACGCCCGAGCCCGGTTTGAGGTCGTCGTTGACCGACAGCACCAGCTCATGAATTTCACCGGCGAGCAACGCCCGCGACGGCACATCCTCGAGGTGCATCCAACGTTCATCGGCTCGCGTGTGGAGCACGTAGACGAGTTGACCTTCAACATGCCTCTTGGCGGAGTATCGGAGCGTCTCCATTCTGTCCTCCTGTGACGGGTTCGGCGGGCTGCTTTGTCAGGCGGCTCCTGGCGCCCGACGCCAAGTCAAGTGGGTGTAGGCGTTGGCGGCGCCAACGCCGTGACTGGGTATTTTACACGGTTCGCCGAGAGCGCAATGGGCGCGCTGACGGTGGCGCCGGACGCCGTACGGGCGGCAGCCGAATCCGGCAGCCCTAGTACTTGATTGCGATACTCGGCGTTAACGATGCCGTTCGTGGTGAGCTTGTCGAACCACCGGCCGCAGGCCCTTCGACAGGCTCAGGGCGAACGGATTGTCCTAACGGTAATTTCCGACGCTAGGTACTAGCGATCCTGACTCGGGGCCGCGATCGCATCCTCTTCCCTTGCGAAGCAGCGGGCCAATCGCGGACAGATCAAAGGGCGACTTACGCATCCATGCCACGCGCGGGCCGGGGCCGAAGAAATGAATCTCATCCGATGTTTTCGTTGATCTGCACATCAGGCACGATTCTTTGAGGTCAAAGCGTCTACACGAGACAGACTTAGGCTGTTCGACGAAACGCAACAGCGTTCGACCTTGTGCTAGAATTCCGTTGATCGGGGCGACTGGGAGGTCCCTGCCCATGGCGAACGCCCACGACAGCGGACAGCAATCGGAGACGCGAGGTCTCAGGCCCAACATGAAGGGTTTGAAGCTGCTTGCGATTGTCTTGCCCATTGCGTTCCTGATCGTCGTGGATATCGTCCGGCAGACGATTTTATCCGACAGATCTTACGTCTTCCCCGGCCCGTTCGGGATTGTGTTTACGTACGTGGTCGTCGCCGTTTCCGTGGTCGCTTTCTCAAACATCATATTTGCAATCATCACTCGTCTTCAAAACAGAGTCGTCGACCAGAACCTGCAATTGGCGGCGCTCAATCGGATCGCCCTACTGGCAGCGGAAGAGGCTGAACTGGACGACGTCATCAACACGAGCCTGGACGAGGTTATCCGGATCATGAACGTCGATGCGGGATTGATCTGCCTGGTCGACCTGGAGCGGCGAGAGCACACGGCCATCGGTGTCCGAGGGTTCTCCCAAGAGCTCACGAACCGGATTCAACGAGCAAAGCTAGACGACGACGTTGTGGCAACAGAAGTAGTGCGCACCGGCAAACCGGTCTTATACGAAAAGGTGTTTGAGGATCCCAAAGTGGCGGAGGCGGCCCTGCGCGAAAACGTACGGGCGGGGATTAGCGCACCACTGAAATCGGAAGGAGAAGTCAACGGCATCCTGGCAATCGCAACGCACGACCAGCGATCATTCTCCGAAGATGACGTGGAGTTCCTGGAGAAAATCGGAGGGCACCTCGGTCTCGCTATCAGGAAAGCCGTGCTGTTCGATCATTCCCAACTCCAGAACAAAGAATTGAGTGCGTTGTTGGCGGTTGGCAAAGCGGTCACGTCTTCGTTCGACCTCGACGAGGTCGTCGAACTCTCGCTTGACGCTGTCATTGAAGTCACTTCCGCCGACGTCGCGGAGGTGTGGCTGATGGACGGCAGCGAGGAAATCGCGTTGCACATCCGCCGGGGCGCGTCCCGCGATGCATTCCTGACGCGGACCAGGTTCAAAATCGGCCAGGGTTTCCCCGGGGTAGTGGCGCGGGACTTGGCTCGGGTTCTGGTGCACGACCTACCGTCAGATCCAAGATTCTTGCGCTCCGACATAGTCGAGGCCGGATTCCAAACATTCTGCGCAATACCGATGCTCTCCCGAGGTGAGTTCCAAGGTGTGCTCACCGTGGGCGGCCTTTCGCAACAGAGCTTGAACACGCCGTGGGAGCTTCGCCTGTTGGATGCAATAGCCGAACGCGTTGCGCTGGCTGTCGAGAACGCACACCTCCACCAGCGAGTGCAGGATGCAGCCGTGATCCAGGAGAGAGAGCGTATCTCCAGGGAGATGCACGACGGGTTGGGACAGGTTTTGGGTTACATTAACGCCAAGACTCTCGCGGTTAAGAAACTTGTGACCGACTCACGAGTTTCGGAAGCTTATCAAGAACTCTCGGACATGGAAGAAATCGCCCGAGACTTGTACGCCGACGTCCGCGAGGGCATACTTGGGTTGAGAACATCTTCACACGGCTATGGAGGTCTGGTGGCGGAACTCAGACAGTACATTGAACGATATGGCGAATTGTCAGGCGTCGAGGCCAGTCTCAACGTGGCCGGTGCGTCTGAAAGGTTCGGGCTGGCGCCGTCGGTCGAAATCCAGCTAATGCGAATCCTGCAAGAGGCATTGACCAACGTGCGTAAGCATTCCAACGCCTCAGCGGTGAGCGTCAATTTCCAACCCAACGGCTCGCATTTGGAAGTAGAGGTCACCGACAACGGCCGAGGAATCGACCCCGAGGGACCGCGGGCGGCAGGACGGCCCCGGTTCGGATTGCAGACGATGCGAGAGCGCGCGGAATCGGTCGGCGGGTCATTTGACCTTTCGTCGGCGCCGGGCGGCGGGGTCACGGTCGTCGTTTCAGTTCCGATGGGCAGCAACCCGTGACCGAAATCAATCCGATGCGTGTCCTATTAGTTGACGACCACGCTCTGTTCCGAGCGGGACTGGCCAGCCTGCTCGGCGCCTGGGGGCTCGAGGTCGTCGGGCAAGCCGGCAACGGCCGTGAAGCCATCGAAAAAGCCCGCGAACTCAGACCGGACCTGATCTTCATGGATATCTCCATGCCCGAGCTCAATGGTTTCGAGGCGACCAGGGCGATCAAGACCGAGTTTGCCGAAACGAAGATTATCATTCTGACAGTCTCCGACGACGACAGCTCTCTGTTCGAGGCCATCAAGAGCGGCGCCGAGGGCTACCTCCTCAAGAATCTGCGCGAGGAAGAGTTCTCTGATCTGGTGAGGCGGGTCAGCCTGGGCGAGCCTGCCATGTCTCCCGGACTGGCCGCAAAGTTGTTGGACGAATTCGCACGGCTGAAAGGGCGAGAACTTAAAACCGAAGTCGAAGACAGCCTGACTCCCCGAGAACAAGAAGTCTTGGAGAAGCTCGCGCACGGGGCCAGCAATCGCGAGATCGCGGGGGCGCTGTACATCTCCGAGAACACCGTCAGTTACCACATGAAGAACATCCTCAGCAAGCTACACTTGCGAAACCGCACCCAGGTCGCCGCCTGGGCCCTCGAGCACGACTACACGGCCAACAAGTCCGATTAAGCCACCGCTCGGCTAAAGCCGGGCAAGCCCAGGGATTCTGACGGTCTGCAAGCTTCGTCCGGTTCGACATGGCGTCCAAGCCACCCGCCCCTCTCGCCGCCGATTCTCTCAGGCGCGCCTAGCCCAATACGACTGCGCCCATAATTCCGCGAACCTCTCCGTTCGGGCATCTAAGTTGTGGCGCCGAAACTACCCGGATTGGCGTTTCTGGCTGGTGGCCGCGGTGACAGACTTGTAGGTGATGAATATTTGCGTATCGGATCGCCTGCGAGGTCACGTGGTGGGAACAAACCGGTTGTTGCTACTCAACAACCAATCCGTCCTGGCCGCCGGGTTGCTTGCTCTGCTCAAGGGCGTTGAAAATCTGGAAGTGGTCGATGTTGCAGCGGATGACCCAACGGTCGCCGAGGCGATCGACGGCTTCAAGCCCGACATAATTCTCTTGGACGGCAAGTACAACTCCTGCTTCATCGCTCTCCTTCTTGAGCGAAACCCGGCGGCCAGAATTATCCCGTTGACCGTTGACCGATCCGAAATCGGCATATACCGACTGGACCGTATGGAGGTCGCTTCCTTCGACGATTTTCTCCATGCGATCCTTACGAGCGACGCAGACGCCTAGAGCCTGTGGCAGCGTTCAAGTGTGCGGCGAGGTCAAGTTCGTGAGTTGCGCAGATCAGCGGGTATTTGAGGATGCCGCTAAACCTGTATCGGTACCGAACAGGTTTCGAACCGTCGAGCATCACAAAGAAGAACTCCTGGGTGCTGGCGCGCCAAACTTCGGTCTGCCGTCGCCGACGCACGCTCGATCGCAGGCCGTGTTTACGGTCAATGCGCACATGTTAGAACGCTTGTCGGCCATGCTGCTCGCCTTCGCGATGTCGGCGGCCTTGCTGTTGGCGCTTGGGTGCAACTCGACCGGAGGCCCGTCAATCGAGCTGCGCCCCGAGGCGCCCTCCAACACCGTATCCGCCAACAGCGGTGCCGACGCCGACGGAACAGGCGCGGCCGGCACAATTGAGTCGTCGGCCCAATTGGGGTTCGTCGGTGCAAACGGCCAAGCGATCGCGCTGGAAAACGGCGGTCGAGTGCCGTTGGGCGAAGACACGGTCGCGGAAGTCTCCCTGTCGCCGTACCCGCCGGATTGGAACACCGACCTGCACTTGTTCCTCCTCTCCAAAGATGATTTCACGCCAGTGACCAATGTGGACGTCGATCTCAAGTACGACATGGTCTTCATGGATCACGGGATCGACTCGCAGACAGGCGTGAAGATCGCGGAGGGACGGTATCTGATGCCGTTGTCCTTTTTGATGTACGGCGACTGGCAGGTGGATGTGAGAATGGATTCGGCCGCAACTGGCAAGAAGCATCTGCAGTTCGTCGTAAAGTTCCTTCCGTAGTCAGCGATGGGCATCTCGATGAGACAAATGACTAAAAAGTTCAGTCTGGCGCTGGCGGCGCTGGCCCTCGGGGCGGTGCTGTGGGCGCAGGCGACCACCGGTGAATTTGCCACCGTGTCCGCTCATGGGAAGGAGTTGACACTCGAGGTAAGCTCGCTTGGTCCCGACCCGGACAACCCTCTCGTGCGCATGTTCCGAGTTGTGGTCTCCTACGCTGACGGCGACTTGGTCGACGAGGCGAGGGTGCGATTGTCGGCGACGCGCCAAGGCGGCGGACCGTCGATGGCGGATGCGCTGCTTGAGCCATTGAATGCTCCCGGGCTGTATGCCGCCGAGGTCGAGTTCCCGATTTTCGGGTCATGGGACGTGACCCTGGAGGCGGTGGAATTCGGGCAAGGCGAGGCAAGCTTCGTCGAGGAAGTGCAGCCTGCCGGTCCGGATCAGGCGAACACCGAGGTTCGGCAGCAAGTCCTCGACCTGTTTTTCCGGTTCGACTGGAAGGATGTTGCAGCAATCGCCGTCCGGGTCTCCCATGTCGCGGGCGCCGCACTCTGGCTTGGAATGACCGGTCTCGTATTGGTCGGCTTCTGGTTCCTGCCCCGACCGGCTCGCGCTGCGATGTTCCGCAGATTGTCTCCCACGTTCTTGCCGCTTTCGCTCTTGGGTCTCGGCGTGTTGGCAGTGAGCGGCGTCTACACCGGCACCTACAGCGCACCGATCAAACCGCCGGACATATTCGATTTGGACGTCATGATGCGCATACCGTTCGGCCCCCACTACATGGGTACGATGGCGTTCAAAGTGTTGGCTCTGCTCGCATATGGCGTAGTCGCCATTCGCATGGCGCCGGCTCTGAAGACAGCCTCGATGCCCATGGTGGCGGGCGGCGCTCTGGCGTTCGCCGAGGATAATCCGGCGTTGGCGGCTGCGGACGCCTACTCTGCCGTCGAACGATCGCTCTATCGAATGGCAGTGACCAACGCGGTGCTTGGAGCCGCTCTGGCGGTAGCCGTGTCGGTCGCAATCTATCTGCATTACATCAGCCATCTGGCGGTGCTCATACCTCGGTAAGCCGCCAGCCTGGTTGCCAGGAGGGGAAGATGAAGAACGCAACGACTCATAAAAGAACAGGCGGATTGCACTGGAACATTCAGATCCCGTTCCCGCACGGCAAACGGACGTGGGCGCTGATCGTGCTGGCGTTCGTTGGTCTGGTGGTGTTGACCTATGGATTGGCAAATGTGTTCAACGTCGGCGGGGTCCAGACTGCTCTGGAAGATGCTCCCGTAGTCGACGTTCCAACCCTGGAGTGGCGCGACATGATGAGCGTGCTCACCCGCTACGATGACCTTGCAGTCGACGGGTCCGAGACCGTGAGCCTGGACGCGTTGCTAGTGACGCCCCAGTACCTTGCGGCAACCCGCCGCGAGGCCCCAGGCGAATCCGCGAACGTTCCGTCGGTCGTGTTTTACCTCACCGAGACGACCCATATCGACGATCTCGCGTCGACGCCTCCGGAGCCGGTGCTCGGAATCGGAGACCAGACGCTGTCGCCCGCTGAAACGCTGGTCATGGCGGATTCGCCCCACCATCGAACCACCGTGGTTCGATACGATGTCGATGACATAGGCGACGCAGCCGGCCTGGACCTCGTGATTGCCGGAATTGACGATACGGCAGCCGCGGGCGCCAACTTCGAGTGGGATCTTCCGTTGGTCTATTCCGACGAGTATTCCAGCGGCGACATCGTGCTCGGCGGGGCCGAGGGAACGCTGTACGTGCCGGCAGTGTCCGGCGTCGCGGTCTTCGCCGTCATGGGCGGTCTGTTGGCCGCGATGTGGCCGTGCCTGTTCCAGTTGACCGCCTACTTCATTCCCGCGATGGCGGGGATGAGCATGCAGCAAGCGTCCACGACGAGCGGACTTCGCCCCAGGATGGACGTTGTCAAGATCGCGGTCTTCTTCGTAATCGGGTTCACGGTGGTGTACACGCTGGCCGGAGCAGTGATCGGATACGGTTCCCAGAAGCTGTCGAACATGGAGTCATTCTACACTTGGCAGAGGTACCTGAGCATCGGCGCTGGGGTGCTGCTGATCGGGATGGCCTTACGAGTCGCGGCCCGCGCCCGAGCTCCTCTCGTCTGCAAGATGCCGATCCTCAGGAAGACCTCCGCGGACGGGGCCACCTCGCCTTGGGAGAGCATGCTGGTCGGGGTCGCGTTCGCAACCGGATGCATGACCTGCTTCGGTTCCGCGATCCTCATCGGAATGGTCCTGTACGTCGGACTGGCCGGATCGCCGATAGTCGGCGCCACTCTGCTCTTCCTCTTCTCATTGGGAATGGGAATCCTGCTGGTCATCGGCGCGATGGCCATGGCGCGAATACTGCCGTTGCTCTTCCGCCTGGAGAAGGTCGTCCCATGGATGGGCCTGGCCAGCGCCATATTGATCGCCGGATACGGCGTCATCCTGATGACCGGAAACTTCACGACAATCAGCGGCTGGTTCTATCGGCTGATGGGCCTCGGTTCCACACTGTCATAAAGCGAACGCCGGCAGGGCGTTTGGACCCCGCCCTATAACGGCGCCTCGCCATCGCGACATGGCTCCGTCTCCGTTCCCCTCGGAGGCGGGGCCTTTTCTTGCGCGTGTTGTTGACGCAATGCCAATGCCTCTGGTCGTGTCAACAACTGTTGGCTTTTTCCTGCATCCAGTGTGATACGATTGGGCCGAAAAATCCCACGACGGAGGCGGCATCATGCCATTCGGCGGCAATGACTGGCTTGCACTGACCACCGAACCGACCCTCGAGCCCGAGATCCCGATCTGCGACCCGCACCATCACTTCTGGGACCAGCGCACCTCTCGCATTCCGCATCAGCGCTATCTTCTCGACGAGTTGGCCGACGACGTCAACAGCGGCCACAACGTGCGGTCCACGGTGTTCGTCGAAGCGAGATCGATGTACCGCGCGAACGGACCCGAGGATTTGCGGTCCGTCGGCGAGGTCGAGTTCGTGCAGGGTTTGGCGGCCGCCAGCGCAAGTGGGCTGTACGGTCCCACTCGGGCCGCAGCGTCCATCGTCGGCCATGCCAACCTGAACCTCGGCGACCGGGTCGAGCCGGTGCTGGAGGCGCTTCAGGCGGCAAGCCCGAACAGGTTCCGCGGCATCCGACACTCGGTGACCTGGGACCCGCACGAGGAGATCGAGGTCACCTCCGCTCATCGACAGGAAGGCCAACTCGCCAGCAACGATTTCCGCGCCGGGGCGCGAGTGCTGGCCGGCATGGGCCTGTCTCTCGAGGGCTGGATGTACTTCCCGCAGTTGCCCGAGCTGGCGGACTTCGCCAAAGCCGTTCCCGGCCTGACCATCATCCTGAATCACATCGGAGGACTGCTGCGGGTCGGCCCGTACGCTAACCGGGACGACGTGATGACGACCTGGCGAAACGGCATCGCGGCCGTGGCGGAATGCCCCAACGTCGTCGTCAAGCTGGGCGGCATCGGAATGCCCCGCACGGGATTCGACTGGCACGCGCGGGATGTCCCAGCGAGCTCCGAAGAACTCGCCGAATCGATGGCCCCGCTCATGAACTACTGCATCGAGCAGTTCGGGCCGGACCGGTGCATGTTCGAGAGCAACTTCCCCGTCGACAAGGTGTCGTACTCCTACAACGTGATGTACAACGCCTTCAAGCGACTGTCCAGCGGCTACTCCTCGTCGGAGCGCGCCGCCATGTTTCACGACACCGCCGTCCGCGTGTATCGGGTGGAGGCGTGACGTCCCGACGCGAACGAAGACAAGGTGCGAGCCTGCCCGCGGCAAAACGCGGGGCGAAACCGAGGAGGATTCATGACGTCTGAATATGTGAGCAACGAAGAGATCGTCCAGGCAGCTCGACGAAACCTGCCCCAAGGAGCCTGGGATTTTGTGTCAGGCGCCTCTGAGTCGGAAACGACCCAGCGCCGGAACCGATTGGCGTTCGACCGAATCGCATTTCGCCCGAGAGTGCTCAGAGACGTGTCGAACGTCGACACGTCGACGAAGTTCCTCGGTCAAGATCTACGGATCCCGGTCATGCTGGCGCCTGTGGGAGGGTTGCAGAACTTCACACCGGAAGGCGCGACGGCATCGACCAAAGCCGCGGCGGAGTTCGGCATCATGCACGTCCTGAGCTCGGTCACGGAGCCGACTCTTGAAGACACCGCCTCAGCCGTAGACTATCCGAAGATGTTCCAGCTCTATCTGCACGGCGATTGGGAGTGGACTGTAGGCCAGATCGCCAGGATAAAAGAAGCCGGTTTCAAAGCCCTGTGCATTACTGTCGACACGGCCAGCTACAGCCGGAGAGAGAGGCCGCTGCTGGGTCGGACGACTCCTGTTACGGTTCGCGACCCGTCCGCAAGGTCCCATCAAGCTTCCGTGACCTGGGAGACAATCGACCGAATCAAAGATGAGGCAGGCTTACCACTCATGCTCAAGGGCATCGCAACGGCCGAGGATGCCGCCATCGCCATAGAACACGGCGTCGACGTCGTGTGGGTGTCGAACCACGGTGGACGCCAGTTGGATCACGGCCTGGGCACGATGGATATGCTCGGGGAGATAGTCGACGCGGTCGAAGGCAAAGCCGAAATTGTTTTGGACGGAGGGGTGCAGCGAGGCGGCGACATCGCGAAGGCCGTCGCACTCGGGGTCAAAGCCGTGGCCATCGGAAAGATGCAGGTTTGGGGCCTGGGAGCAAACGGCCAGGCGGGACTGGTACGCCTGCTGGAGATTCTCGAAGAAGAGCTCACCGTCGCGATGGGTTTGCTGGGGACGCCGTCCATCGGCGACATCACTTCGGACTACGTTTGCGAGGCGGAGCCGGTCACGTCGCCGCACGAGATGAGTTCGTGGGTGAACATGCCCGTCAGCAGGATCATGTAGGCGGCGACACAGCCGAACCGCAGACTTTACGACAAGGCCTAGTACTTGATTGCGATAATGGGCGTTAACTATGCCGTTCGTGGTGAGCTTGTCGAACCACCGGCCGCAGACCCTTCGACAAGCTCAGGGCGAACGGATTATCCTAACGGCAATTTACGACACTAGGTACTAGTTCGGGGCGCTGGTGAGCAGGAATCCCCCGTCCACGGGGAGGACAACTCCGGTCACGAACCTGGCCTCGTCGCTCGCCAGGAATACCGCGGCCCACGCGATGTCCCACCCTTCGCCCTCCGTCGGGAGCGGCGTCGACGACTGTCGCATCTCTCGCATTGCGCCTGCCCCGGAGGCGACCCTTGGGGTCCACATCAGCCCGGGCATGATGCAGTTTACGCGTATGTTGTCGGGGGCGTGGTCGAGCGCCATCGCCTGGGTCAGACCCACGACCGCCGCCTTGTTCACCGTATACGGCGCCGAGGATGCACCGGCCTTGGGCCTGAGGGCGGTGACCGACGACACGTTGGTGATCGACCCGCCGCCCGCGGACTTCATGTGAGGCACCGAGTACCGGCTCATGTGGATCATCGACATCACGTTGATCGACGTGCTCCGCTGCCAGTCCTCCTCGGTGGCTTCCACGACGCTGCCTCTGACGCTGCCGCCGCCCACGTTGTTGTGCAGCAGATGCAACGCGCCGTACGTTTCCACGGCGGTCTCGACGGCTCGCTCGCAGTCGTCGGCGTTCGTGACGTCCGCGACCACGGACGTCGCCTGACCGCCGTCGGCCTCGATTGTGGCCTTGGTCGCGTCCACCCACTCGGAGATCGCATCGACAAGCACCAGGCGAGCCCCTTCGCGCGCCATGAGGATTGCCGTTGCGGCGCCGTTGCCGACGCCCTGGCCGCCGTGGGTTCCGGCGCCGCTCACGATCGCCACCCTGCCGTTGAGTCTGAGGTTATCTCGTCTGTCCATTGTTGCCCTCGATTTCCAGCTACACGGATTTGCTAGCTGGCGTCCTGGTCGTGCTCGAGTATCTGAAGGTACATGAATGCGCCGGTGAGGATCGTCGCCTCGTCGCAGTGGCCGCCGATGAGCTCACCCGAAGGTTTGGCCACGGCGATGTGGATGTGCGTACGAATGTCGCCCTCAGGCAATGGCTGTACGTAACCTTCCGCGCTCACGATCTCCATGATTTCCTCGACATCGTGCCACTGAAATTCGGCTCGATCGTCATCGCGCTCGCAGATGTTGCGAAGCCGCAATTTCGACACGCTGCCGATGCACGACGTGATAATCGCCGACCGAATTCCCTCGGAGCGCGCAAAGGCGTCGAGATCGGCGACAAGCGACTCGCCAGGCGCGAACCGGCGATAGACCACCTTGGTTGGCGTGGCTTTCCAGGTCTCGTTCATCGGAGCCCTCCAAACGCTGAATTGCATCGTTGTCGGGAGCTGCTCGGGCCATTCGTGGCGCCCGGGAATTGCTCCACGTTCGACGAGGGCAATGGTAGTTCCGGCGCCAAACTCCGTCAACCGGCCGGCCAACGGGCCCACGTGGCGCTGTTGCCGGTCAACGCGACTGATGCGCGGCTGCGCCCTGAGTCAATCTGCGTTTGCTTGCGAACTGAGACCGCGGAGAGCGAACCATTCAGCATGGAGGATGGCGTATTGGAACTCGTCGCCCCACTTGCCTTTGAACCAGATGTTCTCGATGAAATGGCCCTCTCTGCGCATGCCCAACCATTCCAGCAACGCCACGCATGCGTCGTTCTCGCAATCGGTCACGGCAACAATCCGGTGGAGTTCGAGACTCGTGAAAACATAATCGAGGAGGCTCGTTATGGCCTCGGTGGCGAGCCCTTAACCCTGGTGTTGACGAGAAAACGTGACGCCGATTTCAGCCTGTCGTGGATCTTCGCTCATGATTTTCAGGTAGCATTCTCCGACGAGTTCGCCGGTTTCGGTCAACTCGACGGCGAACTGGAAACCCTGGCCTGCGACGCCAGGCTGTCCAGTTTTTTGTGCCTGGATGAAATCAGAAGCCTCTTGCCTGTCGATCGAATCCCACGTTTGGCATCTGGAGACGTCGGGGTCGTTGCGATAGGCCATGAAGGGCGCCAAGTCGGATTCTTTGAAATGTCGCAACATCAGTCGCTCAGACTTCAGGATCGTGAATTCAGACCGGTCCATTTGTCGATGCTCCCTCGATATGGCGCTGGCGCCGCGATCGGCCCGGATCGACGCGTTCGATGCGGCGCCGTCGAGCTCATTTGCTCGTCTAATACTACCTGTCCACGCCTGGAGAATGCGCCACGGTCTATTCCGACTTGAAAATGGAACTAAACGCAGACATCAAGCGTCTGGATATATGAGAGCAACTTAACAGAGCAGCGGGTCCTCAAGTCATAGGAAACACTTCGTACGACGAAAAGCAGACTCCTCGCTCAGCCTGACAGACAATCCTGAATCAGCGGCGCCGACGATGTTGGCAGACGAAATCCTAAGCACCGTGTAAACAGAAGAAACAACAAGTTTCGATTCATTGAGGAGCCAAGTTCATGCTAGCAATCACAAACCCACATCTGGTGATCAATGGCGGCATCTGGGACGGTTTGACGATCCAGTTGACCCTCCATCCTCTGGTTATCGGACGCCACTCGACAAGCGACGTCATCGTCGAGGAACCCACCGTATCTCGACAGCACGCCATGATCGTGGAAACCCCGCGAGGCTTCGCAATCCGTGACCTGAACTCAGCCAACGGCACCTACGTGAACGACCGCAACATCGGTGCCGGGGAGCATCTCCTGAAGAGCGGAGACAGGATTCGACTGGCCGGCAGCCGGATCGCACTGATCGTCAAAGACGGCGTTGACGAGACCGTCGTGGTGGGCGCGCACTCGATGGACGACCATCGTGTGGCAACAGCGACAGCGGCATAGGGGGCGTCCAACTCGGAACCGCTCCAACCGTCCCAAGACAGGTCCCGACAAGGCCGGGATCCCGATGTGTCGGGACTTCCGCTTGTCGGCAGCCCAATTGCGGCCCTGAGGCCAGCGCCGAAAGTTCTGCCCCAACGCGCCCGCTCTTTTTCATTGATTGAAATTTCGGGCCACCATGCATATCCAACCGCGGGCAGCCGACCGCTGTGGGTTCGTCCAGCCGACGGTGATCAGCAAGTACATCCGTCCAGTAGTCGGCATCAGTATTGACACGAAGTCCATGATCGGCGTCGACTGAGAAATCCGAAACAGCGTGTATTAGAATGGCTGCCGGGACATACGACTTTGAATACGCCGACAACCGAAGATCATGGAGGCGGGACGACAACCGAACACGAAGCGTGGCTCGAGCTGACGAATGAGCAGCCGATCGAACCCGATCTGCCTATCTGCGACCCTCACCACCATCTATGGGACCATCCCAACAGTCGCTATCTCCTGGACGAGCTACTGCGTGATATCGGCGGAGGCCACAACATCATCCAGACCGTATTCGTCGAGTGCAGCTCCATGTACCGAAAGGGCGGGCCCGAAGAGATGCGGCCTGTGGGCGAAACCGAGTTCGTGCAGGGCATCGCGGCCCAGAGCGCCAGTGGGGACTACGGCGAGACTGAGGTCGCGGCGGGGATCGTGGGTTTCGCCGATCTCACCCTGGGAGCAGCCGTTGCGCCCGTGTTGGAGGCGCAGAAGGATGCCAGCAGGAACCGATTTCGCGGCATCCGTCACGCATCCGCCTGGGACGCCGACCCGGGCATCCGCGCCTACAAGTCGCCGCGCCAGGGCCTGTGGCTGGAAGCCAAGTTCCAAGAGGGGTTCGCTTGCTTGGAACCGGCTGGACTGAGCTTCGACGCCTGGCTGTATCATCCTCAGATCGTGGACCTAGTTGGACTGGCAAGGGTCAATCCCGGTGTGTCTATCGTATTGGACCATGTCGGCGGTCCCATCGGCATCGGGACGTATGAGGGGAAACAGGATGAAGTTGTCCGAGTGTGGGAGCAAGCGATCAGCGAGTTGGCCGCATGCCCCAATGTCAGCGTGAAGTTGGGCGGCCTCGGGATGACCTTTTGCGGCTTTGGATGGCATCGACAGACCAAGCCGCCTGATTCGACCGAACTCGCCCGCGTCATGGCCCCATATTTCAACCACTGCATCGAGTCTTTCGGAGTCGACCGTTGTATGTTCGAGAGCAATTTCCCGGTGGATAAAGCGTCGTACTCCTACACGGTGATGTGGAACGCGTTCAAGCGGGTCTGTGCGGACTTCTCAACGACGGAACGAGCGGCGTTGTTCCACGACACGGCCGCTCGTTTCTATCGACTCTCGGAGTAGCGCTGCCAGCGCTCCATTGAAAGGCTCCGTCATCGCTAGCGAGGAACCCCAGGAGGAGCGAGCGCAGAGTGGAGCCGGTCCGAAATCCGAGACCTGAATGCAGATTGCTGACTGCTAACCGCTGACTGCTGACCGCTGACTGCCCCTGACATGGCCTTCGATCCGATCGGAGTGCAAGACAGGCGAAATCGTGCCGATCGTGTGCCCAACAGTGCTGTGGTTTTGAGATATGTCAGGAGTCCGGAACGACAAAACGCCCCGGCATGGCACCGGGGCGTTCACCGTAAATTGGACTAGATGGTTAAGACCCGGCAAGCCTTTGCAGATTCTGAAGGGTCTTGTCCATGCCGCTCCGAACTACGCCGGCTCGGATCTGTTCGTAGTTGTCTCGGAGGCCGATCAACATCTCGTGTTGGATGTCTCCCCAGTCGATTTCGACCTCGTGGACGACCTTGGTTCCGCCGTCCTGGGAGGACAAGTTGAACCACCACTGCATGCGCCGGACTTGCTCCGGAAGAGCAGGGTTCACGATCCATGAGAATGACTTCGGAGGGTCGAATGTTACGACGATCGAGTCGGCCGTGAGGTCCATGGTGCTTTCGTCGCCCATCACGACAGTTTCGTCTGCATGAATTTGGGTTCCCGCCTTAACGGCGCCTGCAGGGGTTTGGGTGACTGATTTGATTTCGTCGCTGCCGGCCAGCTCCGGGTGACGCGTCAAGTCGCTCACTATGTCGAAGATCGCCTGCGGGCTCGCGTTAATCTTCGCTTCTGCGCTATATGAAAAGTCTACCATTGACCACCTCTCCCATGATTTTATTTGCCATTAACAGTCTTGTATGCGTTTAAAGCCCGCATATCTTTTCAATGTTATTCATGGCATTGACACTTTGAGGAGTTGTCAATTAAATGATCGTGGCCGCCAGGTTCGTTGCTAACGTTGCAGCAACAGGCACATGGTTTGGGAAAAACTTTCCAAACACACTGCGGCTCAAGTCTCGGAGCATCGGCGTTGGAGCTGATGACTCCATTGTCTGCGGTTCTGGCGGGACATCAACAGCTAATCGAATCGACGGGATTTCCGTAATCCGAACCCTCGGGATAGAATAGACGTGTGGCCTGCGAACGCTCCCCGTCGGGCTGGTGCAAGACAAGCTGTTCTTAAATGAGAGCTAGAAAGAACTGCCGGCAGGATAATGATAAAGAAGATCGTTGGCTTCACGTCGCTGGGTTGCATGGGTTGTTTTGGGATTCTCGGCCTGTTCGCCGGGTTGCTGCTCGTGGCGCTGCTCATCATCAAGCTAGTCTGGACGTGGACGGTCCCCGATCTGTTCCCCGGCGCCGTCGAACAAGGCTTGATCGCAGAATCCCTGACCGGTGGACCGCGTTCAAGCTGGCCATCCTGGTGGCGCTATTGGGGTCGCTCGCGGGCATCAGACGCAGCTCTTGACCCAAACGCCCGTCGAGCTTGCCTCTGGCGCGATTCGATCGTGGCCGCCAGCCCCGACCAAGGATTGAGCATTCGGGCATCCGAAGATCCGGCGTCAACCGTGTTGATTTTGTCTTGCCCGATGTTGTCCGGTTAATGTGATAACCTTCCACACAGGCGCGACAGCTAGAGACTGCGAGGAAATCATGGCAACGTCAACCGTCTACCAGAATCCGCGACGCTCGGAAGCTCCCGGGGAGCGGATCGTCACCAGCACGTGCGCCTCCGGATGTGGCGGGCGATGCGTGGTCAACGCGCACGTTCGTGACGGCAAGATCGTCAAGCTCAGCACGCAGCCCGGCCGGTGGGAAGCTGAGATGCCGCCTCTATACGCCTGCGCGCGCGGGTTCGCGGCAGAGGAGCGCGTCAACCACCCAGACCGGCTCAAGTATCCCATGCGTCGGACCGGCCCGCGCGGCTCTGGCGAGTTCGAGCGCGTTTCGTGGGACGAAGCGCTCGACGAGGTGGCCAGCCAGATGTTGCGCATCCGCGAAGAACACGGCTCAGCGGCGATCCTCAACGCATCCAGCGGCGGCGCGGCGCCGCTGCTCAACAACCGCAACACGGTTGCACGTCTGCTCAACATGTTTGGCGGCTGCACGGAGCCGTGGGGCAACATCTCCCGCGAGGCTGAGGTGTTCGCTTTCCGCCACACATACGGCGAGTACGCGGGAACTTCCGGATCCGCCGGGCGAGATCCGATAGACTACACCAACTCCAAGCTGATGTTGCTCTGGGGCTGGACGCCGGGCGACGGCAGCTTCGGCACGGGCACCCTCGAATACCTAAAGCACGCCCGGAAACAAGGGGTCCGCATGGTTTGCATCGACCCGCGTGGATCGCATACAAGCGCCACGGTGGCCGACGAACATATCTACATCAAACCATCGACCGATGCGGCCATGCTCGTCGCGATGGCATACGTAATCGTCACCGAAGAGTTGCAGGACCAGCACTTCCTCGACCGATACGTCCAGGGCTTCGACGAGGCACACCTTCCCGCCGACGCCCCGCCTGGGTCCGACTACCGGAGCTATGTCCTGGGCGCCTCCGACGGGATTCCGAAAACCCCCGAATGGGCCGAAGAGATCACGGGAGTCCCGGCGTCGAAGATCGCCGAGCTCGCCCGAGAGTTTGCCACAAGCCAACCCGCGGCGATCCAGTGCGGATTCGCTCCGGGACGCACTGCATTCGGCGAGCAGTTCCATCGCGCCGCTTTCGCGCTGGCGGCGATGACAGGAAGCGTCGGAGTCTCAGGGGGCAACAACGGCGCCAGCACCGGATCTACTGGCAGCGCCGGAGTCGGGCTGTCGGGTTTGCCCGCAGGTCGAAACCCGGTCGAGACTAAAGTGTCCAAGGCGAACCTGGCTGACCTGCTCGAGAAAGGGCGGTCGGGCGGCTACCCGGTGGACGTCAAGATGATCTACGGAGCCTTTGGGAACTGGCTCAACCAGCTGCCTAACACCAACAAGACCGCCGAGGCGATGAAGTCGGACGACATCGAGTTCATCGTAATCCACGACCACTTCATGACACCGATGGCCCGATACGCGGACATCGTGCTGCCCGCCACTACGTTTTGGGAGCGCAACGACATCAGCACTCCTTGGGGAATCGGCCACTACGCGATCTTCATGAAGAAGGCAATCGAGCCGATGTACGAATGCCGGAGCGACTTCGACATCTGCACCGACCTCGCTGGGCGGCTGGGCATTTCCGGCTACAACAACAAAGAGTCCGACATCGAGTGGCTGCGCGAGTTTTGCGAAGGCACGGGGATCGACGACTTCGACGCGTTCATGGAGAACGGCCTGGCTCGCCTGCCCTCACCCGACAACCCAGTCGCTTTCGCCGACCAGATTCGCGACCCAGAGAGCAACCCGTTCACCACACCATCGGGTAAGATCGAAATCTACTCGACGGCCATCGCGGACCAACCCGATTTCTATGGCTTGGGATCGATTCCCGCCATTCCAAAATACGTCCCTGCCATCGACTCCGATTCCCGACGCCCGTTGCAGCTAATCACGCCGCAATCGAAGGCGCGTTCCCACTCATCCTTCGCGAACCTCGTCGCGTTGCAAGCCGTCGACCCACAGGTAATTTGGGTGCATCCGGAAGACGCCGTCGAACGCGCAATCACCGACGGTCAAAACGTCCGCGTCTTCAACGATCTCGGAGCGACGATCCTGCCCGCCAAAGTAACGGACCGCATCGTCAAGGGAGTGGTGTCGATGAAAGAAGGCGCCTGGTTCACCCCTGATGAGTCCGGCATCGACATCGGAGGGTCCGCGAACGTGCTGTCAACCGATCGCCCGTCTCCGGCAGGCGCCCAAACCTACAACACCTGCCTGGTCGAGGTGGTGCCGGTCGCGTGAGAATTCTGGCCGCCGCGATGCACCCGGGGCCGGCGGAAGCCATCGCCCCGGTGGTGTCCCGGCTTCGAGATGCGGGACACACGGTCGAGCTGATCGGAGTGCGAAACGATACCCCGGCCACGCGAAACCACGGAGGCTCCGCCCATCTGTTCGAGCGGATAGGCGTCGAGTATTCTGAACTCGCGTCTGACGGCTACGACGGCGATGTCGTCCAAATCCCCGATGACTATGCCGATTCTCTGTTCGACAATTTCGCGCCCGACCGTGTCCTCGTCGGCTGCTCGATGGATGCCACCGGCGAGTTCGTCGACATCGAAGACGCCTTGGTTCATGTCGCTGCACGCCGCGGTGTCAGGTCGGTCCACGTCGTGGAGAGTTGGGTCGTCTGGTATCCGCGCAAGAGTGGAATCTTGGCCAGCGCCTACGCCGTCTTCGACCGAACCATCGCCGACGTCATGGCCGCACGAGGCGCGCCGTCTGATGCCATCGTGATTACGGGGAACCCTGCCCTCGATGGGTACGCGATGCCCGTCTCTGGTAGTCGCACAAGCATCCGAGAGCAACTCCGGCTCAACGGTGAGAGGTTGATCGTATATTTCGGACAGGCTAGGACTCCGAGGTCCACACCGAACGACCCGCGGACCCTTGGATGGATTGTCGATGATCTCGCGTCCGAAGATCGATTGATCTTCGCGCGCCACCCGCGGGACGACCGCGATTACACAGAAGTACTGGCTCGCGCCGGCGGCAAGCTGCTCACCACAGACCTGACCAGCGACGAGGTTGTCTACGGGGCAGACGTGGCCGTGTCGCACTACTCGACCATGGCCCTCAAGTCGGCTCTCCTCGACATACCGACGGTTCTGATTCTCGAAGAAAACGACATCCTCGATCTCCGCCGCGAGTGCGGTGGTTACCCGCTGTCAACCGTCGGCGGCGCCTACGAGGTCAACACTGCTCCCCAGCTCGCTGCCCTGCTCCGCCAAGAACTCAGTGGCAAAGCCGCCACATTGAGGGCAGCCGTGAACGTGGACGGCAGGGCGACCGAGCGCATCGCGGAACTGGTGCTGCGGTAGGCCGGATGTGCGCCTGCATATCGACCTGACATCATGTGCATCGGGGCAATCCGGTTATGCCCGAACGCGTAGACCCTGTTGCACGCGAATCTGGATGGAATGACTCCAGGGCTGGAACGAAACGCATCGCCACCAGAGAAAGCCGTCATCAGGTACAATCACCTGGGCGATTCGCACCCGATGACGGTCCGGCGTCCTCTCTGCGCTGTCCGATGCGGACCCGCCCCTCGAATCTGATTCGGCTTAATCCGGCGTCACGAGAAACAACAGGTCGCTAATACGTGAGCTCGCAAACCAAAGAATCGACCCGGTTCGAACTTCTAACCACATCAGGGCAGATCGCTGACCTCGCTCGAACGCTTTCCGGCGAACCCGGCATCGCGATAGACACCGAGTCCAACAGCCGGCACGGGTACCCGGAGAAGGTCTGCTTGATTCAGGTTGCGACCAAGAGTCACGTGTACTTGATAGACACGATTGCCGTCGAAGACATGACGCCGTTCGGCGAAGTGCTGGCGGACGAGTTGATGGTGAAGGTGGCTCAGGGCGCCGAGTACGACGTGCGCTGCCTCGACAGGCAGTGGGGATTTCGGATTCGCAACCTGTTCGACACGGCCATCGCCGCCAGGTTCGTGGGGATGGAGCGGACCGGACTGTCGGCGCTGATCGAGATGCTGCTCGGTGTGACCATCCCGAAACTTGCCCGCCTCCAGAAGAGCGACTGGGCCCGACGTCCGCTCAGTTCCGAGGCGTTGAGCTACGCCGCGACAGACGTCTCCCACCTCCTGGACCTGCTCACGGCTCTCGACGGTAAGCTTCGAGCCCTCTCAAGGTCGACGTGGGCCGCCGAGGAGTACGTCCGCACGGAGGACATTCGATACACGGGGCCGGACCCGGACACGGCGTTCCTGTCGATAAAAGGCAGCCGCAAGCTGGACGGCCAACAGAAAGCGGTCCTAAAGCGCGTGTTTGCGGTGCGAGAGGCCGAGGCCAGGCGTCGCGACCGACCGCCCTACTTCGTTCTGCCGCACGAAACCCTGCTGCTGCTGGCGTCTGAACCCAAATCCGATCTGGCCAGCATTCCCGCGCTCAAGCGACAACACCGCTCGCGCCTTGGAAAACAGTTGCGGACGGCGATCAAGCAAGGCCTCATCGACCCGCCGATCAAGAATCCACCTCGAAGCCGCGGCATCCCGACAACTCCGATCACAGTCGAGCGCCTACAGAAACTGAAGAAGTGGCGGCTCGTCCTCGGCGAGCAACTATCCCTCGACCCATCCCTCCTCTGGCCGATGGCAAGCCTCGAACGCCTCGCCAAAACCCCACGCTCTTTCGACACCGAGCTTGAGTCGCCCGACGTGCGCCGATGGCAGCGCGAGGAGTTTGCGGAGTCTCTGGAGGCGGTGCTGGGCTGAGCCAGTGGCGCTGGCGCCAATTCGATTCTACCGAGCGGCGGCGAAGCTGGATTGACCCCCACCCCAGCGCATGCCAGTGTACAATGCGCCCGAGGTTCACCCCGACCCCACTCACGAGGCAGCAATGAAGTTACCCGAACGCGTCTTGTCGACGGTTATGCCGCCTATTGACGCGCTCAATAATCGGATGGCTGAGTTGGCGGCTGAGGGGCACGACGTGATCAGCCTGGGGCAGAGCGTTCCGTTTTTTGGGCCGCCGACAGAGATGATCGAGGCTGTCGCAGAGGCTTTGTCGTCGGAGCCGCGCATCCACACTTACGGTCCGGACGCGGGGATTCCGGAGCTGCGGCTGGCGCTGGCGGAGAAGCTGGGACGGCACAACGGCGTCGACGCCGACCCGGAGACGCAGATCGTGGTGACGCCCGGGTCCAACCAGGCGTTCATGGTCGCGATGCTGACGATGCTCGAGCTGGGGGACGAGGTCGCGATTGCGGCGCCGTACTACTTCAACCACCACATGGCAATCGAGCTGTGCGGGGGACGCGTCGTGGAGATCTCGACGTCCGAGGAGGACGGATTCCAGTTACACCTGAGCGACGTCGAAGACGCGGTGACCGACAGGACTCGGGCCATCGTGATCACGTCGCCCAATAATCCGACCGGCGCGGTGTACGAGCAGGTGGAGGTCGAACGCATCGCGAGGTTCGCCGCCGGTCGCGAGATCCGATTGCTGAGCGACGAGGCGTACGAGTTCTTCGGATACGACGGCGTGGAGACGTTCAATCCCGGATCGATTCCCGACTTGGGCGACACTGTGATCACCCTTGGCAGCCTGTCGAAGACATTTGGGATGACGGGCTGGCGCATTGGGTACATGGTCGCGGACGCCGAGTTCTGCCGCCAGGCGCTCAAGGTGCAGGACGCGATGGCGATCTGCGCGCCGATCATCTCGCAGGTTGGCGCCGTGGCCGCTCTCGGCGTGATCGATGCGTTCACACAGAGCCATCTGGCCGAGCTCGAAGCCCGGCGGGCGGTACTGACGCAGACGTTGGACGCGATCCCCGACATGGCGTGGACGAAGACGGACGGCGCGCTGTTCGCGTTCGTCAGGGCGAACCCCACCTCGTCGGGACAGGAGTTGGCGTGGGAGGTCTTGGAACGGAGCAATGTCCTTACGGTCCCAGGCAGCGCGTTCGGGGGCGAGTGGCGCGATTTCGTGCGGATATCGTACGGCTCGTCGACTCGCGCTCGGTTCGAGGAGGCCTTGAGGCGACTCGCGGCCTATTTCGACGGCTAGCTTGACTCGACGCGGTGATCCCCGCTCGATGACGGCTGCCCGCAGCGTGTGTTAGATTTACGGGCAGAAGTTTTAGGGATGCGGGAGAATCCGTTGTGAGAGTCGAAGGTTCGTACGATTTCGATGCCCCGAGGCAGGACGTGTGGGACGCCCTCCGTTCGCCGGAATTCCTTTCGAGTTGCTTTCCCGGCGCCCATGAAGTGCGCACAAATGGGCGCGACTCGTACGATCTGACGGTCAGCGTTCACGTGGCCGGATTCACCGGGAATGCCTCGGCCAAAATCGCGATGGCCGACGAGGTTGAGTTGGAGTCATACCGGCTGACCATCGAAGGCAGCGGCGCGGGCGTTGGAGTTACGGGACAGGGTGCCGTCGAGTTCACCGAGATCGACAGCGAACGAACCCGGGTGGATGTCGACGGTGACGCCAAATTGAGCGGGTTCGCGGCGCGTCTGAGCCAACCCTTGCTCAGCGGCGCCGCCAAGTTGATGATGAACGATTTCTTCGGCCGTCTCAGGACAAAACTGGAAAAAGTAGCCGGTCGCCCCGAAACGACGACACGCGGAACGGCTGAGAGCTAAAGAATGGAGGACAGAAACGATGGCATACAACTTCATCGACGTACAAGAGGTCGGCGCCGTACTGGTCTTGACCATGGATGACGCGCCGACGAGAAACTCGATCGGAGAGCAGATGGCCGGCGAGCTCAACCAGGAGATCGACCGGCTCGAAGGGTCGTCCGAGCTCAGGGCGCTGGTGCTGACGGGCCGCGACCCGTCGTTTTGCTCGGGCGCAAACGTCAAGCGGATGGACGACGCCAATCAGTCGCGAGAGTCCGAGCCGCCGTTGCCCGAGGGCGTATTGCCCTGGGAGGTGCTCGAACAGCGTTGGGCAGAGATGCCGGAAGTCGCGGACGAAGGCACGGAAGAGATTGACGACGTCAGGTTTATCCCGCTTCGGTTGCACGAGCTGCAGAAGCCGTCGATCGCGGCGGTCAACGGCTACGCGATGGGCCTCGGGATGGGGATCGCGCTGTCGTGCGACATCCGAATCGCGTCGGAGAAGGTTGGGATGTCCGAGATGTTCGTACGCCGCGGTTTGATTCCGGCTGACGGCTCCTGCTGGCAGCTTCCCCGCCTGATCGGGCTCGGCAACACGATGATGCTGCAATACACAGGCGACATCATGAACGCTGACGAGGCGTTCCGATTGGGAATAGTGAACAAGGTCACGCCCCACGAGGAGCTGATGGACACGACGCTCGAACTGGCGAAGCGCATCGGCGACGGAGCGACGTACTCGATGGCGCTGATCAAGAGGCTGGTGCAACGGTCGCTGTACGTGGATTTTGCGGAGAGTCTGCGGTTGGCGGGTCCGGCGCAGGCCATCGCGCGACGCACCGAGGACCACAAAGAGGGCGTGCGCGCGTTCGTGGAGAAGCGCAGGCCGTCGTTCGTGGGCCGGTAGGCGGGCAGGATCCCCGCCTTGGGAGTCAGGTCGATGTTCATAACCGAACTATTCCCGGGGTCGGAAACAACCATCCCCCGTTTCCCCCCTTCCTTTTCGGGAAGGGGGATTGAAGTTTGGGGGTATACCCCCAAACCCCTAACCAAAGGGGCTTGTGCCCCTCTCGACTCCCCCAACCGATTGCCTGGCGCAATCGCTGCCTGATTGTGTTATCACGGAACAGTTGGCAGCTACCGGTCGTCTCTCGGCCTGGCTGAGTAGTCTTTGAACGGTCCGTCGCGCCATTGCAGCGCTGCCCGCAGACCTTCCTCTTTCGAGATTTTGCCGAATTCGCCGGCGGTGTTGCGATAAGTTGACAGCACCTGCCAGTCGACGCCCACGTCCATCGCGGTGCGCATGCCCATGATCTCGTAAGCCCGGTTGGTCGCCTTCTTATTGGAGGCCAGCATGTCGGCGGGAATCGA
This sequence comes from uncultured Dehalococcoidia bacterium, assembly GCA_964588665.1. Classification (GTDB taxonomy): domain Bacteria; phylum Chloroflexota; class Dehalococcoidia; order Lucifugimonadales; family UBA1123; genus UBA2160. The sequence goes on along the minus strand of CAZPQQ010000015.1, from coordinate 14,293 downwards.
CGCGATTGCGCGAGCCTCGATCCGCGTTTCCTCGTCGAGTCGGTCAGCGGGGAACGACTTCGTCGCCCAGCCGATCGTGACGGCGTCTTTTCCGGCCACAGGCTTGCCGGTCATCATCAGGTACTTGGCCCAGCTCATGGGCATCTTCCACGGGAAGTACAGCGTGTCGGGCGAGCTCAGGGCTCGAACCGGCGGGTACCCCAGCTGCGCGTCGTCGGCGACGAACAGGATGTCGCACATCGACGCCAGCTCACTGGCGCCGGCCAGGCACCAGCCATGAACCTGGGCAATCACCGGTTTCGCGAGCTCCCAGATAACCCACCAGCCGTTCACGAGGTCTCGGGCGTATTGGCCGGTCAGCTTGTCCAGATCAGGCGACACGTATCCGCCCGGAGGCTGGTTCGGCGACGGGTCGGCTGGGGTCAGGTCGTACCCCGCGCTGAACGCACGTCCGGCGCCTTTGATGACGATGCACCCAACGTCCTGATCTCTCTCGGCTGCTTTCAACGCGGCGTATAGCTCTTGCCGCATGTCCCAGCTCAACGCGTTGACCTTCTCAGGCCGGTCCAGCGTTATGGTCGCCACCCGCTCGTCGACTTCGTACAACAGGTTCTCGTAGGTCACGGTGTCCTCCTGGTCAAGTTTTGTTTCCAGTTGCTGTGCGTGCGTCATTTCGGCATCCCCGGCAACGAGGGTAATGCAAACAACGCCGGGTGGCAATCTTCCGAACTGGCAGGCGGCGAGGGAACCTGCCGTGGCCAGGCGATTGCGGGTGGAGGCGAAAAAGGGACTGAAGGGACGGAAAGGACAGAAGGGGCGATCTGCCCTTTTGCGGATCGGTGCGACGCCCGGCCTGGGGTTGGTTGCGGGCGGCAGCGGACAGGCGGCCCTGAGAGCATCTGACGGTCGCAGCGCCGACGCTCGGACATCCAGGCTCAGGAAGCCTCGCCGGCCTCCAGCGCCTGGATGTCCTCTTCGACCTGGCCCAGCTTCACGTACTCCTCGCCGAGAAGATGGAAGCAGCGCTGCAGGTACAGGTTCGCCAGCTTGGCCCCGGTTTCTCCCGCGATTTTCGCGGCGTGCGCCAGTTGGTCGATCTGATGGTTGTCGGGCAGATGCCGCCCGAGGATGTCTATTTCGCTCTGGGTCTCGGCCGTCAGTCCGTCATCGCCGGACTCGACCGCGTCTCTAAGGCGGCCCACCAGTTTGGTGAGTTCGCCAAGTTTGTCGCTGTCACTCATGAGATCGTAGAGGACCTCGCTGACGCCATAACCGGGCAGAGCCTCGGAAGCTTCAGCGGTTTCGGGCTCGCCGGGGATCTGTCTGCTGTCACTGTACGCCTGGGCGTACCAGCCGATAGCCTCGTTGACGCGCATCATCGTGGACGTGACGTCGTCCGGGTTGACCGTGCCCCCGAACACGATGTCGTCCTCGCGGGCGGACGCCAATTCCTCGACGTACGAGTAATCGCCGACCGGCTCGGGCGCCGGCGGAAATGCGAAGGACGAAAGATCCTTGGGTCCGATTTCGCCCATCTGGTTCATCAGAAACGGTGGGACGTATTTGGCTACGTCAACGAGGATCGGCAACACGATCATGTACGTGGCCCAACAGTCGTCGAAGTCTTTCGAGCTCCGGAAGTACATCAGCGCGTGTCCTCTGGGGGCGTCGATGCTGCCTCGTTCGAATGTAAAATCCATCTCGTTCGGCTCCCTCCCGAGACACTTGTGTCGCCGGACACTCTTACCGAACCATTATATGCCAACGTCCCGCCGCCTGCCCAGGGCGGAATGGGAGCACGCTGCTGGTCGGAGTTGAATCATAACGTCACGTTATGTATTCCATAAGGGCAACGGGATGGGCAGGCATTGACAAAATCGCGAAAGTTGGCTATATTGAAAGAGTCCCAAGTGATTGAGCCGAGGTGGCTGAGGCCCGGTGGGCGGCAGGCGGCGCAAGCTGTCGGCGGCGCGTAGGGTGGAGGACTGAGGCAAGGTTACTTGGGGCTTTTCTTTTCCCTGAGATTTCTCCTCGCGAACTGCCTTTCTTCGCAACCCACGCGTTGTTATCGTCGCCCTCGACGGCGGGGATTCCCGACAGAACGTGGTGGTGGACGGCCGGCATTGGACACTCGTCGACTCACCCGGGAATTTAGATCGACACGAGCTCAGGATTCCGCCGTCGTTATGGACGAGTCCCCGATTCTCCCGGAAAGCCGTCAACTTTCGGCGGCTCCCACGATTAGCATCCTCCCTTTTGCCACGGTATAATCCGCTAAGCGCTGACATTGCCGTCCGATGACATGGATTCTCCGGCGGAGTATGTGGCGTGAGAAGCGAACCTTCCCCGCCTTCGAGCGTGCTGTCAACCGCTTAAAGGGTCATACATCAGCGTGAGCGGAGTGACACCGATGAGCGCAGAAATCCCCGAGGATAACGTATTTACGGCCCTAGAGGACCGCGAATACGAGATTGTAGCTTTCGCTCGCGGTGAGAAGCCGATCTACTCCGAGCAGATTGCGGGGCCTGCCCCGACCAATTAGGCGCATGGTTGCTGGTCTCTCGGCACGAATCGGGGTTCTCGGTTTATTGGGGTGAGGCAGGATGTCCTTACTGCGGGACCAACGCCTGTCACACCTGGATTGAGGCCAACGAGGGACCGATAACACCCCAGAAGGCAGCCGAGTTTGTCCGACAAGAAAACATTAATCCCGCGATCGTGATTCCCTTCGACTCGATGCGATGCATATGCGAAGAGCGCACCCTTGCGGAAGCGCTACCCGATTCGATTGACGCCTACACAGCCGTCGGCCCTTATCCTCTGAAGACGAATCGTGTAGTACGAGAGATCATCAAAGCGGTGAAGACGGAAATGGAGTGGCCGCTCGTCGCAGCCGATGAATCTGCGGAGGCGAACAGAGAACACCGATCCCGTGCGGTCAGTGCTCGTTGGAACGAGCGTATGTCGAACGAGGGATGGGGATCGGCGGCTACTGACAGCGAGAGAGGAGTACGGTCTTCAGACGGCGGCGCTGAGTGGATTTTCGAGTTCTTGCAGAGACTGGGGCGAGAGCCTCGATGGGCTTCGCCTCGAGTGCGATACGATAGCAGGATAGTTTGTCAACGAGGACCGATCCGCGCCATCGATTTCAAGGGTCCACCAGCGCTGGCCAACACGCGGACCGGGATCGATGGGAGTGCGGGCGATTGGAGGCTTTCGCTGACGGTCGCGCCAGAATACGCGCTCCGCCCCGGAATGGACGATTTCCGCCTCAACTACGCAATCTACGAAGGCCACGCATTTGACGACGATGGCGACGATAGTCTCCTGGAACTTGTCCCAGACATCTGTTGGGTTGGCAACGACATGGGCCTGGGAGTCATCGACCGGCTAAACTCCGACAAGTTATTGAACCGGCGCCTGTTCGAAAATCCACGATTGACCATTCGCGCCGAATGGTTGGATGAGGACATCCGTATCTACGGCGGAATTCTTGGCTACTTCGCGAAGTCCTCAAAGCTGGCCAGGATGTGGCCTTCGAGGCCCTCATGGAACCTGCATACCGAGCACAACCGGCGCCTGGCGATAGCATGCTCATTTGAATCGGACCGGCGTCCCTCTCATGATCGTACCACCGATCCGTCTCGAGGAAGAATCGATGACACGAGCTACTGGTTCGCCCTCGATACAGTGGCGCGCCATCTGTTTTTGGGATCATCCGAGTTCCCTTCCGGGACGGACGCTGCACCGGAAGCCCTCGGACCGACTGTGCCGGCGGATCGATTTGGCGTCGAGGGTCCAGAATTTCTGGTGTCCTGGATCGGCAACGTCTTGTTCTTGGCGTTTTGGTTGACGTTTCTCGTCGTTTGGCCTTTCACGGCCGCAATGAAATTCGTTCTGGAGCGATTGGGCGGCGCCGCCGAAACGGTGGGCAAGATTGACTCGATGTGGGTGGCCACGAACACTGACGGTCGCAGCGGGGACTGGGTCGACGGATGTTTTGTACGTGTCGCCGGCCTACCTTTCAAGGCGCCCAGAGACATGTACAACCGACTGGCCGAAGGCGACGGAGTCGTCGTCCAACATTGGCTACGGACGAAACGAGTGGTAGATGTACGCCGGAGCAGCCCGTCAGATGGGTGAACCATAACGACGTCGAACCCGAGTTGAGTGTGGCACGCTGGTGGTATAATGCACAAATGTTCGGATCGAGGGTCGCAGCATGAACGTCGGCGTGTGTAAAGTCACGCTTCGTTTGCCTGAGAACCATAGCCTCAAGGGCAAGCGCAGGGTCGTGAGCTCGCTGTGCCCCCGAATTCGCAACAAGTTCAACGTGGCCGTCGCCGAAGTGGACGACAACGAAGCGTGGCAGGTGACGACGCTGGGCATCACGTGCGTGAGCAACAGCGGACGGATCGCGGAGCAGACGTTGGACCGGGTCGTCTCGTACATCGAGTCGTCGCGAGAGGACATCGAGTTGCTCGACAGCGAAGTGGAGGCGATCTCCGGATTCTAGCAGCGTGAATCCAGCTCCAACTCTATCAAGGCCTATGGATACAGCGGATTTCCTAAGACATCTCCAAAGCCTGCTCTGGTACCAGGACCAGATGGTGCACGTCGAGCAGATACCCGTCCGAGAAGCTACGATTGGGCAGATCGACCCTCCCCTAGACGAGCGGCTCTACCGGAAGCTGGACGAGACCGGCGTGACTTCGCTCTATGCCCACCAGGTCGAGGCAGTCCATGCTCTCAGGCAGGGGCGAAACATCATCGTTGCGACGCCAGCAGCCAGCGGCAAGAGCATGTGCTACAACCTCCCGGTGATCGACGCGTTGCTGACCGACAAGTCGGCCCGTGCTCTGTACCTCTACCCTACCAAGGCGCTAGCCCAGGATCAGGAGAAGAAGCTGGCCGCGCTGATCCCCGAGGAGCGCAGGGTTCGGCATGGCATCTTCGACGGAGACACGCCGACAGAAGATCGCTCGGGCATTCGCCGGCTTTCGCAGGTCGTGATCTCCAATCCGGATATGCTCCACCTGGGCATCCTTCCGAACCATCGCACCTGGCACCAGTTCCTCCGAGGTTTGCGGTACGTCGTCATCGACGAGGCCCATGTGTACCGCGGCGTGTTCGGCTCCCACGTGGCCAACGTGATGCGGCGGCTCCGCAGGCTGTGCAGGGTGTTCGGCAGCGATCCGCAGTTCATCTTGTGCTCCGCGACGATCGCCAACCCGGCGGAGCATGCAGAGCGGTTAGTTGGCCTGCCCTTCGACGTGATCGAAGAGGACGGCTCCCCGTACGGCGGCAAGGACTTTGTTTTCTGGAATCCGCCCATGATCGACATAGCCAAGGGGAGCCGCCGAAGCACCAACGGCGAGGCGACGCAGATCTTCTCGGAGCTGTTGCGAAAGCACGTTCGGACCATGACCTTCGTTCGCAGCCGCCGAACCGCCGAGCTCATCTACGTCTACGTCCGCGACCAGCTCAAGCCGACGCACCCGATCGTCGCAAAACGGATCGCCCCGTATCGCGCCAGCTATCTGCCCGAGGACCGGAGGAGGATCGAGCGCGACCTATTCGAAGGCCGTTTGTTGGGCATCACGACCACGAATGCGATGGAGCTCGGAGTCGACGTCGGCAACCTGGACGCGACTCTGATCACCGGCTACCCTGGCAGCATCGCGAGTGCATGGCAGCAGGCGGGACGCAGCGGACGCCGTGGTGAGCGGTCACTGAGCGTCATGATCGCCCACGACAACCCGCTCGACCAGTATCTGATGCGTCACCCAGAGTCGTTTTTCGGCAAAAGCCACGAGAGCGCTCGGATATCGCCGTCCAATCCGTACATCCTGAAGCCGCACCTGCTATGCGCCGCCTACGAGGCGCCTCTTACGATGGCCGACACCGAGTTCTTCGGCCCCGACCTTCTGTGGTACGCCGACGAGCTGCAGGAAGACCAGTTCATGCACACACGGTCCGACCGATGGCACCTGCAGCCGGAAGTCGCGTACCCAGCCGAACAGGTGAACATACGCTCCGCGTCATCGGACATCTACACACTGGTCGAGAAAGAAAGCGGCGCGATTCTCGAAACCGTCTCAGAAGAGACCGCGTTCATGCAGCTTCACCCGGGAGCGATATACCTCCATCAAGGCGAGCCGTACCTGATCAAAGACCTCGACCTGGAGTCGCACACTGCCTATGCCGACAGATCAGACGCCCCGTTCTACACGGTGGTCCGCGACTACACCGAAACCCGCATCCTGAACACGCTCAAGAGCAAGCAGGCTGGACGCACGACCATCCACCTGGGCGAGGTCAACGTGTCGATGCACGTGGTCGGGTTCAGGCGCAAATCCCATTACACGGACGAGAACCTTGGCGAGGAGTTCGTGGACCTGCCGCCCCAGAGCTACGACACCATCGCCTTCTGGTTCGACGTGCCGCCCGGGACGCTGGAGTTCATCACCGAAAACAAACTGGACCTGGCGGGCGGCCTGCACGCCGTCGAGCACGCCGCGATCGGGTTGCTGCCGCTCTTCGCACTGTGCGACCGAAACGACATCGGCGGGATATCGACTCCCCTGCATCCGGACACGGGCCAGGCGCAGGTGTTCGTTCACGACGGCCATCCGGGCGGAGTCGGGGTGGCGGAGCGCGGCTACGACGTCATTGAAGACCTCTGGCAGGCCACCTACGAAGTCATCTCCGAGTGCCCATGCGAGGCTGGCTGCCTGAGCTGCATCCACTCTCCGAAATGCGGCGCCAACAACCAGCCGCTGGACAAGGAGCTGGCCAAGTTGGTGCTGAAGGAGATACTGGCGAAGGAGTGAGGATTTCGAATTCGATCACGCCTGAGTGGGTTGCGAGGTCGCCATACGCACGCGTATGGCGTCATATCTCGACATGATTGACACCCCAAATGCCGTATGTTACCGTCGATTGATAAGGTCAGCGACATCGACCGGTGGGATTCTGGCGAGTGTGTGTCGGGAGCGGGTCGAGAACGCAAGTTCAGGAGGAGGCCCCTATGGCTGGTGAAGGAAAATTCGAGATCGAGATCATCTACTGCGTTCCTTGAGCGCATTTTGGTACGGCGGCCTGGATGGCCTCCGAGTTTTTTGCCGAGGGCGGCAAGGACGTAGCTATTAAGCTTACCCCCGGCGATGCCGGCATTCTTCAGGTGTACGTCGACGGCGACAAGATCTTCGACAAGAAGGAAGAGGACGGCCAGTTCCCGAATCTACCTCGAGTCAAGCAGATGCGCGCCGTTGTGCGAGACCGGCTGAGTTCTCTGGTCGCAGCCGACGACAACTAGCCTGTAGACCGGACACTGAATTCACTGAACCCCGGACTTTTCGAAAGTCCGGGGTTTTGCTTTGTCCCGACACCTTGACACCCGACCGCATGCGGCCAACAATGAACCTCACGACTGAAAGCCAGACCACTCGAAACCAACAGATCGCGGAGCGTACATGCCCTCGGACACAAACGACAACCAGCAAAACAGCGCCCTGAGCGAAATCCTGGTGCTCGATCTGAGCACCGGCTTGGCGGGGGCACTGGCCACCATGTTCTTATGCGACAACGGAGCTCGCGTCGTGCGAGTCACCGAGCCGGGCCAGCCCGTGGTCCGCGCGGAGCCTGTGTACGCCCTCTGGGACCGTGGCAAAGAGGTCGTGACCGCCGACATAGCGACAGAGCGAGACGCTCTCGACCACCTTGTCGCAAGAGCGGACGTATTGCTGGAAGACAGCCCACCGGATTCGACGGGATACGCCGACGCGCTGTTGAGCGGCTTGAAATGGGACAGTCCCAGACTGATTCACTGCTCGATCACAGGCTACGGACTGGCCGGTCCGTTGAGCGGCGAGCCAGCCGACCCCGACCTGGTGCTGGCCCGCATGGGGGTGTTGGCCAGCCAGCCGTCGTTCAGAGACGGCCCGATCCATGTCATGCATCCTGTCGCCAACGTCGGCGCGGGATTGTTGGCGGCCCTCGGCATCGTGGCCGCCCTCTATCAGCGAGAGGAGACGGGACGAGGCACGAAGATCGAGACCTCGTTGATGGCCGGCGCGCTTTTGTACTCGCCCAGGGTGCGAGCAGACAAGCTGCAATCAAGATCGTTCCGTATGACTTCACCGCAAGGCGGCGGTCCGTTCTACAGCGTGTTCGAGTGCGCGGACGGTGAGTGGGTCCAGCTCGGATGCATTCACTCCGGCTTCGTCGACCTGGCCGCCGCGGTGATGGGCATTGCACACGAGATGACCGACCCTGAGTTCGGTGATGGCAGGATGCCTCAAAACGAAGAGGCGCGGCTCAGGCTGTTCAACATGGTGGGCGACGTCATGAAGGCCAGGCCTGCCGCGGAGTGGCAAGAGTTGTTCGAGGCAGCCGACGTGCCGTCCGCACGTTCAGGGACGGCCCAAGAGGCGCTGGACGACCCGCAGATCCTGTACAACGAAATGGCGATGGAGCTCGACGACCCAGTTTTCGGCAAGACTACACTGGCCGGAATTCCCATCCAGCTATCGAAGACTCCCGGTCGAGTTCGCGGGCCGAGGCCGTCGAAAGCCGTCGCGTTGGATGATGTTCTCGATAGCCTAAGTGCATCGGGCGTCGCCGATTCTGGCCAACAGTCCGAGCAAAGCGGAGTTGCTGGCAGCGATGCGAAGTCGCTTCCGTTGGCGGGCGTGAACATCCTCGAGATCACGAACGTGATTGCCGGTCCGATCGCGGGGCGGTTGCTGGCCGACCTCGGAGCGGACATGATCAAGTTCGAGTCGTTGGACGGAGACATCTCGCGGCCAGGCGGATGGTCCGGATTCCTGTTCTACAACGCGAACAAGCAGTCGATCTCGGTGAACACGCGAACGCCGGAGGGACGGGAGGTGGCGCGCCGCCTCGCCGCCAACGCCGACATGCTCCTCGCCAACATGAGGCCCGGCGCAACCGATCGAATGGGTCTGGACAGCGATACTCTAGCCGAACTCAACCCTGAGCTGATCGAGGCGCACGTGACCGCGTACGGATGGACCGGTCCGTATGCACACAGGCCGGGCGTTGACCCACTGGCCCAGGCCATCACGGGTTTGCAGCGGGAACAGGGCGGCCAAGGGCCTCCAATGTTCCTTGGAATCCTGGCCCCCACTGACTACACGGCAGGCGCGATGGGCGCGTTGGGGGCGACGCTCGCGCTGTACGCCCGTCGGCGATACGGCATCGTCCAGAAGATGAACACAAACCTCCTCAGCGGCGGCATCATCATGGGCGCGGACGGCTTCATGCGGGCGACCGACAAACCGTCTCGCATCCTCACCGACAGCGAGCATTATGGCGTGAGTGCGCTCCGACGCCTATACCAGGCCGAAGACGGCTGGCTCTATCTGGCGGCCGATGATCAACGCCACTGGGGCCCGTTGTGCGAATCATTGGGCATCGAGGATCTGCTCACTGATGCGCGATTCGAATCCGGCGAGTCGCGTGCCGCGAACGAATCGGGATTGGTCGCACTGTTGCAGGACGCGATCGGCGCTCGGAACGTCGAGGACGTGATCGACGCCCTTGGCCTTGTCGGCGTCCCCAGTGCGCCTGTCGTCGCGAACTACGACGAGGCGTTCTTCAACCATCCGCAGGCGGCTGACAACGGGTTGATCTCACATCTCCGGCACCCGAACCTCGGCGCCCTCAGCCTTGCCTCAAACCTGGTCAAGTTCTCGGGCCGGGCAGGCGGCGTGGCGCTGTCGACTCCTCTGTTGGGAGAGCAAACGCGTCTGATCTTGTTCGAGGCTGGGTTCTCCGATGCGGAAATCGGCGAACTTTACGAAACGGGCGTAGCGAAGACCGAATTCCCGACGTGAAGAGCCCCGATTTGCTTCGCCCATCGGGAGGAGCGATCCGTTTCGTCCTCGTGGCGTCGGCGTTGGCGCTGGGTGGGCTTGCGCAGTATTTCATCAGAGACGGCAACCTAAAATGGGCCGTCGCCCCTTTGGCCGTTGCCGTCGCCGCGATGACCTTGTCTGTCGTCCGCAGACCGCTCACGCAAGCCATAAACAACGCGCGCGGCGGCATTCGGTCGAGCGACGTCTCCCCACTGGCCGACGCACAGCGGGACGCTGACACGCCTGCACAATCGCTCGCGGCCCGCGTTCGACGGTGGCGGACCGGGCTGTCGCTCGAGTCCGAGCTTGGCATATGGGCGATATTCGTCAGCGCCGGACTCCTGCTCGTTTCCGTTCGCGGATTCGGCTTGGAGGATGCCGACAGCCTGACATTGGCCTGGTACGCCTTCGGGGCGTCTGTTGTGATCTTGCTGGCAGCCCTTCCCGCGCTGGAGAACCGATATGTCGCTCTTGCCCAAAAGCTTCGCGCGGCCGGCGGGTTGCGGGTGTCGCTGTGTACGCTCAAACCTTGGGTCTTGCTGGCGGGAATATTGGCCTTGGCGCTGGCGCTGAGGGTGTACAACCTCGAACAACTCCCCGCGGGGCTTTGGTTCGACGAGGCAGACAACCTTCTCGAAGCACGCCAGATAGCCGGCGACCCCGGGAACGCGGCAGTGTATGCGCCATCCACCAACCTTCCGACACTGTTCCTCCTCCCCATTGCCGCGCTGGTGAAGCTGGCGGGCACGGCGATGACAACCGGCCGGATCGTTGCCGTGGCATTCGGGTTGGCGGGGATCGTAACCACATTCCTGTTCGTGCGACTGGCGTTCGGCGCACGGATCGGCCTCGTGGCGGCCTTTCTCGTCGCGGTGATGCGGTGGGACCTGAACTGGAGCCGCATCGGGGTGCACGGGATCACGGCGCCGTTCGCTGCGGCGTTGATCGCGTACCTGACGTTGCGTGCTTTGCGGTCGGGCCGGGTTTCGGACTACGGATTCGCCGGCGCGTCGCTTGGGTTGGGGATGTGGTTGTACGCATCTCTGCGCATGTTTCCGCTGGTGGTCGGTTTCATGTTGCTGCACCACCTCCTGGTACAGCGTCCCGGTATGCGGCGGCTGGTCGGACGAACACTAGTCATGGCCGTGGTCGCTCTGGCCGTCGCGGCGCCGGTGGTCCAGGTCGCATTCGAGGACTCGGATCTGTTCTTCGACCGGACCCGCTCAACGGCGGTGTTCAACGTCGTTCCACGCGACCAGGTTGCGTCACAGATCACGACCAGCCTGGCCGAACACGTAATGATGTTCAACGAACGCGGCGACCCCAACCCACGCCACAATCTTCCCGGCGCGCCCATGCTCGACTATCTGACCGGCTTGTTCATGTTGCTGGGATTGGGCGTCGCGCTGTGGCGATGGCGAGACGTAGCGTTGTTCAGTCTCCCGTTCTGGATGCTATTCATGGTGGCGCCCGGCGTGCTGACCGTTCCGTGGGAAGCGCCGCAGTCGCTGCGATCCATCACTGTCATTCCGGCGGCGGCGGCGCTGGCCGCCCTGGCAATCGGCGTGGCTTGGAGAGCCGGACGAGAGGCGCCGTGGATCTGGGTGCGACGAGCCGCTACGCCAGCCTTGCTCGCTTTGCTGAGCCTGATCGCCTACGACAACGCGAGCACGTACTTCGACGACCAGGCCAACGACCCCAGGGTATACGCCGCATTCTCGACAGACGAGACATTGATGGCGCGAGACATGGCGACCCAGCAACAGCGTGGATACACACTATGGATTTCGCGACAGTACCTGTACGGGTTGACCACCGGTTTGCTGGCGGACCATCCGCAGCTTCAGGTTATCGATGCTCCGCTCCGGATCCCGATCGACTCAGCCAATGTTTGGCGGGGGGCGTCCATCTACCTGGAACCTCGCGAGACCGGATTTTTCGAGACTATGAAGGCTTATTATCCCAACGCCCAATTCGAGGAGATTCGAGCGCCCGGGGGCAGCGACGTGCTGTTCTACTCGATCAAGATCAGCGCGGAGCAACTGGCCGACCGGCAAGGCCTCAAGGTCTCGTACCTCAACGGGGACGGATCGGACACCGGGAAAGATGACGTCATTCGGGACTCAACCTGGCATGCGGGGATGGGGCCGGTTATCCAGCATCCATACCAAGTGGAGTTGGAAGGAAGCATTCACGCCGTATTGACGGGCGAATACACGCTCCGCCTGGAAGGGGACGTTGGAGACACCGTCACTCTGGACGGCGAGATCATCCTCGATCACAGCCGGAGGGAGATAACGCTCGTTCCCGGCGTCGGGCTTCACTCGCTGTCTATCCGGGGAACGGCTCTGGACCCGCGAGGCGCAGTGCGGTTGCTCTGGCAGCCGCCCGAAGGAGAGATGACACCGATCCCTCTCGGGAATCTGTACCGAGGGTCAGTGAAGCCAATGGGGTTGGCGGGCTTGTTCTACGCCGGCGACGAGGAACAGGAGACACCGGACCAATCCCGAATCACGCCCTCGATGGACTTATTTTACTACGAGCCGCCTGTCGCGGAGCCGTCGCTGGCAGTCTGGCGGGGGACTCTGAAGAATCCGCTTCCGGGAGAGTACAACTTCAGGGTCGAAGGCTCCGGCTCGGTGAAGCTGTTCATCGACGGGGCGATGGTCGCCACGCACGCGGCCGCCGGCTCGGAGGCCGCCAGACCCGACATCCGGCTCAGGCCCGGCGACCACCCCATCCGGGTTGAGTACCTCTCGGCAAGTCCGCCCTCCGACGTTCGCCTGCTCTGGTCCCACGAGCAGGGCGAATTTCACCCGATTCCACCAGTGTTGTTGGAGCCGTCGGGTCGGCACATGTTCCGAATTGTCGAGTAGCGGACCCACTTCCAAAACGGTCAAACGGCGGGATGGCTACGAGTCTGAGCTGCCGGCGTTTCCGGTGGCATTCGCGGGTGCCCCACATGGTTGCTCACTCGCTGGCGTGGACGGCCTGCGCGCCATCAGGAACAGAACTCCGCCAAACAGATTGAACACTCCCAGCACCGCGAACGCGAAGATGTAGTCGCCTTGTATGACTCTCATCACGCCAGCGAAGGTGGGGGCGATCAGAAGCAGGATGTTCATCGGGACCTGCGAAACTCCCATGATCTTGCCAAACGAACGGCGGCCGAAATAGTCGCCGCGGATCGACGTGGTCAGCGGGTTTCGTCCGCCGAAGCCTATTCCGAACAGCACGGCGAAGATGTACGCGGTGGCCAGCGTCGCGCTCCCGAAGGTCAACACAAACACGGCCACGGCCTGAATCATGATGAATACGAACAACGCGATGCGCTTCGGCGCCCTGTCTCCGATGTAGCCGCCCACGAGTTGGAAGACCATGGACACGGCGGTGTAGGTCGTGACGACGTAGGAGGCTGTCTGCAACGAATGACCCTGGTCGGTCAGCATCGGCGCCAGATGAGCCATCATGGCGATGAGCACCATCGAAGTCAGCCCGTGGCCGATCGAAATGTACCAAAATGCCGATGTCCTCAGCGCCTGCTTCACCGTGAAGTCGATCTGAGCGCATGCGGCCCTGGCCGCTCGCGCACCTGTTGAGCCGTCGGTCGGGTCGTCGAGATCGATCGGCTCGTCGCCGTCGGGGAGCAGACCGTGCTCTTCCGGTCGATTCTTTATCAGCCGCGAGATTGGGAACGCCACGACGATGACGAAGGCGCCGAGAATCGATGCGGTCAGCCTGAAACCCAGGTTGTCCGCCTCGGGGTCGATGCCCCACGCGATGGCCGGTATCAGAGCGAGAGAGCCAAGCCGGCTCACCGCGTTCGACCAACCCATCGCCGTGGCTCGCTTGCGGTTGAACCAGTTGTTGAGCATGGTTGTGAGGGGCAGCCAGCTCCCCATCCCCTGCCCTAGAGCCATCACCAGATAGGCGACGTAGAACATCCCCAGTGACCGGACCTGCCCCAGCATCAACAGGCCGATTCCCATGATCGTCAGGCCGATGAACACCAGCCTTCGGGTGCCGAGCCGGTCGGTCAGGTATCCTTCGACCGGACCGAGCAACCCGCCCTCGACTCTGGTCAGAGCGAAGGCAACCGACAGCTCCGCCCGATTCCAGCCGAAGGCGCTCTCCAGGGCGACGAACCAGAGGCCTATCGCATGGAACATCGGCGTGGTCGAGATCACCATGACGAACCCGGCGATCCCGACGAGCCACCAACCGTAGAACACGCCCCGAGCACGAGTTGGCAGGCGGTTCATCTGGTGCATCAAGCCCAACCGGGATGTCCTTTCGTCAGTCGAAACGCATGGTTGTTTCGTTGCAATCTAGTGTCCTGTCTCCGATGTTCGCTCAACAATTGCGGGCGGTCGACGACCCATCGACAGGCTCAGGGCGAACGGGAGTGTGAG